>NZ_JBDMHB010000032.1:0-24369 GCF_039752955.1 Collinsella aerofaciens
GTATTCGATTTTTCGCTGGGCAATCCGAGCGTTCCGGCGCCCGCTGCTGTGGCTGAGTCGATTAAGAAGGCCCTGGAGCTGCCGAGTGACCAGTTGCACGGCTACACCCCCGCTCCGGGCCTGCCGCAATGTCGAGCAGCCGTCGCCGAATCGCTCAACCGCCGCTTTGGCACGAGCTATGAGGGCAAAGACGTCTTTATGACGGTGGGTGCCGCGGCTTCGCTCACCTGCGCGCTCAACGCCGTTACGAATCCGGGCGACGAGGTTATTGTTATCGCCCCGTACTTTCCGGAGTATCGCGTTTGGATTGAGAAGGCCGGCTGTACGTGTGTTGAGGCGCTCGCCGATGAAGATACGTTCCAGCTGAGCGTGGACAACGTGCTCAAGGCGATCAGCGATAAGACGGCGGCCGTCATCATCGACTCTCCCAACAATCCGACCGGTGCCGTATATACATGCGACACGTTGACGCGACTGGCCAATGTTCTGCGCGAGGCCAACGCTCAGCGCGATTCCGAGAATCCGATTATGCTCATCTCGGATGAGCCGTACCGCGAGATCGTGTACGGTGCCGAGGTGCCTTGGGTGCCCTCGATCTACGAGCACACCATCGTGTGCTACTCGTATTCCAAGTCGCTGTCGCTGCCTGGTGAGCGCGTTGGTTGGATCTTGGTTCCCAACACCAATCCGCAGGCTGCCCGTCTGATGCCGGCTGTTGCGGGTGCTGCCCGTACGCTGGGCTTCGTGTGCGCGCCGGCGCTCTTTCAGCGCGTAATTATCGACTGCATCGATGAGCCGAGTGACGTTGAGGCCTATGCACGTAACCGCACCGCGCTTACCGACGCACTAGCGGAGTATGGCTACACCTATGTTGAGCCGGATGGCGCGTTCTACCTATGGGTGAAAGCGTTGGAGTCCGATGCGAATGCGTTTTGCGAGCGCGCAAAGAAGTATGAGTTGCTTGCGGTTCCCTCGGACAGCTTTGGTATGCCGGGTTGGTTCCGCCTGGGCTATTGCGTGAGCTACGAAACGATTGTCAATTCGCTACCCGCTTGGAAACAGTTGGCGGACGAGTATCGTTAAAAGTAAAGCGCTCTGCCTACAATGTTTTACGTGAAACGGGGTTTGGTGTTAAGCCGGACCCCGTTGTCATGGACGTTGTGTCTTTGGGATGGAGTGGTTTTACGACTATCGAAGGCTATGCGTACAATGAATATAAGCGACGGCCGTGCCAGATAAGGAGACCTGATGCCCTACCTGCTTTCTTGTGACATTCATACCCATACGATGTTCTCTGCGCATGCATATTCGACCATTGAGGAGAATGTGTACTGGGCGGCAGAGCGTGGTCTGCAGGTGCTCGGATCTGCCGACCATTTGAGCTCTATGGTTACGGCTTGCCCCAATGACCTGCGCAGTTACCAGTTCTTTATCAACCAGGATATCTGGCCGCGCATTTGGAGCGGCGTGCTGGTGCTGCGTGGTGCCGAGGCCGATATCGTTTCGCTGGACGGAAGCCTGTTTGGCGAGGACACTCCTGTCACGCTCGATATCGCCGGCGATTCGTACAGCCGTCAGCATTCACTGTTCGATTTGGTTACGCGTAATTTGGATTATTTGGTTGCAAGCGTGCATAATCCGCAGATTGCTGAGGGCGCGACGCTGGCCCAGACGACCGAGATGTATATCAATGCCCTGGAGCACCCCAAGGTGTTCATGCTGGGCCACACGGGGCGTTCGGGCGTGCCGTTCGATATCGACGAGGTGCTGTTGGCAGCTAAGGCCAAGCACAAGATTATTGAGATCAACAACCATAGTCTTGAACACGGTGTCGACACTGAGCATTGGGCCGTATGCCGCAAGATCGCCGAGCGCTGCGCCGAGCTGGGCGTGGGCATTGGCGTTTCGACCGATGCGCACATTGGCATGGCAATTGGTAAGCTCGATTACGCTCGCAAGATGCTCGACGAGATTCACTTCCCGTTGGATCTGATCGTGACGCGCGATCGCGAGACGCTGCTGCGCGAGATGGCGGCAGCCGGCGTGTGCGATCTGCGCAATGGGATGTAGCGGAGTTTATAAACCAAGCGAAGGGGGCGGCCCAGGCGGGTCGCCCCCTTTCTTGTGCCGGTGGATTAGCGGCGTTCGAGGACCGCTACGGTTTCGGTGTGGTCGGTGTGAGGGAACATGTCGACGGGCGTGATCTTGAGCAGGCGATAGCCTCCGTCGAGGAGCTGATGCAGGTCGCGCTCTTGAGTCACGGGGTTGCAGCTGATATAGGTGATGCGGCGCGGCTTAAGCGCGCAGGCAGCTTCGAGGAACTCGGGGGTAGAGCCGGCGCGCGGCGGATCGATGGAAAGGACATCGACCCGCTCGTTGTTATCGGCGGCATCCAGGATGTAATCGGTGGCATCGTCGGCCATAAACCAAGCGCTGCGGGTGAGGCCGTTGAGCTCGGCATTACGACGTGCGTCGGCAATGCCGGCGTGGTTGCGCTCCACGCCAAGCAGCATAATACCGACGCCCTTGTCCTGGGCGGCTTTGGCTGCGCACAGGCCGATAGTTCCACTACCGCAATAGGCATCCATGAGTACGTCGCCCTGCTGCAGGTCCATGCCGTCAATCGCGAGCTGATAGAGCAGCTCGGTCTGCTGCGGGTTGGTCTGGTAGAACGCGGTGGGGGAGATATCGAACTCGCAGCCGAGCAGCTGGTCGCGCATGCACTCGGCGCCATATACAATGCGGGTTTCCTCGCCGAGGATGGCGTTGCCGGGACGTCCGTTGATGTTTTGGGCGACGGTGACGATGTGCGGATTGAGTGCGGCGACAGCCTCAAAGAACTCCTGCGCATGCGGCAAGTCGCGCTGAGCGGTCACGAGCGTAACCATGACCTGGTCGGTACGCCAACCGCAGCGGACGACGGCATAGCGAAGCAAACCAAGATGCTTGTCCTCATTAAAGGCGGGAATATGCAGCCGCTCAGCTTCGCGTGCGATGCCGTTGAGAATCTGACGGGCACCCGGTGCCTCGACAGGACACTCGGGTACGGCAACGATCTTGTGCGTGCCGCGCTCAAAGAAACCGCAACGGACAGCACCCTCCTTACCGGGAGCAAAGGGAGTGGCGGCCTTATGGCGAAAACCGCGCGGCGCAGGATATTTGCCCGGGTCGCCCAGGGTGACGCCCATACCGCGAATGGGGTCGACGCTAATGCCCTCGCGCTCGCAAAGGGTAGCAAAAAGCTCCTCCATGGCGGCCTGCTTGGCTGCCAACTGCTTCTTATAAGGACGATTGAGCGCCGTGCATCCGCCACAAGCTCTCATGATGGAACAGGGAGACTTGGGATCCACAGCCTTACGCGCAGACGAAACCGGATCTTTATGCGGACGCTTGGAGCGAGTCTGAGACGCTTTGTCTCCGCCTCGACGAGAGTCAGAACGCTTGGTCTTAGCCCTGCTCTTGGCCGATTTGCTTTTTGCAGCTTTAGAAGACTTGGATTTCGTAGAAGATTTCTCCTCCGACCCCTCAGCTGCTTCGATCAAAGCACGACGAGCCTTACGCTCCGCACGAGATTCTGCCATGAATTAACCCCACTAATTTATTAATTTAAAGCTACAAGCATTGTACCGTGCCAAGCCAACAGACGATATGCAAGCGGTTTATTGGTATCAGTGATAGGTACAACGATGATTGCCCGCTGGGCTCCGGGGCGGGGGTTAAGTTTATCGCGAGTTCCGCACGAACAGGAGGCCACTTAATGTGGCCTCCGTCGTGAGCAGGACTGTAGAGCAGGAAACTTAACCCCCGCCCCGGAGCCCAGCGGGCAACCCCTCCCTTGTGCTCTATCACGCTAAAGTGTATGATTCTGAACGTTACATGACTCACTTTATCTAACTAAAGTGCCATCAAGGGGGAATACCATGAACACCGATATGTCTCGTCGTCAGTTTGTTGGTCTAGCCGGCTCGCTCGCCACGGTGCTTGGCCTTGGTCTTGTCGGTTGCGGCGGTGGTGCCGGCAAGGGCTCCGCTGCTGGCTCTGCCGCGGCCAAGGATGTGAAGGGTGCTGCGGAGTCCAAGAAGCTCGTGGTGGGCTTCGATAAGTCCTATCCTCCGTACGGCTTTGTGGGCGACGATGGCGAGTACACCGGCTTTGATCTCGATCTGGCCAAGGCTGTTGCCGATAAGCAGGGCTGGGAGGTCAAATACGAGGCCATCGACTGGGACGCCAAGGATACGCTGCTTAACTCGGGCGCCATCAACTGCATCTGGAACGGCTTTACCATGGAGGGCCGTGAGGACGACTACACGTTCTCCGAGCCGTACATGCTCAACGAGCAGGTGCTGGTGGTCAAGAAGGATGCGGGCATCAAGGGCTGGGACGATCTTGCCGGCAAGACTGTGATTACCCAGACTGATTCCGCTGCGCAGGACGTGCTTGAGGGTGACCAGAAGGATCTGGCAGCGACGTTTGCCACGCTCGACACGATCGGCGAGTACAACACGGCCTTTATGCAGCTCGAGAGCGGCGCGGTCGATGCCGTGGCGTGCGACCTTTCGATTGCCCAGTATCAGCTTGCCGCCAAGCCCGATGCCTATACGCAGCTTGATGAGCCGCTGTCCAGCGAGCACTACGCCGTTGGCTTTAAGAAGGGCGACACCAAGTCGGCCGATGCTGTAGCCGAGTCGCTCAAGGTGCTCTACGAGGACGGCACGGTCAAGGACCTCTGCGATAAATATTCAAGCTATGGTTTGTCTTTCGATAATTGGGTGCTCAAGTAATGTCTATTCAGGTCATGATGCAGATGCTTGGCCAGGGGTTCTTGGTCAGTTTGCAGCTGTTTGTGTTGACGCTGCTCGGGTCGATTCCGCTGGGAATTCCCGTGGCGTTTATGCGCATGAGCAAAATCGCGCCGCTTCGCTGGATTGCGCGCATCTATATCTCGGTCATGCGCGGCACGCCGCTCATGCTGCAGATGTTTGCCATCTACTTTGCCCCGTATTACGTGTTTGGCATTTCGCTCACGCCCGATTCCAAGTGGACGGCGTGCGTCGTGGCGTTCATCATCAACTACGCCGGTTACTTTGCCGAGATCTATCGCTCGGGCTTGCAGTCCATTCCGCGCGGTCAATACGAGGCTGCCGAGGTGCTGGGCTATTCGCGCGTGCAGACGTTTCTGTATATCGTGATGCCGCAGGTCGCCAAGCGTATTCTGCCGGCGATGGGCAACGAGATCATCACGCTGGTCAAGGACACGTCGCTGGCGTTTGCCATTGGCGTGGGTGAGATGTTCTCGACGGCCAAGGCGCTGGTCGCCTCGCAGGTGAGCATGGTGCCGTTTGCGATTGCGGCGCTGATTTACTGGGTCTTTAATTTCGTTGTCGAGATGCTGCTGGGCGCCGCCGAGAAAAAATTGGATTACTACCATGATTAATTCGGTAATGAATATATCGAACGCTCGCAAGGCGTTTGGCGGCAATGAGGTGCTCAAGGATATCTCGCTCGAGGTAAAGCGTGGAGAGGTCGTGGCGATTATCGGGCCTTCGGGTGGCGGCAAGTCCACGCTGCTGCGGTGTGCCACGCTGCTCGAGACGCTCGACGGAGGCTCGCTCTCGTTTGGCGACCTTGCCGTTGCGACGGATGCGGGTTCGGGCGCGGTCTATGCGAAGGGCGATGTGCCCAGGCAGGCGCGCTCGCGATTTGGCCTGGTGTTTCAGAACTACAATCTGTTCCCGCACTATACCGTGATGAAAAACATCACCGATGCGCCGATCCGCGTTCTTAAGCGCCCGCGCGAGCAGGCGGAAGCTCGTGCGCATGAATTGATTGCTCAGATGGGGCTTGTGGGCAACGAGAACAAGGTTCCGTGTGAGCTTTCGGGCGGTCAGCAACAGCGCGTGAGTATTGCCCGCGCCTTGGCGCTCGACCCGGAAATCTTGTTCTTTGACGAGCCGACCTCGGCGCTCGATCCCGAGCTAACGGCCGAGGTGCTGCGTGTCATTAAAGACCTTGCCGCGCAGAATATGACGATGGTGATCGTGACCCACGCGATGCAGTTTGCGCGCGATGTTGCCGATCGCGTGGTCTTTATGGACGGAGGCCGCATTGTCGAGGAGGGTCCGGCCGAGCAGGTTATCAATCACCCGCGTGAGCAACGTACCCGTGAGTTCTTGAGCCGTATCGAGGGATAGGCTCAGGTATTTGCTCAACTATTAATTGAGGCGAAGCCGCCGCAGGTCTTACGGTCTGTGGCGGCTTTTTGTTTGCATCGGCGGGGTTCAATAATCGCCTCACAAGCTTGTCTCTTCCTCTCGCCGCCTGTATTCATACGTGTGCCGAAAGGTGTGCATGGACGGTCGCCCGTGAGGGTAGGGTGGTGGCATAGGACATTTGGAGGGTGAGTCGGCTCGGCTGCCGACCATGCTGCTCCCGGGATGGCACCGACCGCGAACTCTCCCCGTTGGCGTCGCGCAATGCGCGCGGCCCTGCAAGGAGGTCATCATGGGTGCTCCCAAGACCGGCAATGTAAGGAACGTGGTGCTCGTAGGCCAAGGCGGGGTGGGCAAGACTTCACTCGCCGAGGCCATGCTCCACCTTTCTGGCAAGACCGCCCGCCTGGGCGGCCACGACGGCACCAAGCCCACGCTCGACTATGACCCCGAAGAGGTCAAGCGTGCATTTTCCATCTCGACGACCATTGCACCGATCGACTGGAAGGGCGCGCGCATCAATGTGCTCGATGCCCCGTGTTACCCCGATTTTATCGGCGACGCCTTTGCCGCGATGAGCGTCTGCGAGACGGCGCTGTTCGTGGTCGACGCCGAGGCCGGCCCGCAGCCGACGACGGTTAAGCTTTGGTACGCCGCCGAGGATCTGCGCCTGGCGCGCGCGGTGTTCGTAAACCGCCTGTCGCGTCCCGAGGCCAGCTTTGCGTCCACCATGGAACTGCTGCAGGAGCGCTTTGGTACACGCTTGGGCGCCGTGACCCTGGGCTGGGGCGAGGGCGAGGACTTTGACGGCATCATCGACCTGGTGCGCATGAAGGCGCGCCATTGCAACGGCACCGAAGCCGTTGAGTCGGAGATTCCCGAGGAGTATCGTGCCCAGGCCGAGGAGGCCCATGACCATCTGTGCGAGTTGGTGGCCGAGGCCGACGACGAGCTGATGATGAAGTACTTGGAAGGTGAGGAGACGCTGACGCAGGAGGAGCTTGAAGGCCTGCTGTCGAAGGCGATCGCCGAGCGCATCTTTGTGCCGGTCTTTGCGGGCGATTGCATTAAGGAGCAGGGCGTCAACTCGCTGATGGACGACATCGCCACGTACTTCCCGGCGCCAACGGACTACGGCGAGATGCCGCTCATCGACGGTGACTCGCTCAAGATTTCGAGTGACGATGACCGTCCGGTGGCATTTGTGTTTAAGACGCTGGCCGACCCGCAGCAGGGTCGCATCAGCTTTATCAAGGTACTGACGGGTACGCTTGAGCCGGGCCTTGAGCTGATCAATGCACGTACGCGCAAGGGTGAGCGTCTGGCTCACCTGTATGTGATGTGCGGTCGTGACATGACCGAGGTCGGCCACGCCTATGCCGGCGACATCATCGTGGCGCCTAAGCTGGCTGCCGAGACGGGCGATACGCTCTCGATTACCGGCAAGGTCGAGGCCGCGGCGTTTAAGTTCCCCAACTCGCAGTACCGCATTGCCATCGAGGCCGAGAACCGCGGTGACGAGGAGAAGCTCTACACGTTTATCGAGAAAGCCTGCAAGGCCGATCCGACCATGAGCATCGACCGCGACGAGGAGACCGGGCAGACCATCATCTCGGCGGTGGGCGAGGCGCAGGTTTCGGTGCTGCTCAACCGTTTGGAGGACCGCACCAAGGTTGCGGCAAAGAGCGTTCCAATCCGCATTCCGTATCGCGAGACCATCCGCCGCACGGCGAGCGCCCAGGGTCGCCACAAGAAGCAGACCGGCGGCGCCGGCCAGTACGGCGACTGCTGGCTGCGCGTGGAGCCGCTCATTGGGCCCGACGGCACGAGCGATGGTTATGAGTTTGTTGACGAGGTCGTGGGTGGCCGCATCCCGCGCTCGCTCATCCCCGCCGTGGACAAGGGCGTCCAGGAGACTATGAAGGACGGCATCATTGCCGGTTACCCGCTTACGGGCATTCGCGTGGCTGTGTATGACGGCTCGTATCACAGCGTCGACTCCAACGAGATGGCGTTTCGCGCGGCGGCTCGCATCGGCCTGCGCAAGGCATGCGCCGATGCCGACCCGGTGGTGCTGGAGCCCATCGAGGAAATCACGGTGACTATCCCCGAGAGCTACGCCGGCGCCGTGATGGGCGACATCTCGGCCTCGCGTGGTCGCGTGACGGGTATGGATACCGATGATCGCGGCGATACCGTGGTTATTGCCCAGGCGCCGCTGGCCGAGCTGACGGATTACTCGACGCGCCTGCGCTCTATCACGCGCGGCACGGGTGACTTTACCATGCAGCCCGCAGGCTATGAGCAGGTTCCTTATGACGTTCAGGCCAAGCTGGTCGAGCGCTATGAGGAGGGCCGCGCCAAGTAACGTGCGGTTTTGCCTGCAACATGCATACCGATGCAAGGGCCGCTCCGGGTAATCCGGGGCGGCCCTTTTTGATCCCTTGGGGACGGAGGAAAACGGATCATTTTAGGTTTTGTGGCAGCTTGGTCGGCCCTAGTCCCCCGAGGCTTGATTGCGGCCGGTGGCGTAGTCGATCTGCACATGCGGCTGCAGGTTGTAGCAGTACACGTGGAAGCACAGGGTCTTACCGTGGTCCTCAACCGATTGCGCCTCAAGACGCACGCCGCGACAGACGAGTTCCTCTTCGTTGTACATGGGCGTGACGCGGTAGAGCACATGGTTGCCCGTGTCGCGGATGTAGTCGAGGATCTGCTCTTCAAATGGCAGCATGCCCGTCTCGTTGAGATAGCGCGTGCCGGTGAGGAGATTCTTGCGGTTGGCGTTTTCGCCGCAGAGTGACCAGGCGATGAGGTGACAGCGGTTGTAGAGACTCTGACTCGGAATAAAGTCGTAGCGCTGCTGGTGCCAACCGGCAGGATGGATACGCGAGATATCGCCGCGCTTGCCTTGACCGAGCGATTCGGAGCCCACGCAGGCGAGCGCCTTGCGGGTGCGGCCAAGGATGTCGAGCTTGGAGAATTTCTTAAAGCAGGCCTCTGCGGTGGCACGATCGTATTCATCGAGCGTGAACGACGGCGTGCCCAGCGGGTGCGTGCTGTCGGCGCGAAGGGCTACGTAGGGGTTGCCGGCGTAGTCGGGAATGCTGCTGAGATAAACACCGCGGGCGCGGTTGAGGTCGGGGTTTTCCACCTCGTCGATGGGGGTGGCGTTCGAAGAGACATCGTCAGCGGTGCCGGTCGTGGCGGATTCGGAGCCATCGCCGGAGTCCTGGCTGTGTTGGGAGTCCGAGGAACTCGCTGTTCCCGATTCGAGCCGGGCAACCAGGCCTGCCTCGTCGTCGGTACGGCTGGGATTCTCGTTTTGCTTCTCCGCCAGAGCCGTCGCCTGCTCATCGCTTTGCGGCGACAACAACTTGGGTGCTCCGTCGATCGATCCTGTGAACAGCGCAAATCCCAGCACCACGGCGGTGCCAATGGAAAGTACTTGCTTGTAGGCGGACTTGCGCGACATTGCGGCTCCTGGATGGACGGTTGGGAATCTACCAGTCTAGCAGGAGCCGGCAGAGGCCGTTCTGTCGAACAAATACTTAAGATTTGGGACAAACGCTACTGGTTCATTTGCTTCATATTTGACGTATGGCCTAGATCGAGGTGGAACCGAGCCAATTGAGTTTGCATTCGAGAATGCGCTGCTCACCGGGTTCGCTGCTGCCATCAAGTAGGGCGAGCAGCATCTCGGCTGCTTCGCGACCTTCCTGGTCGACGGGCTCGATGATCGTGGAGACGGTCGGCGTGGTGAGGTTGGTCCAGTCTTCGCAGTTGAGTCCCAAAAGGCCGATTTGCTTCGGAAGTAGATGGGCCATGGGCTGGAGGGCCTTGTAGACACGGGGGAGTGCCCACTGATTTTGCACGAAGATAAGGGTTCGCTTGGCGGGGTTGAGCTTGTATTTAAAGTATTCGGTGAGCTCGCTGATTGACGGCTTGTTGTGATCGATGGGAATGGCTTTGTAGAGCTGCCCATTCGCGGCCAATGCCTCGGCATATCCCTGAAAACGTTCCATGCGGGTGCGCATTTCGGTCATATTGGCGGCAATGGAGAAAAAGTCCTCGTAGCCGGCATCGAGAAGCGCCTGCGTGGCATTGTATACGCCGTCGTAGAGGTTGGTTTTGATCCAGCTGGTGCCTGGGCTGTAGATGGCCGCGTCAAAAAAGACGACGGGCTTGCCGGCGCGCTTGATGCGGTCGTGGACGGCCTTGAAATTTGCCGTGGGCTGGATGATAAAACCATCGACGCCCAGCGAGAGCATTTTGTCGACATATATGAGCTCGGTCTCGGGGTCGAAATTGCTGGTGCAAACGACCGTCTGGTAGCCCGCGGGGAGCATGACTTGTTCCATGCCGTTGAGGACGAGGCCCGCCCACTTGTTGGTGTTATCCAAAATGATGATGGCGATGACGTGGGTCTGCTTGCCGGTGAGCGTTTGCGCTTGGGCGTTGGGAACGTATCCGAGTTCCTTGATGACGCGCGCAATCTTTGCCTGCGTCTTCTCGCTAAGCTTTTCTCGTTTGTCGTTGAGGTAATACGAGACGCTTGCCGTCGAGGTTCCCGCCTCTCGAGCGACGTCTGCGATCGTAACGCGCTGTTTTGCCACAGCGACTCCTTCCGACAGATGAGCATTTTCCAACATGATGACTTTGAGTCTTGGTGAGGGATGCGCTTCGGTGAGCGACTTTTTCCTTTCATATGAGTATGCAACAAATGCGGTATACGGGTGGGGTCGAAATTTGTGACCGGCATGCGCATCTGCCGTCTACCGAGAAAATCAAATACTTCTTGACTTTTGAAATCGAGGGTAAAATCGCAGGATTCATTTTTGGTTAAACGCATAACTAAATCGCATAACTAATGCCCTGACCTGCGCGTTTACCGAATTGAGCTGGTTTTATCAATGCCAGCACCATATATTGGTCTTGTCGAAAAGACAGCAAGTCCAAACGGCAGGGGATGCTCCGGAGGCCTCCGCAAACGGTGTCTTGCGCACGCAACTCTATGAAAAGAGGGAAGCAATGAAGATCGTAGGCGTTGCCGCCTGTACCGTGGGTATCGCCCACACGTATATGGCCCAGAAGGCGATTCAGGATGAATGCGCCGCCCGTGGCATCGAGTGCAAAGTCGAGGCTCAGGGTGGTCTGGGTATCGAGAACGAGCTGACGCAGGAAGACGTGGATTCCGCCGACCTGGTGCTCGAGTCCGTCGACGTGGGTGTCGAGAACGAGGATCGTTTTGAGCAGAAGATGGCCGAGGGCAAGTTCCTCAAGGTCGGTACTTCCGATGTGATCGCCGATCCGGTCAAGATTATCGACCAGGCCGTTGAGACCATTAAGGCGACGGGTGGCGCAGTTTACGCGCCCAAGGCCGAGGCCAAGGCAGAGAAGAAGGCCGTCTCCGCTGCCCCGCAGGCCCCGACACCGGCGTCCAAGCAGTCCATCTTTGCCGATCCTGGCAAGACGCTGCTCAATGCGTTCAATACCGGCGTTTCCTATTTTATCCCCATCGTCGTTATCGGTGGCGTGTTCCTTGCCTTTTCGTTGGCGTCCGGTACTGCCGGTGCTAGCGGCATGGAGGTCACCAACCCGTTGATGGTGAGCCTTAACACCATCGGCATGGCCGGCATCTCTATGATGATTCCGGTGCTTGCGGCATACATCTCCTACTCGATGGCCGGCAAGCCCGCGCTTGCCCCTGGCTTCGTCCTGGGCTACTTGGTTAACAACGCCGTCGTCACCCCGAGCGGCAACAGCGTTTCGACCGGCTTCTTGGGTGCCATGATCATGGCGGTTATCTGCGGCTACTTTGTCCGCTGGATGAAGACCTGGAAGGTCAACAACACCATTCAGACCATCATGCCGATCTTGATCATCCCGATTCTGACCTCTCTCGTCCTGGGTATGGCCTACATCTACATCCTGGCCACGCCGCTTGGCTTTGTGATGGATTGGCTCACCAGCGTGCTCGGTAGCTTGCAGGGCGGCTCCGCCGTTGTCCTGGGCCTGGTCATTGGTGTTATGACCGCCTTCGATATGGGTGGCCCTATCAACAAGACCGCTTCGACCTTTACCATGGCCATCATGGCCTCCGGTATCTACGGCCCCAACGGTATGTTCCGCGTCGCCGTCGCCATTCCCCCGATCGCCTGTGGTCTCGCCGCGCTCATCGCCAAGAACAAGTTCGATGACGCTGACCGTCAGATGGGCATCTCCGCGCTGTTCATGGGCTGCATCGGCATTACCGAGGGCGCTATCCCCTTCGCGGTCAAGGATCTTGGCCACACCCTGCCCGGCATCTGCATCGGCTCTGCCGTGGGCGCGGCGCTTGCCGCCTTCCAGGGCATCGATTGCTACGTTCCGCATGGTGGCTTTATCGTCGCCCTGGCCACCAACAACGTCGCGCTGTTCTGCCTGGACATCGTGATTGGCTCCTTGGTCGCCGCTGCAATCCTGATTGCCATGAAGCCCACGCTCGATAAGCAGGCCAAGTAAACCTTTAAGGACTCCGGTTGTGCGGAGGGATGGATTTGACTCCGCACAACCGCCCCTACACAACAAAATCCATCCGTACTGATAGGGCCCACATCTGGGTCCCAGGGAACTTTTGTCAAAAATCCTCTGGAGAAGGAGAACAAAATGTCCAACCTCACCATCCGCCAGGCCGTTCAGGGCATGCTCAAGCTACAGGATAGCGGCGATCACGCAACCATGGTCGGCATTGGCCCCATGAGCCCCAACCTGATTCAGGCCGTGTTCGAGCTTGCCAAGGACGAGGATTTCCCACCCATGTTTATCGCCAGCCGCAACCAGGTCGATATGGACGAGATGGGCGCCGGCTACGTCAACGGTTGGGACCAGACGCGCTTTGCCGCCGACATCAAGAAGGTTGCCGACGAGGTGGGTTACACCGGTCCGTACTACCTGTGCCGCGATCACGGCGGCCCGTGGCAGCGCGACGAGGAGCGTAACGCCCACCTGCCCGAGGACGAGGCCATGGAGCTCGCTCGCAAGTCATTCGTCGCCGACATGGAGGCGGGCTTTGACCTGCTGATGGTCGACCCCACCAAGGACCCCTATCAGATCGGCAAGGTTATTCCGCTCGACGTGGTGCTTCGCCGCACGATCGATCTTATCGACTACCTTGAGCAGTACCGTCGCGAGCATAACCTGCCCGAGGTTGCCTATGAGGTCGGTACCGAGGAGACCAATGGCGGCCTGACCTCTACCGACAAGTACGAGGAGTTCATTTCTCAGCTGCAGCCCGAGCTCGAGAAGCGCGGCTGCCCCATGCCCACCTTTATCGTCGGTCAGACCGGTACGCTCACCCGTTGGACCGAGCAGGTCGGTCATTACAACTTTAAGAATGCCCGCGAGCTCGCCGACATGGCCAAGCGCTACGGCGTGGGCCTGAAGGAGCACAACGCCGACTACCTGGACGACGCGACGCTGCTCGAGCACATCCCGGCTCACGTGACGGCCTCCAATGTCGCCCCTCAGTACGGCACCGAGGAGACCCGCGCTTACCTCAAGCTCTGCGCTACCGAGCAGATCCTGGTCGACAACGGCCTGTGCGACGATCCTTCCGACCTGTACCACACGTTGTTGGTCAAGGCTATCAAGACCGAGCGCTGGCGCAAGTGGATGACCGGCGATGACGTTAACCTGCAGGTTGATGACATCCTGGCAGACGACGAGCTCAGCCTGAAGATTCTGGATGTCTCCGGTCACTACGCCTTCAACGACCCCGAGGTCAAGGAGCAGGTCGAGAAGCTCTACCGCAACCTCGCTGCCCAGGACATCGACGGCAAGCGCTTTGTGATCGAGCACATCAAGCGCCCGATCAAGCAGTACGTCGTCGGTCTTAACCTCAAGGGCGTCACGAGCCGCATCGAGAAGGCTCTCGAGGACTAGGTAGTTTTTCCTACACGACGCCGGGCCCGGGGCATGTCCCAGCTGCGGGCCCGGCACATAGGACAAAGGGACATCCCCTTTGTCCTATTTTTGAGTTTTGGATTCCTTAGAAGGAGTTTGCACCATGAAGTTCTTTATCGATACCGCCAACCTTGACGAGATTGCCGAGGCCAAGAGCTGGGGCTGCCTGGCCGGTGTTACCACCAATCCGTCCCTGTACGCCAAGACTGGCGGTAAGCTCGCCGACTTTGAGCCCCATATGCTCAAGATTGCCGAGCTCTGCGAGGGACTGCCCGTGTCCGCCGAGTCTACCGCCACCACGGCTGAGGGCATGATCGAGGAGGGCAATCGTCTTGCCGCTCTGGCTCCCAACATCGTGGTTAAGCTTCCCGTGTGCGAGGCCGGCCTCGCCGCCTGTCGCGCCCTGGCCGATGCGGGCGTGCGTGTCAACATGACGCTTGTTTTCTCGCCGACCCAGGCCCTTATGGCCGCCAACGCCGGCGCCCGCTACATCAGCCCGTTTGTGGGACGCTTCGACGACATCGCCGAGGATGGTATTTCGCAGCTCGACAACGTTGTGACCTGCATCAAGAACTATGACTGGACCGGCAAGAACGTCGACGACACCGTTGAGATCATCACTGCTTCGGTCCGCACGCCCAACCACGTGACCCAGGCGGCTCTTCTTGGCGCCGACATCGCGACCGTGCCTATGGCCGCTCTCAAGAAGTGCCTGCATCACCCGCTGACCGACCAGGGCCTTGCCTCGTTCGAGGCTGACTGGCAGAAGGTCGTCGCTCAGGCTTAACGAGTGGATTGCCCCGGCATCGCGTCATCCGGTGCCGGGGTTGTTCTCAAGAGAGGAATTCGTATGACCAACCAGGAGCTGGCGAAGGTCGCCAATGAGGTCAGGAAGGGTGTCGTGACTGCGGTTCACGCGGCCAAGTCGGGACATCCGGGTGGATCGCTCGGTGCTGCCGACATCATGACGTATCTGTACTTTGAGGAAATGAATATCGATCCTGCCGACCCTCACAAGGCCGATCGCGATCGCTTTGTGCTCTCCAAGGGTCACGCGGCGCCGGGCCTGTATTCGGTGTTGGCACATCGCGGCTATTTTCCCGTCGAAGAGCTCGAGACGCTCCGCCATATTGGCAGCCGACTGCAGGGCCATCCCAACATGAACGACACCCCGGGCATCGATATGTCCACCGGCTCGCTCGGTCAGGGCATCTCTGCTGCAGTTGGAATGGCGCTTGCCGCTAAGCACTGGGGCGACAGCTACCGCGTCTACACGTTGCTGGGCGACGGTGAGTGCGAGGAAGGCCAGGTGTGGGAGGCGGCCATGTTTGCCGGCAACCATGCGCTCGACAATCTTGTTGCCGTCGTCGACCACAACGGCTTGCAGATTGACGGCAGTATCGACGAAGTTAACTCGGCTATGCCGCTTGCCGACAAGTTCCGCGCCTTTAAGTGGCATGTGATCGAGCTCGCCGACGGTAACGACATGGCGCAGATTGCCGCCGCCTTTGCCGAGGCCCGCAAAGTGAGCGACTCGCCCGTGGCCATTATCGCCGAGACGGTGAAGGGCAAGGGCGTCTCCTTTATGGAAAACCAGGTGGGCTGGCACGGCAAGGCGCCCAACGATGAACAGTTTGAGCAGGCCATGGCCGAGCTCGCAGCAGCAGGGGAGGAGCTCTAATGGCAGACGTCAAGAAAGTCGCCACGCGCGTTAGCTATGGCGAGGCACTTGTCGAGCTGGGCAATGAGCGCGATGACTTTGTGGTTCTCGATGCCGACCTGGCCGCCGCAACGCAGACCGGTAAGTTTAAGGCTGCGCACCCTGAGCGCTTCTACGACGCCGGCATTGCCGAGAGCAACTTGATGGGGCTCGCCGCCGGCATTGCGACCACGGGCCACGTCGCCTTTGCGAGCACCTTTGCCATGTTCGCCGCCGGCCGCGCGTACGAACAAGTGCGTAATTCCATCGGCTATCCGCACCTCAACGTCAAAATCGGTGCCACGCATGCGGGTATCTCGGTCGGTGAAGACGGTGCCACGCATCAGTGCTGCGAGGACATCGCGCTCATGCGCACGATCCCGGGTATGACGGTGATCGTTCCCGCCGATGACATCGAGGCTCGCGCTTGCGTGCGCGCCGCCTATGAGTTTGAGGGACCGGTCTACATGCGCTTCGGCCGCCTGGCAACACCGGTCATCAACGATCGCGAGGACTATGAGTTCAAGATTGGTCGCGGCGTGGTCGTGCGCGAGGGGTCCGATGTGACCATCATCGCTTGTGGCCTTATGGTCGCCGAGGCGCTTGAGGCTGCCGAGGCGCTCGCTGCCGATGGTATCGATGCCGAGGTCATCAACATGCACACGATCAAGCCGCTTGATGAGCGCCTGGTGGTTGCCAGCGCCAAGAAGACTGGTCGTGTGGTCACCGCCGAGGAGCATTCGATTATCGGCGGTCTTGGCGAGGCCGTGGCCTCGGTGCTCGCGGAACAGCATCCGGTGCCGATGCGACGCGTCGGCGTGCGCGATGTGTATGGCGAGTCCGGCCCTGCGGTCGATTTGCTGCACAAGTACGGTTTGGGCGCCGACGGCATCGAAGCTGCGGTCAGGTCCGTGTTGTAGGGAGGGCTTTCCATGGGATTTGTATCTGCCAACCAAGTGAAGATTGGCTACGCCGCCGCCTCGCGCGAGGGCGCGTTGCATTATCTGTCTGAGCAGGCTGTTGAGCTTGGCTTTGCCGATGATGCTTCTGCTGTCGAGGCTGCCTTTATCGCTCGCGAGAACGAGGCCGAGACGGGCCTTGTCGCCGGTTTTGCCGTTCCGCATGCCAAGAGCGATGCGATCCATACGCCGGGCGTGGCCGTGCTCAAGCTGTCCGAGCCTGTTGAGTGGCCGAGCTTTGATGGCGTGCCTGTCGATGTCGCGCTTGCGCTGTACGTGCCCGCCGGCGAAGCCGGAACCACGCACCTGCGTCTGCTTTCCAAGGCTGCCGTGATGTTGATGGACGCCGGTTTCCGCGACAAGGTGCGCGCGAGCACCGATCCCGTCGAGATTGCCGAGCTCATCAACGCAGGACTCGAGGGCTAGAACGGGCTCTCCGTTCCATTAATCGATCCTTCTTCAAGGAAAGGGGCCGCGATGCCATAGAGGTGTCGCGGCCCTTTTTGTGTTTCCCCAGATAAAACCTGCCAAAATAAACCTGTCTCTTTTTGACAGGTTAATCGGGAGCTATTTCACCGCAATTTAGGGTGCGGTTAGGAAGTGTGCACCTTAAAGAGCAGGGCCCATGATTAGAGAGGTTGCGCTCGTCTCTCTAAATGTCTCTCTAAAGAGAAAGCCAGTTAAAGAGATAACATTGGGTAATCTAACAGCGAATTCGATACATCTCTCTAAATGTCTCTCTAAAATAAGGTGCTTATCTCTCTAAAGTTAGAGAGATATACTATACTTTAGAGAGATAAATCTACCGTTTTAGAGAGACGGAATGCCAATGCTGCTGGATGAACCTCTTGGCCTTATCGTTGAGCGCCTTCGCAGGCGAGGGACTGATGACGCATCGGTAGAAGTTAAAGCCTGCACGAATAAATTGAGCGCAGACGTATGGGAGACAGTGAGCGCTTTTGCGAACACTGCGGGTGGGCTCATTATTTTGGGCCTGAACGAAGCCGAAGGATTTGTTCCTTCGGCTAACTTTGCTATCGATAGGGTGCGCGATCAGTTTGTTTCGGGTATCGGAGACGGAGGCTCAGCAGCAGTGGTGACCCATGCGCCGCGGTACGAGCTTGATCGAGGCGAGGTCGACGGGCTCCAGGTGCTTCTGGTGCGCATCTTTGAACTTGAGCTTAAAGCGAAGCCTTGCTATATCGGCGCGCGCGGCGTACAGAACGGTAGCTACAAGCGCGTGGATGATAAAGATATCAAGATGTCACCCGCTGAGCTATATGAGCTGCAGAGTGCGTTGCTTCCGAGCGATGCAGACGGCACGGTGGTTTCGGAGGCAACAGTCGAGGATTTGGATCCAGATGTCGTGCGGTCTATTATCGCAAATCGCCGGCTGCAGACCCCCCGCGTTTTGCGCGGGGCCGATACGCTGGAAAAGCAGCTGGTCAGACTCAATATCACTACAAAGGATGGTGCGGTGAAGCTCGCGGGGCTTCTTTCGGCGGGAATTTACCCCCAGCAGTTCTATCCCAAACTCATGATCGATGTCGCCGTTCATTCCGATGTGGAAAAATCTGCACCCGGGCAGCCCCGGTTTATTGACCGCCAGTTGTGCGATGGCCCGATTCCGGCTTGCATCGAAGATGCCCTTGCCGCGATTGGACGAAACTTGCGCAAAGCGGCGATAGTGCAAGGCGCTGGCAGAAGGGATGATTGGGAAGTTCCCCAGGAGGTTTTGCGCGAGGCCTTGGCAAATGCCTGCATCCATCGAGAATATTCACCCATGTTTGTGGGGCAGGCCGTGAGTGTCGATATCTATCCAGACAGAATAGAGATCAAAAACCCTGGCGGGCTTTGGGGCGGAAAGACGGTGGACAATCTTGCAGACGGGGAATCGCGCTGCCGAAACCCAAAGCTCATGAGCCTAATGGGGGCGACGCCGTTAGAGCATGCCGAGGGGGCCGTTGCGGAAAGCCAAGGATCTGGTATCCCGGCTATGATTCGCGAGATGGAGTCTCGTTCGCTTGGCAGGCCGAAATTTATCGTTAAGGCCGATTCGTTTACGGTGCTGCTTTCCCGGCACGGGGCGGAGCTAGCTGAAAACCGCACGTGGATTCAGAGCCATGTGGGCACCGAGCTGACGGATCGCGAGGAAACACTGCTCATGTTTATGCGGGAGCATGGGTGCGTATGCGATGTTCAAAAAATACGAGAGGCCCTAAAGTGGGATTCGGATGACATTCGCCTGATCTGCGGGGACCTTGTGGATAAACATGTCCTGTCAAAATGCGGCAAAGACACGTTTGAAATTATCGATTTGAACAGAGGATCGTCAGCTTCGACGGCGGATAGGATCCTGGAGGCTCTCAGCGCCGAAGTGGATATGACGGCGCGAGAAATTGCGGTTGCATCGGGGGTCAGAATTTCGTCCGTCCGCTACCATCTGCCAAAAATGGCGGATAAAGGGCTCATCGAAGTAATGGGTTCATCGACGAGCCGCAACCGCCGCTATCGGAAGAAGTAGATGCGGCCGGGTCGCCCCTCTAGTGTCTCTCGAAGTTGGACGGGTGCTAGAGGGGCGATTGTCTTGCGATGTTTCCCCAGATAAAACCTGCCAAAATAAACCTGTCCCTTTTTGGCAGGTCTGCGGGTCCATGCCCGCCAAACGGAGTTGCGGTGGAATAGTTCCTGTTTTGGCCCGATAGGCCGCAAAACGGGAACTATTCCACCGCAACTTATCGGGATACGCTACTGGTTCATGTTGCCGTGGATGTAGGGGGTGACCTCGGGGGAGATGTGGGCGCAGCCCAGCTCGCGCAGCGCGGACTCGATGGCGGCGGGCAACGGGGTCTTGCCCTCGCCGTCGACGGCAGCGCCGCCGACGGCGGCGATCTTGGCGACATCTGCGGGCGCGGCCTCGATATGCATGCAGCCGCCGACCAAGCGCGCGCGTACCTGCGCCAGGTCGAGATCGTGCAGGTAGTCCTCGCAGACGCGGATTAAATCGACCTTCTCGCGCGTAAGCTCCTCGCCCGTGGGGACGCGCGTGGCAAGACAGGCTCCCGCCGGCAGGTTCCAAACGGGATAGCCCCATGCGCGCAACAGCTCGCGCTCTTCGTCCTTGGTAAAGCCGACCTCCATAAGAGGGGAGCGTACGCCGAGCTCTTCTGCGGCGCGCATGCCAGGGCGGTAGTCACCGCGATCGCTTGCATTGCTGCCATCGATGACGGTGGAAAAGCCGAGCGACTTGGCGTGGTTGACGATGGCGGTAAAGCCGGCCTGCTTACAGTGGTAGCAGCGATTGGCATCGTTGCAGGCTACTTGGGGGAGCTGCAGCTGATCGACCGAAAGATTGAGCACAGGGAGCTTAAAATGCGGCTCCTCATTGGCTTGCCCGTCAACGGACCGCTCAAACGAAGCCTGTTCAGGCGTGCCGATGAGCGGCGTGGTGAGGTGAACGAGAAGCGTGCTGGCCGGCATGATGCGGGCGCAGACCGCGGCTAAAAAGCTGCTGTCGACGCCACCGGAAAAGCCGATGGCGACGCGTCCGTATGCCAAAAGCAGCTGTTCGAGCGCTGCGAGTTTGTCCTGAAGCTCCTCTGCAGGTGCGGTGGTGTCTGAAAGCATGAAACATTCCTTACCAATATGTACTCGATCGAAAACTATAATCCTACCGAGCTGCTTGTCATAAGATTTCTACCTATGTAATGAAAGCGCAATATGGTATATACGTTATATACAAGTTGCCAAATGCGGTAGAGTTGCGGCAATGCGACAGCGAGAGTCGATGGGGGACCGATATGATCAAGGCTGTTATTTTTGACATGGATGGAACGCTGGTCGATACCGAGCGTCTGGGCATCAAGGCATGGAAAGCGCCCGCTGCTGAGCTGGGGCTCGCGATTGATGATGCGCTGATCCATCAGTTTATCGGTCGCACGCTGCCCGATGTCATGGACATCCTTGAGGCGCATTACGGCAGCAGAGAAACCGCTGAGGCGATCTATCGTCGCCACAAGGAGATTCGCGACGAGATGGTCAAGACCGAACTGGAACTTAAGGCCGGTGCCGCCGAGTGCCTGGACGAGCTGCTGGCCGCGGGCTATCACGTGGGCCTTGCGACGTCATCGCGTCATACCACGGCCGAGCACAACCTTAAGATGGTCGGTCTCTTTGACAGGTTTGAAACGGTAACGTGTGGCGAGGACGTCGTGCACGGCAAGCCCGACCCCGAGATGTATCTGCTCGCCTGCGAGCGCGCGGGCTTTGTCCCCGAGGAATGCGCCGTGGTCGAGGATTCGCGCAACGGCTGCGTCTCGGGCATCACGGCCGGCTGCCACGTCTTTGCCGTCCCCGATATCGTGCCGCTGCCGCAGGACGTGGCGGACGGCTGCGAGGCCGTGCTCGATACGCTGTTCGATCTGACGGCGGCGGTCAAGGCCGTGCGCTAGACTCTGCACCTGAGCCATTTCAATAGCATTCTTAAGATGTGGCCAACCGCTTAGCTGGGTGTCCGCATCTATATCCAAGATCCCGAATGCGCCCGTGGGCGTTGTCTGCCGCTAGCGGTGACGACAGCGGCGCCCGCGCGGAAGCGCTGATACGGCCAGCCCCTCTTATCTCACCAAGACTGCAGTTTTGGCCGATAAGAGGGGCTTTGTGCTTTAAATAATCGAGGCAGCCGCCTTGGCAAGAGGTTGGCGGGGCTTTGGACGTTACGAGTTATTCCAAGAGCCAGTCGATTACGTTGCGCTTGCGAACTCCTTCGTAGTTTGCGTCAGCAAATAGCGTGTCGAGCGTAAGAAGCGTCTTGGGATAGTTGTCTCGGACTTTCTTAAAGGGGGCCAACTCGCGGTTGAGGGTGGTTTCGTCGAGTGTGGTGGCTGAAACCTGAAAATAGGCCGTCTCGTCTGAGCCTAGGGCAACAAAATCGATTTCCCCATCATCGATATCGCCCACGTAGACGTCGTATCCGCGGCGTAGAAGCTCGAGATAGACGACATTTTCGAGAATATGACCGATGTCGCTGCTCTGAGTTTTGACGAGAGCGCCTCTAAGTCCAAGGTCAACGGCGTAGTATTTGCCGTTTGTTGTTAGAAGCTGTCGACCGCGTACGTTGTAGCGCGGCGCTGAATACAGTACGAGACTGTCTGTTAAGCCTTTGAGGTACTTGGCGACGGTCTTCTGATCGGTTTTGTTGCCGTTGGACGAGAGCGTGTCGGAGATTTTTTTAACCGAGGTTCGGCTTCCGATGTTATGGAGTAGGAACTTGGTGATATCGCGCAGGGTCGAGACGTCCGAGACCTTCAAGCGTTCGATAACGTCGCGTATGACTATGGTGTCGTAGAGACTCATAAGGTAATCACGCGCCTGGGGACCCTGGATACCCGTTTCGGCGATAAAGGGAAAGGAGCCCCGGGTGATGTACTCGTCAAACAGCTGGGTAGGAGCCTTTCCGCCATTGGTTTTTGCCGAGCAAAACTCTTTAAAGGAGAGGGGCAGCATCTTGAGCTCTACGTAGCGACCGGATAGTAAGGTTGCCAGCTCGCTCGAGAGCAGATAGGCGTTGGAACCGGTTATGTAGAGATCGACATTATCCCTGATAAATAGGCTGTCGACGGCTTTTTCGAAGTGCTCGACATGCTGTATCTCGTCCAGAAAAACATAGTTCATCTTATCGGGGACGAGTCTGGCGGAAACGTAGTCGTAGAGTGCTCTATACGACGTAAGAGACTCGAACTCCAGATCTTCAAAGTTGAGGGATATAACCTGGGCATCTGTGGTTCCATGGTCGCGCAAATGACCATGGTAAATCTCGAATAGCTTCGATTTGCCAGACCTACGCACGCCCGAAACGACCTTGATAACATGCGAGTCTTTCCATGAAATGAGCCAGTCGAGGTACTGTTTGCGGTCAATCAAATCCATAAAGCCTCTCCCTGGGTCTGAAAACATTGGAACAAAATCAATATTTATATGACTCCCTGCGATTAGGTTCCACATTCTCACCCCCTTTCTCGTTGGAAAGTTGGTGGTGCTTCCCCCTTTTCGCGGGGCAATACTGCCTTTTGAAAAAAACGCCGAAGATTTTCGGATTTTTTTCAAAAAATTTTTTGAGCAGCAAAATACGCCTGTCCGAAAAGCCCGGACAGGCGTATAGGTATTGTAAGTAGTATTTAGATGATTAGACAGTTCATATTCAAGGGTGGAGAGGTTCCCGACGGTGGTCGGGCTTTTTTTGATAAGTCAATGACCGTCGGATTTTGTCGATAGGGTATGTGCTTCATGGCGGCTACCTCCTTTAGCCGCCGCTTTTAACAGTGATACCGCGTCATTTCATCAGAAAATAAAAAGAAACGGCGGCTTTGATTTTTCAAAGCTGCTGCGGAAATCAAAGAACGACAAGCAACAGTTCTGATTTTGCTCCAATATGGTTATTGGGGCACAAATTAAAATCAAAAAAGAGCCGATAACAGCAGTATTTCAAACTGCATATTATCGGCTCTGCGTCTGTGCGTCTGGCTCTTTTAATTAAATTATTTTTGTTGTTTTTTGGCTTTATTATATGTATTAGCTAATTGTCCACAAGCTGCTTTAATCTTTCTACCATGAGAAACTCTCATGGTAACTTCAAGTCCTGTTTGCTCTAATTGATGTTTGAACGCAACCATTTCTTGTTTTTGTGGTGCTCTAATTTTTGAATTACTCGTCGGGTTGTATTGCAGCACGTTAATCATAACATTTTTGCCCTTAAACCATTTTGCAAGTTGCCTTATATCTGAGGAACGGTCATTTATACCTGGTAAAAGTAAATACGCAAATACCACTTTTCGATTATGCCTTTGTGAATAGGACAATGCTTGCTTAACAACATCTTCAATAGCGTACATGTGCATATGAGGAATGATACAGTTTCTCGCAGCCTGTGTTGCTGCATGTAAAGATATTGTCAACTGAATTTTTAGATGTTCTTCGCGCAATTTTTTTAATTGATTAACTGGACCAACTGTTGATACGGTAATGCCGTCGGTTGGAAAGTTAAGTCCATTTCTATCTCGAAGAATATGGATTGCTGCAATCAAGTTGTCGTAATTGAATAAAGGTTCTCCCATTCCCATAAAAACGATACGATTTACTTTTTGACGTATCAATATGACCTGCTGCACAATTTCAGACGGTGTTAGATTACGAACAAAACCATTGCGTCCGGACTCACAAAAAATACAGCCAACAGAACAACCAACTTGCGTACTTACGCAAACAGTCCCACCATCTCGCCGTTTAATAAAAACCGTTTCGATATACCTGTTGTCTTTCAATTCATAAACATACTTTTCAGTATCGCTACTTTTATAGACTTTTTTTGTTGATATTGATAGATTTTTTTTGTGAAATGGCTGTTTATATAATTCCGTATATAAGGCTCTTGCTTTATCCTCTCCAATTACTTCCGACATTTCTTTGTAAGTAAATCCGTATGGGGTAATGTCGAGAAAGTTGGTGTAGCGCCCGATCCGAAGTGAGTCGGCCCGGCGTCCTGGAATCTGGAATACGGTTG
>NZ_JBDMHB010000033.1:0-23869 GCF_039752955.1 Collinsella aerofaciens
GCCTAGGATATCAACTGATTCCGGATATCGGACACAGGGGCCGCAAGGGCCCTTACACCAACTTTCTCGACACTACCCGTCTGCGTCTCTCAGTTCTATTTCCGCACTTGCAATGCGTTCCATAAGCAGATTGTATTGGGCATCGCCGACCTCAGACAGGCAGAGCACAAGGTCTTTAAACGCTGCTGCGGTCAGCATTCGATTGAGCACTGCCCTGCAAGCTTCTGGCTCGGCATTCGCCTTCGCGACCATATCATTCACGAGGTATTTTTCCCATTCCTCATGGTCTCCGCCGTTGCCGCCAGACTGTTCCGGAAGCCACTCCGCACTAACTTTTCTCGTCATACGCTCGATGGACAGAACAGCCTCGCCGCTGAGACCAAGGAAGTCAGCAATATCTTGGAGCTCGTACGTATCACAATCGGTCTCCCCGATGAGAAAACCTACTGGCTTTCCGAATATGTCAGCCAGATCTACGAGGTCATCCCATTGAGGAAACTGATCTCCTTTTCGAAATCGGCTGATCTTTCTCGCAATCGCCTTGCGGCCGTTCTCCCTTTCCACTGCATAGCGGTCATCGGCTAGCGAGGCATCATCGGCACCGTTACGCTTTTGATAGAGCAGACGCGCAAGGCCGATATTGCTAATGCCTCTGCGCCCCTTTTCTATTTCATAGCTTTCCATCAAACCGCTGAGTCTCTTTGGAAAAATGTCCTTAGGGCGATCTTTGCGGACGTACATTGTCTTAATCATTCCTCATTAACAACAGATAAGACAATTATAGGACATATACCGTCTTATTTACCGATGGCATGATAGCACTGTCGAAAGTGAGCACCCCAGTGGAAGCGGTGCTGAAGTGAAAGAAAGTGAGGAAAAGGCAATGACGGCTTGGGACTATGCGCAATTGTCGCATCTGGCGAAAGAGCTCGGTGGGCCTCAGGCGCTGATCAGCAATATCAGAGCGGGCGGGATTTCCGTTGGAAGAATCCAGGGTGGAGTAATCGGTTCTGTAGCCACGCTAGTCGCAGGTGGAATCGGACTGTATGCCTACGACAAGCACCAGAGGAAGATCGCTCTTGCTGAACAGAGTGCAACCATGCTCAAGGCGAACATCGAAGTATACGAAGAGGCACATTCGTCAACAGAAGTTGATGAGGCTACGAGAGAGACGCAACATAGTGAGGAGGAAACGGTAACTGAATCCAGTGGCGGCGAAGAGGCCTAGCCACCAGATTCATTAGACAGCCACTACCACGAGGAGCCCCGGTATGTACCAGGGCTCCAATTCGTTCTTATACCTTGCAGCGGATACTTAGATCTCTCGGGACTTGCAGTAGAGCGGGTCGCCCTCTCCGACCAGCACATCCCACCGCCATTGCGGGGTCTCGGTGCCGGACTGGCAGAGCGCATCGAGGGGCATGACTTTTTGCTCGGGCGAGCAGGGGCAAAGGTCTGCCTTGATGTGGGCCATGTCTTCGGCCTGGCCGGCGAGCTTTTTTATCCGGGGACCATGCTTTCGGCACGCGATCCCCCATCCTCAACCTCCCAAATCAAAAACTCAATCTGTAACACCTAGACTCGATTTGAGCAGATATCTGTTACAGATTGAGACGTTTCGGCAGAGTGATTCCCGTTTGTCTTGATTTGTAACAGGTAGAGGCAAAAAACTCGACTTGATGTTACAGATTTAGACAAACGGCTGCCGACCCGCGCGAAAACAAAATGGCCGCATGCGAACCCGTGGAGGGATTCTCATGCGGCCGACAGGGGGGTATGCAGCGGAAACTAGGCCATGAGCAGGCCGGTCTCCGCGACGTTCTTGTACCAGTATGCGCTTGCCTTGGGATAACGTTTCTGGGTCTCAAAGTCGATGTAGAACAGGCCGTAGCGCTTGTTGTAGCCGTTGGTCCAGGAGAACTGATCCTGCAGCGACCACACAAAGTAGCCGTCGACGTTTACGCCGCCGTCAATCGCCTTGAGGATCCATGCGAGATGCTGACGCATATAGTCGATGCGAGGGGCGTCATCGATAAAGCCGTCCTCGAAGTCGTCCTTATAGCCCATGCCGTTCTCGGTGATGTAGATCTTCTTGTAGTTGGGGTAATCGTTCTTAATGCGGAGCAACAGGTCGTACAGGCCCTCGGGATAGATGATCCAGTCCCAATCGGTCGTGGGAACGCCTTCGCGCACGCATGCCTCGCCCACGCCCTTGAGGAACCAGCGCGAGGAGCCCTTGTCGCCGGTGCCATTGTGGTTGATGTCGTTTTCGCCCTCGGCGGCACGCAGAAACTGGCACTTGTAGGTGTTGACGCCCAGGCAATCGTTGTAGGGGAGCGCGGCGGTCAACGCGGCGATGTCCTCGTCGCGAACGTCGAGCTCGCCGCCGGCGATATGGGCCAGTTTGGTCGCAGCCTCCATGGTGTCGGCTGCATAGTGGCCGCGGAAGGTGGCGTCGAGCACCCAGCGGTTGTTGATGACGTCGGCCATGCGGGCCGCCTCGCAGTCGGCAGCGCTGTTGGGGTCGAGGGGATACTTGGGCTCCAGGTTCTGGACAATGCCAATCTCGCCCTCAAAGCCGCCCTCATGGAAGGCGACGACAGCCTTGGCATGGGCCACCATCATGTTGTGCATGAGCTGGAAGGCCTTGTCCAGGCGATACTTCTCGCCGTGCGGCCAGTTGCCAACGATAAAGCTGCCCTCGGCAGTTGCAGGGATCTCGTTAAAGGTAAACCAGTGCTTGACCTCGGTGAACTCGGCAAAGCAGAACTTGGCGTACTCGACAAAGGCGTCGATCGTCGTGCGCGTCAGGAATCCCTCGCCACCGTCCTGGTAGAAGGCCTCGGGCGTATCAAAGTGATCGAGCGTGACATAGGGGATAACGCCGGCTTTGTTGCAGGTGGCGAAAAGCTCGTGATAGAAAGCGACGCCCTCGGGGTTAATCTCGCCGGTGCCGTTGGGGAAGATACGGCTCCAAGCGATGGAGACACGGATACCGTTGATGCCGAAGCGCTGGCACAGGTCGATATCGACCGGGTACTTGTTGTAGAAATCGCTTGCGGGGTCGGGGGAGAAGCGACCCTGAGCTGCCAGGAAATCGTCCCAGGGCACTTTGCCCTTGCCGTGCGTGCGAGTCTCGCCCTCAACTTGGTAAGCGGCGGTGGCGCCGCCAAACACAAAACCGTCGGGGAACTGCATGGGGTTGGTCATGAGTCATCCTTTCTGTGGGATACGAATAGGGAGAGGTGCCCGAACTGGGGATCCGGGCACCAACAGAGGGAGGAACTAGTCAAGGTTCTCGCGGAGCCACTTGATGGCGCCAGCGGGGTCGCGAGTAAGGTCGATATATTCCTTGCCGCGCGGGGCGAGCAGCTTAATGCCCAGGCGATCAGTGTCGGCCTTCATGTCGTTGTAGTAGCTACGAACCTGCGGGGCAAGCACGATAACGTCGTACTGATCCATGATGGCAGTGTGCTGGCCATAGGCGCCTGCGGAGGAAGCGATGTTCTCTCCGGTCTGTGCGGCACCTTCCTTGATGGCGTTGGCAAGCATGGCAGAGGTGCCGGCGCCGGCGCACAGGACGAGGACCTTCAGGCCATCGACATCCTTCTTGGCGGATGCTTCGGCGGCGGGCTCGGGCTGATCGGCGACAGGCTTGCTGTCGGTGGCGGCAACGGTTGCCTCGACGGAAGCGGCGGTCTGCTCGACAGCGGGCGCAGGGGCGTTGGCGGCGATGGTGGCGGCACCATTGGACTCAAGACCCAGCTCGGCGGCGCGCTCGGCCTCCTGGTCGCAGAGCAGTTTATCGTATGCCTTCAAGAACGGCAGGTAGATGATGGCGTCCAGCAAGATGATGATCGCGACAAACACCAGGGCGATAAGCTGGAAGTTCGTGGTGATGAAGATGCCGATGGGGGCAGGGGTAGCCCAAGGCACCACGAAAGAGAAGCCGTTCATGCCCACGTTATCGATAAAGAACTTGGCAACACTCACGTTGACGCAGCCGGCGGCAACAAAGGGGATGAGCATGTAGGGGTTAAGGATCATCGGCGCGCCAAAGAGCAGCGGCTCGTTGACGGCGAAGGCAACAGGGACAATCGAGGCCTTACCGACGGCTTTGAGCTGCTTGGACTTCATAAAGAGAATCAGCAGAAGCGGCACGATGAACGTGGCGCCGGTGCCGCCGAACTCACCCACGAGCGACATGTTAAAGGTGAGGGAGTGGGCGGGGTGGCCGCCTGCCAACAGAACCTGCAGATTCTCGGCCTGGTTGGCAAGACGGATGGGGTCGATGCCCGGCTGGACGATCGAGGGGCCGTGGACGCCGATGAACCAGAAGAACGCGGTGGCTGCCTGGATAAGGATAAGGCCAGGATAGGTTTCTGCAGCGGTAAAGAGCGGGGAGAGCAGTTTGATAAGCAGCTCGGAGAACGGAACGCCCATGAGGTTGCGCACAACCACATCGATGATGCCGCAGATGATGACGGCGCCGCCAAAGGGGATGATGTCGCGGAAGTTCTGAGCGATGGCGCCCGGGACCTCCTTGGGCAGCTTAATGGTCAGATCGCGCGAGACGCAGAACTTATAGACCCACACGGTAATGAACGCGGCGATATAGGCCGAGAACAGGCCGCGCGTACCCATGCTGGTGCAGTCGAAGACCGAAAGCTCGGAGCCGTCGAGCTTGGTGGTGAACTGCGTAACAGCGAGCAGCAGCATGCTGCACTGGGCGGCCACCATGGTGGAGCCGTCGTTGAGCACTTTGCCAGCGGGCATGCGACGGTTCATGGAAGCCGTAAAGTTCTTGGCGGTGGTGCCGGCAACCATGATGCCCATGACGCCCATGGTGAAGTTATACAGCTTGTTGCACCAGTCGATGAGCGGCTGGGGCAGCGTGACGCCGACTACGCCGGGAAGGGTGGCAATGAGCAGAAAGATCGAAGAGGTGAGGACAATGGGCATGCACCCAAGGAATCCGTCCTTAATAGCCTGGAGGTAGATGTTCCTCGAGATCTTCTCAAAGAACGGCTGATGCTTTTCGAGCATCTTTACGATGGCGTCCATAGAGCTCCTTTGCTACTTGATGCGCGATGCATGTGGATGGAACTGGTCGTCGATGGATGGTCAGGACTGCCCGGAAACCTTCCTGCTTAAGGAAGGCATTGCGAAATGACAACGTAAGACATTTTTAGAAGAGCAACAAGGATATACGGGTGAGTGGTCGATATTGTCCGGTAAACGGTTGATTTATCAGTCAGGCAGGTGGTGTATGCTAGAACGCAAAAAACAAGCGATAGAGAATCGAGTGGAGAAGCAGTGACAACGATGGACAAGAAAAACGTCTCGATGAACGATGTGGCGATTGCCGCGGGCGTTTCTCTCAAGACGGTGTCGCGTGTGATCAACGAGCCCGATAGCGTGCGAGAGTCGACACGCGATAGGGTCCATGCTGCCATGGAAGCGCTTGGGTTCCGGGCGAACTTTGCCGCGCGTTCACTCAAGTTGGGCCGTTACGGGTGCATCGGCGTGGTGCTGTTCCACTTGTCGGGCGGCAACGTGGACATGATTGACGGTATCGCCGATGCCGCCGCAGAGCGAGGCTTTGCGCTCACGATGATTAAAAAGCGGGCGGGGGAGAAGATGACCCTTGCCGAAGCGGCACGTAGGATGTCGCAGCTTCCCGTCGACGGCATGATTTTCAACCTGCGCCAGATGATCGATGACTTTGATACCTTTGAGGCGCCGAAAGACCTCAAGACGGTGATTATCACGTCGATGGAACATCCTACCTGCTCTACCGTCAGTGACGACCAAGAGGGCGGCGCGCGCATGGCATGCGAGTACTTCTTGAATCGCGGACACAAGAATGTGTACTTCGTCTCTGGTAAGAAAGAGTCGCTGTCGAGCCAGTGCCGTATGAAAGGTTGGCGTGCGGCACTCGAGACGCGTGGCATTGAGCCGCCCGAGCCTCTGCAAGGCGATTGGAATGCGGATAGTGGCTATGCTGCGGGCCTTGTGCTTGCCGATAAACCCGATTGCACGGCGGTCCTCGCTGCTAACGACTGCATGGCAAACGGCGTGATGATGGCTTTACGTGACAAAGGGCTCAGTGTGCCCGACGACGTGTCCGTGATCGGCTTCGACGATGAGCTCTACAAGACGATTCCCAACTCGATTCTGACGTCGGTGAAGTTCCGCCACCGCGAGCTGGGCGTCCGTGCGCTTAATGAGGTCGTCGCAGGTCTGGAAGCCCCGAGCTCCAGAAGCCGTACGCTTGTCTCGGGTGTGCTGGTCGAGCGTTCTAGCGTAAAGGACTTGCGGGCGTAGACGTGCTCGGCCTATTCCGTTTGTCTCGATCTGTAACAACTAGACGGTCAAAAGTGGTCTACATGTTACAGATTGAGATTTTCGGCTTGGCCTGTGCGTTCATCTCGATCTGTAACAGCTAGGATCCAAAAACTCGGCTAGATGTTACAGATTGAGATGAACAGGAGGGCGGGTGCGGTCTAAACAAAATGGCCCGCGCATCACACATCGATGCACGGGCCATTTATTGTCTGCGAGCGGCAGGTGGTGTCAGCGTCTTATGCCTCGAGGTTTTCCTCGATCCAGGCGACGGCACCCTTGGGATCCTTAGTGAGGTCGATGTACTGTTTGCCCTTGGGCGACAGCAGCGTGATGCCCAGGCGGTCGGTGTCGGCCTTCATCTCGTTGTAATAGGTGCGAACCTGCGGAGCCAGGACGATGACGTTGTACTGGTCCATGATGGCGTAGTGGCTGCCGTAGGCACCGGCGTTGGCGGTAATGTCGATGCCCAGCTCGTCGGCGCCTTCCTTAAGCGCGTTGGCGAGCAGTGCAGAGGTGCCGGCGCCAGCGCACAGAACCAGAACCCTCAGATCCTTGCCCTTAAGGGCGGACGGAGCTGCGGAGGCCTCGGTGGCAGAAGCGGTCTTGACGGCCTTGGTCTCCTCGGCCTCTTCTTCGGCCAGGGTCTCGGCCTCCTGCTTGCACAGGACGTTGTCGTAGGCCTTGCAGAACGGGTAGTAGATCAAGAAGTCAACGACCAGCAGGACGACAACCAGGACCAGAGAGATCGGCTGGAAGTTGGTGTCGATGAAGGTGCCGATCGGTCCGGGGAGTGCCCACGGCATGGCATAGATAAAGCCGTTCATGCCCAAAAAGTCGATGAAGAACTTACCAATGAGGACGTTGGCCACGGGGGCAAACAGGAACGGGATCAGGAAGTACGGGTTGAGGATGATGGGCGCGGCGAACAGCAGCGGCTCGTTGACGGCGAACATCACGGGTACGACAGAGGCTTTGCCGACGGCCTTGAGCTGCTTGGAGCGCATAAAGAGCAGGAAGATGATCGGGACAATGAACGTGGCGCCGGTGCCGCCGAGTTCGCCGATGTAGTTACCGAAGTTCTCGGTCAGGGCGAGGGCGGGGTGACCGCCGGCCTGCAGCGTGGCGAGGTTGGTGGTGATGTTGCCAAACAGCGCGGCGTTGAGGGCAGGCTTAACGACCGAGGGGCCGTGGATGCCCATGAACCAGAACAGCGGGATCATGAACCAGATGAGGGCGAGGCCGGCGTAGGAATCGGCAGCGGCGAACAGCGGGCTCACCAGCGTGGAGATGACGTTGGCAAACGGGACGGCCAAGCAGGTGCGGCAGATAACGTCGATGACGGCGACAAACAGGATGGAGAAGCTGAAGGCGAAGATGTCGCGGAAGTTCTGGGCGATGGCGCCGGGGACTTCTTTGGGCAGCTTGATGGTGATGTCTCGCTTAATGCAGAAGGCATAGATGTTGACCGTGGCAAATGCGGCGACAAAGGAGCTCAGCAGGCCCTTGGTGCCCATGTTGTCGGTAAAGAACACCGAGACATCGGCGCCGTCGATCTTGGCACTCGTCTGGGTAACGGCCAAGATGAGCATAGCGCACATGGCGGCGACCATGGTGCTCGTGGCGTTGATGGCCTTGCCGGCAGGCATGCGGCGGTTCTTGGAGCCGGTCAGCGCGCTTGCGGTGGTGCCGGCGACCATGATGCCCACGACGCCCATCGTGAAGTTGTAAACCTTGTTGCAGAAGTTCACGACGTCGACGTTCCACCAGTCGGGCAGCGTAAAGCCGCCGACCGTGGCGACAACGCCCGGCAGGGTTGAAATAAGCAGGAAGACAGAAGAAGACAGGATGATGGGCATTGCTGCCAAAAAGCCGTCTTTAATGGCCTGAAGGTAGATGTTCTTAGAGACCTTGTCGAAGTACGGCTGACCTTTCTCCAAGAACTTAACGATCGATTCCATAGTTCACGCTCCTCTTTGCATGAAATCTTAATGGCATGGACGTTGAAAACCTATATGGTCTCCCGCTTGCTAAAAGCCCGGGTGCAGGCGGGGTCGGTCCCAGGGGGAGAGAGGGGAGCGGCTGGGTTTGTATCGCATGGGGCCGCTCCCCCTCGGGGGAAAGCGAGGCGATGCGCTACTGCGCGTCCGCCATAGTGTCGGCGAGCTCCTTGTACCAGAGTGCCGACTGCTTGATGTAGCGTTTTTGCGTGTCGAAGTCGATGTAGAACAGGCCGTAGCGCTTGTTATAGCCATTGGCCCACGAGAACTGGTCCTGCAGGCTCCAGATAAAGTAGCCCTGGACGTCGACGCCCTCGGCACGCGCCTGGAGCACCTTCTCCATGTGCTGGTCGACAAAGTCGATGCGCTCGGGATCGGCGACGATGCCGAGCGCATCGGGCTCGGGGTCCTTGTGGCCCAGGCCGTTTTCGGTGATATAGATGACGGGGAGGTTGGGATAGGTGGCGCTGATGTGCTTGAGCGTGTCGTAGAGGCCTTGCGGGTAGATGAGCCAATCCCAGTCGGTGGTGGGGATACCCGGCATATCGACCTGCTGCCCGACGCCCTTAAACTTAAAGCACGAGGTGCCCTTGTCTCCGGTGCCGTTAAAGCTGTTGGTGGACTCGCCATCGTAGGCGGCGATAAACGCCGACTGATAGTAGTTGAGGCCGAACATATCGTTGCGGGGCGCCGCCTTGGCGAGCTCCTCCATGTCGCTGTCCTCAACCGTAAGCGTGGCGTTGTTGGCACGCAGAATCTCGTTGATGAGTGAGAGGGTGCGCGCGGAGTAGTGACCCAGGAAGGCGCCGTCCATGATGAAGTCGGTGTAGAAGGCGTTGTACAGGTCGGCGGCGTGCTGGTCGGCGGGCGAGTCGGTAGCAGGATATGCCGGCGTCAGGACGTTGACCATGCCAATGCGTCCGCCCAGGTGCTCGGTCTCGTCAAGATCCTTATACAGGTTGACGGCGCGGGCGTGGGCAACGAGCTCGTTGTGCTGGCTCTGGATGCCGCTCGTCACATCAAAGTGATGGTTGGGCGGGAAGTTGCCTTGGATGTATTGGGAGTGCGAGAGGCTGATGAGCTCGTTGATGGTGAACCAATTCTTGACCTCGCGGAACTCGCGGAAGCAGAACTCGGCATAGCGCACATAGGCGTCGACGGTCTTGCGGTTGAGCCAGTCGCCCTGGTTGAACAGGGCGGCGGGGGAGTCAAAGTGATGCAGGGACACATAGGGCTCGACGCCATACTTTTTGCAGCAGGCGAACAGTTCGTGGTAGTGCTTAACGCCCTCGGCGAGGGGTTCGGCATCGTCGCCGTTGGGGAAGATGCGGGTCCAGGCGATGGACACACGAATGGCGTTGAGTCCATGCTCGGCAGAAAGGCGGATATCCTCCTCGTAGCGGTTGTAGAAATCACTGGCCGGGTCGGGCAAAAAGCGACCCTGGGCGACAAGGTAATCGTCCCACATGGTCTTACCCTTGCCTGCCACCTTCGTGGAACCTTCCGTTTGGTACGCGGCGGTTGCGGCGCCCCAAACAAAGCCCTTCGGCAGCTGCTGTACGCGGTTTAGCAAAGACATATGCATACACCCTCTCGTCTCGCTGTTCGATATTGTGCGTTTGCGCTCAGGAGGCTCCCTGGTTAGCGTTCAGCGGTGAAAAAGCCCGATAAACACTATCTTAAAATGATTAGAACCAAAATGAGCACGTGAACATTTGACAATGAGCACGTTAACATCCGGCTGGGATGTATAGAAACAAAACAACTTCAAACAGCCGCGAACGGTTGTATTTGTTCGGTAAGCGGTTTTGATTGACAGAAGTTTTCATGTTTTGGTATATGGCTCGGGTATCATGAGCACGTTATCAATGTATGTACGATGCGCCATGGGCGCGGGGAATAGTTGGGAAGCAGGTTAGCGTGGAAGGCATGGATCAGCAGACAAGGAATGGTCGTTCGGCGAGCGCGGCAGAGGTTGCGGCGCTCGCTGGCGTGAGCCGCCAGACTGTGTCTCGCGTGGTCAACGGTATGCCCAACGTGACGGAAAAGACGCGCAAGCGTGTGCTGGCCGCCATGGAAGAGCTGGGCTTTCGTCCCAATTTTGCTGGAGCGGCGTTGCGCGGCGGGTCGTATCGTTCTATTGGCCTGTGCATGTACAACATCACACGTGTCGGTAACCTGGCGACGCTCGAGGGTATCATGCAAGCGGCGCGCGAGCACGATTTTGCCGTCACTATGATCGAGATGGGCGGCGACAAGCCCTATGCACTTGCCGATGCCTCGCGCCGCATGGTCGAGCGACCCGTCGACGGCATGATTCTCAACATGAACCGCATGGCTCCCGATTTTGAGGAGTTTGTTCCCCAGCCGGGAGTGCGAACGGTCATCCTGTCCATGTATGCGCATCCGCGCTGCACGACGATCGACTCCGACCAGTATGGTTCGTGCGAGCTGTTGACCAATTATCTGCTGGAACATGGTCACTCGAATATGCGGTTTGTGGCGGGTCCGGAAAACTCGATTTCCTCGCGTTTTCGTGAGGCCGGTTGGCGCGATACGCTGGGTCGCGCTCATGTCGATGCCGCTCCGATGCTGCGTGGCGATTGGAGTGCGGACAGTGGGTACGCCATGGGCGAGCGGATTGCGGCCGAGGTGCTTGCCGGCGGGTCGCAGGCGCCGACTGCCGTGCTTGCGGCAAATGACCAGATGGCGCTGGGCGTTATCGCCGCGCTCGAGAACGCGGGCCTGTCCGTGCCCGACGACGTGAGCGTGGTTGGTATCGACGACGCACTCGAGGGACTTGTTCCTCACAATCGGCTGACGACGCTGCGATTTGATTTGCGCGGTGTCGGTAAGCTTGCGTTTGAGGCGGCGATTGGAGAGAGCTCGTCTATCGAGGCGATTCATGTGCCGAGTACGCTGGTCGAACGCTCGACTGTTAGGGACATACGGGGTTAGGTCCTACTCCGTTTGTCTCGATTTGTAACAGGTAGACGGTCAAAAGCGGGCTACGTGTTACAGATTTAGATTCTTCGGAAAGAGCAATCCTGTTCGTCTCAATCTGTAACAGCTAGGACCAAAAAAACTCAGCTAGATGTTACAGATTGAGACGAACGGCTTCCGACCTGAACAAAAAGGTCGGGGGCGGCTCGCCGTGTGACGTGCCGCCCCCGGCTGAGAAATGGGGACAGGTTATGTGGGCGGTGCAACTCCGCCAACCGCTCGTCGCAAGCCGCTAGTCCAGACGACGGGTCTGCGCCACGTGCTTATACCAGTATGCGCTTGCCTTGGGCGTGCGCTTCTGGGTTTCAAAGTCAACGTAGAAGAAGCCATAACGCTTGTTGTATCCGTTGGTCCAGGAGAACTGATCCTGCAGGCTCCACAGGAAGTATCCGCCCACGTTGACACCCACCTCCATGGCCTTGAGCAGCCAGCGCAGGTGCTGCTCGATGTAGTCGATGCGCGGTTGGTCGTCCACAAAACCGTCCTTGTAGGGGTCCTTGTAGCCCATGCCGTTCTCGGTGATGAAGATCTGCTTGTAGTTGGGGTAGCGCTGCTTAATGTAGACGAGCAGATCGAACAGGCCCTCGGGATAGATGATCCAGTCCCAGTCGGTGGTGGGGATGCCAGGCTTGTTCACATGCTCGCCAATGCCCTTGACGCGCCAGCGGCCGGTGCCCTTCTCTCCCGTACCGTTGTGGTGCAGGTCGTTCTCGCCATCGTAGGCCTTCAAGAAGCGGCACTGATAGTTGTTAACGCCCAGGTAGTCGTTGTAGAGCGCGGCTTCGCGCATAATCTCGAGGTCCTCGTCCAAGATCTCGATGGTGCCGCCCGAGACGGCGGCCAGGCGGTTGGCGCACTCGAGGGTGTCGGGCGCGTAGTCGCCGCGGAAGGTGGCGTCGAGCAAAAACTGGTTTTGCAGCACGTGCTCGTTGTTGGCGGCTTTGATGTCGGCGGGGTCGTTTTCGTTGAGCGGGTACTTGAACTCCAACGACTGAATGACGCCGATCTTGCCCTTAAAACCGCCGTTGTGGAAGGCCAGCACGGCCTTGGCGTGGGCGAGCATCATGTTGTGCTCGCACTGGAAGGCCTCGGCAAGATGCGCCTTGACGCCACCGGGGAAGGTGCCCTCGATGTAGGTGTTGGAGGCGTCGGCCCAGATCTCGTTAAAGGTGAACCAATAGGTCACCTGGTCGGCGTACTCCTTAAAGCAGAAGGTGGCAAAGTCCACAAAGGCATCGATGGTCTCGCGGTTGAGGAAGTCGCCCTTCTCAAAGAGGGCAAGCGGCGTGTCAAAGTGATGCAGCGTGACGAACGGCTCAACATGGTGCTTATGGCACTCGGCGAAAAGGTCGTGGTAGAACTGAACGCCCTCGGGGTTAATCTCGCCGGTACCGTTGGGGAAGATGCGGCTCCAGGCGATGGAGAGGCGAATGCCGTTGATGCCAAACTCCTCGCACAGCTCCAGGTCGACGGGGTACTGGTTGTAGAAGTCCGAAGCGGGATCGGGGGAAAAGCGCCCCTGGGCCTCCAGGAAGTCGTCCCAGGCAACCTTGCCCTTACCGTGAGTGCGGGTCTCGCCCTCTACCTGGTAGGCAGCAGTGGCGCCGCCAAAGACAAAGTCCTCGGGAAACTGCGCGGGCGGGTTGGTTACGCTAGCAGGGTTAACGGACATGATGATCCAATCGTCTAAATCGAAGGGCCAGCCGGTCTCGGATAGTCGGCTGGCCCTGAGCGTTACTTACTTCGAAAGTTGTTCGGCGACGAAGGCGAGAGACTTGTCGCCGTTCTGGGAGAGCTCGATGTACTGCTTACCACGGCAGGCGACGCACTTGTTGCCCACGCGCTCGCAGTCCTTCTGCAGGTCGGCCAAGTAGCTGGCAGCCTGCGGGGCCAGGACGACCAGATCAAAGTCGGGGAGCATGTCAACGTGGTTGCCATAGGCCTCGGCAGCGGTCTCAAGATTGATGCCGCGCTCTTTGGCGGCCTTGGCCAGCGCGTTGGCGAGCAGGCCCGAGGTGCCGCCACCCTGGCAGAGCACGAGCACGCGCTTGCCGTTGAGGTCACTGGCGGTCGTTGTCTCAGTGGCGACAGCGGCGGGAGCGTCGGCCCTCACGGCCTCGGCAGCAGCGCCGGCGGCAACGCTCTTGGCGTCAGCCTTGCCCTGGAAGGCATCGTTGAGCTTAGCGGCCTTCTCGGCGTTCTTGGCGGCGAGCTCCTCCTGGGAGATCTCGGCCTCCTCGGCGCACTTCTGGGCGTCATAGGCACGGAAGAACGGATAGTACAGGACGAAGTCGACGACCAGGATAAGGGCGAGCATCACAAAGGCGAGCGGCTGGAAGCCCAGGCCCATGATGGTGCCGATGGGGCCGGGGACGGTCCAGGGCAGGGTGTACATAAAGCCGTTCATGCCCAAGAAGTCGATAAAGATCTTGAGGATCCAGATGTTGGCGATCGGGGCAAAGACAAACGGGACAAAGAAGACGGGGTTGAGCACGATGGGTGCGGCGAACAGCAGCGGCTCGTTGACGGCAAAGCACACGGGAACGATAGCGGCCTTACCGACGGCGCGCATCTCCTGGGACTTGGCCAGGAAGCAGAACATAAAGACCAGGACGAGCGTGGCGCCGGTGCCGCCCATGCAGACGACGAAGTACTGGGCGCCCTGGGTCAGGACAGCGGAAGCGTGCTGGCCAGCCTGGAACGCAGCCAGGTTGTCGGTCATGTTGGCAACGAGCGCGGCGGCGATAGCGGGCTCGACGATCGAGGGGCCGTGGACGCCCACGAACCAGAACAGGCTCATGGCGCCGTAGATCACAGCGAGGCCGATGTAGCCGTCGGCAGCGGTGAACAGGGGCTGGAACACCTGGATTACGCCCTGGGCAAAGCAGAAGCCAAAGGCAGCGCGGAAGGCGATGTCAAAGACCCAAAAGACGGTGATGCAGACGGAGAAGGGGATGATGTCCTTAAAGGTCTGCGAGATGTTGGGCGGAACCTGCTCGGGCATCTTGACGGTGATGTTGCGCTTAATGAAGAACTTGTAGATGATGCCGGTCACAAACGCAGCGATGAAGGCGGTCAGCAGGCCTTTGGAACCAAGGTAGGTGGTGTTGAAGCCGCTGGCGGCGTCCGTGGCGATCGTGTCGCTCGAAAGGAGCAAGAAGCCGATGATGGCCGCGCACATGCACGAGATGAAGTTGATCTGGTTGTTCTTGGGCAGGTCGCGGTTCTGCGCGTCGGCGAAGTGCTTGGCCGTGGTGGCGGCGCAGGCGATGGCCAGGATGCCCATGGAGTAGTTGTAGCACTTCCACAGGGCGTTGTTGATGTCATCGGGCCAGTAGAAACCCCAGATGTTGGGGACCGAGGCTACCAGGCAGAAGATGGACGAGAAGATGATGATGGGGATGACGGAGATAAAACCGTCGCGGATCGCCTTGAGGTACTTGTTGCGGGCGATCGCGTTGAAAAAGGGCTGCCCCTTTTCGATGATGGCGATGAGTTGCTCCATGCAATGCTCCTAAGAGTCGGTGGGTTAGCAACGATGGTAGCTTTTGACGTTTGCTTGCCAAAATGTTGACGTTGCCATTTTGCGATACAAAAAAAGACGCGAACCGGTGGTTCCTGTGCCTGCGAACCGTCGATTCCTTGCGCATAAACGTTTGAGCCGCCCGGTGGCTCTGTGTTTGCACAATGGCAACGTTAACATTTGGGCGCCAAAAGCCGTTCGGGGAAGCAAAAATGTCGGTGAACGGTAGGTTTTGGGTGGTGAGCGTATGGTGGGGGAGGCGTTGGATATACTTGAAGGCGTTAAAAATGACTGCGTAGGATGCCACCAATGGCATCGTTGACACGGAAAGATCGACCTATGGCCGCTGTTAAAAAATCGGTATCCGTCAAAGACGTAGCGCGCCTCGCAGGCGTCTCGGAACAGACGGTCTCGCGCACCGTGCACGATTCGCCCAGCGTGCGCCCCGAGACCAAGGAGCGCGTGCGTGCCGCCATGCGCGAGCTGGGGTATCGCCCCAATTTTGCCGGTCGATCGCTGCGCCGTGGCAAGTTTAAGACCGTCGGCGTCGCCATGTTCAACATTACCGGTACCGGCAACCTCGACCGTATGGAGGGCTTTGCCGCCGCCGCCGACAAACATGGCTATGCCATCACCCTCACTAAAGTAGACGGGCATCCGTATACCCTCGAGAGCGCATCATCGCGTATGAGCGCGCTGCCGGTAGACGGCATGGTTGTGATCATGAATCGCATGCCGGCGGATTTTGGCACTTTCGAGCCGCTGCCCGGCATGCAGACGGTGCTCGTTACGATGTTGGAGCACCCGCTCTGTTCAACGGTCGATAACGACCAGTTCGATTGCTCGCGCCAGGTGGTCGAGTACTTGCTGGAGCGGGGGCACAAGACCGTGCACTTTATCTCATGCCCCGAGCGCTCGCTTTCGGGCATGCGGCGCGAGGAAGGCTGGCGCGAGACATTGCGCGCGCATGGCATTGAGCCCCCGCAGCTCGTGCGCGGCGACTGGACGGCGCAGAGCGGATATGCCGCAGGTCAGGCCCTGGCGGATGATCCGACCTGTACGGCCATTTATGCTTCCAACGACGCCATGGCCTACGGCTGCATTCGCGGACTCGAGTCGCGCGGAAAGCACGTGCCCGAGGACGTGAGCGTGGTGGGTGTTGATGACAGTCTGGGCGACATCGTGCCCGATCGTCGCCTGGCCACCGTGCGCTTTGACAACAAGCGTGTCGGCATGTGGGCAGTCGATAAGATCGCCGGTGCCGAGGGCGTTGAACCCGGTGTGGAGCACATGCTGTTTCCGGGCGTACTCGTCGAGGGCGATACGGTGCGCGATTGGCGCTAGGGCACGGGCCTGTTTGGGTTTCCGCTAATTGTGTTCGATATTGTTCAGATTGGTTTAAAAACCGTTCACGGGCGAAAAGTGACCGTTCATAGCTTGAAATTACGTTTTGCGCTGTTCTTTTTTGTTTGAATGTTAATGTTTCTGCCATACAGAACGCAGCGCGTATGCCCGGACGCGATGCTCTCCATTGGTTCATATGTGAAAGGAACGCAATATGGCAACCAAAGAAGAAATCTCGATGGTTGGATTCGAGATTGTCGCATACGCAGGTGACGCCCAGACCGATCTGCTTGCAGCGCTCGATGCTGCTCGCGAGGGTGACTTTGAGAAGGCCGAGCAGCTGCACAAGGATGCCAGCGATGCGCTCATCGGTGCCCACGACACGCAGACCAAGCTGCTTTCGCAGGAGGCCGGCGGTGGCGAGATGGAGATGACCTTCATCATGGCTCACGCTCAGGACACCCTCATGACCACTATGATCCTGGAGAAGCAGGCCCGCTTTACCATCGATGCCTACAAGCGCATCGCCGAGCTCGAGGCCAAGCTCGCCTAACGAGCCCTCACAACCAAGTCCCCTTCCAAAAGCTCTGCTGCTACCCGCGGCAGGGCTTTTCCTGTTCTACTTCAAGTTGCGGTGAAATAGGGACTGAATAGGGGCCGGCGGGCACAAAACAATCCCTATTCCACCGCAACTCATCCCGTGATAGTCATTGGGGACGTTCTTAAACGACTAGTCGTTGGGGACAGTCTTGGGGCTTCTGTTCGTCTTCCCGTTCGGTTTTTCGCAGGGTGGGTATACTTCCATCCGCAATACAGGCCGGAATGAGGAGGTATCCAAATGCCGGACAATGGATCGATTCAAAAAAGAGACGCGCACGAGATGGCTCATGGGCGTCCTGTCCAGATAACCGAGCACACGACGGTAACCGAGCTGCAGCCCAGCCTGTCCGATGTCGTGTGCGCAAACAAAAAGCTGCAGATCGGTATCATCGTTGCGCTCGTGGTGCTGGCGTTGCTGTCGGGCTTTGTAGCTCGTCCGCATTTCGCCGATACCAAAACTTGGGACTCCACCATCGAGGTTATCGACCAAAAGAAAGGCAACGTTTTGGCGCTCACGGCTTCATGCGTTGCTCTATCTGCGGGCATTACCGCGCTGCCTGGTGATACGGGAACGCCGGTTGCCGAGCAGCTCGCACAGCTTTCAGGCAACCTTGGTATCGTGCTTGCCGTGCTATACCTAGAGAAATATTTGCTCACGATTTTGTGGTCGGTTGGCCTGGGCATCTTAATCCCGTCTGCGTTGGTGCTCTTTGCGGTGTCGCTCGGCATTCACGGGCGCTGGAGCACGAGCACTGTCCTGCGCCGTGTGGCGACACGCGTACTGGTGGTTGCCGTGATCGGCATGGCGCTCGTGCCCGCGAGCGTATGGGTGTCGCAGAAGGTCGATGAAACGTATCGCGTAAGTATTGAGCAAGCTGAGCAAAAGGCTGCGGACGCTGCGGATGCGGCCGGCACCACGGACAAGTCAGCCGAGACCAGCTCAAAATCGAACAAGAAAAAATCCGAGACCACGGAGTCCAAAAACGTGCTCGAGCAGTTGACTGATGGGGCATCGAGCCTTGTTACGTCGGTGACCAGCGGCGCCAAGCAGATGACCGATGAGATCGTGCGGCAGGTGACCGATCTGATTGAAGGCGTCATCGTGATGATCGTGACTTCGTGCGTTATCCCGCTGCTGGTGCTCGTGGCGTTCCTGTGGCTGGGCCACGTGCTGCTGGGGATCGATATTTCCGGCCCGGCGAACTATTTGACGGGTCGTTTCTTGAGCGCTCCTTCCAAGCACGCCAAAAAGGGTGGGCAGTCTGAGTAGGCGGCAAAGCGATCTTTGGAAAACCAACCGTAAGAAGGGCGGCCGAGATGCGTTCTCGGCCGCCCTTTTTGTTTGTTGAATACGTGACAAGCCGGGCATTCCCTGAATCCAAACGGTCAGCAATCATCCGTAAACGGTATTTGTTCAAAAAAGAACAAAGATAAACAAATAGTTGTTGCAGTTACTGTTCGAATGTGTTCAAATAAACATGAACAGTGAAGAACCGCACATTCAGATGCCCGGACCTGAACGCGATTCAACACTTCCAAACAGAAACTACGCACCTGCGTATCTCTCAAGGAGGATGTCATGAGGGTTGTAATCGCTTCCGATGCCGACGGTATGTCGATGAAGGAGTCCATCAAGGAGATGCTCATCGCCGACGGTCACGAGGTCGTCGACTATTCCGAGACCCCTGCCGCGGACTTTGTCGATTCCGCGACCGCCGTTGCCAAGGACCTGCTGGAGCACAAGGATTCCCAGGGCTTCGCATTCGATAAGTACGGCGTCGGCTCCTATATGGCCGCCGTCAAGATTAAGGGCATGGTCGTCGCCAACATTTCTGACGAGCGTTCCGCCTACATGACCCGCGAGCACAACGGCTCGCGCATGGTCACCATGGGCCCGGGCGTTGTGGGCACCGAGGTCGCCAAGAAGATCGCCCGCGAGTTCCTGCGCGCCCAGTACGCCGGCGGCCGTCACCAGATTCGTGTCGACATGCTCAACAAGATGGCCTAACGAGAGCCACCGAGAACTCGAACTTCTACCTCAACTTGTGAATTCAGACGAAAGGACGTTCTGATGAAGAAGACCATCGCAATCGGTTGCGACCATATCGTTACGGACGAGAAGATCTATCTGGCCGACCGCCTGGAGCAGGCTGGCTACAAGGTGCTCGACTGCGGTACCTACAGCCACACCCGTACGCACTATCCCATCTACGGCAAGGCCGTGGGCGAGGCTGTTGCCAGCGGCAAGGCCGACTTTGGCGTGGCCCTGTGCGGCACCGGCATCGGCATCACCAACGCCGTCAACAAGGTCCCCGGCGCCCGCTGCGCCCTGGTCCGCGACATGACCTCTGCCCTGTATGCCCGTCGCGAGCTCAACGCCAACATCGTGGGCTTTGGCGGCAAGATCACCGGCGAGTTCCTGATGGCCGATATCATGCTTGCCTTCCTGGAGGAGCCCTACGAGAAGACCCCCGAGCACGACGCCCTGATTGCCAAGATCGATGCCTGCAACAAGGCCGACGCCGAGGCTCAGGCTGACCCGCACTTCTTTGACGAGTTCTTGGAGAAGTGGGACCGCGGCGAGTATCACGACTAATTAGGTTCCGGCGTTCTGCCGAACGCCGGACCGGCCGACGCTGCGAAGCCATCTGGCGGGCAATCTGCCGTTCAGCTTCGGCGGCATGACCAGAAGGTCAATGCCGCCTCGCTTCACGGCACCTTGCCTCGCCAGCTGACTTCTCGCTGACGTTGGGGGTACCTGTGGGGTTACCGCTGTTGTTGCGAAGCTTTCTGGTTCAGTAAGCTGCTCCGATAACACGTTTGCTTGCTTTGCTTGAGTGCTTTGCTCTTGGCTGTACTTGGCGATTTGCAGCTTTTCAATTGACGGCTCGCGTTTCTGTGAGGGGGCGCAGGCCGGTTTTCTATCAGCCCTATTGACTTGGCGGGCTGTCGTAAGAAAGGGAAGGCTCCTATGGAGTTTGTTCTTGATAACGGTTCTATCCGCGTAGCACTGAGCACGGCGGGCGGGTCGTTCACTTCTATTGCGGCCAACGGCCGTGAGTACCTGTGGCAGGGTGACCCGGCGGTCTGGTCGGGCCAGGCACCCATTTGTTTCCCGATCTGCGGCGGCCTTCGTGACGGTCACGCAATGACCATGGGCGGCCGCGAGGTCAAGCTTGCCCGTCACGGCTTTGCTCGCAAACAGGAGTGGAAGCTCGAGGAGCAGGGCGACAACATGGTCGCGCTGAGCTTAAGCTCTGCCGACCATGCCGAGTTGCTCGAGCAGTACCCGTATCCGTTTAAGATCGTTGCTCGTTACACGATCGATGCGGAGAAGGTGGCCGTGTCGTACGAGGTGACCAATGAGGGCACCGAGGACATGCCGTTCTTTGTGGGCGGTCACCCTGGCTTTAAGTGCCCGCTTGACGAGGGCGAGTCTTATGACGACTACGAGCTCCGTTTTGAGCAGCGCGAGGCCGCCGAGCTCTGTACTGCCGTTCCCTCGACGGGCCTGATTGATGTTGAGCATCGCAGCAAGAACCCGATGGCTGGCCATGACCTGCCGCTGACCCACGAACTCTTCGACTTCGCGGAGACCATCTTTGACGTGCTCGAGAGCCGCGTGGTTACGTTGACCAAGAAAACCGAGGACAAGGGCGTGCGCCTGACGTTCCCCGATATGCCGTACCTGATTGTATGGAGCAAGCCCGAGGGCGACTTTGTGGCTGTTGAACCGTGGGGTGGCCTGTCCACCTGCTCCGACGAGGACGATATTCTGGAGCACAAGCGTGGCTGCCTGGTGGCCAAGCCGGGAGAGACCGTCACCCGCGGCTTTGAGATCGAGATCCTTTAACGAGTTATCGTATGTTTGGGGCGGGTTATGCCGCCCCGGAACAGGAGTTCAACATGATTCTGACCGTTACCATGAACCCGTCGATTGATACGCGCTATCAGCTCGACAAGCTGATCATCGACGACGTGAACCGTGTGACGCCCGAAAAGACCGCTGGCGGCAAGGGCCTCAACGTGAGCCGTGTGCTGCTGCAGTTGGGCGACGATGTGCTCGCGACCGGTCTGCTCGGCGGACACATGGGTGCCTATATGGCCGAGCTCATGGATGCCGATGGCGTCAAGAACGACTTTGTGCCCATCGCCGGTGAGACGCGCATTTGCCTGAATATTCTGCACGAGGGTAATCAGACCGAGCTTTTGGAGAGCGGCCCGCAGATCGCCCCGGCCGAGCTCGAGGCCTTTACGGCCAAGTTTGCCGAGCTCGCAGCGAAGGCGGACGTTGTGACGCTTTCGGGCTCGCTGCCGCGTGGTGTCGATGCCGGCTACTATGCCGAGCTCGTCAAGATCGCCGAGGAGGCGGGCGCCAAGGTGCTGCTCGACACCTCGGGTGCATCGCTGGAGGCTGCGCTGGAGTCCGACGCTAAGCCTGAGCTCGTAAAGCCCAACCTGACCGAGATCAACGGCCTGCTGGGTACGTCCTTTACGACCGATGATGTCGATGCCCTGCGCGAGGCGCTTGCCGCCGATGGCCGCTTTGCCGGTATTCCCTGGGTTGTCGTTTCGATGGGCGCTGCCGGTTCGGTGGGCTTCCATGAGGGCCGTGCGTTCCGCGCCAAGACGCCCGCGATTGCGGCTGTGAACGCGACGGGTTCCGGCGACTCGACCATCGCCGGCTTTGCGCATGCGATTGCTGCTGGTGCCGACGACGTCACGGTGCTCAAGACCGCCAATACCTGCGGCAAGCTTAACGCCATGGATCCCAAGACCGGCCACCTGGCCATAGATCGCTGGGACGAGGTCTACAACAGCGTTGAGGTTACCGAACTTTAGAGTTACGGCGTCGAGTTACGGCGTTTTACCAAACGCCGTAACCTGCCGACGCTGCGCGGGCCGCATTTGGACAATCTGACGTTCAACTTCAAGGGCGCGACCAGAAGGTCAGCGCCCTTTCGTTTCACATCACCTTGTCTCAAATGCGACCCGCTCGCTGCCGTTGCCAAAACATCGGCGTTGCCTTGCTTCGGGAATGCGGCAGATAGGGGCGTTCCATTTTTGCCGGCAGTTTGGGACACTCCTTACGGGGCACCCCCCTCCACAGCGCCTATGCCAGCTTGTCGATTTGCCCAATCTCCCAGAGCGGAATGTTGACGAGCGTGCCCTCGTCTCTATATGCCGCTAACGATGTTCTCACGCAGCGCTCGAGCTTGAACTTCTCGCAGGCAATCCTCAGGCTCTTTGCTTTGAGGTTCTCTGCCGCCTTGACCTCGAGCGGAAGCACGGTCCCCGCATGGTCGATGGCAAAGTCAGTCTCTGCATTGCCGGAGGAGGATGACCAATACGCGGGAGTATTGCCTTGGAGCAAAAGCTCCTGTGCGACGTATTGCTCGGTCAGCGAGCCTTTGAACTCCGTAAAAACAGCGGGCCCGTTCAGAACAATGGCTGGCGTGAGGCCGGAGAGTGCTCCGAGGATGCCGGTGTCGATGCAGAACAGCTTGAAGCCCGAGAGATCCTCGTAGCTTGTGAGCGGTGCTCTTAGGGCGGAAACACGTGGTACCTTATGAACGATTCCATAGTCCATGAGCCACTGGAGGCTTTCCTTGAAATCGCGTGCGCGCGCCCCGGGACGAAGCGCGCCGTAGACGAACTTCTTGTTTTCCTTTGCGAGCTGGCCGGGAAGGGATTTCCAAACCAGCCTCATGCGCTCGACGATGCGGGCTGGCGCATGCTTGCCAAAATCGGATTCATAAGCTTCGATGATTTGCTGCTGAAGCCTGCGGGCCTCGATGAAATCGTGGGAGGCGGCGAAAGCGGAGACAACTTCTGGCATGCCACCGACAACGAGGTATTCCTTGAGCAGGCGCTCGAGCTTTTCGGAAACGTTTGCCAGCAGGTCAATGTCTGCGGCAAGGATGGCATCTGCGAGCGGATCGCCATCGACGGCACGAATGAACTCGACAAACCCCATGGGGCGCATGGTGAGCTGGTCGATCTTGCCGACGGGGAACGACTCGTTTTCGCGTCGGAGCGCGAGCCCCATATAGGAGCCGGCTGCCACGATATGGTATTCCGGCGCCAGTTCGTTGAAGTATTTGAGCGAGGTGATGCCACGCGGTGCCTCTTGGATTTCGTCGAAGATGATGAGCGTGTCTGTCGGCGTTATGGTCTGGCCGCGCAGGAGCTCTATCTGGGAGATGATGCGCTTGGGGTCGAGGTCCCCATCGAACAGCGAGCGTGTGCTCGGTTCGAGCATAAAGTCAAAACGGATGACGTTTTGATACTGCTGGTCTGCGAATTCGTTGAGAAGCCAGGTTTTTCCCGTCTGGCGGGCCCCTTTAAGCAGGAGGGGCTTGCGGTTTGCCCTAGATTTCCAAGCGATGAGTTCGTCCATTAGCTGTCGCTGCATGCTGCCCCCTAACGATCATGGTTAGTATAAGACCGTTTTGGTCTTTCCATCGAATAATGTGGGAGTAAACCACGTTTCTCCATCGAATAATGTGGGAGGTAACCACGTTTTTCCATCGAATAATGTGGGGATTCAGGTCGGCAGGTGGGAGCGTTCCTTCTCTGTCGGCAGTTTGGAACACTCCTTGTTTTGGTGCAAATTAGCTACCCTTGCATCAGAAAACGGCGCCCGTCGGCGATGTTGCCGGCGGGCGCCGTGGTCGTGTAGGCGCTATTTGTTAAGTGCGTGCTTTCGAGTTCGCGTACTACAGCGAGTCGATAAAGCGCTGCTGGGCGGCGCGGCCGGCTTCGTCCCACTTAAAGACGCCGGCGTTGTCGAGCACGTGGCCAAACACCACGCCGACCTCCTCGTGCAGGATATCGATGGCGTTATCCGCCGTAAGCTCGTCGGCGCGGCGAGCAAAGACGTCCTCGGCCCATGCGGTGTGGCTGCGGCAAAGGTCGTCGCCCTCGAGCGCACCGGCAAGGTCGTAGCTGGTATCGACCTTGGCTGCCAGCAGATGCTCGCGAACGGCGCCAAGCTCGGGAACCAAGCGCGGCGGAAGAATGGCCAGGCCCATGACCTCGATCAGGCCAATGT
>NZ_JBDMHB010000034.1:0-23835 GCF_039752955.1 Collinsella aerofaciens
GAGCTCCTGTGCGAATTGAAGGGAGCGCTCCCGCAAACTGCCTCTTGACAACTTATAGGAGCGTCGGTTTTGTTTTCACGGTTTTCGGTATGGCCGAGGCTATCCGTGTTAACGTAGTAGATGGGCCACTTTTGTGGCAAGGGGGCCGATCTGCGGGCCAGGGTAGCTAAAAGAGCCCCGTCCCAAAAAGACTGATTGGGAGCTGGGGCGTGTCGATGCGATAGTATTGCATGGTGGTATTCGACTAACCGAGGGTTTATCCGAGGGCTTTATGGAACAACGCCAGCATAATCAGAGCCTGCAAGACCAGGCATACAACGCATTGCGCTCCAAGATTATCTATGCCGAGCTCAAGCCCGGCACGCGCCTTTCGGCGATTGGTCTGGAAAAGGAGACGGGAATCGGGCGCACGCCCATTCGCGAGTCCTTTGTGCGCCTGCGTGAGCAGGAGCTGGTGGAAACGCGTCCCAAAAGCGGCACCTACGTCTCAAAAATCAGCATGGAGCATGCCGAGAACGCTTGCTTTTTGCGCGAGAAACTCGAGAGAAGCGTGCTCATTAAATGTTGCTCGGCCGCCATGCCCGAGCAAAAACATCGGCTCGAGCAGATTCTTGCCGAGTCCGAGTCGCTCGATCATCGTGAAACGCGTCGCTTTTTCGATCTGGACAACCTGTTCCATGAGACATGTTTTGAGATTGCCGGCCGCCACATGTTGTGGGATTGGATGAAGAGCGTCAATACGCATTTTGAGCGATACAACTGGTTGCGTATGGTGTCGCAGGATCTGGACTGGGAGCCGATCCGTGGGCAGCATCGCCGGATTCTCGAGGCCATTAAGAAGGGCGATACCGACACGGCGAGCTATCTGGCAGAGACGCATTTGCATCTAATGCCCGAGGAGCAGGGTCCGGTTATTGCCTTGCATCCCGACTACTTTGAGCTGTCCAAAGACTCGGCCATCTAACTCGCCCCCTACATTAGTTGCGGTGAAATAGGGATTGTTTTGCGGCTCTGATGGTGTAAGCAGTCCATATCTCACCGCAACTGCCGGGGCATTATCGGGGTATGAAAAAGCTGCGGCGCCGCTTGGAGGAAAAGACCGGAAGCAAGGGTCCATTCCTTCAGACGGCGCCGCAGCTGTTTTGGTGGCTCGGCTTTTGTCGATGTGGCTCAACTGGGCGCGGTCGCCAACCGAGCAGGAAAAGCGGCTCGGGGGCGTGTCGCTTCCGTCACGTTCTATCAGCATACAAGACGGTTTCGGTTCTTGTTCGTGACGGAAACGGCGCGCTTCCGAGCCGCTTTAAAAGAAAGGGGGCGAGGTCTAGGGCACACCCCCTTTCACGATAGAGAGCTAAACCTAGCCGCGGACCTTCTTGACGACGTCCATGGCCTCGCGGGCAATCTGCTCGACCTTGGAGAAGTCGCCGTCGGCAAACAGGGCCGGCTTGACCATCCAGGTGCCACCGCAGGCGATGATGGCAGAGGAGCTCAGGTACTCCTCGACGTTGGCGGTGCTCACGCCGCCGGTGGGCATAAAGCGGTGACCGACAAACGGAGCGGCGAGGGCCTTGATGGTGTTCAGGCCGCCATACTGGGACGCGGGGAAGAACTTGGTGACCTTGAGGCCCAGGTTCTCGGCTGCGGTGACCTCGGAGGGGGTTACGGTGCCGGGAAGGACAGGCAGGTCGATGTCGATGCAGTGCTTCACAACGTCCTCGTTGTAACCCGGGGAGACGATGAACTTGGCACCGGCTGCGCGGGCCTGCTCAACCTGCTCGACGGTCAGGACAGTGCCGGCGCCAACGCACATCTCGGGCTCGGCCTCGGCCATAGCGGCGATGCACTCGGCGGCGCAGGCGGTGCGGAAGGTGACCTCGGCGGACTTCATGCCAGCTGCCATAAGGGCGTGGGCGAGCGGAGCGGCGTCCTCGACCTTATCGAGCACAACGACCGGCACGATGCCCAGGGACTTAAGCGTGGTGTAAAACTGATCGAACATGATGTTCCTTTCGATGTGTGGCGCGCATGGGCGCGTGATTGCCAAATGTGCTGGTCAGGAGCCGATTTTGGATTGGTTATCGGAGGCACTGCTTGGGGTTCAAGCAATTCCAAAACCGGCTGCACGACCAGTCATGTAGGAAATGCCAGACAAAACCGGAATGGGACTGGTGGTTTTGCCCGACCGGAGGAATCGGGGAGCGGGCTGCAGAGGTATGGGTATGGGAAACTGCAGCCCGCAGAATGGGGAACGAATTAACGGGCGACGCGGGTGCCACCGTCGGCGGCTGATGCCACAGCGGCAATCTCGTCAGCAGTCACCAGGTTGGAATCGCCCTTGATGGTGAGCTTGAGGATCGAGGCCGCAATCGCGTAGTTGACGGCGTCCTGCGGGTCAAAGTCGTTGATGAGGGCATGGACGAGGCCGGCGTTGAAAGCGTCGCCGGCGGCAACGCCCTCGAGCACGTGCACGTCGTGAGCGGGGGAGAACCAGTGCGCGCCGCTCTCGGCGTCATAGAGCATGCCCATCCAGATGGAGCGCTCGACGCAGGAGATGTTGCGGACGACCGAAGCGACCTTCTTGCAGCCGTACTCGGCGCAGATCTGACGGGCCATCTCGACGTAGGTGTCGCGCTCCTCAATGCCGTGGGCAAGGGAGCCGGAGACGCAGGTCATGCCGAGGCCGGCGGGTGCGTCCTCATCGTTGGCGATGCAGACGTCGACGAGCGGCAGGAGTTCCTTCATGGTGGCCTGCGACTTCTCGGGCGACCACATCTTGCCGCGATAGTTGACGTCGCACACGGTGGTGATGCCCTTGGCGCGGCAGGCGGTGAGGGCATCCTTGCACGCAGCGGCCATCTCGTCGGAGACAGCGGGGGTCACGCCGGAGAAGTAGAAGACATCGATGCCCTTGAGGATCTCGTCCCAGTCAAAAACATCGCGCTTGGCCATGTTGATGGCAGAGAACTTGCGGTCGTAGACGCAGCCGTTGCCGCGCTGCGAGGCGCCGACCTCAAAGACATAGGAGCCCAGGCGATCGCCCTGACGTACGACGCGCGTGGTGTCGACGCCGTAGGCCTTCAGCGAGCGCAGAGCGCACTCGCCCAGACGGTTGGCCGGGACAACGGAGACGTAAGCGGCCTTGTCGCCCTGGTAGGCCAGGGAAAGCGCGGTGTTGGCTTCGGCGCCGCCGTAGCGGACATCAAACTCGGTCGCCTGCTCAATGCGCAGATGGTCTTTGGGCGAGAGCCTCATCATGATCTCGCCGAAGGTAAGAACCGTTTTACCCATGGTTGCGCAGCTCCTTCTTGCTCGTGCGTACACCTTTGATATGGCGTTGGCACGGAGGTGCCAAGACGGTAGGGTACATCTTTGCACCTACGTGCCAACGCTCGCCGAAATCGGTTTACGAAATCGGTTTCGTTTCGAGTTGTAGTATACTCACCTACAGCCTTTTGCAAGCGAGATTTTTAAAAAAATGCCTAAAATGGCTCAGACTGCTGACAATTGGGAAACGGGGTGCGCCATGGCGCAGATGAGAATCAAGGACATTGCCGCCGAGGCGGGCGTGAGCCCGGCCACGGTCTCGCGCTATCTCAACAACCGCCCCGGGCAGATGACCGAGGAAACCCGCGCTCGCATCGCGGCGGTTATCGAGCGCACCGGCTATCGCCCACGTGCCGCCGCACGCAATCTGCGCAGCTCACGCACCAACCTCATCGGCGTGATCCTGGCCGACATCGCCAACCCGTTCTCCAGTGCCATGCTCGAAGGGCTTTCCGCCAGTGCCGCCGCGCGCGGCTGCTCGCTTATGACGGCCATTAGCGGCAACGATCCCGCTAAAGAGGCCGAATCGCTCACCAGGCTTATCGACGCCGGCGTGGACGGCCTGGTCGTCAATACCTGCGGCGGTAACGACGAGGCAATCGCCGCTGCCGCGGGACGTTTACCCGTTGTGCTGCTCGACCGCGATGTTGCTGCCGGCGGTGTCGATCTGGTGACATCTAACAACCGCGAGCTGGTTGCCGGCTTGGTAGACGCCTTGGCTGCCGCTGGCAGCGAGCGCCTGTGCCTGCTCACCGAGGCAAGCGATGACAGCCCCGTGCGTCGCGAGCGCGCCGAGGCCTTTACCGACGAGCTGTCGCGACGCGGCCTTGCCGGCGAGGTTGTCACCTTGGCCGATGGCGGTGCCACGGGCGTCGGCCGCTTGGACGAGACCATCCGCGGCTATGCAGGCAAAAAGCTCGGCCTCATTGCCGTCAACGGCCTGGTCTTTCTGCGTCTGACCGAGGCGTTGGCACAGCTGGGACCCTCGTTGCCGGCGGGGCTCAAGATCGCGACGTTTGACGACTACCCCTGGAACCATGTGCTCTTTGGCGGTGTGACCACGGCCGCGCAGGACACCCTCACCATCGCCGAGCGCGTGGTCGAGCGCCTGTCCGAGCGCATCGACGTTGTTACCACCACCGTGGGCGAAGCCGCAAAGCTGGCACCCAAACGCATCGAGATCCCCGGCCACATCGAATACCGCGCATCGACCTCGCGCTAGCCGCTCGTTCGCAACTGCCTGTTCGCACACGTTTTTTGAGCGCTTGATACGCTTTAACCCTGCGGAAATATTTTTCTGCGATAGTATCTGCGATATAGACCAGTCGAAACCCGCCCGAAAGAAAGGGGAGCGACATGAACCAGCAGAACATCGATTACGTACTCCGCTCCGTAGAGCAGCGTGACATCCGCTTTGTGCGTCTGTGGTTTGTCGACATTCTCGGCCGCCTCAAGAACTTTGCCATTAGCCCCGAGGACCTCGAGGTCGCTTTTGAGGAGGGTATTGGCTTTGACGGCTCCGCCATCGAGGGCTTTGCCACGCCCGAGGAAGCCGACATGCTGGCGTTTCCCGATGCTTCGACCTTCCAGATTCTGCCGTGGCGCCCGAGCCACAACGGCGTCGCCCGCGTGTTCTGCGACGTGTGCACTCCCGATCGCAAGCCGTTTGCCGGCGACCCGCGCGATGCCCTGCGCCGCATGTTCCGCAAGGCCGAGAAAGCTGGCTATCTGCTCAACGTGGGCGCTGAGCTGGAGTATTACTACTTCCCCGACGAACACACCCCCGAGCCGCTCGACAACGTGGGCTACTTCGATCTTTCGGTGAGCGATGCCGCCCGCGACCTGCGTCGCAATACGGTCCTCACGCTCGAGAAGATGTCCGTGCCCGTGGAGTACACCTTCCACGCCGCCGGCCGCTCGCAGCACGGCATGAGCCTGCGTCACGCCGAGGCCCTGAGCATGTCCGACGCCATCACCACGGCCAAACTCATCATTAAGCAGCAGGCCTACGAGAGCGGTTGCCACGCCTCCTTTATGCCCAAGCCGTTGGCAGGCGAGGACGGCAGTGCTATGTTCCTGTGCCAGTCGCTATTCGACCACGACGGCAACAACGTCTTTTGGGGCGAGGGCGACGAGAAGTACCATCTCTCCGACGTTGCCAAGCACTATATGGCCGGCATCCTGGCGCATGCCCGCGAGATCAGCGCCATCACCAACCCCACGGTCAACTCGTACAAGCGCATCACCACGGGTGGCGACTCCGTGCCGCAGTACGCCACGTGGGGCCTGCGCAACCGCGCGAGCATGGTTCGCATCCCGGTCTACAAGCCCGGCAAGCAGCTGTCCACGCGCATCGAGCTGCGCAGTCCCGATCCCATGGCCAATCCGTACCTGGTCAACGCCGTCACGCTGGCGGCTGGTCTGGACGGCATCGAGCGCAAGCTGGAGCTCCCGCCCGAGGCCACGGCCGAGACACTCAAGCTTACCGACCGTCAGATGGTCGAGGCCGGCTACACGCCGCTGCCGCGCTCGCTTAAAGAGGCGCTCGACGTGTTTGAGGACTCGCAGTTTATGAAGGATGCCCTCGGCGAGCACATCCACAGCTTCTTCCTCAAAAAGAAGCGCGACGAGTGGCATAAGTTTGAGTCTACGATCACCGAGTGGGAGATCAAGCACTACCTGGCGAACTCCTAATCGCGCTGACTTGTTCCAGTACGATTGAGCTCATTTCCTTGGAGGCCGATATGTCCGAAAAGAGTGCCCTGTTCATGGCGCGCACGACGCGCTTCCACGAGTTTGCCCGCAGCTTGACGACCACCCTGGGTGTCGAGGTGAGCCTTGCCACACCCGATTCGCCGACTGCGGCGCACGACTTCGACCTGCTGATCCTCGACTCCGACGGCATCCGCAGCGACCGCATCGATCAGATTGCCAAATGGCTCGACGACCGCGGTGGCGTTCCCATGCTGGTGATCGTCGACGACGAGGCGCTCGGCACCCTGCGTCTGCCGAATCACGCGCATGCCGACTTTGTATGCCCCACGGCGACGCCCAACGAACTTAAGGCTCGTGCGCAGCGCCTGATGGGCGAGGAGGAGACCGTCACCGCCGACGATGTGCTCAACATCGATAACCTCGAGATTAACCTGGCTACCTACCAGGTGACACTCGATAACGAGCCCATTGACCTGACGCTGATGGAGTACTCGCTGCTGAGCTTTTTGGCGACGCACCCCAACCGCGCCTACAGCCGCGAAGTGCTGCTGCACCGCGTGTGGGGCTTTGAGTACTGCGGCGGCACGCGCACCGTCGACGTGCACATTCGACGCATCCGTTCCAAGGTGGGCCCGCAGATCGCGGCACACATCACCACCGTCCGCGGCGTGGGCTATCTGTTTAAGGACTAGATTTCCACCGCAAGGGGGACAGGCGCCTTTGCGGTGGTTTTGCCGCAGGTGCGGGTTCCTTTCGAGTTTGCAGTAGAACTTAAGCCTTCCTAAAAGATTGCGTTCTCATACACGTGCACCCGCATATTGGGGTACAACTCATCGTGAACAATGATGGCCCGCCACGTGTTTGGCGGGCCTTTGGTTATTTGACGAAAGGATTGCAGCTATGAGCGAGAACGATTCCCAGCGTCCCCAGGATGCGGGCCACGCCGGCGAGACTCAGCAGCAACCGCGCGTACAGGTGGAGTCGACGCCTGCCGACGGCAACATTCCCTACGTGCAGGCCTACGACACGCAGACCGGCAAGCCGCTGGGCGGCCAGCAGGTTGTAAACAAGCACACGGTGGTCAAGACCAAGACCAAAAAACTGCCGATCTTTATTACGGCGCTTGCCGGCTGTGCCTGTGGCGCTCTGCTGGTCATCGCGCTCATTATGAGCGGCACGCTCGATATCGGCGGCGGCAGGAACGCCGTGACGGCGGGTGCTTCGGGTTCATCGGCGCAAAAGATCACCATCGACTCCGAGGATACCACGCTGGCCGAGGCCGTCTCTGCCAAGGCGTTGCCCTCCGTCGTTTCCATCACCGCCACTTCGAGCGGTAGCCAGAATGGCTCGCTTTCGCAGTCTGCCGACGAGTCGGACAGCTCGGGCAGCGTCGGCTCGGGCGTGGTGCTCGATACCGAGGGCCACATCCTCACCAACAACCACGTGGTCGATGGCTATGACCAGTACGTGGTTACCATGGACGACGGAACCACGTACGAGGCCGAGTTCGTGGGCAACGATGCCTCGAGCGACCTGGCCGTCATCAAACTCAAGGATGCTGACGCCTCAAAGCTCACGCCGATCGAGATCGGTGACTCCTCCAAGCTCAACGTGGGCGAGTGGGTCATGGCGATCGGCTCGCCGTTCGGCAACGAGCAGTCTGTCTCCACGGGTATTGTGTCGGCGCTCTATCGCTCCACGGCCATGAGCTCTACCAACGGTAACACCATCTATGCCAACATGATCCAGACCGATGCCGCCATCAACCCGGGCAACTCCGGCGGCGCGCTCGTCAACGACAATGGTGAGCTGGTGGGCATCAACTCGCTCATCGAGAGCTACTCGGGCTCCAGCTCGGGCGTGGGCTTTGCCATTCCGGTTAACTACGCCAAGAACATTGCCGACCAGATCATCGACGGTAAGACGCCGGTGCACCCGTACCTGGGCGCCACGCTTTCGAGCGTCAACGCGCTCAACGCCCGCACCAACAAGCTGAGCACCGATAGCGGCGCGTATGTGGCGAGCGTCGTTGAGGATGGCCCTGCTGCCAAGGCCGGCATCCAGGAGGGCGATGTCATTACCAAGCTGGGCGACGACGAGATTACGAGTGCCGATGGCCTGATCATCGCCCTGCGCAGCCACGAGGTGGGCGAGAAGGTCGAGATCACGCTCATGCGCGGCAAGGAAGAGAAGAAGGTCACCGTCGAGCTGGGCTCCGATGAGGAGCTGCAGAACCAGCAGCAGGATGACAGCGCGACCGACACCGGCAACGGCGGTATTACCGACGAGCAGCTGCGCCAGTATCTGGAGGAGCTGTTGGGCCAGCAGGGCCAGGGTCAAGGCTACGGTCAGGGCTACTAGCGAGCCGTATCGCGTATATCGAGGCCAGAGGGGGCTGTCCCATCAACGTGGGGCAGTCCCCTCTTTTCTTATTGATCCGTTGGGGACGGAGGAAAATGGATCATTTAGAGTTGATAAGAGCATGGTTTAATCGCGCAATCCATCCCGGTGCGTCGACTGCCGATTCGATGCGGTTCGAAAGGGTTATTCGGCGCCATGGTGACCGGTGGTACTCTAGTATCCGTTTGAAATCGAGCGAAGGAGTGCCGCTATGGAGCAATCGAGCCTGTTTGGTGACGGCGTGGACATCGATACCGAAACGCCCACGAGCACGGATACCGTTGCGCCGACCGATGCCCGTGCCCAGGCGGCAGCGCGTGCGGCCGAGCTGCGCCACGAGCTCGATTACCACGCCTATCGCTACTACATGCTCGACGCGCCCGAGATCACGGACGCCGCCTTTGACAAAATGCTCGTTGAGCTGCAAGAAATCGAGGCGACCTACCCCGACCTGGTGACGCCCGACAGCTATACCCAGCGCGTTGGCGGCTACGTGAGCGAGCAGTTTACGCCAGTCACGCACATGGCGCGCATGTATTCCATGGACGATGCCATGGACCTGGACGAGCTCGACGCATGGCTCCAGCGCACCGAGGATGCGCTCGGTGCCGGCAGCGTCACCTATACCTGCGAGCTTAAGATCGACGGTCTGGGCGTGGCACTTACCTACCAAAACGGCACCTTTGTGCGCGCCGCCACGCGCGGCGATGGTACCACGGGCGAGGACGTGTCGCTCAACGTCCGTACCATCAAGGACGTGCCTATGCACCTGTCCGAGCCGGCGCTCGCTCACATGGGTGCCGACCGCGAGCGCACCATCGAGGTGCGCGGCGAGGTCTATATGCCCAAAGGCAGCTTTGTACGTCTGAATGAAGAGGCCGATGCCGAGGGCCGCGACCCCTTCGCCAACCCGCGCAACGCCGCTGCTGGCAGCCTGCGTCAGAAGGATCCCAAGGTTACGGCGCGGCGCGACCTGGCCACCTTTATCTATGCCATCGCCGATACCGATCCACTGCACGTCCACAGCCAGCGCGAGTTCCTCGATTGGCTGCGTAGCGCCGGCTTTAGCGTCAACCCCAACGTGGCTCGCTGTGCCACGCCGGCCGAGGTCCACGAGTTCTGCGCCCAGGCGCTCGAGCATCGCGGCGACCTGGACTACGACATCGACGGCGTGGTCGTAAAGGTCGACAGCTTTCAGCAGCAGCTCGACCTGGGCTTTACCGCCCGCGCACCGCGCTGGGCCATTGCCTTTAAGTTTCCGCCCGAGGAAAAGCAGACCGTCCTGCGCGAGATTCGCATCCAGGTGGGTCGCACCGGTGTGCTCACGCCGGTCGCCGAGTTCGACCCGGTGACGGTTGCCGGCTCCACCATCGCGCGCGCCACGCTGCACAACATCGACGAGATTCGTCGCAAAAACGTGCGCGAGGGCGACACGATTATCGTGCACAAGGCGGGCGACGTGATTCCCGAGGTCGTGGGTCCGGTGCTCGACAAGCGCCCGGCCGATTCGGTCGACTGGCACATGCCCGAGGTCTGCCCCGTGTGCGGCAGCCCCGTGGTCCACGAGGATGGCGAGGTCGCTTACCGCTGCGTCTCCATCGATTGCCCTGCGCAGCTCAAGGAGCGCCTGCTCCACTGGGTGAGCCGCGGCTGCATGGACGTCGACGGCCTGGGCGACGAGATCGTCGACAAGATGATCGCTGCTGGCCTGATTCACGACGTCGCGGACTTCTACCAGCTCACGGTCGACGATATCGCCGGCCTGGACACGGGGCGTACCTATGCCAGCTCCAACAGCAAAAAGGGCGTCAAGAAGGGCGACCCCATCTCGGTAGGCCTCAAGACGGCTGAGAAAATCATCGCCGAGCTCAACAAGTCCAAGAGCCAGCCGCTCGGTCGCGTGCTGTTTGCCCTGGGTATCCGCCACGTGGGCAAGAGTGTGGGTGAGGTCATCGCCGAGCGATTCCTGTCGATTGACAAGCTCATCTTGGCGAGCGAAGAGGATATTGCCGAGTGCGAGGGCATCGGCCCCAAGATTGCGGCGAGCGTTAAGCAGTTCCTGGCCGTGCCCGAGAACCTTGCCGTGCTGGAACGTCTGCGTCAGGCGGGCCTTTCGCTCGAGGTCGACTTGGGCGCTGCGCACGCGCAAGCCGCAGCCGACGCTGGCGTGGCGGGCGAGCTCGCCGACGCACAGCCGCTTGCGGGTCTGACCTTCGTGCTCACCGGCACGCTCGTCAACCGCACGCGCGACGAGGCGGGCGCGGCGCTCAAGGTGCTCGGCGCCAAGGTTTCGGGCAGCGTGTCAAAGAAGACGAGCTATCTGGTCGCCGGCCCCAAAGCGGGCTCCAAGCTCACCAAGGCTGAGCAGCTGGGCGTACCCGTACTGGACGAGGATGCACTCGAGCAGATCTTGGCGACTGGTGAGGTGCCCCAGGCTTAGTACATCGATAACCAAATTAGAAAACCTCCCGGAAAGGTTGATACTTTCCGGGAGGTTTTTATTTGGGCGTGGTGGCGGGCAGCATGATCTGCGTCATGTAGGTTGCTGAGGGTGACCCTGCGGAGCGGTGTCGTTCCGGAGCGATAGAAGATTCATTCAAAGCAAAGGGGCCCCGCAGTGAGGTCTCACAACGGGGCTGCCCCATTGTGATGAGTTTTATACACTTTAACATTAATATTAACGTGTATACTTAGCAGTGAAGATATATGTTGAGAGGAGCAGTTATGGTTACCGTCGCGTTTTCGGAACTGCGCCAAAACCTTACGCAAGTGGCCGAAAAGGTTGCCAATGAGGGCGAGGAGGTTGTGGTCTTCAAGCGGAGCAAGCCGTTGTTCAAGATCGTGCCGCTCGACTATGAAGGTCCAGTTACGGTGGAATATGACGCTGCCCAGGAGCGTGGGGGCGCAAAACCGACGTGCGGCACGGGCAAGCCCAAGCGCGACGTGGGTACGATGTGGCATCCCAAGATCACCTGGAAGGAGATCCGTGAGATGCTCGCGGAGAATGAGGACTACCAGGAGTATCTCGATATCGTGGCTAACATGCCAAAGGGAACGCCGCTCGATACGATGACGGTTGAAGATGAAAAGCGCGTCGCGAGGGAGCGCTACCTATGAGGGCATTTCTCGATACCAATTTTCTGCTCGATTGCGTGCTGCCGGGCCGGCCGGAGCATGGGGCGGCGCAAACGACCAAGGGGCTCGTTGACGTGGGACTTATCGAGGGTGTTGTTTCGGCCTGCTCTCTCAAGGACGCGTACTACATTCTCACTAAACAGGCAGGCGAGGCGCGCGCCCGCGAGGTAGTGCGCGACTGTCTTAAGAGCTACTCGGTAGAGCCTCTCGACCAAGAAGCTTGTTTTACCTCCGCCTATTCCGATGAGCCGGACTTTGAGGACGGCTGTATCCGTGCGATGGCCGAGCGTGCCGGCGTGGACTTTATCATCACGCGTGACCGCGCCGCTTTTGTGCGCTCGACCATCAAGACCTTCTCGCCTGCAGAGTTCATCCGTGCGTTTCCGATTCCGGAGGAGTAAAACCGCCATATCGGGGATTGTCCTCGACATGGCGGTTCTCCTGTAGCTGACGCTCGTTAGTTGAGCTGCACTGCATGCCTGTCCGGGAGGTTCTTAATCGAGCACAGTAACGGGCACCGTGATCTGTGTCACGTAGGTTGTGGGGTCGTCGCTGATGATGTCGTCGATGAGGGCGATCTCGCGCGAGGGCCCGGCGGGTGCCAGGTTGTGTTCGTGCATATAGCCGAGTAGCTGCTCATAGCGCGAGCCCGCCTGCCCGTGCGTGCCGCGGAAGCTAATGGTCAAACAGCGTGCGGCGGGGCGTACCTCGACGTCGCCCAAGTACTCATCGGTGTCATCGAGCAGCAGGAAGACCTCGTCGTAGCCGTCAAAGTCACCGGCGTCAAGGCGCTCGGCGCTAATCCCAATGCCCAAGTTGCCCAGGAAGACAAAGGTCTCATGCTGGCCCTTCTGCAGTTGACGAATTTGCCACTCCAACGCATAGGCGTCGGTAGGGTTGACGCGTTCGCGCAACACGGCGCAGCGAAGCTCGGGCGCATCGATTGTGCAAATGGTATCGAGCTCGGTGTTCAAGGCATCATGCAGTAGAGCAAGCCGGTTATCGATCTTGCGCGACACGCGCTCCAACTCGCGGCGCTTGCGCTCGATGAGCTCCTGCTGCTGAGCCAGCTGCCGCTGCATGAGGTCTACATCGCGCGTGGTCACAAACTCACGGATCTGCGCTAGCGGCAGGTCGAGAACACGCAGGTGACTGATGGTGTTGAGGGTGGAGAGCTGCCGCGATCCGTAGTAGCGGTATCCACTCGCCGGATCGATGTGCGCCGGGTCCAGCAAGCCCATCTGCTCGTAATGGCGCAGCGTGCCCACGCTCAGGTTAAACAGGCGCGCCACCTCGCCAATACGGAGCAGGCCTTCGGTATGTTCGGTTGGCGAGTCGGTCATGGGACTGCTCCTTTCAATGGGCGGGGAAGGGGCGCCGAGGTCGTGCGGCGCGGCCGTCGTATGACACAAACGATCCGCTACGCTACCAACTTGTCAAAAGCTCCGCGCCGGTTAAGCACGGTAAACGCGACAACACAGATGACTGCCGACAAAATCGATCCGCACGGCGAAGCGATGCCCATGGGAAACAGCGTGTCGGAATAGGCGTTCGACAGCAGCCACGCGCCGGGTACGCGAATGAGCGCCACGGCCAGCACGTTGTGCGCAAAGCCGATGTAGCTCTTGCCGTATGCAGCGAAAAAGCCGCTAAAGCAAATGTGGATGCCGGCAAAGATTGCGTCGAAAATATAACTGTGCATATAGCCGGTACCGGCCGCGACCACCGCGGGGTCCTTGGCAAAAAAGCCGATAAACGCCGGCGCCACCAGCCACATCAGCATCGTGATCAGACAGCCGTACACCACCGAGATCGTCATGGCATCCTTGAGTACCTGACGCGCACGACCGCCCTTTCCTGCACCGGCGTTTTGCGCCGTGAGCGCGCTGACGGTGGCGCCCATGGAACTCGGAACAATGAACAAAAAGCTGATCATCTTCTCGACCAGGCCTACGGCGGCGGCGTCGACGAGCCCTCGGTGGTTGGCGATGACGGTGATAAACATAAACGCCACCTGGATGCAGCCGTCCTGTACAGCCACAGGCACGCCGATCTTAAGAATGCTGCCGAGCACCTCGGGCTGGGGGCGCAGGTCGCTGCGCTTAACGTGGATGTTCGTGCGGCGGCTCTTGAGCCACACGAGCGCGAGGGCAACGCTGGCCGTCTGGGCGGTCACTGTGCCGAGCGCCGCGCCCACGGGGCCGAGCCCCATGTGGCCGATAAATAGAAAGTCGAGCGCGATGTTGATGATGCATGCCACGCCAATCACGTACATAGGCGAGCGCGAATCGCCCAGCCCGCGAAAGATGGCCGAGAGAATGTTGTATGCGGCGATAAACGGAATGCCGACAAAGCAGATACGCAGGTAGGCGGCGGTGCCTTCGACCGCCTCGGGCGGCGTGCCAATGAGCGCCACAACCTGCGGGCAAAGTGCAAACAAGATGACGGCCAGTACTACCGAGACGCCCATAAACAGCGTGATGGTATTGCCGATGGCGGTCTCGGCGCGGTCGAAGCGGCGCGAGCCCACGGCGTGGCCGACGATGACCGTCGTTCCCATGGCCAGGCCCACGAGCGTCACGGTAATGATATAGAGCGTCTGCGCGCCATTGCCCACAGCGGTGATGCCGGCGGCGCCGCTAAACTGCCCCATCATATACAGGTCGGCCATGCCGTAGAGCATCTGCAAAAAGTACGAGAGCATATAGGGCAGGGCAAAGACCGCGATGGTCTTAAGGACATTGCCGCGTGTGAGGTCGTGTTCCATGAGCGGGGGCACTTTCTGACTGGGTTTGTTTATGTACCAGTGTAGTGAAAACCCTACAACGATTGTAGAGTCAAGGTTTGTGTTGGGTGCCGGGCGAAAAAAGTCACGCGCACCATTATTCCGAGTGAATATGGACACACGTCACGAGAACTCGCCGCCGGCGTTAACCTTGCAGAAAACGATTTCGGAATACTTGACACCATTATTCGGCGCGCAATAATACGTGCGTTTGCGAACAACGTTTGATGGGGGTTGAACCTGCGTGCGCAATCTCAAAATACTGTTTTCTTATCTAGGGGCATACCGTCGCGATGCCATTCTCGGCGTGTTCTTTGTGTCGGTCGAGACGGTGCTCGAGCTGTTTATCCCGGTCATCATGGCCAACATCATCGATGTGGGCGTGCCTGCGGGTGATATCAACTACATGCTGCTGCAGGGCGCGTACATGTTGGTGTGCGCTGCGCTTTCGCTGGTACTGGGCTTGGGTTATGCACACACGTCCGCCCGCGTTGCCTCGGGCCTAGGCGCTAACCTGCGCGAGGCCGAGTACAAAAAGATTCAGACGCTCGCTTTTGGTAACCTAGACAACTACGACGCCAGCTCGCTCGTCACTCGCATGACCACGGACATCACCGTTATCCAAAATGCTGTGAGCAACGGCTTTCGCCCTATGGTGCGCGGCCCGGTGACGCTTATCGTCGGCCTTATCTACGCGCTGATGCTGTCGCGCCCGCTCGCCACCGTCTTTGCGATCATCTTGCCCGTGCTGGCAATCGTGCTGGGTGTCATCACCTATCGCGTCAGTCCGCTCTACCGCCAACTCCAGACCTCGATGGACCACCTTAACGGCGTGGTGCAAGAGGACCTTACCGCCGTGCGCGCCGTGAAGGCTTACGTGCGCGCCGAGCACGAGTGCGACAAGTTTGACACCGTCAATACCGAGCTCGCCGGCACGGCGACCAAGACCTTCGGCACCGCCGTGCTCAACCTGCCGGTGTTTCAGCTGTCGATGTACGTGGCTGCGCTCTCCATCCTGTGGATTGGCGGCCGCATGATTCTCGCCGGCAAGCTGGGCGTGGGCTCTCTCACGGGCTTTATGAGCTACGTGCTGCTGATCATGAACTCGCTCATGATGATTTCCAACGTGTTTTTGCTGCTCACGCGCGCTCTCACGAGTGTGGGCCGTATCGCAGGGGTGCTCGATGAGGAGCCCTTTATCGCCAACCCTGCGGGAGACCTCGCGACTGCGGCGCCAGCGGACGGCAGTGTCGAGTTTCGCGACGTTTCCTTTAAATACCGCGCGGATGCAGCCGAGGATGTGCTCGAGCATATCGACCTTCGCGTCGAGAGCGGCTCGACGGTGGGCATCCTCGGCGGCACGGGCTCGGGTAAGAGCTCGATTGTGCAGCTGATTGCGCGTCTGTACGACGCCACCGAGGGCGTCGTACTTGTGGGCGGACACGACGTGCGCGACTACGACCTGGTCGCCTTGCGCGACGCCGTGGGCATTGTGCTGCAAAAGAACGTGTTGTTCACGGGCACCGTGCGCGAGAACCTGCAGTGGGGCAATCCGCAGGCGTCGGACGATGAGCTCCTCGCGGCTTGCCGCGCAGCGTGCGTGGACGAGTTCCTTGATCGCATCGGCGGGCTGGACGGCGAGTTGGGCCAAGGCGGCGCCGGTGTCTCGGGTGGTCAGAAGCAACGTCTGTGCATCGCGCGCACGCTGCTCAAGCATCCGCGCGTGCTCATTTTTGATGACTCCACCAGCGCGGTCGATATGGCGACCGACGCTAAGATTCGCGAGCACATCGCTCGGATCCCCGATACGACCGTGCTCATCATCGCCCAGCGCATCGCGAGCGTTATGGATGCCGATCGCATTGTGGTGCTGGACGACGGTCGTGTCCACGGCGTGGGCACGCACGAGGAACTGCTAGCGGGCGACAACATCTACCAGGAGATTTACGCCTCGCAGGTGGAGTTTGCGGGGAACGTAGACGCCGGCGACGGCAGCGACGATGGCTGCGCGAATAATCCGTTTTCCTCCGTCCCCAGCAGATTACCCTTGGAAGGGGGCGAGCGCCATGCCTAAGACCGCAGCCCAAGCGCGCCCGGCCGACCTCAAGCGCACTGTGCGCCGTTTGCTCTCTTACATGGGCCATGCCAAGTTCTCGCTGCTGGCGGTGGGTATGCTTGCCTCCGTCGCGGCCATCGCGAGCCTCGCCGGCACCTACATGGTGCGCCCCATCGTCAACGGCCTGGCCACGGGCGGTGAGGAGCTGCTCACCAAGCAGGTCATCGTAACGGCGATCATCTACGCCGCGGGCGTGCTCTCGGCCCTAGGCTACTCGCAGATCATGGTGCGCGCGGCCCAACGCGTGGTGTCCGACATCCGTCGCGACCTGTTCGCGCACATTCAGACGCTGCCGCTCAGCTATTTCGACAGTACGCGCTTGGGCGACATCATGAGCTTTTTCACCAACGACGTCGACACCGTCTCCGAGGCGCTCAACAACAGCTTTGCCAACGTGATTCAGGCGAGCATTCAGGTGATCGGCACCACGGCCATGCTCATCATCCTCAACTGGCAGCTCACGATTATCACGCTCGTGTGCGACGCGGCCATCGTGCTGTACGCGCGCTACTCGGGTATCCGCTCCAAGCGCTTTTTTGCCGCCCAGCAGGCATCGCTCGGCGACTTGGATGGATATGTCGAGGAGATGGTCTCGGGCCAAAAGGTCATCAAGGTCTTCAACCACGAGCAGGCCAACGTGGCAGGTTTTGACGCGCGCAACCAGGAGCTGCGCCGCACCGGTGGCGCCGCGCAGGCCTACGCCAACTCGATGGTGCCCATGACCGTGGTGATCGGCTACGTCAACTACGCCATCGTCGCCGTGGCGGGCGGCATGCTCTGCATCAAGGGACTTGCCGACGTGGGTGCACTCGCGAGCTACCTGGTCTTTGTGCGCCAGGCGGCCATGCCCATCAACCAGTTTACGCAGCTGGGCAACTTCTTACTCAACGCGCTGGCCGGTGCCGAGCGCCTGTTTGCCGCCATGGACCTTAAGCCCGAGGTGGACGAGGGCTGCGTGGAGCTGGTGCAGACGGGCGACGCCGCGTGGGCGTGGAAGATTCCCGAGGGCCAGGGTGTGGGCACGTATGGACATCTGCACGATGTGGCCGCCGTTGGTGAATCGGGTCGTGCGGTGGCAGCCGACGGTACCGAGCTTGTTACCGGTCTGGTCCCGCTCGCCGGCGACGTGCGCTTCCATGCCGTGGACTTTTCTTACGTGCCGGGCACCCGCGTGCTCACGGATCTCAACCTGTTCGCCAAGCCGGGGCAAAAGATCGCCTTTGTTGGCTCGACGGGCGCCGGAAAGACGACCATCACTAACCTCATCAACCGCTTCTATGAGGTCGATGACGGCGAGATTACGTACGACGGCATCGACGTCAAGCATATCGCCAAGGCCAGCTTGCGCGGGTCGCTCGGCATTGTGCTGCAGGATACGCACCTGTTTAGCGGCACCATTGCGCAGAACATCCGCTTTGGCAAGCTCGACGCGACCGACGAGGAGGTGCGTGCCGCCGCCGAGGCCGCCTGCGCCGACTCGTTTATCCGTCGCCTGCCGCAAGGCTACGACACACCGGTCACGGCCGATGGCGCCAACTTGTCTCAGGGCCAGCGCCAGCTGCTCGCCATCGCGCGCGTGGCCGTGGCCGACCCGCCGGTGCTTATCCTGGACGAGGCAACAAGCTCCATCGACACGCGCACCGAAAAGCTCATCGAGCGCGGCATGGACCGCATCATGCGCGGCCGCACCACATTTATGATTGCGCACCGCCTGTCCACCGTCCGCGACGCCGACGCCATCATGGTCCTCGAACATGGCCGCATCATCGAGCGCGGCACCCACGAGGAATTGCTCGCCCAGCGCGGCGAGTACTGGCAGCTAGCGCATGGCTTAAAAGAGCTGGATTAACCCGTCGGAGTGCGGCTTGCTCTGGCCCTCCGACCTCTCACCTCGCCCTAAACCGTCCCAATTATCGATGTTTTTCTCGATATTGAAGAAAAGCATCGATTTTTGGGACGGTTTTTCTGTCGCTCGTACGGGTGGAATGCTTTCTTGTACGTGGAAGTGTGCGAATCCGTGAGCAGGGGAATAAGGTTGGTTATCCGACCCATTGGAGAGCTCATGGACTTGCCGATCGTCCTGTCCCATAAGACTGCCTGGCTGTACCACAACGCGGCGCGCCCGTTAGAGCCGCTCTCACGGGCAAGCAGCCTATACGACGAAGGCTCATTTGCTGGCGAGGTGGAGCCGACTGCGAGCCTCCCCAAATTGGGGCTCGATGCCAAGGGATTGAGGATACCTGCAGCGGTCGAGATTGTCGCCGACTATCTGGTCTCACTTGGTATTCCTCAAGAGGAACTCGGCCGTATTGATACGCTGGTTAGCTTCGATTTTGAACGCTCTCGGCCGGCGGGTCTCCGACGCCATGTGTTTGGGGCGCCCATACCTTCGGATCATCTTATCGAGGTGGCAGAGGGTCTTCTGGTGGTTGATGAGGCCATATGCCTTGTCCAGGCGGGCTCGTGGATGAGCGAGCTCGAGCAGCTTGAGTACGGATTTGAAGTGTGTGCTCGGTATCACCTTAACCATCTGTCGAGCGATGATTATGTCGAGGCCTCGCAGCGATATGCCGTCGCCGACCTGCGTGCTTTTTGCGAGCAGAATCCTTCGCGTCGAGGCGTGAAACGCGCGGCCGCCGTGCTCAAGCGCGTGCACGATGGCGCGCGATCGCCCATGGAGACGGCCACCGCAATCATGGTCGTCGCGAAACGTTCCCAGGGAGGGCTGGGATATGCCAAGATCGAGCTCAACCATCGGGTCGATGTTCCCAACGAGTTCAAGTATCTCGCAAAGGCCGGGTATTTCGAGATCGACGTATATGCGCCTGCGAGCGGTACAGGGATTGAATACAACGGCTCGGACCATCTTGATAAACAGCGCAGCGCGTCGGATGCGGAGCGTATGGCCGTGCTGAGCGCGCTGGGCTTTAGGATGATCGTCCTCACCGGGACTCAGTTTGCCCACCAGCTGCAATTGCACCGGGCGATGAACGCTATCGCGCTCGCTATGGGCCTTAAGTGCGACCGAAGCGAAGCGTTCCAGAAACGTCAAAACGACCTGCGAGAATTCGTGATTCGACACTGGGACGGCGGCCTTTAGGGGCGTTTTGGTCCTTCTACGGGGTGCCGTGGGCAGGCAAGCCATCACAACATTCGACGTTTATCGCCAAAAACGGGAAAAGCATCGAATGTTGTGATGGTTTGTATGCTGAGGATGGGCTTGGGAAGCCGGTCTTGCTCGAAGCGACCTGTCCTGTCGTACGGGTGTCGGCATAATTCTCTCGTGGGGTATTATGTTTTCCGAAGAATAAAACGCCGCGTGAGGGGAGGGCCGCGTGGACGGGCACGTGCAACATGACGGCTTTGGCCGCGACATCAACTACCTGCGCATTGCCGTTACCGACAAGTGCAATTTCCGCTGCATCTATTGCATGCCGGCCGATGGCGTGGCGCCCCGTGCACACGACGAGCTGCTCAGTGCCGAGGAAATCGCCCGCTTTGTGCGCTTGGTGGCGGGGGAGGGCATTCGCCGCGTGCGCCTGACGGGCGGCGAGCCGCTGGTCAGCCGCCGTATCATTCCGCTCATTCGTGACATCCGCGCGATTCCGCAGATCGAGGACATCTCGCTCACCACCAACGGTGCCCTGCTGCCCAAGTTGGCGCCGCAGCTCAAAGACGCCGGTCTTAACCGCGTCAACATTTCGCTCGATACACTCGACCCTACGCTGTTTGGAAAAATCACGCGCCTGGGTCGGCTCGAGCAGACCATGGCTGGCATCGACGCGGCGCTGGCTTGGGGCTTTGAACCCGTTAAGGTCAACTGCGTTGTGGTGCGCCGACTCAACCAGGATGTGGCGGCCCTTGCACGGCTGACCGTCGACCGCCCCATCCACCTGCGCTTTATCGAATACATGCCCATTGGCGACGAACGTACGAGCTCACATTGTGCTGTAGACCCTCACGCGCCCGCGCTCAATCCCGAGCTGTGGGACGCGAGCGACACCGTGCCGAGTGACGAGTTGCGGGCGCGCATCAATGCCGGGGCAGCCGCGGCGGGGCTGGGCGAGCTCGAGCCGCTCGGCATCAACGACGCTCCTGCCGGCGCGGGCCCTGCGCGCTATTGGCACTTTCCTGGCGCGACGGGAACGGTCGGTTTCATTAGCGCCATGTCCAACCATTTTTGTGCGAATTGCAACCGTCTGCGCCTGACGGCCGATGGCAACGTGCGTCCGTGCCTGTTCAGTGATGCCGAGTATTCGGTGCGCGACGCCCTGCGCCGTGGTGATGATATGCAGGTACTTTCGATTTGGCGCGATGCCGTGGCCCACAAACCGCAGGAACACGCGATAATTGAGGGCACGCAACGATTTATGTCCCAAATCGGAGGATGATCATATGGCCAAGAGCAGGTACGCCGATGCCACCAAGGCCGCTCGCAGGGCCGCGATGTCTGCCCACAAAGGCACGGCTGCGGCGAATGCTGGTAACGCCGACGCGTCCGCACAGCCGACTGCCAGTGCTGCCACCGAGCCCGCCCGCGACGCCCGTCGCGACGAGCTGACGCACGTGGACGCCAGGGGTGAGGTGCGCATGGTCGACGTGTCAGACAAGGCCGAGACCCATCGCATTGCTATCGCCGAGGGCACCATCCTCATGCACCCCGAGACGCAGGCCATGGTGCTGCAGGACCGCGCCAAAAAGGGCGACGTGCTTGCCTGCGCGCGTGTGGCGGGCATCATGGCCATCAAGCGCACGAGTGACATCATCCCCATGTGCCATCCGTTGCTCATTACCAAGAGCAAGTGCGACATTGCGCCCATCGCTCCGGCGGGGACGCCGGCTGAGGACGTGCCCGAGGGCTGGGCACCGGCGCGCACGGACGGGCAGGTTGGCTTTCACGTACTGGTTACGGCGGGCGTGACGGGCAAGACGGGTATCGAGATGGAGGCCCTGACCGGAGCGAGCGCTGCATGCCTTACGATCTACGACATGTGCAAAGCCATCGATCGCGGCATGGAGATCGTCGACGTGCGCCTGTTGCACAAGGAGGGTGGCCGCTCGGGCGTGTGGAATCGTGCAGAGCGTCAGGCCGCTGCTGTTGAGGCCGTGGCCGCTGACGGTGCCGCACCCGCGAGCGCATCCGTCGCCGTCGCGCCCGCAGCTCCGGCACCGGCCGTCCCTGCGATCGCGTTTATCGGCTATCAAAACTCGGGCAAGACCACACTTGTCGAGAAGGTCATTGCCGAGCTCACTCGCCGCGGCCTGCGCGTGGGTTCGCTCAAGCATCATGGGCATCATGGCTTTGATATCGATGTGCCCGCTAAGGATACGTGGCGCCATCACCAGGCCGGATCCAAGCACGTGGGACTCATCTGCGCCACGCGCTGGGCGGAGTACGCCGATACGCGCGAGGAGGACGAGATGCCCGCGCGCGAGCTGCTGTCGCGCTACAACGATGTCGACGTGGTGATCATCGAGGGCTACAAGACCGAGGGCTTCGACAACATCGTGGTCGCGCGCTCCGGTGTCGACCGTCTGCGCGGCAAGAGCTCGCTCGACCTGGTCGACGGTCACACGCTGGCCCTTGCCTGCAACGAAGCCCTGGCACGTCAGGCCTTCGACGCCGGCTTTGCGACCCGAGCCATCAACATCAACGACGCCCGAGCCATCTGTGATCTTATCCAAGATCACCTTTAAGGGCCGGCTCGCTGCGCTGCCATAACCTGCCAAAAAGGGACAGGTTTGTTTTGGCAGGTTTTATCTGGGCAAACGTCATTTCCACCACAAAGGGGGCCAGGCACCTTTGTGGTGGTTTTGCTTTGGTAGATGGTTGGGACATGCCTTACAATCTACCAAGTAGTTCATACTGAGCGAAAAACGGAGAGAAGGGTCCTGATGCGTCCTTAATGTTTCATGCGGATAGATTGATTTGACAGACGGTGGCGAATACCCACCGCCCGTATTCGTATGAAACAAGGAGTCTCCATGCTCGCATCTCTTCTCTCAAAACCTCAACCTTCGCTGTCCATGCAGGCCAAGCGCCTGGTAGCGATGCGCTTTCTCATCTACACCGGGTTTCAGACCAGCTACTTTATCGGCGTCATCGGAACGCTTACCTATGCGGACGATGCCTCGGTCGTCGCGACATCGCTGGCCGTCCTGTTCATGAACGTTTTCGTGATCCTGGGATCCTTTGCGGGCGGCGCTGCGCTCGACGCATGGGGTCCGCGCCGCCATTTCTTGCTGAGCATCGTCGGCACGCTCGCAACTGGCACGGCAATCATCGCCTTTGGTAGCGCGACCGGCGTCGTCCTGCTCGGCGCGGTGTTTCTGGGCTTTACGATGGGATTCGCCCAGCCCATCGCCACATCCTATCCGGCTTACCTCACCGACGATCCTGTCGAGCTCAAAGACATCAACTCCGCCATCGCCATGTTTTCAAACGTGAGTATCATCGTTGGTCCCACGCTGGGCGGCTTTGTCGCGGCGGCTGCGTCGTCGCGTGCGGTGTTCGTGCTTATGATGCTCTTTACCGTGCTGGCGTTCGTCGTCGGTTGGGGCTTTAGGCCGCAGACCAGCCATGTCGCCGGGCATGCGGATGCCGATTCGACAGAGGAAGGGGAGCGTGCGGGACAAAGCTCCAACCCCAGCACGTCCGCCCGCGCCACCTTCGCAGCCAGCATCAAGACAGTCTTCACCAACAGCGTCCTCGCGCTACTTTTCTGCATTATTTTTCTCTCGAACTTTGGCTACGGAGCCTTCGATCCGCTCGAGTCGTTTTTCTATCGCGATGTCCTACGCGTCGGCGTTGAGTGGATGGGCTGGCTCTCGTCGGCTTCGGGCGTGGGCGCGGTGCTGGGTGCCGTGCTCGCGCTCCGCTTGCCGCCGCACCTGGTCAACCTTAAAACGCTGCTCGTGGCGCTTATGTCCGTGGGCCTGGGAAGCCTGCTCTATGTGGGGACGCCGTACGTGGGCGTGGCCCTCGTCGGCCAGATCGCCCTGGGCATAGCTTGGGGTGTCGTCAACCCGCTCCACAACACCATCGTGCAAACGACGGCTCCGCTCGAGCAGCTTGGCCGCGTCAATTCGGTCATGGGCTTTGGCAATATGTTCGCCGGCGTGGCCCCTCTGGCGGTTGCACCGTGGCTGGCGGCAAAATTTGGCGTACAACAGACACTCGTGGGGGCGGGCATGGCCGTGACGGCGGTTCCCGCTGCATTGCTGCTGTTTGGACGCAATCACTTGGATCGTGCCGTAAAGCGGTAAAAAACCATCACAACATTGGTCGCGCGCGCAGACGTGGTGTAAGAGTGTCCTGAGGTCCGTCGCTGCAAGTCCCGATGTTACTCCTTCTTGAGAC
>NZ_JBDMHB010000035.1:0-10031 GCF_039752955.1 Collinsella aerofaciens
TCTCCCGGTTGGTCCTCTCCTGCACGTTGTTGGTGCGCAGGCGCCTCCAGTGGGTCGGCGGGAAGTCGAGGTAGGCCAGCGCGTCGGGCTCGGCCTCCTCCAGCACCGCCGCCGCCCTGGGGCAGCACCCCTCCAGCATGTCGCACGCCGCGTGGTACATGGCCGTCACGGTGGCGGCGTCGCGCCCGCGGAACACCTGCGACACGATCCTGCCCACGCGGCGCCTGAGCTGCCAGGAGCCGGCCTCGCGCATGCAGTCGCGCATGAGGTGGACCGCGCAGCGCTGCCACGCGGCGCCCTGGAAGACCTCGCCGAGCGCCCGGACGAGCCCCGGGTGGGCGTCCGAGACGACGAGCCGCACGCCCGCCGCCCCGCGCGAGCGGATAGCCCGCAGGAAGGCGAGCCACGAGTCGTAGGACTCGGTGTCGACCACGTCGACGCCCAGGACGCGCCTCCAGCCGCCCGCATCGCAGCCGATGGCGGTGACCACGGCGGTGGAGGCGACGCGCCCCTCGCGGCGGCACTTGACGTAGGTCGCGTCGAGCCAGACGTAGGGCACCGGCGAGCCGCCGAGCGGCCTTCCGCATAGGTCCTCGATATCTGCGTCCAGGCTCGAGGCGATGGCGCTCACCTGGTCCTTCGAGAGCCTGGAGACGCCCATCTTCTCGGCCACCCTCTGCACCTTGCGGGTGCTCGTGCCCGTGGCGTACATCTCGGCCACGGCGGCCACGAGCGCGCGGTCGACGCGCTGGTAGCGCTCGAGCACGTCCTCGGGGAAGAAGCTGCCGGAGCGCAGCTTGGGGATGCGCAGCGTCAGCGTGCCGACGCAGGTGGCGAGCGACCTCTCGCGGTAGCCGTTTCGGCTGTTCGCCCCGCCGCCGCACAGCTGGTCGGCCTCGGCGTCCATCACGGCGTTCACGACCTGCTCGGCTAGTCTGCGGAGCAGCTCCTGCATGTCGATGGCGCCGTCGTCGAAACGGGGCATGGCGAGCATGTCCGGCGTCGGGTCTGATAAGATTCCCATAGCGGTCTTCGTCCTTTCCTAGAACCTGTTGTTGTGGTGATTTCAGATTCTAGGACGAAGGCCGTTTTTCGTTAAACGGGCGCTAGGGTGTCACCCTTACACCAACATTTTCGACGCGATCCCGTATGGGTCATTCAATATTTCCGTAGGTGTACTTTTAGGTAAGTGTTTCATTTAATATCCTTCCTTTTCAAAATTAAAAAGTTTGTTTTTCAGAGTTTTTGATTATGATTTCTAATTTTTCAACATCAACGATATGTGTTAATTTAAATCAAAATATAGTTTTTGACTATCTCTTTATAAGTTCTCATAAGCCGGTATAGCCTGTATTTACAGGCTTTCCGGCATTTTTCAAATCGGAAGAAGCTCTTATATATTCTCATTTCCCCTCATGTTTTCGCGTCCAAAAGTAGTAAATCAAGTAGTAAAACCTCTATCTACTACTAAGCAATCAGCCGTTCCATTTCTGCCATTGCACTATCAGAGGTAGCATGGGCGTAATAGTTCAGCGTCATGTTGATGTTGGAATGTCCCATGATATACTGCAATGCTTTCGGGTTCATTCCGGCGTTTGCTAAATTGGTACAGAACGTATGGCGTAGGGTATGGGGCGTTGTCACTTTCGGTAAGGCTTCCTCATGGCTTTTGTTGTACTTCTTCACAAGCCCCCGGAACATGGTTTCAAAGTTGACTGCTACTTTCGGTAGCCCGTTCCGGTTAAGGAATAAAAATCTGCTGTAACCGCCGACAATAAAATTGTCTGCCCGTCCCCTGTCATTCAGCACACGCTTGAACGCTTCATAGACTTTGGTACTCATTGGAATTTGTCTGATACCGCTTTTTGTCTTTGGCGTTTCAACATGATACCCAACTCCCGATACTTTCAAAAGCTGGTGGTCTACGTTGATTAGCTTATGCTCAAAGTCAATATCGCTTTCAGTCAGTCCGCAGAGTTCAGAAATGCGAAGCCCTGTTCCTAACAGTATGATAATCTCGTCGTAATACTTCTGATAGACTTTATCACTCTGCACAAAGGACAGGAAAGACGCTTCCTGTGTTGGGGATAGAGGTACCTTTGGTTCGGTGTTATCTTCTAAAACGGTGTTCAACTGGAAGTCAAAGGGATTTTTCCTAATGCAATCGTCCTGTATGGCTGTGTAAAAGGCAGCTTTCAGAGAACGCTTGTGATTGTTGATTGTCTTGAATGAATAGCCCTTATCTTTCATGCGTAAAGCCCATTCTTTCGCGTCGGACAGCTTCACGCTCTCAATGCTGCAAGCTCCAAGACTATCTTCTTCCAAAATCCTCATAAGCTGCTTGCGCCCCTGTTTTGTGCCATGCCGTACATTTGCCCGGTGCCTTATCTGCTTTGCGTAGAGTTGGCAGACAGTCATTTTCTTTCCCAACGTGTCAATCCCGTCGTCAAGGTCTTTCTGTATCTCTTTTTCCTTTTCCCGAAGCGAAATATCTTCACGTTTTCCCGCCGGGGTCTTGTCGGTAGGTACTAACTTCCAAGCGTAAACAAATTGCGGGTTCCCAAAGGTATCTATATATTTGTAAGCATATCTTCCGTCTTTTCTCCGACATTGTTCGTCATGCTCCTTTCCATGACGGAAAGAGCCTTGATATGCTTGTATCTATTATACCACATTCAAGGCTCGATTTCACTATATAACTTCCAAAGTGTCAATGAATTTTTCAAACCCTTGATTGTCATTTTCATTGCAACAGCCTCAGGACTCAGCGCAACGCGTTGCGCTGAGTCCTGAGGCGCGAATCCGGGTAGGCAACCCCAGAGGGGCCGGAATCCCCCGGCCCTCGATGGAGGGAGGCCGGCATGTCCAGACCGAGACCGTCCGGAAGGTCGTACGGGAGGCTCACGAGGCACGAGAGGAACGCGATCGAGAGAATGCTCGACCGCAACCGAAGCGCCCGCGAGATCGCCGCGGAGCTCGGCAGGTCGCCCTCGACCGTGACCAGGGAGGTGGCGGCGCACCGCTACGTCACCGCGCCGCGCTCGCGCTACGGCGAGCCCGCGCCCGAGGACCTCTCGGGGGCCTGCCCCAGGCTCGCCGCATGGCCGAGGTGCTGCAACGGCTGCTCGCACAGGAGGGGCTACGGCTGCTCGAGGAGGCCCAGGGTGTTCTACAGCGCCAGGAGGGCGCAGGAGGCAGCCGACGCCGAGCTCTCGTCGAGCAGATCCGGGATAGACGAGACCGAGGAGGGCGCCGCCGCCAAGCTCGCGGCCATCAGGGGCGGCCTCGCGCGCGGGCTCTCCCCGCAGCAGATAGCGGCGACGACCCCCGGCCTCAGCGCCTCCACCGTATACAGGTGGGTGGACGCCGGCTACGACGGCATGACGAACATGGAGCTCAGGCGCAAGGTCGGCTACAGGCCGAGGTCGCACCGGGCCCCGAGGAGGGCGACGCACCACTCGGCCCGCAGGTCGCACGCGGCGTTCCTCGCGCTCGGCGAGGACGCCTGCGCCGCGGCCTGGGAGATGGACACCGTCGAGGGCGCCAGGGGCGACTCCGCCAGGCTCCTCACGCTCCTGCACCGCCCGAGCCGCTTCCAGCTGGCGCTGCCGCTGCCGGACGGCGCGTGCGCCTCGGTCCTCGCGGCGCTCTCGTCCCTGCGCGGGGTCCTCGGCGAGGACGGCGCGAGGCGCGCCTTCGGCGCCGTGCTCACCGACAACGGGAGCGAGTTCGCCGACGAGGGCGCCATCGCGGCGCTGCTCGGCGAGCGCGACGGCGAGACCAGGCTCTTCTACTGCGACCCCCGGCAGAGCCAACAGAAGGGCGCGTGCGAGAAGAACCACGTGGAGATCAGAAAGCTGCTGCCCAAGGGCGCCGGGGTCAGGTTCGACCGGCTGACGGCGGCGGACTGCGCGCTGCTCATGTCGCAGGTGAACTCCGAACCGAGGGGGGCGCTCGGGTTCCTGACGCCGGCGCGCGTGCTGCGGATGGCCCTCGGGGAGGATGCCTCCGCCCTCATGGACGCGTTCGGGGTGGAGGAGCTGGCGCCCGGCGAGCTCGACCTCACGCCCGGCTGCATCGACAGGGCCAGGGCCGCGAGGGGCGAGGGGCCGCTGGCGGGATAGCCGGCGCGCCGGGGCATGGGCCGGAGGGCCCGTTGCGCTGAGTCCGGAGCGGCTGCGCGGCGGGCTGGCGGAGCATGCCGCGGCAGGGCGGGGACGCCGGCCTCCACAGCCTCTCCACCTGCGGAAACGAGGCGACGGCCAGGTGCCGGGGGCTAGTTCCGCGTTGCGCTAGCTGCGGAAACGCGGGGTCCGTTCAAGCTGTTGCGTTGAGATTGAAAATCAACCGTTTTCTTCCGCTAATTTACGCAGCTTGTTTTCCCCGATACGGAAATATTTTGACGCTTCCTCAATGGTGAGCGTGTACTTCTCCCAGATAGGCACATCAGTAATATTCATTAAAATGTCCCCCTTTCAATAGAGTACAATAGTTTCAAAAGTAGAAAGAGAGCTTTAATCGGACGGTTATTAGCATAACCTCATGGGAATTGCACCCCCGCATGGTTCTCATGCAGCCCTACCCATTGCCTGCGACGCTCTTAACGCTCGGACTGTGGCTGTAAGGAAGTATCATTGTATATTTTGCGTGTCGTCGCCCGCAAGCCGCTACACTTGCTTTCCGGCGCGGTGTTGGTCGCTCGGCTGTCCGGGTGGGGATAACCTCACCCGGATAGCGTCATGGCGCACCCGCCGTATGGCTCGGCGCAAAAGGAACGTATCCGATTTGCCCTATGCTGCGCCGCCGTTATCTTGCGCCGCTTTCTTTGTCAAGGTTCAGAATGGCTTTGCTGCCGCGTCAGCAGCGGAACGGAAAAGGGGGAGAGAGAAAGCGTCCCGCCGCCGCTGCGGTTTATTCCTCTGCCTTAAAGGTGAGGACAGCCATCATCAGTTTTGCTTGCAGCCGTTCCCGAATGTCGTGGTCTACGCCAAAATAGACGTTCCCGCGCTCGTCGTACAGCTTCCGCATGGAGAGGCGGGCTATGTAGCCGCTGAAATGCTGCAAGACAATCTTCATAGCGTCCGGGTCGCCCTTTGTCGCTGCCAAAATGACAGGATAGGGAACAAGGGCTTTTTCCGGGTAGCCGGGTTCGTTACCATTCGTCCCATTCATCAGCATTTTCCTCCAGATATTTTTTTAGTAGCTCAAAAGAGCTTGTCCGCCTGTACTGTATCGTGCTTCTCGACGTATCGAACAGCTCCGCAATCTCGGTGTCGTTCATTCCCTCGAAATAGTACAGGAGTACGGCTTTGCGCTTTTCTTCCGGCAAAGTACGGATTGCTTCAAGAAGCAGCTTCGGCGTGATTTTCTTCCCGGCTCTTTCAAAGGCGGTTTCCCCTTTGAAATATTCATCAAAGGTATGAAGCTGCCGCGCTTCTTCTAAGGTCAAGTCGGAAAAGGTAATCTCCTTTGCCTTATGCCTGTGCAGCTCTTTGTGAGCGTCACACGCTTCATTGTGCAGTACCGTATTGCAAAACTTCTGGAAAGCGCACTGTTTATATGTAATTACAAAAAAATATGGAACAGAATCCATTTTATCAAAACGACTCATGAAAATATGGATTGAATTCCATAAATATCCGTAGCTGTAGCCTTGGCTAATGGGCGTGGGGCCAGAAAAAAGCGCCGCAGCGGGGCTGTTTCCGCTGCGGCGCTTTTTACTACAGGTAGGCGCCCAGGTTGATGGCGGTGGCTTCGGCGTGGTTGCTTGCCTGGGTGCTGGCGCGCTCGAGGAGGAACGGCCGTACGAGTTCTTGGCGGTTGATGTCCTCGGTGGCCGTGACCGCGGTGACGGGGCGCGCGGCAGAGCCGACGCGGATATGTTTGGTCTTTGTCGGGACCTTGTTCTCGATTTGCTCCATCAGCAGTTGGACACCCTTGCGGCCAATTTCGTAGCCCGGAGGCGCCACCGTGGTGAGGGGGACCGACCCACTCCATGCAAGCGGGTTGCCGTCGCATCCGGCCACGCGAATCTGCTCGGGGACGGAGATGCCTTTATCGACCAGCGCCGAGATGACGCCCGAGGCCAACACGTCGGTCAGGCCGACGACAAAATCGGGGCGTTCGTCGGCAGGGCGCCCGGCAATCTGAGCGCCAATGCTGTAGCCGTCGGCTGCGGTATTCCACTCTCCGGCGTCAATGACCTCAATTTTGATATCGGGGTGCAGGGCAAGGGCCTTGTGAATGCCAAGTACGCGCAGGGTGAGCTGCATGAATGCCGCTCTACCCACAACGGTGATATGGCGTGCACCGCGGGCGATGGCGAGCTCGGCGATAATGCGCCCCTGCGCCTCGTTGTCGGCGGCCACGTAGTAACCTGGCTCGGAACAGTGGATGTCCAGATGGACGATCGGCACGGGCATCTTGGCCATGGCGGGGTGCCAGTCGGGGGACGCCATGGGCTGAACCATGACGCCGGACATTTGTGTGCCCATAAAATAGCGCAGGTAATGGTCCTCGAGAATATCGTCGTTATCGGCGTTGGCGATGAGTAGGTCGTAACCGTGCTTACGGGCCTCGTTATGGGCGCCGCTGGCAATTTGGAGCGAGAAGCCGTGGTCGAGACGGGGGAGAACCAGGCCAAAGGACTTGGTGGTGCCGCCCGCGAGCTGACGGGCGCTTTGGTTGGGCAGGTAGCCAAGGCGACTGATGGTCTCGTTGATGAGCTTAAGGGTCTCGGGGCGCAGCTTTTCGGGGTGGTTGAGTGCGTTGGAAACCGTGCCCAGCGAAACCCCTGCCTCGCGCGCGACATCGCTGATTTTTACCTTTGCCATAGCGGCCCCTTTGATGCGTTTCAAGTACAAGCCAGATTGTAGCATCGCCCGCCCCTAGGGTGTCAAAACCTTCCAATTGGGGACAGGTTTATTGTGGCAGGTTTTATCTGGGTAAACGCTGGAGACCAAGCCACCACAAAGGTGCCTGTCCCCCTTTGTAGTGGTTTTGATACGGCTGGGCTGCGCGCTCAACAGTGGAGTGTCTACAATAGAAGCCGTTTTGAACGTAGATTGAAAGGCTTTGGTATGACTCGCTCTGTTTCTCGTCGTGATTTCCTGAGTTTGCTTGCCGGTACAGCATTAGTTGCGGCGAGCGGTTGCGCTGGCAATGGCGCTGACAGGGGCTCTGCCGCTGGTTCTGCTGCGGGTGCGGGCGACGATATCAAAGGCGCCAAGCTCACCTTTGTGGGCGACGATGCCTTCGCGCCCTATCGTTATCTGGAGACGCAGTCGGACGGCAAGCAGAAGGTTGTCGGCCTGGATATCGCCATTGCCGATGAGATGGCCTCGCGCCTGGGCTTTTCTTACGACTTTGAGCCGCAGGACTTTGCTGCCACGCTTGCATCGGTGCAGGGCGATGACAAGGCCTTTACCATGGCGATGAGCTCCAACGAAGAGCGCAAGCAGACGTACGACTTCACGCGCGGCTATTATCAGCCGCTCGTAGGCGTTCTCACACTTGGCGGCGATCCTGTCAAGCGCGTCGAGGACCTTGCCGGCAAGTCCATCGCCTGCACCACCGGCACCGTGCAGAACAAGTTCATCGCCAAGGTCATGCCCGATGCCGATATTCACACGTACGACGGCGGCGACCAGTGCCTGCAAGAGGTGCTCGCTGGGCGCATCGATGCCTACCTGTGCGACGGCGCCGAGGGCCAGTCCATGCGCGATGCGAACGAGGGCCTGGTGCTGGGCTTGCTCGATCGTTCCGAGACGAGCGGTCATGTGGGCGTGTACCGCCTGATGGCCAAGAAGGGTGCCGGCTTTGTCGTGGCGCTTGACGAGTGCATCGGCGAGATGCTCGAGGATGGCACCATCGACGGCTATATCAAGCAGTATGTGGGCGCCGACTTTATGTGGAACGGCGACTATTCCGCTTCCGGCACGTCGACGGTTGCCGGAAAATAGCGATCCGGTGAGGCGCACGCCGAGGGCATGCTGATGAAGCTTGAACTGCTAGAACCATATATACCGATGTTTATGAGCGGCCTGGTCGTGACCTGTCAGGTGACGGCCGCCGCTCTGGTTATAGCGCTTGCCCTGGGCTTTCTCATTGCCGTGCTCAAGGTTTTACCCTGTCGCCCATTGCGTGCGGTGCTCAGCTTCTACACCTCTATCTTTCGCGGCGTTCCGCTTATCGTGCTGCTCTTTTTGGCGTACTTTGCGACGCCGCAGCTCACGGGTTTTAAAATATCGATGTTTGCCGCCGGTGTCATTACGCTGGGGCTTAACGGCTCAGCGACGGTGTCCGAGACGGTACGCGGTGGTATCGAGGGCGTTGACCGGGGTCAGTACGATGCCGCTCGGGCCATCGGGCTTCGCTATGTTCCCATGATGCGCAAGATCGTTGTTCCGCAGGCTATGCGCTCGATTGCCCCCGCCCTGGTCAACGAAGTGATCACGGTCCTCAAGAGCTCCTCGCTGGTGGCAACCATCGGCCTGATGGACATGATGCGTGCTGCCCAGAGCGTGCAAGCGCTCACCTATCGGGCCTTTGAACCGTTTTTGGTGGCGGCCGTGGTCTACTACGTCATTGTCATGGCGCTCACTGCCCTGGGTAATCGGCTCGAGCATCGTCTGCGCCTCTAGAACCGATCAAGCCACCACAAAGGCGCCTGTCCCCATCGTGATGATTTGGGCATGTGTGCATCGGGTGGTATCTAAGTTGAGATACCAATTCTGGTATATCAGCTTGCGCTTGCGTGAGTACAATACTCGAACGTTATACGTCTCAGCGCCCCCCCCCCGTGCGTGGACGTCTTGCAGTCACGCGAACGAAGGGATTTATCCTATGTGCGGAATTGTCGGCTACACCGGATCTGATATTGCAAAGAACATCCTGGTCACAGGCCTTAAGCGCATGGAGTATCGCGGCTATGACTCCTCGGGCGTCGCGCTCGAGGTGGGCGAGGGTGCCGCGGCGCACCTCGACGTCATCCGCCGCGTGGGTAAGGTTGTGGGTCTGGAGAGCGAGCTTTCCAATATCGATAGCGACGCAACCTGCGGTATCGGTCACACCCGTTGGGCCACCCACGGCAAGCCTTCCGTCGTTAATGCTCATCCCCACACCAGCTGCGACGGTCGCATCGCCATCGTCCACAACGGCATTATCGAGAACTTCGCCGAGCTGCGCGAGGAGCTGGAGGGCCGCGGCCATCACTTTAAGAGCGAGACCGATACGGAGGTCTTCGCGCATCTGATCGAAGAAGCTTATGTCGAGACGCACGACCTGATGGCCTCCGTGCGCGAGGCTTGCACCCACGTGGTCGGCGCCTATGGTTTGGCCGCCGTGTGCACCGACGAGCCCGGCGTGATCGCCGTGGCCCGCAAGGACTCTCCGATTGTGGTCGGCGTGGGCGAGACCGGCTCCTACGTTGCCTCCGACGTGATCGCGCTTATCGATGCCACCCGCGATGTCGCGGTGCTCGAGGACGGTCAGTTTGCCAAGCTTACGCCTGCGGGCGTCGAGTACACCGACGAGGCCGGCAATGTCATCGAGCCCAAGGTCACCCACATCGATTGGGATCTGGATATGGCCGAAAAGGGCGGCTATCCCGACTTTATGCTCAAGGAGATTCACGAGCAGCCTCGCGTCGTGCGCGATACCCTGGTTGGCCGCATGACCCCCGCCGGTGAGCTCGATATCGACGAGCTGGGCCTTTCGCTCGAGGAGCTCAACGATATCGACCGCGTCTACGTGATCGCCTGCGGCACCAGCTATCACGCCGGGCTCATCGCCAAGAACCTTATCGAGGGCTGGGCTCGCATTCCCACCGAGGTTGAGGCTGCCAGCGAGTTCCGCTATCGCAACCCCATCATCACGCCGACGACGCTCGTCGTTGCCGTGTCCCAGTCGGGCGAGACGGCCGATACCCTCGCCGCCATTCGCGACGCGCGTATCAAGGGCGCCAAGGTCTTTGGCATCACCAACGTGGTGGGCAGCCCGGTGGCGCGCGAAAGCGACGGCGTCATCTACAC
>NZ_JBDMHB010000035.1:10185-23573 GCF_039752955.1 Collinsella aerofaciens
CGATACGGCCGAGCAGATCCAGTGGATTTTGGACACGCAGACCGAGGCCGTGCACGAGGCCGCCCTGCTGTGCAAGGATGCGCAGTCGGCGCTGTTCGTGGGCCGCGGTATGGATGCTGCCATCTCCTACGAGGGCGCACTCAAGCTCAAGGAGGTCAGCTACCTGCACGCCGAGGCGTATGCTGCCGGCGAGATGAAGCACGGCCCCATCGCGCTGATCGATACGGGCTTCCCCGTCATCGCCGTGGCCACCAAGAGCGCCACCTACGACAAGACCGTGTCGAACCTTATGGAGTGCAAGGCGCGCGGTGCCAAGGTCATCGTCGTTGCCACCGAGGGCGACGAGGAGATCAACAAGATCGCCGACTGCATCATCCGCGTGCCGGCCGTCCGCGACGTGTTCAGCCCCATCACGGCGAGCGTCCCGCTGCAGCTGCTCGCCCGCGAGGTCGCCATCCTGCGCGGCTGCGACGTCGATCAGCCCCGTAACCTCGCTAAGAGCGTCACAGTAGAGTAGTTGGTTCCGCCGTTCTACCGAACGGCGGACCTGCCGACGCTGCGCGGGCCGCATTCACGCCAATCTGACGTTCAATTTTGAGGGTGCGACCAGAAGGTCAGCGCTCTCTCATTTCGCGTCACCTTGGCGCAAATGCGGCCCACTCGCTGCTAGTGACTGACATCGAGCGTTCCGTCATTGGCGCGCTTTAACGACTAAGGCTCAGCCCCGTTGTGGCGGAGTCGGGCCTTATTGCATTTGCCCAGATAAAACCTGCCAAAATAAACCTGTCCCTTCTTGGCAGGTTAGCGGAGCTTGCTGGTCTCGAAGTACTCGGGGAACTGGTCCAGAACCTCAGTTTGGTTACGGAACATCATGTGCAGGTGCTTGCTGACCAAAAAGCTCGCCTCGATGGGGTCGCGGCCGGCGATGGCGCGGCGGATTTGCTTGTGCTCGTTAACAGTCTCCTGATTGTCGAGCGTCTGCGTGGCGGCGCGCAGCCAGCGGAAGCGCTCCAGGTCGGCATTGGTCGCCTCGAGCCAGGACCACACGGTACTGCGACACGCGATGCTAAAGATCATGCGGTGCATGAGGTTGTCGCTTAAAAAGAAGCCGATGCGATCCTCCTCGGCCATGGTCTTTTCCTGCAGCGCGATGGCTCGGTCGAGCTGCTCGATGCCTGCCGAGGTGGCACGGGCGCAGCACTCCACAATCACCTGCTTTTCCAAGTGCTCGCGAATGTAGCAGGCGCTCTCGGCAAGAGTGAGGTTGATGGGCGAGACATAGGTGCCGCTTTGGGGCACGGTACGCACCAGGCCCTCTTGCGCCAGGCGCACCAGCGCCTCGCGCACAGGGGTTCGCCCCATATCAAGGTCGTCGCAAAGCTGTTTGACGCCCAGCTTTTCGCCCGGCTTGTAGTCCAGGTAGACGATTTTGCGTCGAATGGTGTGGTAGGACTGGTCCTGTAGGCTCGTTTCCTGCTCGCCGACGTGCATCGATTCTTCCATAGTGCCTCGCAACCGTTCTATCACACTGATATGTCAGCTGTTAATTATGACGCGAATCAGCTCTCCGCGGTGGGTAATTCGACTGTTGCCCGAGAACTATTGCGGTGCCTTAGTCTGTGTTTGCACACGGCTGTGCTCAATGTTGCCGTATCATAAGCCGTCGCAAACGTGAAATAGAAAGAAGGAATCCCATATGCAACTGTCGAATATCGTACGCGATCGCTGGAAGGGCGTCTTGTTCTGCCTGATCGTCGCCATCCCCGCGACGTTGCTCGGCAAACAGATTGAGGTGGTCGGCGGGCCGGTGTTTGCCATCCTCTTTGGCATGGTCCTGGCGCTCGTCTTTCCCAAGAATCGTCGCGAACAGCTCGCCGCCGGTGTCACCTATACGTCTAAAAAAGTCTTGCAGTACGCGGTAATCCTGCTTGGCTTTGGCATGAACCTCTCGCAGATTCTGTCCAAAGGCGCCCAGTCGCTGCCGATTATCGTGGCGACGATCTCGACCTCGCTTGTCATCGCCTTCGTGCTCTGCCGCGTTATGAACGTGCCGGGCAAGATCGCGACGCTCGTGGGTGTGGGTTCGTCGATTTGCGGCGGTTCTGCCATCGCCGCGACCGCGCCCGTCATCGATGCCGACGATCGCGAGATTGCCCAGGCTATTTCGGTCATCTTCCTGTTTAACGTTATCGCGGCGCTCGTGTTTCCGACGCTCGGCGGCATGCTCGGGCTGACCAACGAGGGCTTTGGCCTGTTTGCCGGCACCGCCATCAACGACACCTCGTCGGTAACGGCTGCGGCGAGTGCCTGGGACAGCATGCATCCCGGCGCCAATGTGCTCGAAAGCGCCACAGTGGTCAAGCTCACCAGGACGCTGGCCATTATTCCCATTACGTTGGCTCTCGCATGCTGGCAGATGCATCTGGCGCGCAAGGCCGGCGGCGACGCCAAAAGCACGTTCTCGCTTAAACGCGCGTTTCCCACGTTCGTGCTGTTCTTTGTGCTGGCGAGTGTAATCACCACGGTGCTTCAGCTTCCTGCATCCATTACGGCGCCTATCAAGGAGCTGTCGAAGTTCTTTATTGTGATGGCTATGGCGGCTATTGGCTTTAATACCGATATCGTCGAGCTGGTCAAAAAGGGCGGCAAGCCCATTGCATTGGGCTTTTGCTGCTGGATTGGCATTGCGTGCATGAGTTTGGGAATGCAGCACGTGCTGGGAATCTGGTAGAGAAGTAGCTTATTTGCGTGCTGCATGCTGGTGCGCGCATACCTGCGGTGGAGCGATAGGAGCTCTTGCGGGTATGGCTTGTCCGCAGGTTTATAGGTCCCGAAGAGCTCTTATCGCCCCGCCAGGATGGCGATGCGGGGCAACTCATATACTCGCAGGACAGCGGCTTCTGCCCTATAGTGTTTGGTGAGTAATATCGTTCAATTTTGAAACACTCGCCCGTGCGCCCGTCGACGGTTGCACGTCGCTGCGGACAGGGGCAAATAATGGATAGCGATGCCAAGCTGAACATCTTGACCGAGGCCCTGGCTGCTGCCGGGGCCTCGGCATTGGCAATCGATGCGCGTGGGGACGTCACGATCTCGACCGTGAATGACGCGGCGCTTGAGCGGGATGTGGCGGCTTTTGTCGCCGAGCGCCTCGACCGTATAGGAGACGGCGCGCGTCTGGTTATGGGGCGTGCGGGTACGCGCCTGAGCCTGACCGTTCGCCCCACCGACAAAGAGGGCGGGGGACTTTGGGTCGTCGTGGTCCGCGAGGTGCGCGGTGCCGCGGCGCATGCGGGCATCGAGTGGCTCAACGCCGACGAAGTTGAGGCCCGCTATGAATCGAGCGCGTACGGCATCGTTGAGGGTGCCGCTGCGGTAGCTGCACCGGTTTCCGAGAGCTATGCGCGCGGCGTGCCCCTTATGCTCGAGGGCGAGCTGGGCGCGGGCCAGATCGAGATCGCCAAGCGCCTCTATCTGGACGGTCCTTTTGCCGATCAGCCCTTTGTTTCCGTCGCGCTCGATGAACTCACCGATCGCGGTTGGCGCCATGTGCTCAAAAGCTCCGAATCGCCGCTGTTCCAAACGGGGCTGACACTTTGCATTGAGGGCTGGAATGCGGTTGGTCCCCAGCGCCTTCGCGAGCTCGTTTCCACGATGGCCGACACCGCGTTGGCGACGCGCTGTCATGTGGTGCTGACGGCGAATGACATGCCGGGCGGCAGCGAAAGTGATCAAGCCGCCTTTGTGACCGAGCGCTTCGCCTGTGCGGTGAGCGTGGCGCTGGCAATCGCCGAGCAGGGAGCCGCGTCGACGAAGGTCGCGCGCTATTTGGAATATCTCGCTGATGCATTTGGGACGGCAGCGCCCACGCTGTCTGCCACGGCGACGAAGACGCTCGATGCTTACCGCTGGCCGCGCAATTATCTGCAGCTCCGCGAGGTCTCGGAACGACTGTATATATTGGTGGGGGCGGGCACGGTGGACCGCGCTGTGGCGGAGGAAGTGCTCGCCCAAGAGGACGTGATTAAGACCGCAACCTTTGGCGCCCCGACACTCGAAAGCGACCTGTATATTCTGCGACCGCTGGCCGATACCGAGCGAGATATCGCGCATCTGGTTGTAGACCATCTCCACGGTAACCGAACCCGTGCGGCGGAGGTGCTGGGCATAAGCCGTACAACGCTGTGGCGCTTGCTGAAGGACGATGACCGTTGAGCGAGGCGCCCGTGACCGCGCGCGACGCATGTGCTACAGTCCAAAGCGTTATTGTTTCGATTTGGTTACGGCGTGCGAGGGCATATGGCTGAGACTTCAAAACCGAGCCGCAGAAGGCGGAGCGCCGCGCCGGTTAACCGACGCACGACATCGGTGACGTGGGGCAAACACGCCTCGGGGTTTGATGGCTCGTTCAAGCGCACTAAATACGGCTATCCTTCGGCAAGCGCCCGCTTGGCAATGCAGGCAGAGTCCTCGCTGTTGGGCCGCAAACGCGTGGTGGGCTCAAAGCTCAAGCACGACGGAACGCTTGGTTACATCAGCCGCGGGGCGGCTCGCCGCAGCGGGCTCAATCCTGCTGGTTGGCATCGTTATGTTCCGATCGTGGCCGCCGTTGCAGTGATCGTCATCGCGCTCGCTGCGCTCGGATATGCCGGCGGTGGCGCCAACTTGGACGCAATGTTTAAATCGCCCGAGCTCGCGCATGCGGGCACAGAAGTTGTCGAGGGCGCACAGACCCAGACGGGCGTTGCGCCCCAGCGCGGTATCGTTGCGGCGGCCTCCACCATCGCCGATGCGCAAAAGGACGAGGACGAACAAGGCGATGGCGCCGAAACGGCCCAGACGAACGAAACGACGACAACGGCGACGTCAATATAAGTTGCGAGTGGGGCAGCAAATTTGGGACGGGGCTTTTTTAGCTGCCCAAGACAGTGGCTCATTCGATGTCAGTCGCCAAAAGCGAGCGAGCCGCATTTGCGCCAAGGTGACGTGAAATGAGAGGGCGCTGACCTTCTGGTCGTGCCCTCGAAATTGAACGTCAGATTGGCGTGAATGCGGCCCGCGCAGCGTCAACGAGCCCGCCGTTCGGTAGAACGGCGGAACTAATTACCTTACGTAGATGATGTTGTCGCGGCGCGGCTTTGCCTCGGGTAGCGTGTCCTCGGCGTAGCCAAGAATGCAGTTACCGACACCGCGCAGGCTGCCGTCGGCGGGCAGGCCCCAGCTGGCCAGCAGCTCCAGGCCCTCGGGCGAGTCAAAGACCTCATGCGCGCGGTGAATCCAGCACGAATCGACGCCCAGCGCATAAGCGGCGTTGAGCAAGTTGCCTATGGCGAGCGAGCCGTCTTCCAGATGTGTGGGCACGCTGCGGTCAACCAACACCACAACAACGGTCTTGGCGCCATAGAAGGGGTCGCCGTTGCTGCCCATGACCTGGGCGTTGAGCTGTGAGAGACGCTCGACGGTCGCGGGGTCGGTGATGGCGACAAACGTCACCGGCTGGCGGCCCATGCCGCTCGGTGCATATTGGCCGGCTTCGATAATACGTGCAAGCTTTTCGGCCTCGACGGGACGATCGCTGTAGTTGCGGCAGCTGCGGCGGTGAATGAGTGCTTCGATAGTCTCCATGGTGTCTCCTTGCGGTGGCGTTGCAGATGCCCCGTTCATACCCGCCGGGCTTAAACGATAGACGGTCAATTGCCCGGCCAAAAGGATAGATTCCAATTGAGAAAGAGGTTTGCATAAAAGTACCTTCAGAATGTGACAAACCAATGGGATGGTTAAACGTTTTATCCCGTCTACCCTGCGGTTTTTTACCACTTGCCTAAATGACGAACGCATAACCTCTGATAAAGGTTTTACTAAAGGAGTACCAACGTTTATCAATGCGCCGTGGTGGCGCCGGGCCAGGAGGTAACATCATGTTCCAGGCTGGAGATGTCGTCGAGACCGATTTCGAAGGATTTCTGAAGCTGCTGCGTTCCAAGACGCGCGCTTTCGTGTCGATCAACGATCACGAGTACTACATCACGCACACCGATGGCTATTGGCGTGTTCAGGATTGCGAGGCCCTCAACGACAAGGGCCACTTTACTGACTGTTCTGAGTTGGTCAACACGGTCTGCGAGGTCGTCGAGCTGCCGTGGATTGCCGGCAAGAGCCTGCATGACAGCTTCTCGGGCGCTACGGTCTATGAGGCCGTCGCCGCTTAACAGGCAATAAAACCCGATTTTCACGTGACCGCTGGCGCCGCCCCCGCGCCGGCGGTCTTTTTCTGCCGATAGGCCATAAAAATGCACGCATTTGCGGAGAGCCTGTTGACGATAGTCAAAACTCGGACTAATCTAGAGACACATAATTGGTCAAAAATCGGACAATTGAATGGTGGGATAGATGAATAGTGCGGTTACGCTGGTCGACTTCGATCGGTTGCTCAATGGACTCGACCATATCTATTCGGAGTTCTCGCGCGCCTGCGGCCTTTCGGACTGCGCCTACTGGATGCTCGTCGACACGAGTGCAGCGGGCGGAAGCGTTGCCGTGAGTCGGCTGACGAGTGAATGGTTCTACAGCAAACAGACCATCAATTCGGCGATCAAGACGCTTAGGGCGCGAGGGCTTGCGACGTTGGAGTTTGCCGAGGGCAGTCGTAAAAACAAGGTTGTACGACTGACCGAAGAAGGCGTGCGGTTTGCCAAGCGCTACGCGTTGCCGGCGCAAAAAGCCGAGCAACAGGCATTCGAGGCGCTCGAGCCGTGGGAACAGTGCGAGATCATGCGCTTGGTCGGTAAGTTCTCCCATGTTCTTAACGAAGAGTGCGAGGCATTTAAACGGCAAGTGGCCGCCGAGAACGAGACTGACGATAAGGGCGAGGGGGACGCATGCGACTCTTAATGAGGTTTATGAGGCCGTACCGCGGTCTGATTGCGGTGACGCTGTTTGCGGTGCTGATAGATAACGTCGGTACGCTGTTGGTTCCCACGATGCTGGCGAACATGGTCAACACCGGTATTACCACGGGTGATGTCGACTATATATTACGCAACGGCCTGTACATGCTTATCGCGACCGGCATGGCCAGCGGCGGCACGGTGCTGGGCTGCTATCTTTCGGCGCGCCTGGCCGCCAACGTGGCCTGCGATATCCGCAATGCCGTGTACGACAAGTCGCTCGAGCTGTCCGCCAGCGACTTTGAGCGCTTTGGCACGGGTTCGATGATCACGCGCTCGCTCAACGACATCAACGTGATTCAGCAAGCTGTCCTTCAGACGATTCAGCTGGTGCTGCCGGTGCCGTTCTTGGCCGTGGCAGGCATCATTTTTGCTTGGTTCATCGATCCCGCCATGGGTACGCTGCTGGGCGTGGTGGTTGCGATCGTGCTGGTGGCGGCGGTCTTTACCGTTGCCAACGCCGCGCCGATCTTTATGCGCCTGCAGAGCTTTATCGACCGCATGAACGTGGTGCTGCGCGAGAACATCGTGGGCGTGCGCGTCATCCGCGCATTTAACAAGGAGCGCCACGAGGAGCAGCGCCTGGACGAGGTGTTTAGCGATTACGCGGCCAATGCCATCAAGGTCAACCACCTGTTTGTGGGTCTCGACAGCTCCAGCTTCTTTTTGATGAATATCGCCGAGGTGGCGGTGCTGTGGGTGGGCGGCAACCGCGTGGGCGTCCACGCCATGCAAATCGGTAGCATCTCGGCCGTGCTGGAGTACGCGATCCTGATCCTGTTCTTTGTGATGACGGCGCAGATGGTGATTCTGACGCTCCCACGCGCCGCCGCATGCCTGAACCGTGCGCAGCAGGTGTTGGAGATTGAGCCGAGCATCGTGGACGGCAAGCGCACGCTGGACACGTGCGCGGCGGAGTCTGTTGACGGTGCCGACGCGGTGGCCGTGTTCGACCACATGTCGTTCCGTTTTGACGATGCCGACGAGGATACCCTGTGCGACCTGAGCTTTGCCTGTCGCCGTAGCCAGACCACGGCGATTGTAGGCTCGACGGGTTCGGGCAAGTCGACGGTGGCCAAGCTCCTGCTTCGCTTCCACGATGCCACGAAGGGCGCCATTCGCCTGAATGGCATCGATCTGCGCGACCTTTCGCAAGACGACATCCGCGGGCGTATCGCCTATGTGCCGCAGAAGGCATGGCTGTTCTCGGGTACGGTGGCGAGCAACCTGCGCTTTGGCAACGAAGACGCGACTGAGGCTGACATGCTCCATGCGCTGGAGGTTGCCCAGAGCACCTTTGTGCTCGACCAGCCCCAGGGGCTCGATACGCCGGTGGCCCAGGGCGGCACGAACTTCTCGGGTGGTCAGCGCCAGCGCCTGGCGATTGCCCGCGCACTCATGAAGCATGCCGATCTATATATCTTCGACGACAGTTTTTCGGCCCTGGACTTTAAGACCGATGCGGCACTGCGCCATGCGCTGCAGGACGAGACGTGCGATGCCGCGGTGCTCATCATCGCCCAGCGCATCTCGACTATTTTGCATGCCGATCAGATCGTGGTGCTCAAAGACGGCGAGATCGTGGGCCTAGGCACGCACGACGAGCTCATGGAAACCTGCGAGGTGTACCGCGCAATCGCGGAATCGCAGATGAAGGGAGGTGAGTAGCATGACCGAGGAGCTCAAGAAGCAGGGCATCGTCGATGGCGCTGCGGTTGTAGAGACAGTCGAGGAGACGGGCGTCGCGCCCGACCTGGACGAAGCCGCCAAGGCGGCGGAGCGCGAGGCTCGCCGCCAAGCGCTCTACGAGGAAAACGAACGTGCCGAGGACGAGCGCGCCCGCGCCGAGGCAGAGCGTATGCGCGACGTGGACGACGAAGACGAGGACGAGACGCCTCGGGATACCTGGGCGACGGTGCGCCGCCTGTGGAGTGAGGCTGCCGGCGACCATTGGCGCTTCTATATCGTGTTCGCGAGCATTGTGTTCTATGTCATCTTTAACACCGCCGCGCCGGCATATAGCGCCCGCGTGATCGATGAACTGTGGGGCCACATTCAGGTGGCGTTTGCCAACGACACCACTTTCAGCATCACCTGGGAGAACTGCGGCAAGACCATTTTCGTCTACTTTATGATCTGGACTGCCGCTGCCTCGTTCTATGCGCTCCAGAGCTTTTTGATGTCGAGCGTCGCTGAGCGTCTCAATCTGCGCCTGCGCAACCGCATCGCGCAAAAGCTCAACCGTCTGCCGCTCGCCTATTTTGACGCGCATCGTCCCGGCGAGGTCGTCAGCCGCGCGACCAACGACCTGGACAAGATGTCCGAGAGCATGCAGCGCGGATTGCTGCAGCTGCTCGTGTCGATCGGCACGGTTGTTGGTGCTGTGAGCGTGATGTTCGTGTTTAGCGTGCCGCTCACGCTGGTCTTTTTGTTCTTTATGGCGTTGTCGCTGCTGGTGACCAAAGTGGTCTCACGTCGCACGCATGACGTGACCGGCGAGCGCCAGGAGTGGGTGTCCAAGATTACGAGTGCGGTCGAGGAAGGCTATTCGGGCCGTCTGGTGATCCGCGCGTTTAACCGCGAACGCCAAAGTTCTGCCGAGGTGCACCAGGCCTCGGGCGAGCTGGCACGCGTGAGTGCCAAGGCCGACTTTATGATCAATGCCGTCGGCCCTGCGGTGCGCTTTATCGGCCGTTTGGCGCAGATCGTGATCGCGCTGGTGGGCTGCAGCATGCTGGTTGCCGGTCACATGACCGTCGGCGTGTTCCAGGCGTTCTTCCAGTTTATCTACGAGGCGTCCGAACCCATGACGCAGCTGTCGTTTACCTTCAACTCGCTGCAGAGCGCGTTGGCGAGTGCGGAGCGCGTGTTCGACCTGCTCGATGAGCCCGAGATGGAGGCCGATCCGCTGCCGGACGAGGCCGCCAAGCTGCCGGGTCGCGTTGAGGGTCGCGTCTCCTTTGAGCACGTGCGCTTTGGTTATTCGCCCGACAAGCCGCTTATGCACGACGTGTCGTTTACCGCCGAGCCGGGCCAGAAGATTGCCGTGGTGGGAACCACGGGCGCGGGCAAGACGACGCTCATCAACCTGCTCATGCGCTTCTACGAGATTGACGGCGGGCGTATTACGCTCGACGGCGTGGATACGAGCCGCATGGACCGCGGCGAGCTACGGCAGCAGTTTGGCATGGTGCTGCAGGACGCCTGGCTGTTCGATGGCACGATTGCCGAAAACATCGCCTACGGCTGTCCCGAGGCGACGCGTGAGGAGATCGTGGCGGCTGCGCGCGCCGCGCAGGTCGACTTCTTTGTGCGCACCATGCCGCAGGGCTATGACACGCGCGTGGCCAACGATGCCGAAAGCATCAGCCAGGGCCAGCGTCAGCTGCTGACCATCGCACGCGTGCTGCTCAATAACCCGGCGATTCTCATCCTGGACGAGGCGACCTCAAGCGTGGATACGCGTACCGAGCTTGCCATCGGTCGTGCCATGGACGCGCTCATGCGCGGGCGCACGAGCTTTGTGATCGCGCACCGCCTGTCGACGATCGTGGACGCCGACCTGATCTTGGTCATGGATCACGGCAACATTATCGAGCAGGGCACGCATAAGGAGCTGCTGGCTGCCGAGGGTGCCTACGCCGACCTCTATCTGAGCCAGTTCGCATAATGTGACAAAGGGACAGTCTCTTTGCCACATCACAAATAAGGCGCGCCGGGGATGAATTCCCTGGCGCGCCTTTGCGTTGATGCCGATGTCGTTTTGTGCCGCTTGCGTTCCTAGCGTTCGTCCACGAGCTTGGCGACGAGGGCCTTGAGCTCGGCCACCTCTCGCTCGAGTTCCTTGACGCGGCGGGCATTCTCGGTGATGCCCTGGCGGTTGAGGGCGGACTGCTCGGCGGCGTCATCGGGCATGTACTCGCGATGCTGCTTGGCGTCGAAACTCTCCTCGAACACACGGCAGCCGTTGCGCTTGATGATGCGTCCCGGCACGCCCACGACGGTGCAGTTGTCGGGGACGTCCTTAACGACGACCGAGTTGCCGCCGATCTTGACGTTGTTGCCGATGCGGATGTTGCCGAGCACCTTGGCGCCCGTGCCCACCGTGACATTGTTGCCCAGGGTGGGGTGACGCTTGCCGGTCTCGTTGCCGGTGCCGCCGAGCGTGACGCCCTGGTAGAGCACACAGTTGTCGCCCACAATGGTGGTCTCGCCGATGACGACGCCCATGGCGTGGTCGATAAAGAAGTGCTTGCCAATCTGCGCGGCAGGGTGAATCTCGACGCCGGTGATGTGGCGGGTGATTTGCGAGAGCACGCGGGCGAGCGAGCGATGACCGTGCTCCCACAGCCAGTGCTCGGGCACGTGGTTCCACTTGGCGTGCAGGCCAGGATAGGAAAGAAAGATGACCAGACCGTTTTGCGCGGCGGGGTCCTGCGCCTGGACGGTCTTGATGTCCTCGCGAATGGTATTGATAAAGCTCACCGGCCGCCCTCCCTTAGCGCCATGGCAATGCGATTCAATAAAGTATAGCGATTCGCTAGGGATTAAAAAGGACAATCTTGGCGGCTTTGCGCTACAAGTGTCAGTTATGCAAACTTGCTGGTAATGGAGTCATGCTTTTGTGGGGTTGCGCACGAGGGGGCACCGCAACCGTATACTGGTCAACTTGGACGTATCCGCGCCCACAACTGAGAGGTTTTACTTCATGGGTTTCATCAATTTTATTGCCGAGCTGCTTAAGGACCCGCGCACCGCGATCGCCAGCTGGATCGCCGCCGGCCCGCTTATGGCCTACGGCTGCGTGTTCCTGATCATCTTTATCGAGACGGGCGTGGTGTTCTTCCCGTTCCTTCCCGGTGATTCGCTGCTGTTCGCCTCGGGTTTCTTTGCCCACAACGGCGGCTTTAACATCGTGGCGCTTCTGGCCACCGCATGGGCCGCTGCCATTTTGGGCGATCAGTGCAACTTTATGATCGGTCACTTCTTTGGCCGCAAGATCATCGCTTCGGGCAAGGTCAAGGCCATGACGCCCGAGCGCATCAAAAAGTCCGAGGACTTCTTGGACAAGTGGGGTCACCTGGCCATCTTCCTGGGTCGCTTCTTCCCGTTTATCCGCACCTTTGTGCCCTTTATCGCTGGCATGGGCGGCATGCACTGGCGCAACTTTGTCGTCTTTAACGTGCTGGGCGGCATTACCTGGTCGACGGTCTTTACGCTGCTGGGCTACTTCTTTGGCGGCATTCCCTTTGTGCAGGAGCACTTTGAGCTGCTGATTATCGGCATCGTTGCCGTGTCGATCATCCCGACCGTGGTCGGTCTAGTTAAGGCCAAGCTGGGTAAATAGAACGCCTAGCTCGAGCCAGCGCGCAGACCGTACAGTTGAGGCCCGTCACCGCTTACGGTGGCGGGCCTTTTTGCTTCGGTCAAATGAAAATACTTTACTTAGTTAAAGAAAAGCGTTTTATCAGACGCGTGCGGGGAGTACAATCTCGTGCATGCGAATCGACGTGCCATCGGCTTTGATGCTGCTCGCGTGTCCCGTCCGGCTCTACGCTCCGGGCGTGCGACGTTGCGACGCGGTCGGCCTCGGTCCTTGCGTGCGGGTTCGCGAGTATGCAACTGTGTATGTAAGGAGCGACATATGACTGTCGAGAAGAAGGATATCGATTGGGGTAGCCTCGGCTTTGGCTACATGAAGACCGATTACAGCTACGAGGCTCATTGGAAGGATGGCGAGTGGGACGAGGGCGGCCTGACCACCGACCACACCCTGCATGTCTCCGAGTGCGGTGGCATCTTCCATTACTGTCAGGAGGTCTTTGAGGGCCTGAAGGCCTACACCGCCGAGGACGGCAGCATCGTCTGCTTCCGCCCCGACATGAACGCCGAGCGTATGTATAACTCTGCCCAGCGCCTCGAGATGCCCCCGTTCCCCAAGGACAAGTTCGTTGAGGCCGTCAAGCAGGTCGTTTCTGCCAACGCCGCGTGGGTTCCGCCCTTCGGCTCCGGTGCGACCCTGTACGTGCGTCCGTTTATGATCGGCTCCGGTGACGTGATCGGCGTGGCTCCCGCTCCTGAGTACACGTTCCGCATTCTCGTGACCCCGGTCGGTCCGTACTTTAAGGGCGGCCTCAAGCCCGTCAAGCTGCGCGTTTCCGAGTATGACCGCGCCGCACCGCACGGCACCGGCAACATCAAGGCCGGCCTGAACTACGCCATGTCCCTCAAGCCCACGATGGAGGCCCATCGCGAGGGCTATGCCGAGAACCTGTATCTCGACTCCGAGTCCCGCACCTATGTCGAGGAGACCGGCGGCGCCAACGTCCTGTTCGTGAAGGAGGACGGTACGCTCGTCGTTCCGCAGTCGCACACCGACTCCATCCTGCCTTCCATCACCCGTCGTTCGCTCGTTCAGGTTGCTCAGGACCTGGGTATGAC
>NZ_JBDMHB010000036.1:0-20781 GCF_039752955.1 Collinsella aerofaciens
GCTCCGCCACCGCCCCCGCAGCTAACCCCATCCCCTCCTAAGTTGCGGTGAAATACGGACTGTTTCATGCCTTTAAAGGCCTCAACAGTCCGTATTTCACCGCAACTTATTGAAGGTGGACCGCGAACGATTTCGCTATCGGGATTCGGCGTAGGGTTTTGTTGTCGGAATGCCGTAACCGCGCATCATGGCACCGAACGATTCTACGTCGTAGGTGTCCGAGAGTTTGAAATGAATGACGTTGTGGCCCATGGCGCGAAGGTTCGCGTCGCGCATGAGGGCCGCTCGATACGTTTTTGCCGCCGCCCGCTCTGGATCATTTTGACCCTCGTCTTCAAACTTGCCTAGCCCATGCAGCTCTGCCAGCGTCCATGAGCCGTCTGGCATCTGCCAGCCATAATCTGCTAGATAATAGCCAGCGTTTCCCGGTCGCGTTATCTCAACTTGAAGCTCGGGCGCGGCAACCCCAGCGAGAATCATCGCTGCTCTCGCCTCGGACTCGCCGCCATTGTCTGACCTGCCGTCCATATACTCAAAAACGTCAAAAGCACGCGCGATGCCATGCAGCCCTCGACAATTTGCCTGCGCATATGCTCGCAGCTCTTCGCGTTCGACATCGTACTCACGGGCCAAGCCATCGACATAGCCCAGCCCATAGCGAAAGGCGCTCGTTCGAGCGATATCAACAACCGTTCGACACGGATCCGTCAGTGTAAAAGGACCTAGCCGCCACACTTCGCCCGGGCGCCAGCGCTTGTATTCAACGAACTCATACGTATCACGCCTTGTAGACCGTGGCAGCAGCACTTGCACTTTATCCAGAAGCGTATACGCCGAGCCGATGCCGTAGAGCAGCGCTGCTGTCGATCCGCAAAACACAGCATCCGATTCAACGACCGCAATAGCGGATGCCAGCTGAAAGATGCGATCTTCAACCCCAAGATTATTCCAATAGACCGGATCCGCATACACGTGGTTGTAAAGACGAAGCATGAGCTCTTCCTGCATAAGCTCACGCGCACGGCGTTCATCCCAAGGATCAATTGTTATAAGCAGCTGTCCATCTTGATGAATTCCAACGGCCGAGAATAGCATCCTTGCATATGACTGCGGAAAATGTTTTCCTTTATCGAGCATGGCCAACCCCATAACCATCACGGCGGAGAGAATACCATTACGCTATCGCATGCTTCCGTCCGCAGGCCTTGCCAAAAGCTGTCCAAAAGCTTGACGCCGCAGGTCAGAGCTTCAAAAAATATTTCCACTCTCGGTAGACGGTCGCTACGACCCTCCCAACGGCATCAAAATCCACCCTTACAATTAGTTGCGGTGAAATACGGACTACATGGGCCATAAAAGCCGAAAAACAGTCCGTATTTCACCGCAACTTAGAAGGGGATGTGGGGTCCCGGCATGTATATGAAAATGGCTCTGGTCCCAAAAGGAACCAGAGCCATTCATCTATCTTATGGAGCGGGCGACGGGAATCGAACCCGCGTCATCAGCTTGGAAGGCTGGGGTTCTACCATTGAACTACGCCCGCAAGATATGGTCGGGACGACAGGATTTGAACCTGCGACATCCTGCTCCCAAAGCAGGCGCGCTACCAAACTGCGCCACGTCCCGAAGGTGTTGAGCAGCTAAGGTCTAAACCTTGCGTGTCCCAAAGCGAAGGAAATTATAGGGGAGACTCCCCGCCTGTGCAAGCGCAGAAACCCTAGCTCCTCGAATGTGCGACAAACTTGCTGTGGAGCAGACCGATCACAAACGCCGCCACGGCAACCGGCGCCCACGCGGCACCGATATCCGCCAGCGGAAGAACATCAAACGGTAGCCACGCGCCCGCAAAGAACGCATCGCGGACCGAGGTGATCACACTCTGCACAGCAACCACGCCGCCGACCCACACCCACACCTGCGGATGAGCGTCGCAAAAGCCGTGCACCAGGCCCATCAGTACCAGTACGATGGCAACGGGATACAAGGCGTTGAGCATAGGCACCGAGAACATGAGGATCACGTCGAGGCCCACGTTGGAGAGCAGGCACGAAAACGCCGCGAACACAAAGGCGAGGATCGCGAAGGGGCGGCGCATGGCCTCCTCGGAGGCCTCCGCTCCCCCTTCAACCACGTACGTCTCACAGAAATAGCGCGCGCAGCAACTAATGAGGCCAATGCACACGTTCATGCAGGCGAGGAAGAAGATGGCGAAGACCACGACCGTGCCGGCAAGGCCAAAGTGCATGGAGGCCGAGCGAGCAAGGATTGCAGCGCCGTTGGTGGCGTCGGGCATCACGGTGCCGAGCTGCATACCGGCAAGGGCCAAGCCGCAATAGATAATGGCCATGAGCACGCCGGCGATCACACCGGAACGCGAAATCTCGAAGGCCACGCGCTTGTCATCGGTAACGCCCAGTTCGTGAATGGTCTCGGCGATGATAATGCCAAAGGCGAGCGATGCGAGCAGGTCCATGGTCTGATAGCCAGTCAGAAAGCCCTGCACGGCGGCGCCTGCATCGTAGGGAGCCTGAGGCGCGGCAGCCGGTCCCAGTGGCGAGATCACGGCAGCACCCACGACCAGTACGATGAGCGCAATGAGCGCGGGGCCCGTAATGCGACCGAGTACGCGTGTAATGACACCCGGGCGCAGCGTGAGCGCAAACGCGATGATGAAGAACCCGATGGCAAACGCCAGACGTGCCGTGCCGAGCGAAACGCCCTCGGGCAGCAGCGGCACCAGCATCTCGAAGGCCGTGGAGCTTGTGCGCGGAATAGCCAGGCACGGGCCGATGGCCAGGTAGACCGCCGCAACGAAGAATTCGCCAAACTTAGGATGCACGCGGCCGGCAAGCTCGCGCGCCGTTCCGGCAAGTGCCACGGCGATAAAACCCATGACGGGCAGGCCGATGGCGGCAATCAGAAAGCCGAGCATGGCGACCGGCGTGGCAGAACCAGCCTGCAGCGCCAGCAGCGGCGGAATAATGAGGTTGCCGGCGCCAAAGAGCATCGAGAACAGCGCAATGCCGACGGTAACGACATGGTCGGAGCGCAAACCGCGCGGAGCGGATGAGGCCATATGCACACCTTTCGGGTCGAAACAAAAACGGGACGGGCAAAAGACCCGTCCCGCAAGTATATACGCTCTAGCAGGCTAAATCGCGCAAAGCGTCAATCGCGGTGTCGACTTCCTCGTCCGTGTTGAAATACCCAAACGAGAAGCGGACGACGCCCTGGCGCTCGGTCCCCAGCGCGCGGTGCATGAGCGGAGCGCAATGGGCACCGGGGCGCGTCGCAATCCCCCACCCTTGCATGAGCGCGTCCGAAATCTCGGCAGAGTCGATATCGGCTACGTTGAGCGACACAATCGCAGAGCGCGCCTGCTGGTCAAAGGCACCGTAGAGCTTAATCCCCGGAATCTTGCGCACACCGGCAAGGAAGCGATCAGCGAGCGCACGCTCGTGGGCAGCAATCGCCTCGACCCCACCCTGGGCCTCGATAAAGTCGAGACCAGCGGAAAGTCCCGCGATGCCATGACCGTTGAGCGTGCCCGCCTCAAGGCGCGTGGGCCACTCAAGCGGCTGCAGCGCATCGAAGCTGTGCACGCCCGTGCCGCCCATGGCCCACGGAGCCACGTCAATGCCCTCCGCCACGGCCAGGCCGCCGGTGCCTTGAGGTCCCATGAGCCCCTTATGGCCGGTAAAGCACACAATGTCGAGCCCCATGGCCTGCATATCGATATGCATCGCGCCGGCAGACTGCGAGGCGTCGACGATCACCAGCGCGCCGGCCGCATGCGCGATGGCAGCCACGCGCGCAATGTCGACCGCGTTGCCGGTCACATTGGAGGCGTGCGTCACCACCACGGCACGCGTGCCCGGCGTGACCAACCGCTCGAGCTCGTCGTAGTCGAGCACACCGTTCGCGTCGCAGCCCGCATGCTCAACGGTCACGCCCTGCTCTGCCGCCAAGCGGTTGAGCGGACGTAGCACCGAGTTGTGCTCAAGCACCGTCGTGACCACGCGGTCGCCGGGGCGCACCACGCCATTGATAACGGTGTTGAGCGCCGCGGTGGAGTTGGGCGTAAAACAAACATGGTCAGCACGCGGGCAGCCCAGCAAGCGCGCAAGCTTGGCGCGGCAGCCGTGGATGGTACGTGCCGCATCGAGCGCACCCGAGGTGGCACCGCGCCCAGCATTGCCGAGCGAGCACATCGCCTGCGTCACGGCATCGATGACCGTCTGCGGCTTGTGCATGGTCGTCGCCGCGTTATCCAGGTAGATCATCGCACGACCTCCCACATATTAATCACGGTATAGCCCTCAGTGGGAACGCCCGCCGCGGCGAGTTCGCCGCGCAGCAGCTCCTCATCGACAGGCAACGCCTTCCACGCCAAACCGCAGCCGGCAGCGACCTCCCCGGGCACGGGAATCGTCCGCCCGGGAAGACCGCGCTCGATGCACAGGGACTCGCAACCCATGGCGGCCGCCGTGGTGGGAAACGTGATGACAAGCGCCGGGCGCTTCTCCCTCATGGCAACTCCAACCAATACGCTACGGGCGCACGACGCGCACGGCCTGCTCCATCTTCTCCACGATCACGTACATGTTGGTGACCTCGCCCACCGCAAGCTGGTCCTTAATGCCAAAGTGGTCCAGGCAGGTACCGCAGGTGAGAATCTCGACACCCTGCTCCGCCAAGCCCTTCAGGTCATCGAGCACCGGCGAGCCCTCGACGGTGAGCTTGGCACCGCCGTTGTAAAACAGCATAGTCGCGGGCAGCTCCTCCTGCTGCGTCACGGCAAAGATGAAGGCCTTCATGAGCTTGTGGCCCAGCTCATCGTCGCCGCGGCCCATGCAGTCGGTGTAGACGGAAATGACGAGCTTGCCCTTGCCGGCGCTGGCATTACAGAAGACAGCGCCATCCTGCTCGGGATCGGCCACGGCAACGGCGCCAGAGGTCGCCACGGTCACGTGCCACTCGGCGTCAGAAACCTTCTCGACCGAGGCCGTGCAACCCTTCTCCTGCGCCATCTTGGAGATGTTCTTGACGGCGGTCTCGTTATCGACCGAGGTCACGACGGTGCCCTCGCCATCGAGCTGCTTCAGAGCTTTGAGCGTCTTGACGACGGGCAGCGGGCAGGCATCGCCCATGGCATTGACTTCAATCTTGGTAGACATAGTTTTTCCTTTCAAAAGGGACCGCCCAGAACAGTAGGCGGTCGCATAAACGGTTTTCCTTAATGCACAACGCGAACGGCAGGACCGCCTGGCACCGGCTCGCACACGCGACCGACGACGGCGGCGATGCGACCCTCGGCATGCAGACGGCGCGCAAGCTCATCCACATCGGCAGCAGGTGCCGCGATAAGCAGGCCACCAGACGTCTGCGGATCGTACAGCGCATCCAGCATGCCCGGCTCCAGGTCCTCGTCGGCAGCCACGCGCGGGCCAAAGAAGTCCTGGTTGCGGTAGGAGCCCGCGGGGATAATGCCCAGACGCGCCATGTCGAGCACCTGGTCAAAGAGCGGTACCGCCCCCGACGCAAGCTCAACTTGCACGCCCGAGCCCTCGGCCATCTCGCACGCGTGCCCGATCAGACCAAAGCCCGTAATGTCGGTGCAGCCGTGAAGCTCAAGTCCCTCGGCCAGACGAATCGGAGCCTCGTTGAGGGTGCGCATCGAGTCAAACATGGCCGCGGCCTCGTCCTGCTCGATGAGCTCGCCCTTAATGGCCGTGGTGATAATGCCCGAGCCGATCGCCTTGGTCAGCAGCAGAACATCGCCCACGCGTGCGCCGCTGTTGGCGAGCATGCGGTCGAGCGCGACAAAGCCGCTCACAGACAGGCCATACTTGGGCTCGTCGTCGTTGATGGTATGGCCGCCCGCGATGGAGCAACCCGCCTCGACGCACTTGTCGGCGCCGCCCGCCAGAATCTGACCGGCACCCTCGATGCCCAGACAACTGGGTATGCAGAGTAGGTTCATGGCATGGCTCGGCCGCCCGCCCATGGCGTAGATGTCCGACAGCGAGTTGGCCGCGGCAATCTGGCCAAACAGAAACGGATCGTCGACCATCGGCGGGAAGAAGTCGATGGACTGCACAAGCCCCAGGTTCTCCCCTACGCGGAAGACGCTCGCGTCGTCAGAGGTATCGAACCCCACGAGCAAGTTGTCGTTATGCACATTTGGCAAGTCGCCCAGGACCTGGGCGAGGGCTCCAGGAGCCAACTTAGCGGCTCAACCGCTCGCGGCCGTCATAGACGTGAGCCTAATCTGATCGTCAGCCATCGATACCTCCTCTCATCGGTCAATCATTTTCTCCCAGTATACGCATGAATGCGAGCCTGCGGCGGATGCATTAATTGAGCGCCTGTGCGCGAATCGCCGCGCCAATCGCTCCGGCAAAGCGAGCCTGGGGCGAGGTGGTCACCGGCGACCCCAGCAGCTCGCCCAACCGCTCCACCACGAAGGCGTTCTCGCACAGGCCACCGGTCAGGTAGTACGGGGCGCCCGCGGCCTGCCCGGCCATGGTCGCCACGCGCGAGACCACGCTGTCGATCACGCCACGTGCAATGTTCTCGCGCAGCTCACCGCGACCGATCAGGCTGATGACCTCGCTTTCGGCAAACACCGTGCACATGCTGCTGATCTTGGTGGGCTCACCGGAACGCGCAAGGTCGGCCATCTGCTGTTGGGAAATACCCAGACGGTCGGCCATGATCTCCAGAAAGCGCCCCGTGCCGGCGGCGCACTTGTCGTTCATGGCAAACTTGGCCACGCGGCCACTTTTAAGCTGAATGACCTTGGTATCCTGGCCGCCCACATCGATCACGGTGCCATGGTCACCAAACAGACGCACGGCACCGGTACCGTGGCAGGTAATCTCGGTCACGACCTTGTGCGCATAGGGCACGGCGACACGGCCGTAGCCGGTCGCGATCACGCGCACGTCGTTGGCAGCCACGTCATAGCCAGCCGCTGCCAGTGCCTCGCGCAGCCGTTCGGCCGCATCGACCGAGGAGAACCCGGTTGGCTGCACGCACGTCCACGCCACCGAACCCTCCCCGTCGACCACAGCAGCCTTAGCCGCCGTAGACCCGATATCGATCCCGATCCCTATCATGGCTCTCTCCCAATCTAAACATCAAAGGTAGCGGCGCGTTCAGGCGCCTTATCTCTAGGTTTCTCAGGTGCCGGAGATTGCCCCGAAAGAGGAGCGCAGCGTACTTTGGGTACGCAAGCGACAGTTTGAGGGGCAAGATCCGGTGCCTGAGGAAGCTAGAGGGTTTCGATGAAGGCGGCGATGCGCGTCTCGATCTGGCCCATGTCACCGTTGCTGTAGTCGGTCTCGATCTTCATATACGGAATACCCGCACCCTCGACGGCCTCCTGCATGCGCGCGCTCTCAACGTTGAAGGTGTGGCAGGCCTGTAGCACGCTCTCTACCACGCCATCGACATGGTACTTCTCGCACATGGCCAGCGTGTTCTCCATGCGGCCGTCGTTAGGCGTCATGACCGAGCAGTTGATATCCAGGTAGCGGTCGGCGATGGCGCGCAGAATGTCGGGCGCGTCCGGGTCGATCATCATAGCCGCCGTGCGCTCACCCGAGCAGTCGTCCATGCACACGACCACGCCGCCGTTGGACTCGATGGTGCGGCCGATCTTGTTAATCACACCGCCCACCGGGCAACCGGTGATCAGAATGCGCTTGGCGTCCGCCGCAACCGGGCGCTCGCCCGCGTCGTAGGCCTCGCGCAGCTTGGCGACCTTTTGCTCCAGCTGCTGCGTATAGGCCTCGATATCAAAGCTGAACGTACCGGCAAACATAGTGCTCATCAGGTCGACGCCGCTCATGGCCGCCGGCTGGTTGGCCTGCAGCGCAAACATCTTGAGCTGAGCCGCACGCAAGCGGTTGCGACGACGGACGGCAGCACGCAGGTCATCGTCGGTAATCGTGATGCCGTAGAAGCCCTCGAGCTCCTCCTTGAGCAGGCGGCACTCCTCGTACCAGCCTTCACGCTCGTAGGCGCGATCGCGACCCTGCGGAAGATGCAGAATGTGCGTGCGCTTGAGCTCGTTGAGTAGCTCGTACATCTTCTTCTTGCCGTCGCAGGTGGTCTCGCCGATGATCATGTCGCTAAAGTACGTAAACGGGCACTTTTGCGAATAGGCAAAACCATACGTAGACTTGATGAGCGGGCACAGGTTTGCCGGCAGCACCTTCTCGGCCTCGGGAATCACCTCGTCGGACGTGCCGCACAGCGCCACGCTCGCAGCCCCCGCGGCATCGATAATCTCGAGCGGCGTATAGCTGCACAAAAAGCCGACCAGGCGATTACCCGCCTGCTTATAATCCTTGACGCGAATAAACGCCGCCTTGCGTTGCTCGTTGAACTCCTCAAACGTGGACGGCAACGGCTGCTCAATATTTTCCGACATATAACTCCTTAACAAACCTTTTAACCAACCAAGGAAACGGCTTTCCCAGGTGCCCGAGGTTGCCGTGAAAGAGGAGCGCCGCGTACTTTGGTATGCAAGCGATGGTTTGAACGGCAAGATCGGGTGCCTGGGGAAGCCGCTGGACCGGATAGCCCTAAATGGTTTCCAAGAAAGCCTCAATCCTGGTTTGCAGTTGGCCTGCATCCTCGCCGGCGTAGTCGGTCGTGATGTGCATAAACGGAATGCCGGCCTCCTCGGCGGCCTTCTCCACGGCAAACGACTCCATCTCGTAGAGCGTGCAGAACTGCAAGGCCACGTCGACGATACCGTCGGCATGCAGGTCCTTGGCCATCTGGACAATGTCCTTCATACGCTGATTGTTGGGCGTAAAGACGGCGCAGTTGATCTTAAAGTAGCGCTCGGCGATGGCGTCGAGCATCTCGTCGACCGTCTCGCCGGACTCGTCGACCAGGTCCTTGTAGTAGCGCGAGCCCGTGCAGGACTCCTCGCCTACCACAACGCCGCCGGCCTTCTCGATAAGGTTGAACAGCTTCCAGTTGGGCACGGCCATGGGCGTACCGGTGTACAGGATGCGCTTGGTCCCCTTGGGTGCCACGCCCTCGCCGGCCTCGACACGCTGCTCGCACTCAGCCGCCATATCGTTGATGGCTCCGGTCAGACGCGGTGTGTCGTCCATAAAGGCGGCCTGAACGGTCAGCAGGCTGTCGAGACCGCTGATGGGCGCAGGGTCGGCAGCGCGGGTCGCAGCGAGGCGCTGCAGGGCGCGGCGCTTCTCATTGACGGCGTGGATGGCAGCCTTCAGGCCCTCGGGCGTAATCTTGACGCCGCACTCGTCCTCGATCTTGGCGGCGAGCTTCTTGACCTCGGCCTTCCAGGTCACGAGCGTCGACTCGTCGTGCACGTTGGGAATATCCATGACGTACATGTTCTTTTGCGTGGCAAAGAACTCGTAGGCTTTCTTCTTACCGTCGCAGGTGTTCTCGCCTACCACCAGGTCACTCGACTCAATGTAGGGGCAGACCTCGCCCAGCTTAAAGCCGGCAAAGCTCTTGATAAGCGGGCAGGTGTTGCGCGGCAGGTGCTCCTCGACCTTATCGGTTGCCCAATCGGCACCCGAGCACAGGCCCACGGGAATGCCGTCACAGGCAAGCACGATCTCCTCGGGCACGTACACGCAGAACGAGCCGACGATCTTGGTGGCCTCGCCGGCCTCCTTCTTGTCGAGCATCTCCTTAATACGGCCGCTATGGATGTTGGTGGCCACAAAGTCCAGGTAGGACGTGGACTTGGGGCGATTGTGCTGCATCAGAAACATATCGCCGTACATCTGACCCACGGCGCCCAGCAGCATGTCGTGGTCGGCAAGATTCATGCCGAGGCTCTCCCACATCGGATGGAAATCGAATTCTTCAGCCATGACGGTTCCCCTCTCGAACCAAAATTGAATAGCTACGGTATTGCTGCACGGTGGGTGGCGAAAACCCAGCCGCGCCTAAACCCGGAATTTTAGGGAACCTGCTTTGCGGTCGATTATTTAATTGTTCGTCGTCTCTCCCGGAGCCGTGAACATACCTGCTCATATGCGACTCCGAGCTATATATAGGGCACGCGCGGCAACGCGGCGAATGTATGTCGTCTGCGGCATGTGCGCACCCTCCTTTACAAGTTAAGGTCAACTATATCAACGGTCATCGTCCAGACGAACACCGTTGACATTCGTACGACAGCGTCGTGCGTCGTCGTTTAATAAAAAATTATCTTGATTGGTAAGAGTTTGTCGTCCCTCATTCGGCGAGCGGCAAGACAAAGCCGCCGAGGCTTATATCCCCGACGGCATTACCCGGCGCTATCGACAAACCAAATGGATCCTGCTGGCATCAAAATGCATGCGCAGCGTCTCGCCTGCTTGCGGCAGCGCGTCGACAGGCATGCCCACCTTGTTGACCTTCCACTGCAGACGCGTGGGCGCATCGACGCGCGGCACGTCCAGCAACACCAGCCGCTCAAAGCGCGAATCACTCACGCGGGCCACGTGCAAGTCATAGCTGTTGCGGCCCCGCTCAGCGCGATTGTCAACATGGAAGTAGCTTGCGCGAATGCCCAGGTATGCCACGTCATCGGGAACCTCGCGGCCCACGTTGAAGGTCATGCCCCAGTCGAGGGCCTCAACTTCTTCGTCGCCGATCTTGCGCGCCCGGCTTGTGTTCTTGCAGCCCGTCAGGCGCAGCGCCGCCAGCGTCTGCGGGCGGCGAACCACGTCCTCGACGGAGCCGATCTCCTCCACATGCCCGTCGTGCATCACGCAGATTCGCTGGCACAGGCGGCACGCTTCGTCGATGTCGTGGCTCACGTAGAGTACGGTGCGGTTGCACACATCGAACAGGTCGAGCATGTTCTGCTCGAGGGCGCTCTTAAGATAGGAATCGAGTGCGCTCATGGGCTCGTCGAACATAAAAATGCCCGGATGCGCCGCCACCATGCGGGCAAGCGCCACGCGCTGCTGCTGACCGCCCGAGAGGCGCGCGGGATAGCGGTCGGCAAAATCGGCCAGACCGAAAATGCTCAGATAGCGCTCGGCGAGCTTTTTGCGCGCGGCGGCGTCACCCGCGTCCTTTACACCGGCGCATACGTTATCGGCCACTGTCATGTTAGGAAACAGCTGATAGTTTTGGAACAGCAGAGCGCATTTGCGCGCCTGGGGCGACAGGTTGATGCCCGCCGCCGAGTCAAAAAAGGTCACGCCGTTGACGACAATCTTGCCCTCGTCGGGCGTCTCCACACCGGCGATGCAGCGCAGCGTACAGCTCTTGCCGCAACCCGAGGCGCCCAGCAGGGCCACGCGCTCCTCGCCGGCCTCAAGCTGCATGTCGAGCACAAACCCGGGATAACGTTTCTTAATATCCAAAACGAGCGACATAGCTTATCGACCTCCCCGCGGCGCCGCATCATCACGCATGAGCTCGGCCAGCGCCTCGCGATCGATACGCAGCGCATCGCCGCCGACTGGGTCGAGCGAATCGCCCTGTCCGGCGAGACCTTTGGCCTGTTTGCGCTCCGCACGGGAAAGGCCACGTTCGCGATACTTTTGCGAATGCGCCGTGTACATATTGATGAACAGAATGACCAGGAAGCTGAACGCGATTACGACCACGACCCAAAAGAGGGCCACCGACGTATTGCCGCCCATCCACTCAAAGTAAATCGCAATGGGAATGGTCTGCGTAATACCGGCGTAGTTGCCCGCAAAGAACAGGGTGCAGCCAAACTCGCCCATGGCGCGGGCAAAGGCGAGCACCGTGCCGGCGGCAATCGAGGGCCAGCCGAGCGGCATCATGAGTTTGGTGAAGATGCGTCGCTCGGACCAGCCCAGCGTGCGCGCCGCATCGAGCATTTGCGTGTCGAGGCTCTCAAAGGCGCCGAGCGCCGTACGGTAGACCAGGGGAAACGATACCACCACGGCAGAGATCACCGCCGCCGGCCACGTAAAGACAATCGAGACGCCGTGCGCGATAAGCCACTGGCCCACCCCGGTCGAGCGGCCAAACAGCATAAGGAGCAGAAAGCCGCAGACCGTGGGCGGCAACACCATGGGGATGGTAAAGACCGAGTCGAGCAGGCCCTTGATGCGACTCGAGGTGCCCATGGTCTTCCACGCGGCAAACAGGCCCAGCGCAAAGGAGATCAGCAGGGCAAGGCCGCTCGTTTTAATGGACACCCAAAACGGTCGGTAGTCGATGCCGCCCAATAAGGAGGCCAGAGAGGTCAAGGGCCCCTGCTCATCCCGCAACACGACAGACGATGCTTCTACCATTTGAGCGCTATCAAGCCAACGCGCGCCGCCTTTGGCATCACCCGAGGCTGATGCAATCACCACATAGCGGCCCCCATCCGCACCGCGCTCGTCAAAGCCATAGGTATACCCGCCGGCATCAAACGTTGTTTCCGCCGTGACATACCAAGGAAGATCCACGTCCCCTAGCTGCGCACCTCCCATACAGTTTGCGCTGTCGAGCTCACAGACGAGGGCCTTGAGACCCGATACGCACTCGTTGTTCTGCGGATCCAATCCATACCTCTCGATCGCCTTGGGCGATATCCACACCACAACGCGATCGGCAGCAGGCGCCACTACAAGGTCCACGTCCTCGTCAACGGGAAACCGGTAGCCCTCAGGCTGGCCCTCCATGGCACGAGCGGTCCCCTTGGCCAACCGCTCAAAACCCTCGATCCCATAGGAAAGCCCATGAGCAGTCGCAGCAACCTGGGCCCCGTCCTCAGCGTCCCCAGCAAACGCAAATCCCGGCACCCAGCAAAGCGCGAAGGTCAAAGCACAGGCGACAAGGATGCGGAATCTATTAAGCACGAAAAGCTCCAAGCGAATATAAGGACGGAGTGAGACACAAAACGATGGAATTATCGCGCCAAGCCGCACTACGCGGAAAGCTCAAAGCCGTACTTAGCCCAAATCTTCTGAGCCTTCCTGTTGGACAGACAGAAGTCGATGAACGCCTTGGCTTCGTCGGCGTGCTCAGAGCTCTCGGCAACGGCACCCGGATACACGATGGGCTTGTGCGAATCCTCGGGACACACAAAGGCCTCCTCGATGCCGTCGTAGCGGAAGATATCGGAGCTGTAGACAAAGCCGGCCACGCAGTCGCCCGTGGACACATAGGCGGCGGCGGTACCAACTTTGTCGGCCAGGGCCACCTTTTCGGCGATCTCGGGCGCATACTCGCCGTCGTCGCCCTCGGTGCCGGTGTAGAGGCCCACGGAAGCCAGCGCCTGGTTGGCGTACTTGCCGGCGGGGACGGTCTTGGCGTCGCCAATGGCGATCTTACCGTCCAGGTTCGCGACGTCGGCGATGGCCTCGACCTTGGTGTCGGAGCCCTCGGCGCGAATGATCACGAGATCGTTGACGAACATGTCCTCACGCGTGTCGGCGTCGACGAGCTCGGCGGCCTCGGCGTCGTCCATGGTACCCTTGGAAGCGGTGATGAGCACGTCGACGGCGGCACCGGCGCGCATCTGCTCGACAAGGTCGCCAGACGCCTTAAACTGCGTGTCGGCAAAGGTGGTGCCGGTCTGGTCGGTGTAAAGCTCCTGAACCTCGGGCAGAGCCTTCTCGAGCGAGTTGGCGGCAAAGACCTGCAGCTCGACAGCCTTCTTCTTAGAGAAAGACTTGGCGGAGCCGGCATCGGAACCAGCGGGCTCGGACGTCTTTTTGCCCGAGCAACCGGCAAGGCCAAGGCCGGCGGCAGCAGAAAGCGAGACGAAACCGCGGCGTGAAACCATATCGAACATATTCAACCCTTTCGGATCTTGTGCCCGGGTACCCCACCGCGGGCTTTAATCTGCAATCAGATTATACTTCTGCGCGAATAATGAAAGTGAGAAATTATTCTCGTCAGAGAATATAGTTTCGAATTACCGTGCACCTCGGCGTCGCTTCGGCGGAAAACAAAGGCGGAGCAGCCGTTCAGGTCGCCCCGCCGCAGGTAAACCGCTTAGTTGGTATGTCCGCCGCCCGCTGTCATCTGAGCCGCATGCTCCAGCTGGTCTGCTATGGCCTCCCAGCTTTCGCGGGCGGCCTTCGTAGAACCGGGAAAGTTTACGACAAGTGTATGACCTCGTTGCATGCAAATAGCGCGCGAGAGCATAGCGCGGCGCGTCTTGGTCATCGAATACGCACGGATTGCCTCGGCAATACCCGGCACATCGCGGTCACAGACGGCACGCGTCGCCTCGGGTGTTACGTCGCGCATCGAAAGCCCCGTGCCGCCGCAGGTGAGCACGACATTGGCGTGGCACCCATCGGCGGCTTCCGCAATGGCATCACCGATCTCGCTGACGTCGTCACGCACGACCACATGCGAGGCGACCGTCCAGCCCTGTGCCTCGATAAGTTCCTCGAGTGCGGCTCCAGCCTCGTCCTGGGCAAGATCGCGCGTATCCGAGCACGTCACGATCGATGTCTTCAGCTCCATAGCATTCCTCCTACAACACGGCGCCCTCGGGCAGGTCGACGCGAACAACGTCCACGGCATCTCCCGCCTTGAGCTCGCACGGTCCTTCGTCAATACGCAACAGGCAGTTCGCACGCTGCATGGTTCCAAGCAGCGCCGAATTCTGCGTCTTGGCCTCGGTCACCAACAACTCACCGGTCTCGGGGTCGCGCAAAACCGTGGCGCGATCGAAGAAGCGGCGATGCTGTCGCTTTTTCACGCTATGCGTGAGCGTCGCCTGCTGCACGGGACGCGCACCCTCGGCAAAGCCGCGCATCTTGCGAATCGCCGGACGGGCGAGCATCTCAAAGCCCACATACGCCGCGGCAGGATTGCCTGAAAGCCCCAGGTAGGGCTTACCCCCGAGCAAGCCAAACGTGATAGCCTTGCCCGGACGCATCGAGATGCGGTCGAAGAGCACCTCGCCCTCGCGATGGACCAGTGCCGTCACATAGTCGTAGTCGCCCGCCGAGGCACCGCCGCTCGTAATGACAAAATCGCACTCCTGCACGGCACGATGCACCAGCTCGGCAATCGCCTGCTCATCATCGGGCGCAATGCCGTAGAACACGGGCTCGGCGCCGGCATCGAGTGCCTCGGCCATCAGCGCCGAAGAGTTGGAATCGCGAATCTGACCGCGCGCCGGTACCTTACTCGGTGCGACCAGTTCCGTGCCCAGCGAGATAATGCCCACACGTGGGGCAGCGTGCACCTTCACGCTCGCATATCCGGCGCTTGCCAACAGACCCGCGCCCGCCGGAGCCACGACCTCGCCGGCGTGCATCACAACATCGCCGGCATGGGCCTCCTCGGCGGCAGAGCGAACGTTCTCCCCCACCTTGGCCGGCGCCGAGAACCTCACACGCGAGCCCTCGTTGCCGTCACCGTCGAGCACATCGACGATCTCGTACTTCACCACGGCATCGGCACCCTCGGGCACCGGCGCGCCCGTCATGATGCGGACCGTCTCGCCCGCGCCGATTGCGTCCCCAAACACATGACCCGCGGCCTCATGTCCGATAACATCGAGCGTCACCGGCGCCTCGCCAGATGCCTGCGCCAAGTCCGCCGAGCGCACGGCATACCCGTCCATGGCGCTGTTGGCAAACGGCGAGATGTCGATATCGGCCACCGCGTCCTCGGCCAAGGGAAGACCGGCGGCCTGCCACACGGGAATCTCGACGAGATCGGTCGGAGCAACGTGCGACAGGACAATCGACTGCGCGTCCTCCAGCGGAATGAGTTTCTCTGCCATATGCACCTCTTAATGCCACGGCGCACAACAGGGGCGCCGATTCTTTATGCTTGTCTCAGTATAATCCCCCGACGCACGACCGCGACTCGGCCTGCACCCGCAAATACACCTGTCAGTTGCAGGCCGCGAAACAGAACGGAAACCAACCCACCGGCTCGTCGCGTTTACCGCGTTTTATAATGCTTGCGTTGCAACCTAAAAGAGGAACGTATGGCTCATAACGACAAACCCGAAAGCGCAAACGAAGCGCAGGATCATTCCCAGCCGCTCGACGAAGGCGGTTTTTTCTCTCTGAACGACGTCATCGCGGCAGGCAGGCATCAGCTCACCCGCTCTGAGCATCTCTTGGCTGCCGACACGCGCCGCAACGCCCGCAACCTACTCGCGAGCGCCAAGTTGCTCGCACTCGTCGTCATCGTCTCGCTCGCCATGGGCGTTGCCGCTTGGGCGTTTTTGGCCTCGTTGAATATCGCGACCGACTATCGCGAGCAGCATGCGTGGATTTACGCGCTGCTTCCCGTTGTGGGCGTTGTCACCGCATGGGTGTACAAAAACCACGGTCTCGCCGCCAAACGCGGTAACAACCTGGTCATCGACTCCGCTCTGGGCACCCGCCTCATCCATATGCGCATGGCCGTCCTCACCTTCGTCTGCTCCACGCTCACGCACCTAACGGGCGGATCGGCCGGTCGCGAGGGAGCTGCGGTGCAGATTGGCGGCACCATCGCCAGCAACATCTCGAGCCTCGCCCACCTCAAAAAGCATGACCACCACGACCTCATGCTCGCCGGCATCTCGTCGGCCTTTGGCGCCGTATTCGGCTCGCCCCTTGCCGGGGCTTTCTTTGGCATGGAGATGTGCTTTATCGGCAAGATCGACTACACCGCGGGCATCTACTGCCTGGTCGCCTCGTTTACCGGCTACTTTACATCACTCGCCCTAGGTACCGAGTACGAGGCGAATGTCATCGCCAGCGTTCCCGCTATGACGCCCAAAACGGTCGTCATCGTTGTTATCAGCGCAATTATCTTCGGTCTGACGGCACGCCTCTTTGCCTGGTCGGTTCGAACCGTCAAGAGCCTCTACGGTCGCTTTATCACCAATTACCTCGTTCGCGCACTCATCGGCGCACTCGTGGTTTTGGCCGCCTATGCCCTTCTCGACGCCTGGAACTACGCCGGCCTTTCCACGTGGCTTTCCGGCGCCGGATTTGCCGGCAACACCACCCTGGCGGACGCAGCCATCAAGTTGGTCGTCACAGCGCTTACCCTGGGCGCGGGCTTCCAAGGCGGCGAGGTCACGCCCCTGTTTGGCATCGGTGCGGCGCTCGGCGGCTGGATAGGTTGCCTCGTCGGAATCGATCCCAGCTTTCTGGCAGCGCTGGGCATGCTCGGCGTGTTCTGCGCCGGCCTTAACGTGCCTATCACCACCTGTATGATGGCCATCGACCTGTTCCACGGCACGGCTGCCGGGTTCTTTGTCATCGTGGCCTTTATCAGCTACCTAACCGCCGGACACCGCGGCGTGTACCCCGCCCAGCGCATTATCTCGCCCAAGCGCCGTTCGCTTATTGTAGATGAGGGCGGTACGGTAGCGGATGCTATCGAGCGCCACAACGACCTGATAGAGTAGACGTAAGTATTCGACGTGCAGCCACAATCGGGGGCAATTCGACCTGAGCGCGACCGCACCGTCACGTCATACGCCGGGAGTCGCCCCATGCACGCAACTGATTTTGGCCTCACGCTCATCATCGCCAACCCAGCCGCCCAGTTGGGTGCGGCGCGCGAAGTTGCCGAGCGCCTGCAACGCTTTATGGACATGACTGCACGCGCATCCCAGTTTGACCTGGTGCTAACCGAGCGCATGGGACACGCCAAGGAGCTTGCCGCACAGGCTCAGGGCTATCGCACCGTTATCGCCCTTGGCGGCGACGGCGTGATTCACGAGGTCGTCAACGGGCTTATGACGCAGGATGAGGCGGTCCGCCCCGCTCTCGCCATCCTACCCGTGGGCTCCGGCAACGATTTTGCCCAAACACTCGGCATCGACGATTTCTCCGGTAAGGATTTTGGCGCGCTGCTCTCCTGCGAGCTGCAGCGTCAGGACATCGGGCGCATTCGCTCATGGAACCCCGCAAGCGGTAGCGGCGAGGCTTCCGTTGAGTACTACGACCAGACGCTTTCGATCGGCATCGATGCCGCCATCGGCCTGGGCACCACCGAGCTGCGCAAAAAGACGGGTCTCGCCGGCACTCCGCTCTACACTCTCTCGGGACTTGAGCAGTTTGGCCTACGCTATCGCAATTACCCCATGACAGCCAGCTTTGACGACGCGCCCGCCGAGCGCGTGAGGGCGATCATCATGGCGATTCAGCTGGGCCCCACGTATGGCTCGGGCTATCGTATCTGCCCCGATGCCGACCCCTGCGACGGCATGCTCGACGTCTGCTACGCCTGCGGCCCCGTCCCTCGCGCGGTTGCCCTGCCTATGTTTCTTTCGGCTAAGGACGGCCACCATACCAAGTTGCCACCGGTTCGCATGCGCCGATGCCGCCATGCCGCGCTCACCTTGGAGGAGCCCGACTACCCCATCCAGGCCGACGGCGAGCCCGTTGTCGCCTCACGCATCGAGGTCGACATCCTCGCCGGCGCCCTCGAGGTCTGGCACCCCACCCGCTAACCCCACCTAAGTTGCGGTGAAATAGGGACTGTCTTACGGCTTTAGCTGCATAAACAGTCCCTATTTCACCGCAACTTACGAGGAGGCTATTCCTCCCCGCCCGGCTTGCGACGGTTGGCCTTTTTAATGGCGTTGAAGTGCTTGTCATTAAGCCTGCACTGGCGAGAGCGCTGAGGCACCTTGGTCTTTACGCGTCGACGCGGTGGACGCCCGCGACGCTCAAGCTCAGCGCGCAGCTTACGCAGGCAGCTCGCGCGATTCTGAAACTGGCTGCGGCTCTCACGCGCCGTCACGACAATCCCCGTGGGCCCATGTTTCATGCGCACCGCAGAGTCCGTCGTGTTCACGCCCTGCCCACCCGGACCCGTCGCGCGAAACACCTGTACCTCGCAATCGCGCGCCAGCTCCTCAACCGACATCTCGGCAAAGCGCGCATACTCGCGCCAGCCCATCTTGTTCTCGTCCATATCAACACCTCCCCTCATACAAAAAATGTGACAAAGGGACAGTCCCTTTGTCACATCGCATACCAATCGCTTATGTTGCGCGCTTAGGCGAAGGTGATCTCGCCGTTCTCGCAGTCCATATCGGCGATACGGGCCAAGCTCTCAACGCGGAAGCCGCGCTTACGGAGCTTATCGCCGCCGCCCTGGAAGCCCTTCTCAACGGCAATGCCAATGCCGGCAACTTCGGCGCCCGCAGCCTCGCAGATCTTAATAAGGCCCTCAAGCGCGCAGCCGTTGGCCAGGAAGTCGTCGATAATCAGGACCTTATCGCCCTCGGACAGAAAGCGCTTGCCGACAATGACCGGGTACTCCTTCTGCTTGGTAAAGGAGTAGATGGTCGTGGCATACTGCTCGCCGTCAAGGTTGATGGACTGGGCCTTCTTTGCAAAGACCACCGGCACGCCGCCAAAATGCTGAGCTGCGATGCAGGCCATACCAATACCCGAAGCCTCAATCGTCAGGATCTTGTTGATCTCGACACCCTCGAACAGACGGGCCCATTCGGCGCCCATGTGGTCGAACAGCTCAACGTCGCACTGGTGGTTGAGGAAGGCATCAACCTTAAGGACGTTACCGGCCTTTACGATGCCGTCATGGCGAATACGATCCTCAAGCTCCTGCATGGCGCAACCCCTTCTCGCGGCAACGATACCGCGCGATTAATAAACGTTGTTCGATAGTCTACCACGGACCGACCCCCGCCCGCCCCACAAGCCACATCGCACCACAAACCAGTCTTTTTGGGACGGCGCGAATCGTGGCAGACAGCCTCCCAACATGCTAATGGCGGGCGCGCATCTTCACCAAACGCACCATGGCAAGCGCAAAGCCCACGGCGGCCACAGCCATGAGTACGTAGAACACCGAGCGAAAGCCGAATAGGAATACGTCCGGACGACCTGTAACAAAACTGGTCACGGCCTCGCCCATTGCCACGCTCATCTGCCCATACAGGATATGCGACGCCGCCGTAATGCCGAGCGCCATGCCGGCGTAGCGTGCCAAACTACCCAGGCTGCCCGCAAAGCCGAGCGCTTCGCGCGGAGCCGAGCCCATATACAGCGAGTTGTTGGGGCTCTGGAAAATCGACGTACCGCACGACATAAACACGGCACAGCACACAATCACAGGGATGGAAGAGTGCTCGTCGAGCGTACTTACCGCAAAGAGCCCGCACACGTACACGCCCAGGCCGACCGCCGTGGGACCCTCGCAGCCAACACGGTCCGAAACCGCACCCGAAAGCGGGCCGATAAAGGCATTCACCATCGGCAGCGCCAAAAACAGCAATCCGGAAATGTCGGAACCAAAGCCGTGGGCGTCCTGAAAATAGAACGGCAGGATAAACTCGGATGCGCCAATACCAACGAACACGATGAGCATGCAGGCAAGGTTGATGGTGAAGGCCGAATTTGCAAAGCAGCGACGCGCGGCCTCCGCCAGCGACATGGGGCGCTCGCCGGCCTCCGGCTTTACATGCGGCAGCGTGTAGAGCCCCACGATAAACGAGATGACGCCAATGGGCAGGTTGATGAGGAAGATGCTCTCCCAAGGAAAGCTTGCCACCAGCATGCCGCCGAGCACGGGGCCACACATCATGCCGAGGGCCACAAAGGTCGCGAGAATACCCATAGCACGGCCTCGTTCGCGCGCCGGAAACGACTCGGTGATGATACCCATGTTGTTAGCCATGGCCGCCGCGCAACCGACGCCCTGAACAATGCGTGCCAGGATAAGAACCTCGAGCGAGGCCGAAAGGCCGCACAGCAGCGAACCGACCGAAAAGACGATGACACCCAGCTGGAACACATTCACCTTGCCGCGCACGTCACCCAGACGGCCAAACGGCAACATAGCCACGCATGTCGCAAGCAG
>NZ_JBDMHB010000037.1:0-5535 GCF_039752955.1 Collinsella aerofaciens
GCGGTGTCCCCTCCCTTTCAAGAAAGAGAAGAGGCGGGGCATGCCCCGCCTCTTACACCACATCTCTGCGCGCTACCAAGTTATTAAACAAATGTGGAATATCCTGGCATCAATCTGACGTTATAGAGCGTGAAAACAGCTTGCAGAGCCAAAAACTCCTGCTACTAAATTGGTAACAGTACTCATATTTGCTATTTTTTGGCCACGGCGCCCTAAGACGGGTGTGTTGGGGCTTTCCATAGGGGAGCGACGGGCTCAATCAGAGCACGTGCGGTCCGTCCTGACCTGCGAAATCTGTACTCGCGATGCGAATAACGCCCCTAACCTTAAACTTTAGCTTGAACTTAGCTATAATGCGCTACGTTCCTGCCAGGCTGTGGTTGCGGACGGACGAAATGCCCGTCCTAGTCCAAGACAGACGCGGTCAAAGGGATCCACGTAAGCGACCGCGTGCGCGCGGCGCGATCATGGCGCGTCCTAGATGTAAGCCGCACCGTCCGTTCGACTTTCTTTGGGGCAATACCGCCTCGCGGGCGAGCGGGCCAGTCGTGAAGGTGGCTGCGGCCTCCCGAGCAAACACCCCGGTGCGCAAGTGTGGGGTCAAATACCAGGTCAGCTGGTGGGAACAACCTGATATTCCGTGCAACGCACGGATCGTATACGACACAGAAGGTAGGGTAGTGGACATGGTGAGGGGCAGCTTGATGCACGCGGCTCGGTTAGGTGCTGGGACCGCAGCGGTCATCGCCGTTTTGGGCCTGAGCGGATGCGCGTTCAACCCGCTGTCTGCGTTCACGACTCCCACGATCGACCAGATCGAGTACGAGACCGTCACGCCGGCGGTGTCGGACGACGCCCTGGTCACTCCCGGAACCCTGACGGTCGCCCTCGATACTTCCGATGCGCCGCAGGCCATGCAGGACGCCGACGGCGAGCTCACGGGGTATGCGGTTGACGCCGCCCGCGCCCTCGCAAGCCGCATGGGCCTTAAGGTCTCCTTTGTCGATGCGTCTTCGGCAGGTTCCGCGCTCGGCGACAAAAAGGCCGATATCTTTATCGGCGAGATTAACTCCACGGACGGGGACATTAGCTCGCTCGGCACCTGCCTGTACGATGCCACTTCCGTGTTCGGTAAAACTAGCGATGGTGGGTCGCTAAGCGTTTCCACCGATACCCTTAACACGTCCACCCTGGGCGTTCAGATGTCCTCGGCCTCGCAGGAGGCGCTTGCTAAGCAGAACATTACCGCCAACCAAAAGACCTACTCCAACATCAACGAGTGCTTTGAGGCGCTCGAGTCCGGCGAGGTCGACTATGTGATCTGCGACTCCACGGCCGGCGGCTACCTTGCACGCCTGATGAGCGAGGTCTCCTATGTCGGTGCGCTCGAGGCGCCCTCGACGCTTGGTGTTGCGGGCCTCTCGTCCAATGACGAACTGTGCCGTGCCGTGAGCGATGCCCTCGACGACATCACGGTCGACGGTACGCTCGAGGCGGTCCACTCTGTCTGGTATGGCACGATGCCCTACGACCTCACCACTAAGACGGTTTCGGGCGCTAGCGTGCAGCCGGGTGACTCTGAGTCCAGTGAGACCACGTCCTCCGGCAGCGAGTCCTCCGATTCCAACAATGAGACCGCATCCTCCGAGGACAAATCGTCCAGCCAGGAAGGCGCCATCACCGACGACGACATTAACAAACTCAATAGCTAGTTATTGCTAGGGGTGGTGTCTCCTATACGTTGGAAAGGACACTTCTTCACGGTTTCAACACGCACTGCCGGGCTTCCCCAATAGGGGAGCCCGGCTTTTTCATCCCAATAAAACCAGCAGGTCAAAGCTAATTTTCGGGACCAAATACAAAGCCGCCGGCCCCTCCTATAGCGCACTTTGCCACAGAAAAGTGCGAGACTTCGGTATGCGGTATCAAGCAATCGTTATTCGGGTCTTTAGGAATCCGCGTGATTAAATGCACGGCAATGGGTACATAGCCAGTACAGTAAGTCCCCGAGGCAGATTGGAGCCACGTATGGATATCAAGGTTTCTGGACGCAAGACGACGGTAACCGATGCTCTGCGTGCGCACGTGGATGAGAAGATCGGCGAGGCGCTCAAGGTTTTCGATATCGAGCCCATGACGGTCGACGTTGTACTTCGCTATGAGAAGAACCCCTCGAACCCCAACCCGGCAATCGTCGAGGTTACGGTTCGTGCCCGCGGTTCGGTGATTCGCGTTGCCGAGCACGGTGCAGATATGTACGCCGCCATCGACCTCTCCGCCGATAAGGTCACCCGCCAGCTGCGCAAGTTCAAGACCAAGGTCGTGGACAACCGCCAGGGCGGTGCCAGTGCAGCGGATGTTGCGCCGGTCGAGCGCGTCGAGGATCTGGCCGACCTGCTGCTGCCCGAGGAGGAGGACGACCTGCTCGTCCGCGAGAAGGTCATCGATGTCACCCCGATGACTGAGGAGCAGGCGCTGGTGCAGACAGATCTGCTCGGCCACGACTTCTACGTGTTCGAGAACGCGACGACTGGCCTCATCAATGTGGTGTATCACCGTAAGAATGGTGGATATGGCATCATCAAGCCCCGCATCGAAACACTTGACGAGTAAAATACGTTAACTTGCATGAGTTAACGGTTGGCGGCCATCCCATGCGGGTGGCCGCCTTTTTACGTAAGGAGTCGCTTTGATGGACAAGGCCGCATCCGCCGGTCATTCGAACCGTTGCCGCATCGTCGTCGATACCTGCTGCGACTTTAGCCCCGAGGTCGCCGCGAACCTCGATGTCGATATCCTGGGTTTCCCTTTCATTATCGATGGCGAGGAGCGCACAGACGACATCTGGTCGAGCATGAGCCCTAAGGAGTTCTACGACCGCATGCGCGCCGGTGCCCGCGTGTCCACCTCGGCTGTGTCGCTCGGTCGCTATATCGAGTTTTTTACCGAGTGCGCCAAAGAGGGCACGCCCACGGTCTACCTGTGCTTTACCTCGGCGCTGTCGTCGAGCTACAACTCCGCGTGCCAGGCGGCAGATGTCGTGCGCGCCGAGTATCCCAACTTTGAGCTCTACGTGGTCGACAACGCTCTGCCCTGCGCGACCGGTGCGCTCTTGGCGCTCGAGGCCGTGCGCCAGCGTTCGGCGGGACTGACCGCCAAGCAGCTGGTCGATTGGGCAAACGAGGCAAAGACCTACGTGCACGGCTACTTTACGCTCGAGAGCTTCGACGCACTGGCTGCCGGCGGCCGCATTCCTCCCGCGGCGGCGCAGCTCACGGCAAAGCTCGACGTCAAGCCCGAGCTCTCCTACGACCTGGCCGGCTCGCTGTCGCTGATCGGCGTCAACCGCGGCCGCAAGAAGGCGCTCAAGTCCATCCTCAAGTCGTTCCGCGAGAACTACGTGCCCGATCGCACCATGCCCATCGCCATCATGACGGCCGATGCCGAAAAGGATGGTGACTGGCTCGAAGCCGCCATCCGCAAGGAGGAGGGTTGCGCCGACGTCACGATCATTCGCGGCTCCGTGGGTCCCACCATCGGCTCGCACGTGGGCCCCGGCATGGTGGGCTGCGCGTTTTGGGGTAAGAACCGCGCCGACAAGGCGTCGCTTTCCGACCGTATCGCCCGCCGCGTGCGCGGTCAGTAGGCAAGCGCTGCGTCCGTAATCGCCCTCGACTCACAGCCCAAACGCTGGCACCGAGTATTCAACCTGGTAACAACACCCAACCCAAAAGGAAAGGTTTCATGGCAAACAAGCTCTCCGTCGCATTCATCGGCACCGGAATTATGGGTGCCCCCATCGCCGGCCACATTCTGGACGCTGGCTATCCCGTCACGGTCAACAACCGCACCAAGTCCAAGGCTGCAGCGCTCGTTGAGCGCGGTGCCGTCTGGGCCGATACGCCGGCAGATGCCGCGGCGAACGCCGACGTCGTCTTTACCATGGTGGGCTATCCCTCCGAGGTCGAGGAGCTCTACCTGGCGGGCGACGGCCTGCTCGCGTGCACTAAGCCCGGCGCGGTCCTGATCGACCTCACCACGAGCTCGCCCGAGCTGGCGCGCGACATTGCCGAGGCCGCCCAGGTTTCCGGCCGCATGGCGTTTGACTGCCCCGTCACCGGCGGCGAGTCGGGTGCTATCGCCGGCACGCTTACGGCTATCGTGGGCGCTACCGAGAACGACATTGCCCCGGTCCGCGATATCCTTTCCACCTTTGCGGCAACCATCTGCTGCTTCGACGGCGCCGGCAAGGGCCAGGCTGCCAAGCTCGCCAACCAGGTGTCGCTGGGCGCCTGCATGGTCGGCATGGCCGATGCGCTGGCGTTTGCCGAGCTGAGCGGCCTCGATCTGGAGAAGACCCGTCAGATGATTCTGGGCGGTACCGGCAAGTCCGGCGCCATGGAGAGTCTGGCGCCCAAGGCGCTCGACGGCGATTACAAGCCCGGCTTTATGGTCGAGCACTTCATCAAGGACCTGCGCTTGGCGCTCGCCTATGCCGACGACCGCGAGCTTGCGCTGCCCGGCGCCGACGTGGCCTTTACGCTCTACGACATGCTCGATGCCATCGGTGGCGCCAAGCTGGGCACCCAGGCCATCACGGTGCTCTACAAGGAGGAGGCCGACGCCATCGCCGCCGGTCTTGACTGGTCGCAGTATCGTCCCGAGGAGCATGGTGCTCACGAGGAAGGCTGCGGTTGCGGCGAACATGGCGACGACCACGAGTGCGGTTGTGGCCACCACCATGGCGAGGACCACGAGTGCTGCGGCGGCCACGGCCATGACGACGGCCACGAGTGCTGCTGCGGCCACCATCACGGGGAGTAGCGCCCATGAGCTGGACGTTCGTGGTGCTTGCGCTGGTGCTCTTTCTCTTTGCGATCTACATCGGCTTTTTGTGCGGCCAGTGGGCGTGCGAAAAGCGCGTCATCACCAAGCGCGACTACTGGATTGCCAACTTTGCAGGCGCGGCGGCAGTCGTCCTGCTGACCTGGGTGTTCTCACTGTTCCCGCTGGTGCAGTTTGCGCCGATCGGCTGGCTCGGCGGCTTTATCGCCGGTCTTAAGATGAGCTTTGGCGAGTCCGTCGGTCCGTGGCGCAAACACGACGAGGTCTTTAACGTCAACAAGGCTCATCGCGCCGCCGCCGACGCGGGCGACGCTGAGGAACGCCGCCGTGCGCGTCGCAATGGCGCGGCCGACCGACAGCTCATCTCGGTCACCGATGACAGCAAGGGTGCTGGCAAGCACGCTAAGTAATAGTAAGAAGAGGTAACTATGGCAGAAAACAAAGACGAACAGCTCACCGACGAGGAGCTGGCACAGCTTCAGCTGGCAGAGGAGAACGAGAACGCCGTCGACCGCCTGGTTCAGGAGCTCGGCTGCCCCACGCGCCGCATCCGCCAGTTTGCCGCCCGCGTGCTGCATCTGCTTGCCGAGCGCGATCCCCAGCGCGTCGTGCCCTGCGTGCCCGCGCTGATCGAGGCGCTCGACCGCCCCGAGGCTCAGACCCGCTGGGAGGCCCTCGATGCCCTGACGG
>NZ_JBDMHB010000037.1:5689-20088 GCF_039752955.1 Collinsella aerofaciens
GGCTTGGCCCATCCTGGACGAGGCCATTCAGTGCTACCACGGCGACCTCGAGTATCGCGACATGCTCGGTTGCCTGTACGAGTTTGGCCAGGGCGAGATCGACGCCGAGGTCGCCGAGAAGCTTGCGCTGCGCCTTAAGTTCGACGCCGAGAACGGCAAGGGCAGCTATCTCAAGGCCCGTTCGAGCGAGATTTGCGAAATGCTTGTTAAACGTTTTGGCCTGGATCTCTCCAAAAAGAAGAAGCGTGCTAGCGTTAAAAAATCTGACGACGCCGAAGACGAGGAGTAACAGATTATGGCGCACGATGTAGTCCTGATTCCCGGTGACGGTATCGGTCCCGAGATTACGCAGGCCATGCGCCGCGTGGTCGAGGCCACCGGTGTCCAGATCAACTGGAACGTCCAGGAGGCAGGTGCCGGCGTCATGGACGAGTTTGGCACGCCGCTGCCCCAGCACGTGCTCGATGCGGTCGCCGAGACCAAGGTTGCCATCAAGGGCCCCATCACCACGCCGGTCGGCACGGGTTTCCGCAGCGTTAACGTGGCCCTGCGCAAGCACTTCGACCTGTACGCCTGCGTGCGCCCCTGCCTGTCGCAGCCGGGCGACGGCTCGCGCTTCCGCGACGTCGACCTGGTCATCGTGCGTGAGAACACCGAGGACCTCTACGCCGGGATCGAGTTCGATGAGGGCGCTGCCGAGGTCGAGGAGCTCTCACAGCTTGTCGAGCGCTCGGGTCAGAAGACCTTCGCCGCCGATTCCGCCATCTCAATTAAGCCCATCTCCATCGCCAAGAGCCGCCGCATTGTGGAGTACGCCTTTGAGTACGCCCGCCGCTGCGGCCGTAAAAAGGTGACGGCCGTGCACAAGGCCAACATTATGAAGGCGACCGATGGCCTGTTCCTGCGCGTTGCGCGCGAGGTGGCCGCCAACTATCCCGATATTGAGTTCAACGACAAGATCGTCGACGCCACCTGCATGGGCCTGGTCCAGAACCCCAACGACTTCGATGTCCTGGTGCTGCCCAACCTGTACGGCGATATCGTCAGCGACCTGTGCGCCGGCCTGGTAGGTGGCCTGGGTATGGCCCCCGGCTCCAACATCGGTGCCGACTGCGCCATCTTCGAGGCAACGCACGGCTCCGCGCCCGATATCGCCGGTCAGGATATCGCTAACCCCACGGCCGAGATCCTCTCTGCTGCGATGATGCTCGATCACCTGGGCGAGAACGACGCTGCCAATCGTATCCGTGCCGCCGTATCTGCCACGCTCGACGAGGGCGAGCAGGTTACCGGTGACGTGCGTCGTGCCCAGACCGGCTCCGTCGAGGGCGCCGTGGGCACACAGGCCTTTGCCGATGCCGTTATCGCGCACCTGGCCTAAGGTATGCACGCTGCAAACGCCTAAATAGTACTTAAGTGTTTGCGTATAACCTAAGAATCAATACGCCCGGCACTCTGTCGGGCGTATTCTATTGAAGACTATGTTTCCTAACAAGGAGTAACCGATATGGGTCTGATTCAAAAGAAGGACGAGAAGGACGAGATCGACGGCATCCAGATCATCGAGCGCGGCGAAGGCCCCGACGGTGACGAGGACGAGAAGATCGACCTGGTCACCGGTACGTCTGCCGAGCACATTGCTGCCGGTACGACGGCCGAGGAGGAGGACGCCCGTCTGGAGGCTCAGATTGCCGCGGATGCCGCTGACGAGGATCTGATGCCCGAGGAGCAGGACGAGGACGACGACTCCGACGTGGATGACCACACTTGCAAGCACAAGAAGACGATGATTGCCGCCTTTGTGGTTGCAGTCGTGATTGCTGCCGTGATTGGCTTCTTTATTGGCAATGGTGGTTTTGGCGGCAAGGGTGTCGGCTCGTCGACCCTGACCGAGGACCAGCTCGATTCGACCGTGGCAAGCTACAGCTACAACGGCAAGAAGAGTGACATCACCGCGCGCGAGGCCATCGAGAGCCAGTACAGCCTCGACACCGTCAAGGATGGCGATGGCAACTACACCGCTCCCTCTGCCGACGTCATCCTGTCCTACGTGCGCAACAAGATCCTGCTCGACGCTGCCGAGGACGAGGGCATCACCGTCTCTTCTAAGGAGATGAAGAAGTACGCCGAGGATTCCATCGGCACCTCCGACTACAAGACCATGGCCACGCAGTATGGCGTGTCCAAGGACCAGGCCAAGCAGATCGTCCGTCAGTCCGCGACGCTGCAGAAGCTCTACAAGAAGAAGGTGGGCGATAGCTCCGCAAGCATGCCGACCGCCCCGACCGAGCCTGCTGACGGCAACGAGGAGACCGCGAGCAAGGACTACGCCGATTACATCATCAAACTTGCCGGCGACGAGTGGGATAGCGAAAAGGGCACCTGGAAGGACGCCGATAGCACCTACGCTAAGGCCTTCGCTGACGATGCCTTTACGGCCGATAGCGCTACCTACAAGCAGGCCATGACCGCCTATTACACCGCCTACCAGCAGTACTCTTCGCAGGCTTCGAGCGCCAGCTCCAAGTGGACCGAGTATGCTAACGGCCTGTATGCCAAGGCCAACATCAGCATCTACGGCCTGTTTGCGTAAGGTTTGCCTGCACTACTGTGCGCTAGCCGATCTGCCTGATTTAGCCCGCTAGAACGGACAACGTTCTAGCGGGCTTTTTGCTGCCGAAACCACTGGAGTAGGCCTCGCGCCCGCGCAAGCGCTCCATTGTGTTTCCCTAATTCATCTGGGAAAACGACTGCAAACGATTGCAAGTAACCGGTGAACGGTCGAAAACTACCGTTCACCGATAATCTCAAAACTGGTTCTAACTGGTATTAAGTCAAAAAGACCAATTCACATATCTTCACAATGACCTGCAATTTTTCTACACGCTATTTTTAGCCGCCCTGCGTTGTTTAGACACAGGAAAAGATCCGATCTTTTGCCAAAGCATTTCGGAACGGTTTCAAAACCGCAGGTAGAAGTGTTAACGACCGGTAAACGGTCGATTTATCACCGTGAGCGGTGCAAAAACGTTTTACCGTATGAATCAACGAAAGCGACCTCTTCTGGGGTGATATAGTGACAACAACACGTCACGTGGTTACTACCAGTTTAGAAACCACTGGTCTTCAAAGTACGCTTTCTAAGAAGCTTTAAGGGCGAGCGCCCGCTGGCTTCCGAAAATCATCGGACTCAGATCGTACACACCTTCGGAAGGGAAATTTGAATGGTTGGCTTTATTCTTACCGGTCATGGACAGTTCGCACCCGGCCTCGCAAGCGCTATCGCTATGGTTGCTGGCGACCAGCCCGCTTTTACCGTCGTTCCTTTTGAGGGCGACCAGGCTGCTTCCTACGGTGAGGATCTCCGCGCCGCTATTACCGCCATGCGCGAGGAGTGCGATGGCGTGCTCGTCTTTACCGACCTGCTTGGTGGCACCCCGTTCAACCAGGCGATGATGATTGCCCAGGATGTCGACAACGTCGAGGTTCTGACCGGCACCAACCTTCCCATGGTTATTGAGCTTCTGTTCCTCCGCGGCAACGCCACGCTCGCCGAGCTTGGCGAGCAGGCCGTGACCGTTGGCCAGACGGGCATCACCGCCCAGACGGTCGCATCCGTTGCCGGCTCCGACGAAGAGGATATCTTCGGCGACGAGGACGGCATCTAATGGCCGATTTCGGAGCCAACGTCCTGAGCTCCTCGGTCGCCCTTTTAGGCCTGCTTGTCATCATGGGCTTGATTTACACCATCTGGTCGCAAATCAACATGAAGAAGAAGCAGAAGTACTTCAAGGAGCTGCACACCGAGCTCAAGCCGGGTCAAGAGGTTCTTTTCGCCGGCGGTATCTACGGAACCGTCAAAGGCATCGAAGGCGAGAAGGTCCAGATCAAAGTCCGATCCGGAGCCGTCGTAGATGTTTCGCGTTACGCGATTCAGGAGATCAAGTAACTGTCGTCAGCAAATAACGAAAGGAAGCTGATCAACATGGCAGAACCCAACATTCTTCTTACCCGCATCGATAACCGACTGGTTCATGGTCAGGTTGCCACCCAGTGGAACTCCACCCTGGGCTCCAACCTCATCCTCGTCGCCAACGACGACGTGGCGTCCAACACCATGCGCCAGAACCTCATGAAGATGGCCGCTCCCGCCGGCGTCGCTACGCGTTTCTTCTCTCTGCAGAAGACCATCGACGTCATTGGCAAGGCGAGCCCGCGCCAGAAGATCTTCATCGTGGCCGAAACACCGGAAGACGTGCTTACGCTCGTCAAGGGCGGTGTGCCTATAAAGAAGGTAAACATCGGCAACATGCACATGTCGGAAGGAAAGCGCCAAGTCGCCACCTCCGTCGCAGTTAACGACGAGGATGTCGCTGCGTTTAAAGAGCTGCAGGAATTGGGGGTGGAGTTGGAGATCAGGCGCGTTCCGAGCACGCCTGTTGAGGACACGAGCAAGCTCTTCTCGTAATCCTCGTGATCCACGTTGTCAGGAGTGAAACCCTGACGTTCTGTACGTGAAATCCAAAGTGCGTACATACATTTTGAAAGGAGGAGCAAGATGGAATACTCGATCATCCAGATCGCTCTGGTCTTCGTCGTCACGTTCATCGCGGCAATCGACCAGTTTGACTTCCTCGAGTCTCTCTATCAGCCCATCGTCACCGGTGCCGTCATCGGTCTTATCCTTGGCGACCTCAACACCGGTCTTCTCGTGGGTGGTACCTATCAGCTCATGACGATCGGCAACATGCCGATCGGAGGCGCTCAGCCGCCTAACGCCGTCATCGGCGGCATCATGGCAGCCATTCTCGCTATCGCCACGGGCCTCGAGCCCAACGCGGCAGTCGGCCTCGCCATTCCGTTCGCTCTGCTTGGCCAGCTTGGCGTTACCCTGGTCTTCACGCTTATGTCCCCGCTTATGTCCACGGCCGATAACATGGCTCACAACGCGGACACCAAGGGCATCGAGCGCCTGAACTACTTCGCCATGGCTCTGCTCGGCCTGATCTTCGCTGTCGTCGTCACCCTGTTCTTCATCGCTGGCGCTACCATTGGTCAGACCATCGCTTCCGCCATCCCGACTTGGCTGCAGACCGGTCTGTCCGCTGCAGGCGGCATGATGCGCTTCGTCGGCTTCGCCGTCCTGCTCAAGGTTATGATGAACCGCGATATGTGGGGCTTCTTCCTCATGGGCTTTGGCCTCGCGCTCATCACCGTTGCCAACGATTCGCTGGCAACCCCTGCTCTGCTCATCCTCGCTCTCATCGGCTTCGGCATCGCTTTCTGGGACTTCCAGCAGCAGACCGAGCTGAAGGGTGCAGCTGTTTCTGACGGAGGTGACTTCGAAGATGGCATCTAATGAGTATGTGATCCCGGAGCACTACGAGGATCTCACTCCTGCTCCGCAGCTCGACCAGAAGACCCTCAACAAGATGGCTTGGCGCTCCTGCTTCCTGCAGGCATCGTTCAACTACGAGCGCATGCAGGCCGCTGGCTGGCTCTACTCCATCATCCCCGGTCTGGAGAAGATCCACACCAACAAGAACGACCTCGCGGCTTCCATGAGCCACAACCTGGAGTTCTTCAACACCCACCCGTTCCTTGTCACCTTTGTTATGGGCATCGTGCTTTCGCTCGAGCAGAACAAGGTTGACATCCCCACGATCCGCGCCGTCCGCGTCGCCGCAATGGGCCCGCTCGGTGGTATCGGTGACGCCCTGTTCTGGCTGACGCTCGTGCCTATCACGGCCGGCATCACCTCCAACATGGCCATCAACGGCAACGCCGCTGCACCGATCATCTTCCTGGTGATCTTCAACGTCGTCCAGTTCGCTCTGCGCTTCTGGCTCATGAACTGGTCCTACAAGCTTGGCACCAGCGCTATTGACGCTCTGACCGCCAACATGCAGGCCTTCACGCGTGCCGCTTCCATCATGGGCGTCTTCGTCGTCGGTTGCCTGGTCGTCACCATGGGTGGCACCCAGATCAACCTTCAGATCCCCAACGGCACCACCCGTGGCCTCTCCGCTACTACCGTGATCGTCTCCGAGAAGGAGGCCGAGAACTTCACCGGTATGGAGGGCATCGATACCGAGACCGCTGAGGCCGGTACCATCGCCATGACCGATAAGGACGGCAACGCCCTCACCGCTTCCGATGCCGACGGCAACGCTGTCGAGTGCGGCGTCACCGATCTGGGCAACGGCATGGAGTCCGTTACCTACGGCACCGTTACCGAGGATCCGGTCAACTTCTCTGTTGCCGACACCCTCAACACCATCGTCCCGAAGCTCGTCCCGCTTATGCTTACGCTGCTGCTTTACTACATGTTCGCTAAGCACAGCTGGACCCCGACCAAGGGCATTCTCCTGCTCTTCGTCCTTGGCATCCTGGGCGCTGGCCCGCTTGGTCTCTGGCCGAGCATCTGGTAAGGCTCTAGCTTGAGGGGTGTGTCCCTACGCGGCTCACACCCCGACCCCTTAAGCCATGTGTATGTTAAAAGCCGCGTGCTCGAAAGAGCGCGCGGCTTTTGTTTTCTTGTTGATTCGGGTGTGGCAGACAGATAATGCATAACACCCTAGGTAGTTAGCCGAATTCGAGCAAAAGGGAGGATAGGATGGCGATCGGAGCGCGTAAGCAACCGCTGTACGATCAGCTGGTCGATATTCTGACCGAAAAGATTGACCATGAATATCGCGCCGGTGACATGATTCCTTCCGAGCGCGAACTTTCGGAGCGCTATGGTCTCTCGCGCACTACGGTACGCCTGGCTCTGCAGGAACTGGAGCGTTTAGGACTGGTGGTTCGGCAGCACGGTCGCGGTACCTTTGTGACCGACCGTTCGGCAAAAGCAACCAATCTTATGCAGTCCTACAGCTTTACCGAGCAGATGCGCGCGATGGGTCGAGAACCCGAGACCACGATTCTCGAGTTTTGCGAGATTGAGGCCGATAAGAATCTGGCCGAGCATATGGGATTGCGCATCGGTGATCGCATTTTTAAGCTCAAGCGCCTTCGTTCTGCCGACAACATGCCCATGATGGTCGAACGCAGCTATCTACCGGTTCGTCAATTTCTGTCCCTAAAGCGACCGCTGCTGGAGCGTAAGCCGCTTTACGATGTGATTGAGCAGGACTTTCAGCAAAAGATTCGCGTGGCCGAAGAGGAGTTCTATGCGAGCATAGCCCGTCCCACCGATGCCCACCTTTTGGGAATTGTCGAGGGCTCGCCTGTGCTCGATTTGGTCAGGACTACGTATAACGAGTCAAACGAGGTAGTGGAGTACACACTCTCGGTTGCTCGTGCCGATCAGTTTAAATACAAGGTTTACCACCAGCGCAGTAACTAGTGCTCGCATCGTTTCCATATGGTGATTCTTTGCATTTAACTGGTTACTACCAGATAACCAACCGAAGTGTATAATTGCACGTCAGAGGATTACTTCTAGAGAGAGGTATTAAAAATGTTCGAGAAGAGTGTCGAGGAGCTCACCGAGCTCGGCGCCCAGATCACCACGGCCGAGATTGCTCAGCAGCCCGAGCTTTGGCGTGATACGCTCAACATCTATCGCGAGAATAAGGAGGCCATCGAGGCCTTCCTGGCCGAGGCTCGCGCTATGGGCGAGGGTCGTCTGTCCGTTGTCTTCACCGGTGCCGGTACGTCCGACTACGTTGGCGATACCTGCGCCCCGTACCTGCGTCACGCTGGCAACACTGATCTCTACGACTTTAAGCCCATCGCCACGACCGACATCGTGAGCGCCCCGCGCGACTTCCTGCGCGCCGAGGATCCCACGCTCGTGGTTTCCTTTGCCCGCTCTGGCAACAGCCCCGAGAGCCTTGCCGCCGTTGCCGTTGCCAAGGAGCTCGTCCACAACGTCAAGTTCCTCAACATCACCTGCGCTCCCGAGGGCAAGCTCGCCGTCGAGTCCGCCGATGATCCCAATGCGCTGACGCTGCTCATCCCGCGCGCCAACGACAAGGGCTTCGCCATGACCGGTTCCTACACCTGCATGACCCTGCTCTCCACCCTTATTTTCGACACTGCCTCTGACGAGCAGAAGGCCGAGTGGGTCGAGACGATTGCCAAGATGGGCGAGGAGGTCATCTCCCGTGAGCCTGAGATCGCCGATTACCTGGCTGGCGACTTCAACCGCGTGACCTACTTGGGTTCTGGCTCCTTTGGTGGCCTTGCCCAGGAGAGCCAGCTCAAGATCCTCGAGCTCGCTCACGGTCTGGTTGCTACTTCCTACGACACCTCCATGGGCTATCGTCACGGACCTAAGTCCTTCGTCGACGATAAGACGCTCGTCTTCGTGTTCGTCAACAACGACGCCTACACCCGTCAGTACGACATCGACATCCTCAACGAGATCGGTGGCGACAAGATCGCTCAGCACACCGTTGCCGTTCAGCAGGATGGCGCTACCGTCTACGAGGGCGAGTCCTTCACCTTTAAGGGCTACGAGGCGCTTCCCGAGGGCTACCTTGCCCTGCCGTTCGTGATGTTTGCCCAGGCTATCAGCCTGCTCAACTCCGTGCGCGTGGGCAACACGCCCGATACGCCGAGCCCCACCGGCACGGTCAACCGCGTGGTCAAGGGCGTGACGATTCACCCCTTCACCGCTTAATCGCGTCCCCCTGTAAGGGCGCCCGTCCGCTCATAACGGCGGGCGGGCGCTTTTTGTTTTTACATGGACCGGGTATAAGCATTACCACAGTCAACTGCTTTAGAAGCAAGGAGTGCATATGAGCACGTACGCAATTAAGGCTGACAAGTTCTTCTTGCCGGCAGGCCCGCAACTGGGCGGCTATCTTATGGTCGAGGATGGCGTTTTTGGCGCCTGGCAGGCCGACGAGCCCTCTTGCGAGATTAAGGACTACACGGGATCGTGGATCGCACCGGGTATGGTCGATACTCACATCCATGGCTTCTATAACCACTCGACTACCGATAACGATCCCGAGGGCATCGATATCAGCTCGACCGAGCTCGCCCGTCGCGGTACCACCAGCTGGCTGCCCACGACGTTCACCGATGGCGTCGAGCAGATCAAGGATGCCTGCGCCGCCATCGCCCAGGCGGACGAGGGCCGCGGCCCCGACTTCTGCGGTGCTCGCATTCAGGGCATCTATCTGGAGGGCCCCTTCTTTACCATGAAGCACGTGGGCGCGCAGAACCCCGCTTATCTTATCGATCCCTCCGAGGAGGTCTTCGATCAGTGGCAGGAGGCTGCGGGCGGTCGCATCGTTAAGAGCGCCATGGCGGCCGAGCGCGACGGTGCCGCTGCTTATGCGGCTGCTCTGAACGCCAAGGGTGTGGTGACCAGCATCGGTCACTCCGACGCCACCTACGATGAGTGCATCGCCGCCATCAACGCCGGTGCCAGCTGCTTTACGCATACCTATAACGGCCAGCGCGGGCTGCATCACCGTGAGCCCGGTGTCGTGGGCGCTGCCATGTCCACGCCCGAGACCTACGCCGAGATCATCTGTGACGGCAAGCACGTAAACCCTGCCGCCATCAAGGCGCTGCTGCAGGCAAAGGGCTGGCAGCACACGGTGCTCATCACCGACTGTCTGGGTTGCGGCGGCATGCCCGAGGGCAGCTACACCAGTGGTGGCATGGATGTCATCATGAAGGACAACCTGTGCTGGCTCGCCGACGGCAAGAGCATTGCCGGCTCGGTGCTCACGCTTGCCCAGGGCGTCAAGAACATCGTCGACTGGGGCATCGCCAGCGCCGATATCGCCATTCGCATGGCAACCGAGGTGCCGGCACGCTCCGCGCACATCGAGGATAAGTGCGGCAGCATCATGCCGGGTCGCGACGCCGACTTTGTCGTGTTCGACCATGAGCTTACCCTCGTCGAGACGTATGTTGGCGGCCAGAGCGTCGGCAACGCCTTTACCGAGTAACGATAGAAAAAGACGGCGGGCCCGAATCTACTCGGACCCGCCGTATGGGTTAAACGCTCAAAAGCACCTTCACAGTTACAGCTTGTTAGCGATCTTCTTTGCCGTGCGCTTAACGCCGGCCACCAGGCCTCCTGCAGGATGCTCCTTCTCGTATGCTAGGCGCTTCTCGCGCTTGGCGTACTCTTCGACGATGATGTCGCCATACTCGTCTTCGATCTTGTCGAAGAAGTCGACGGCGCCCTTAATTTCCTCAGCGGTTGGGTGTCCCTTTTGGACACCGCCGGCGAGTTTGAACGGCCCCCACGTATCAAAGCCGGGGCAGCCGTAGACACCCATAAAGATGGCCTGCCTCATGCGGCAGATGCCATCGATATCCTTGCCGTACCATTTGTTCTTGCCACCGTAGGTCATAAGGCCAAACACCTTGTCCTGCGGCTGCAGCACGTTCGTGAGCACGCGTGCCATGTCCTTGTCGATCTCGGAGTAATAGATGCCCGTGGCGACACCAATCAGATGATATTCGTGCAGGTCGGGGTACTCGTTTTTACCGAGCGCCTTGACGTCGAGGGTATCGATCTCGGGGTGCGCCTCGACGATGGCGTCCACGAGCTTTTTCGTATTGCCGTGATGGCGCGAGGCGTAGAGGATGATGGTTCGCATAAGAAGGCCTTTCAGCTGTAATTGCATCAATGTCTGTATGGTACCCCGTTACATGGCTGGGATACCGGACGCATCGATGAACGTGCGGGTTTGTCCTTTGGTCAGGGCCGAGACGGGTTCTTGCGAGCAAAAAGCAGTTGTTCGAAAGGATGGACAATGGAATACGCTCTCTCCAACGATTCGATTTCTATCAAGGTCTCCACGGCCGGTGGTTCGTTTACCTCGATTGAGGCTGGAGGTCGCGAGTACTTGTGGCAGGGCGATCCCGCCGTGTGGTCCGGCCAGGCACCGATTTGCTTCCCGATTTGCGGAGGTTTGCGCGATAACAGCGCCATGACGTTTGCCGGACATCATGTGAAGCTCGCCCGCCATGGGTTTGCGCGCAAACAGGAGTGGAAGCTGCTGAGCCAGAGCGAGAACGAGCTGGCGATGTGCCTGGCTTCGGAGGATAACGCCGCGCTGCTGAGCGATTATCCGTATCCGTTTAAGCTTGTCGCCCGCTATACGCTCGAGGACGCCGCCGTGCGCGTCTCCTATGAGGTTACCAACGAGGGCACCGAGGACATGCCTTTCTTTATCGGTGGACACCCCGGCTTTAGGTGCCCGCTCGATGAGGGCGAGGCCTATACGGACTACGAGTTGCGTTTTGAGAAAGACGAGGCTGCTGAGCTTTGCACTGCCGTCCCCTCGACTGGCTTGATTGACGTGACCAACCGCTCCAAGAACCCCATGGTGGGAAAGACGCTGCCTCTGTCACATGAGCTCTTCGATTTTGCGGAGACCATCTTTGACGTGCTCGAGAGCCGTCAGGTCACGCTTTCCAAAAAGGGCGAGGACAAGGGTGTTCGCCTGAGCTTTGAGGGCTTCCCGTACCTCATTGTGTGGAGCAAGCCCGAGGGTGATTTTGTGGCAGTTGAGCCCTGGGGCGGTCTTTCGACCTGCTCCGATGAGGACGACGTGCTTGAGCACAAGCGCGGCTGCCTTGTCGCCAAGCCCAAGGAGACCGTCGTTCGCTCGTTCACGATTGAGATTCTGTAATTCCGTTTTGTCGACTCGTATCGCGAGGCACAAGGAGCCTGCGAGATAAGGAGCTAAAAATGATCCTCACCGTTACGATGAACCCGTCTGTCGATACGCGCTATCAGCTCGATGAGCTCGTCATCGACGACGTCAACCGTGTGACGCCCGAAAAGACCGCCGGCGGCAAGGGCCTCAACGTGGCCCGTGTACTGGGTCAGCTGGGCGACGACGTTGTGGCAACCGGTCTGCTCGGCGGCCACATGGGCGCCTACATGGCCGAGCTCATGGATGCCAACGGCATTAAGAATGATTTTGTACCCATCAAGGGCGAGACTCGCATTTGCCTCAACATCCTCCACGCCGGCAACCAGACCGAGCTGCTCGAGAGCGGTCCGACGATTGCCCCTGAGGAGCTCGATGCCTTTACCGCCAAGTTTACCGAGCTTGCGAGCAAGGCCGATGTCGTTACCATCTCGGGTTCGCTGCCCCGCGGCGTCGAGGCGGACTACTACGCCAAGATCACGGGCATTGCCGAGAACGCCGGCGCCAAGGTGCTGCTCGATACCTCGGGTGCTTCGCTCGAGGCCGCCCTTAAGTCCGAAATTAAGCCCGAGCTGGTCAAGCCTAACCTGACCGAGATCAACGGCCTTCTGGGTACGAGCTTTACCACCGACGATGTGGATGAGCTCCGCGCCGCGCTCGCCTCTGACGCCCGCTTCTCCGATATCCCCTGGGTCGTCGTATCCATGGGCGCTGCCGGCTCCGTTGGTTTCCATAACGGCCGTGCGTTCCGCGCCAAGACGCCCGACATCCCTGCCGTTAACGCTACGGGCTCTGGCGATTCGACCATTGCCGGCTTCGCACATGCGATTGCTGCCGGAGCCGACGACGAGACGGTGCTGCGTACCGCCAACACCTGCGGCAAGCTCAATGCCATGGATCCCATGACTGGCCACTTGGTTATGGATCGTTGGGACGAGGTTTACAACGGCGTTGTCGTGACCGAGCTGTAGGAGCTTGTGCTGCGGCCCCGGCATCGGTTGCTAGCTCATGTCGACGACAAGTGCAGTAGCATTATGCCGGGGCGCGACGCCGACACTGTCGTGTTCAATCCCGACCTTACCCTGGTCGAGACGCATGTGGGTGGCAACAGCGTCGGTAATGCGTTTGCCGAGTAGCCGCCAAAGAAACGATCCGAGAGGGGATTTAGATGATTTACGGTGCATTGGGCGATATCGAGGAGTACCGTGGAATGCTCAAGGGCCTCGACGTGCTGATCGATTGGCTCGAGGAGAACGATCCGGCGAAGCTCGAGGTCGGCAGCCATCCGATTCTGGGCGACAAGGTCTTTGCGAACGTCATGGCTCCCACGACGCGTCCCGAAGCCGAGGCTCACTATGAGACGCATCAGCGCTATCACGACCTGCAGATCGACGTCGAGGGTCGCGAGGCCTTTAAGGTTGCCACGGGCAGCCTGACGCTGGTTCAGGAGTTTGACGAGAAGGACGACTACGATCTGGTCGATTCCGACGCCTCGATCGCCGGCGATCTTGCCGACGACAAGTTTGCGCTGTTTGTTGCCGGCGAGCCTCACATGCCCACGCTCGAGTTTCCGGGCGATGGCGCGCAGCCGGTCAAGAAGATCTGCTTTAAGCTGCTTGCAGACGCTTACTGGGAGGAGTAGCGCGCTACTCGTGAGCTAGCGTGGTTCCCCTTGGGGAGCGCGTTTGAGCCCCGCTGATCGCGATTCCTTTGAGGATTGCGGTTGGCGGGGCTTTTTGTTGAGTAGGGGAGTTTCTGGCGGCGTTGTGCTTGGATTGGCGGATATGCGCCCGAAATTGGCAACAAAAAAGCCGCCCGAAGGCGGCTATCATGTGCAATGGAGCCAGCGACCGGGCTCGAACCGGTGACCCCCGCTTTACGAGAGCGGTGCTCTACCAACTGAGCTACGCTGGCGGCCATGTGGTGACGCAACTGAGGCGTCAACGGCTGTCTATGATACGGGACATCGCACATCCGCGCAAGTGTTCTGACGGCTTTTCTCACTTTAAATGCACTAATATTGGAGACGTGATGTCTTGCTCTTACGGGTCTCAAGCAGAATGGGGCAGTGATGGCTCAACCCAAGATCCTTCTCACGCGTATCGATGACCGTTTCATTTACGGGCAAGACGTTGAGCTGTGGAACGAAGCCGTGGGTTCCAACCTTGTCTTAATCGTCAACGATGAGATCGCGGCGGACGCTCGCAAGTGGGCCCCCATGAGGGTGGCGACGCCCGATGGCGTCTGGACACGGTTCTTCTCGGTGCAAAGGACCATCGACATCATTCATACCGCAACGCCGCGCCAGTTGATTCTGATCATGGTGGCCTCACCTGCCGATGCGCTCGCGCTGGTTAAGGGCGGTGTGCCAATAACCAAGATCAGCATAGGTTACATGCGGACAGGGGAGGGCAAGCACCTCATAACGCCTGCCGTTGCCGTAGACGACGCAGATGTCGCCGCCTTTAAAGAGCTACAAGAGCTCGACATAGAGCTAGAAATCCGCTATCTCCCCAGTTCCACCCCCGACCCCATCGGCAATCTGTTCAACTGATCCCTTGGGGACGGAGGGAAAGGGATCATTTTGCCTTCGTAGGGGGTCTGTGTGGCGCCGTCTGCCAAAACTATGCCGGTTTACTACGACGAATTGCTTATCGCCGAGCATGCCAAATTTGCAGAGAATAAAACCGACGCTCCTATAAGTTGTCAAGAGGCAGTTTGCGGGAGCGCTCCCTTCAATTCGCACAGGAGCTCGTAATA
>NZ_JBDMHB010000038.1:0-19918 GCF_039752955.1 Collinsella aerofaciens
CCAGATTCTAGGACAGGGGCCGCTTGCGTTTGGCGGTCAGCCGTCGGCGCGCTTACACCAACATTTCCGACGCGATCGGACGCCGCGGAGGCATACGAAAAAGATGAGTGGCCGAAGGGTCGCACCATCAAGCTGGGAAGGCCGTCGATCTCCGATGAGCCAAGCGTTGTTTTATCGGCACGTGTGGGTGAGTCTGTTCTTGATGCGTTTGACGCAAAAGCAAAGCGCCATGGGCAAACACGCACGGAGCGACTCAGAGAGCTCATCACGCTCGATGCAATGATTGCCTAGACTCCACTCCCCCGCCGACCCAAACATGTACGCCAGCATCCAAAGTCGACATTTTTCGACATCTTTGGATGTTGGCGTACAGTTTTTGTATGGGTTCGGCACGGGTAGTCGTTGGGGACGTTCTTAAATGACTAGTCGTTAAAGAACGTCACCAACGACTAACTAGCCGTGGAAGCGGGCTATGGGTGCAAGTGGCTGCTCGCGAAAGACGCGCTCGACGGCGGCGCGGTATTCGTCAACCTTTTTAGTCTTACGTACGAGCTTGTGAACGGTAGCGGGGTCGGCGAAAGCGCACTTGGCGTAGAACCACCACTCCTTCATACGAAAGACCGCGTTGCCGCCGATCTCTTCTGCATAGGCCGCAAACAGCGTGTCGTGGAAGCGCTGCAGTTCGGCTGCCGTGGCAGCGGGACCGCCGTTGACCATGCGAGCCAGAGCTGGGTTCGCGAGCAAGCCGCGCCCCAGCATCACATGACGTGTGCCGGGATAGGCCTCCACCAGCGCACCCATGTCCTCAAGATCAAAAATGTCACCGTTGTATGCCACCGGAAACGGCGCGCGCTCCAGCGTCTCGCCATAAAACTCCTTGCGCGGCGTGCCCGTATAGCGGTCCTTTTGTACGCGAGGATGCACGATCAGCTCTGCCAGCGGCATGCGGCAATATAGATCGAGTACGCGCTCGTATTCGTCGTCGCTCTCCAACCCCAACCTGGTCTTGACCGATACCGGCAGCGGAGAGCGCTCACACACGTCACTCAAGAACACCTCAAGCTCGTCCAAGTTGCGCAAAAAGCCCGATCCTTTGCCCTTGGCAACAACCGTCCCCGAGGGGCAACCCAAGTTGAGATTGACCTCGCGATATCCCATGTCGGCGAGTACCTGTGCCGCCCACACAAACTCGTCCGCGTTCTTGGACATCAGCTGAGGCACTACGTTGAGCCCCTGGTTATTGGCAGGATCGATCTCCTTAAACGCCTTGCCGCCAAAGCGGTTTCCCACCCGCGGCGGCGGCAAAAACGGCGTGTAATAGCAATCGAGCGCGCCGAAGCACTCCGCATGCACGCGACGGAACACATGCCCGGTAATCCCCTCCATGGGGGCAAGCGAAAGAATCATCAACATCTGCTCTCAGATCAATGCGGCAAAGGGACCGCCCCTTTGTCACATGCATTATGCCTTGTGCTCCAGATGATTCACAAGGCAGAGGTAGCAGCTTGACGATAATCACCCTTCCATCCGTCGCCTCACGCAACGAAGGCGAATGGTTTTCCGCGAAGTGAACGAGTGAAATCGGACCCCCGAAGCATCGACACTTTTGGAGAGGCATTTCCTGCGGTTTTGTCGCTCAAATCCTACGGTTTTGCATCCAAAAGTGCGAATGCTTCAGGGGTCCAGAATAGGTCGTTCACTTCTCTGAAAACCATTCACCTTCGATTTGCTGGCGCTCACAAACAGTGAGAGACTGTCCCACGGCAACCCCCTTGCGCGTCATTCGCCCCACGACAGCGACTCCGTGCTCCAAAAACGACGTTCATGATCGCGACGACCACCAACACCACGCTGTTGACACTATGTTTGAATAATAGACGCCCCACTCATTTATACTAAAGAGCGCGTGCGCATCGCCCCCAAAAACGATGAGGATCGAGGACCCCATGCAGCAACTCACCGAGCAAGAAAAGAAACGCATCCGGCGATACTGCACATACCCCAAGATCGCAGCGACCGCACTCGTCATGTCGTTTGTAGCATGTCTGTTGATGTTGCCGCTCCAAATGATCAACGATATCGCGTTCCACCAAAAGGAATTCCAACCCGCGGGCATATATACCGCCATCGCGCTCGCCGCAATCGAACTCGCCATCTTTTGCTATTGCGCTCTTGCGCCGCGCTTTGGAATGCAGGGCAAACAGTGGAAGGAGCTGCAGAGCAGGCTCGCGGTAGCCCAGACCAACAAGGACCGTTCCGCGGAGGTCGCCGGCGTGCTTGCCACGCAAGCTGCCGGCCGCCTGCTCAAGAACAGCGATAACAATCTCGCGCGCAACCTGGGCGGTGCTGCCGAGGTCGCCGGCGCCGTAGGGGCAGTCGCCACGGCGGCAGACGTGCTAGCCGAAACCTCGAGCAATGCCGAGGCCATGGCAAACGCATACGGCGTGACGATTCCAAGCGTCAAGAAGCAGATCATAGCTCTCGCGGTGGTGCCCGCCATTGTGCTGCTTGGCGTCTACATCCCGCAGTTTGTCCAGGGAAATAACGCGCTTCAGGTAAGAAAGGCTGCAGCCGCCGAGCAGCTCGCCATCGCGCAAGATGCCTTGGAGCCCGTGTGCGAACGCGTCGCAGCAGACAACCCATACGAGTCGTATCACGACTACGGCTACCGCATAATCGGCTATCTACGCGATAATGACCTCGGCGCTCAAGCAGCCTATATCTACCTTTCTTTCGATGCAGACGGCATGCTCACGGACGTCGATTACACCAGCCAGATCGATCCCGAAGCAAGCCTTGCAGACAACCTCGCCCGCGCCGAGCAGGACATCGCGACGCTCTGCGCCCCGCTCAACGGGTTGGACATTTCCGTTGCCACACCGGGCCTCCTCACGCCATGCAGCCTGTCGGATGAATTTAAACAGGCATTTTTAGCCGGCTCCCTATATGAAGAAATCAGCATCAAGACGGAAGACGAATCTATCAGGTCGTACTACACCTTTGACACCGAGCCCAAAGAAGAGTTCGACGAATACACCCATCCGGAAATTAGGCTCATGCTCTCTGCAAAGAAGAACTAAAGGCTTACGCTCTAATTGCCGCTCGCGAACATCGTCTATATCTCGAGGTCTAATACTTTTCCAAGAAGTGAACGACCGTTTTTTGACCCCCGAAACATCGACATTTTCTGACGCCAAAACCGCAGGATTTAACAATCAAAACCGCAGGAAACCGTCTTCAATAAGTGTTAGCGCTTCGGGGGTCCATTTTGACTCGCTCACTTCTCGGAAAAGTATTAGACCCCGATTTCGCAATGGTCTCAATGTGACGAAGGAACAACCCTTTTGTCGCATTATTCGGAGCGCAGGGCTTCCACGGGATCCTTTTTGGATGCGCTACGGGCCGGCAGCAGGCCAGCGACAACCGTCAGCAGCACCGAAATTGCAATGAGCACCAGCGCATCCTGCACGGGCAGGCTCATCAGATTGGGTACCTGTTTGGCAGTAAGCGCCCAGGCATTAACCGGAAAGCTCACGGCCACCACGACGACAACAGCAAAGACGCCGGCAATGAGGCCCTCGATAAAGGTCTCGGCATTGAATACGTTGGCCACGTTACGCTTCGACGCGCCGATCGCACGCAGGATGCCAATCTCCTTTTTGCGTTCCAGCACGCTGATGTAGGTGATGATGCCGATCATGATGGAGCTCACCACCAGGCTGATACTCACGAATGCGATGAGCACCAAGCTGATGGTGTTCACGATGTCGGTCACCGAGCCCATGATGATGCCCATGTAGTCGGTGTATGAGATTGCCTGTTCATCGTGGCCAGAGGCTTTGACCTGCTTGTTGTACGCGTCGATGTGATCGAGCACGCGCTCCTTGGCCTCAAAGTCGCGCGGGAAAATCTTGACCGAGATGGGGTCTGCCTCGCCCGCATAGCCCAACGTGGTCAGATTGTTGTCGTAGGTGAGCTTCGACGCCTTGGCATAGCTCATCATGAGCGAACTCAGATCCTCGGCGTCCATGTTGAAATGGATGGCACGAGCAAAGGCACTCGCATCCACGTGCATGGCGCTCGCCAGGTTGGCAAAACTCGAAGACATCTGTGTCGCCATCTGGTCCATGAGCCCTGCCGCGCCCGCCTTGAGCTGGGACGATACCGTCGATGCTATCTGCTCGCTGATCGCCTTCATCACCTGATCCATAGCCTGTTGCAGATACGGAGCCAGCTGCTTTTGCACATAGTCGGTCATCGCCTGTTGCAGGCGCTCGGCCAGGGCATCGCCACCGAGTGCCTTGAGCTGAGCCAGGATTTGCTGCGCCGTGGCATCGCTCTCAAGATACGTCGAAAATGCAGCAGCAAGCTTTGAGGCATCCTTAAGTTCTTCGGGCGTCAGCGCCTTAAACTGATCAGACTGCAAAAAGCCCTCAAACAGTTGGTTGGCAAGCGTTCCCACCTGCTGCATTTGCTCGGGCGTGAGCTCCAGACCGTCAAAGATACCCGAGAAATCTGGGGCCGGCGCTTTGGCCATGATGTCGCTGAAGTCGATATCCTCCCCAACGCCCGAAAGGTCAATGTCCAGCCCGGACAAGTCAAGACCAGACAGGTCCATACCGCCGGCCGCACCCGAGAGCGCAGACGCATCAAATGAAAACGCACTCTTGAGCGCCGCCTCGTCCACACTGAACATGCTGCCCAGATCAACGCCTTGCTTGGCCTCGCCTTGCAGTTCGTCGAAGGTTTTGCCCGTAAAGACATCCGTCTCGGTGTGGGCAAGCTGCTCCTGCACAATCTGCGAATCGGCGGCGCGCTCCATAAGCTGGCGAGTCAGCGCATGCGTGTAGGCAATGCCCGGGGACAACGCGCTCGCGTTGGCGGTCTCGTTGGGTCGCACCACGCCCACAATGTGCACGTCGATACCGTCGGCAACCTTGGCGGCCATAAAGTCGGTGTCGCCAGACATATCGGTCCACATGCCGGTCTCTTCGTTTTTGCGATACGCATCGGCCGGCGACAGCACCTTAAACGTCGTGGACAGTGCATCGTCGTAGGTAAAGTCGGTGCCGGTCTCGGGCGTTTCGACCCCACCGTCAGCCGTCATAGCGCTGTTTACCAGATCGTTGAGCTCATCGATATCCAACGCACCGATGCTATAGAGCGTGTAGTCGCCCACCGTGCCACGGCTCGAAAGCACCATTACGGCTTCGTTAGCAGACGTAGGCCAATGGCCGGCGACGACATCGTACTGGCTGTTGAGCAGGCTCTGGTCTTCAATCATCTCGTTAAAGACCGAGGTTCCCATGGATTCCATGCTCACCGTTGCCGCCGAGCTCGCGCCTCCGCTCATGGCCTCGGTCATGGCGTTGGGCACCAGCCGGACAGGCTTCTCATCGCCCTTGCCGGCACGATAGACAACCGGCGATACACCGTAGCCGTACTGAATGGCGTTGACCTCTTTATCGATTCCGTCGCCACCGGCATCGAGCCATGCCTTAAAACTCGTCATGTCGTTGGACTTAACGCTTGCAAACATGTCCTTTACGGCCGTAACCACGGGGATCTTATCGGTTCCCTTAGCCTTGCCGCCGGCGCTGTCGTCGGACGAATCCATGTTTTCAGACGAGCCATCATCCGTGGCCCCCTGCCTGCCCATCATGGACGACAGGTCGTAATCCTGCTTGGAAATGGTGAGCGGGTAGCTCGAAAGCGTATCCTCCTCGACCTTTTTGATGTAGCCGTTTACTCCGTTGGACAGCGCTAGGATCGCCGCAATGCCGATAATGCCAATCGAACCTGCAAAGGCCGTCATGGCCGTGCGACCCTTCTTGGTCATGAGGTTTCGGGCAGAAAGCCCCAGCGCCGTCACAAAGCTCATCGAGGTTTTGCGCGTAGGCTTGGCCTCACGACGCGCGGCCTTGGCAACATCAAAGGGATCGGAATCGTCGGTAATCCTGCCGTCCGCCAGGTTGACGATGCGCGTGGCATATTGGTACGCCAGCTCGGGATTATGCGTGACCATGATGACCAGGCGGTCGCGCGCCACGTCCTTAAGCAAGTCCATGACCTGTACGGATGTCGTTGAATCCAAGGCGCCGGTCGGCTCGTCGGCTAGCACGATCTCGGGATCATTGATCAGGGCGCGGGCGATGGCCACGCGTTGCATCTGTCCACCCGAAAGCTGGCTCGGGCGCTTGTTAACATGCTCCCCCAAGCCGACTTTCTCCAACGCCTCGCGTGCACACTGGCAGCGCTCGGCATGCCCCACGCCCGTGAGCGTAAGCGCCAGCTCCACGTTTTCCAAAATGGTCTGATGCGGAATGAGGTTATAGCTTTGGAACACAAAGCCGATGCGGTTGTTACGGTAGGCATCCCAATCGCGATCGCGAAAGTCCTTGGTCGAGATGCCGTCGATGAGCAGGTCGCCGGAATCAAAGTGGTCCAGCCCACCGATAACGTTGAGCATCGTAGTTTTGCCCGAGCCCGAGGGGCCCAGAATGGCCACGAACTCGTTATCGCGAAAAGACAGGCTTACGTCGTCGAGCGCCACCTGCGTAAACGACTGCGTAACGTACCTTTTGCAAATACCCTTGAGCTCCAGCATGGACGGCAACCTCTCCCACGCGGGCGCGCTCGCCCGCTCTCCCCCACAGTTCGCATTTGATGCGGTTTTTCCTACCCCATCTTGTCATTGTCATACTCGCCGCTCAAAAGGCCTTACTTTTCCAATCCACACGGCATCACGTTATCGCTACCGCGATGGTCTTTAGTCACAGCAGCAAAGAAGCGATAGCCACCCGAGAAGTTATAGCAGTCAAAACCGTACTGAGCGAGGATGCGGCAGCCAATGTAGCTGCGAAGACCACTTTGGCAAATAACATAAACAGGCTTTGTCACGTCAAGCTCCCCCAAGCGAGCACGCAAGTCATCGACGGGAATGTTCACAAAGCCGTCGATATGTCCGCGGTCATACTCGCCGACCATACGGACATCGAGCAGCTGCACACTACCATCGCGCGGCAGATCCGGTTCCTGCTCCCAATGCCACTGCTTGAGCATGCCCGAGCCCACGTTTTCGATCAAAAAACCGGCCATGTTCACCGGGTCTTTCGCCGAAGAATATGGCGGCGCATAAGCCAAATCCAAATCCTTGAGCTTATCGGCCCGAATACCGGCCTGGATTGCCGTCGCCAGCACATCGATGCGCTTGTCCACGCCATCGATGCCCACAATCTGCGCGCCCAGCAGACGCAAGGTTTCCCTCTCAAACACAACTTTCATGGTCATGGGCGTGGCCCCGGGATAATAACCCGCATGCGATCCAGGTGACAGCACGACGCTCTCGTAATCGATTCCCGTCGCACGCGCTGCCTTCACAGAAAGGCCCGTGCTCGCAGCTGTCAAGTCGAACACTTTGATTACCGAAGAACCCAGCGAGCCCTGATAGCGACTGTCTAAGCCACAAATCACGTCGGCGACGATACGTCCCTGCTTATTAGCGGGGCCTGCAAGGGAAATCACCGCGTCCTCACCCGTCACCTGATGCTTGACCTGCACGGCATCACCCACGGCATATACGTCAGGAGCAGACGTCTCCATGCGGTCGTTCACCACAATGGAGCCCTTGATGCCCAGCTCGATACCAGCTTTCTTTGCCAAATGGCTCTCGGGCGCAACGCCGATAGCGAGTAGCACCATATCGGCCATAATGGAATCATCGCCCGCCACATGTGTGACCACACGGCCATCGGCCTCCTCAAAGCCCGTAACGTCGGCACGAAGGCGCAGGTCAATGCCATGCTCGCGGACCTCTGCATGAAGCAGCGTCGCCATGTCGTAGTCCAGGTTGTTCATCAGCTGCCCGGGGCGCTGCAAAAGCGTCACCTCGAGACCCAAGCCACGCAGGTTCTCGGCAGCCTCAACACCGATAAAGCCGCCACCGATCACCACGGCGCTCCTCGGCTCATGCTCTTGCACATAACCATGAATGCGCAGCGTGTCCTCTACCGTTCGAAGGCTAAAGATCTTATCCAAATCGATTCCCGGAAGAGCGGGGCGAATGGGATGCGCGCCTGGCGAAAGAATCAGCTTGTCATACGTCTCGACAAATTCCTCGCCGGTGAGCAGGTCGCGAACGTCAACCGTATGCACCTCGGGATGAATGGCGATCACCTCGTGGCTCGTCTTCACGGCAATGCGGAATCGATTCCAGAAGCCCTCGGGCGATTGCAGCGTGAGCGCAGACTCCTCCTCAATCACGCCGCCAATAAAGTATGGCAATCCGCAGTTAGCATAGGAGACATAACCTGTGCGCTCAAAAACGACAATCTCCGCCTGCTCGTCAAGCCTGCGCAAGCGCGCTGCCGCCGATGCACCGCCAGCAACGCCCCCCACGATAACCACCTTCATAGTTAACGCACCACCCTTCCGCTGTAGCTATTGATTCCGCCGATGTTCTTCACGTTGACGTAGCCCGCACGCTGAAGAAAGCTCGCAGCGCGACCGCTACGAGCGCCACTCAGGCAATGCACGAACAGAGGCGTATCCTTCTTTGGATACTCGACAAGCACGCGATTGACGACATCGAGGGGAATGTTGATGGCACCGGGGATATGTCCCTGCCGATACTCATCGGCGCCACGCACATCGATCAACACCGCACCTTCGGTCGCACGGCACTCTTCAACACCTTTGTTGATATCCACCCCAGCAAATAGATTGAACAATCCCATGATGAGCTCCTTTGCTCGCTTGCCCTATCGTTTGATGCCAGTATGCCCGGAAGGCGCAGACCGGTTCCGTGACCAAGTCACCGTATGGGACAATTTTTTCTTAAAAGCGAGTGCCAGGCACTGGACGGATAGGCACCATGGCAAAGCCATCGCTACGGCAGGCGTGTCAAACCGTCGACATCCAGAACAAGGATTCGCCCGCGCTTCACCTCGACAAGACCTTCATTGGCAAGACGACGCAGCACGCGCGTCACCGCCTCGCGGGCAGAGTTGATGTCACGCGCCAGCTCGTCTTGAGTGACCCGGAGCTCCATTGACCCCGTTGCCTGGCATCGCTCAACCAAATAGTCGGCAACACGCTGGTCGAGACGTCGGAAAAGCATCTGTTGGAGCACACGAACCACCTGAGAGTAGCGCCGCGCCTCCACTTCGAGCATAAAGACTTTGACGAAAATATTGTTGCTGGCAAGATGCTCGCAAACACCGATAGGCACAATAAGGAGCTCGGATTTCTCTGTTGCGGCAGCCAACGTGCCAAAGGAGATTTGCCGAATTACGCACGAAGCTGTTGTAACGCAGCACTCGCCGCACCCAATCCTAAAGAGCGTGATCTCCTTGCCTTCCTCGGAAAGGAGGCTGACGCGGACACCACCCTGAACGATAAGGAACATGCCGGTACAGGAGCTATCGCTGCCGCCGATAAGCTGGCCGGCATCGAAGGTGCGCAAGGCGGCTTGCCCCAAAACGAGCGTCCTCTCGTCAGAAGACAGATGCGCCCAAAAAGGGAGCTTCTCTACAACGTTTTGCACCATGGTCATCTGCGACTCCTTCTCCCATGGTCTAATCTATCAGGAATAATAGGGAGCAGCAAAAGTCAACTGTCGCAAGAATGACCTGTACCGCAAGATCATCACCGAGGGCTTTGAGATTGCCGACGAGCGCTTTGAGGCCAACGCTTTGGTCATCTTCCGTGAGACAGGGAACCGTCAGCACACCATCAAGGCCGTTATGTGTGCCCTTCTGGGTCTCTAGGAGCCGTATCAATGGAAACTGTTTTGCCGGTGCCAGTGAGGAATGTTGGGAACCGCACAAAAACGAACGGGACGGCACGTCGCGTGGCGCACCATCCCGCACATGGCATTGACAATGTGGCAAAGGGACTGTCCCTTTGCCACATTCGAACCTACTGCTCGCTATTCGCAATCGCCTGGTCGATAAGTTTGTTGAGTGCTGCGCGCTGCTCGGCGGAGCTGATGGCTCCCACGATTGGATCCCCTACGATGTTGCCATTCTGATCGATGACATACGTTGTCGGGAACGAGAACAAATTTGACGTAAACTTACCGGCCTCGCTATCCGACTTGAACCAGATGTTCTTATATGTCACGCCCTTCTTGCTCAGCACGTCCTTGGCATCTGCAATCTCGCCCTTGTTGCCATCGAGCGTAAAGGAATTGACGCCCACGACCTGCCCGCCCTTCTTGGCAAGCTCCTTATTCAGGTCTTCAAGGTCGCCCAACTCACCCACGCACGGCTTGCAAGTGGTGAACCAGAAGTTCATGACGGTGACCTTGTTCTTAGAGAACAGCTCGTCGCTGTTCACGTCGTTGCCATCCAGGTCTTTGCCCGTAAAGCTAGGGAACTTCGTCGCCTCGTTCGAAGCATTGGCACCAGCCGTCATGCCAGCGGCCGAAGCGTCGACGCTCTCGCCTTCGCTCGGCGTGCTTCCACAGCCGGGGAACTCCTTCTCCAAGCTCTCGAGCTTGTCCTCGATCTCCTTGATCTGCTGTGCACCGGCCTTGAGCGTCTTAAGCTCATCCGCCGTGAACTCATCCTTGGCGCCGTCGATGGTCTTGAGCAGGAAATCGCCGTAATTGCTGCCATCCTCAATCATTGCCGAGTCTTTATTTGCCGCATTGAATACCTTTTCCCACAGCGCGTTATCACTCGAAAAGATATCATTCTCCTTTTGCATGAGTTTTGCATACAGCTCGGCGGCCTCGTCGGCATTGGTCGGCTTCTGCGCAGTGAGTTCTGCGATCTTAGGATCGGAGCCCGCAGATTCGCTCGCATTGCCACCGGGTGACGAACACGCCACAAGACACAAGGCCAGCACCGGCACCATAAACAGGGCCGCAATTTTAGAAAGCTTCATGGTCATTCCTCCGTTTTGTCGAAGCTTGTTTACTTTTTATCGGCGGTCAAGGGGAGCTTTTCCGCCGACACATCCAGGCCGTAGCGATAGCTGATGGCATCGACGGGACAGGCCCCGATGCACTTTCCGCACCGGATGCATTCGGCATGATTGGGCGCGCGGACCACATCAACGTCCATCTGACAAACCTTTGAGCACTTGCCGCACGAGACACATTTGCATGCATCGACCCGGATCCCCAGTAGGGATACCTTATTCATGAGCGCATAGAATGCGCCGAGTGGACAAATCCATTTGCAGAAGGGGCGGTAGAACAAAACGCTCAGCACTACCACGGCAATGAGAACGACAAGTTTCCAAGTAAAGAGATGTCCCAACGCAGATCGAATGCCAGCATTGGCAATGGCCAGAGGAATGGCGCCCTCGAGCACGCCCTGCGGACAGACGTATTTGCAAAAGAACGGGTCGCCCATGCCCACGTCGTTAACCACCAAGACGGGCAGCAGTACCACGGCAAACAGCAGCACGACGTACTTGATGTACGTGAGCGGTTTAATCTTTTTCGTGGAGAACTTTTTGCCGGGAATCTTGTGAAGCAGCTCCTGAAGCCAGCCAAACGGGCACAGAAAGCCGCATACAAAGCGTCCCAGCAGCACGCCGAGCAAAATGAGCGTACCGGTAACATAGTAAGAAAAGTTGAACCTGGATGAACCTACCACCGACTGGAACGACCCGATGGGGCACGCACCCGATGCCGCGGGACACGAATAGCAATTAAGTCCAGGTACGCAGACCGTTTTTCCCGCGCCCTGATAGATGCCGCCTTTGGCAAAGTTTGGCAGGTGAATGTTGGTAATAAGTGTTGCCGCCGCCTGAATGAATCCGCGAAATCGGGCCAAAACATGCGACGCAGTGTTTTCTCTTTTATCCAATTCCGATACACTCCAAGCACAGCCTAATCGCCTTGGCCAGCACGGCATCCGCCTCGCCACGCATAACGCCAAAGCACACCATGGCAATTCCGACGATCAACAAAGCGACCTGTACCACGGGTTTTACCGCTTTGAACAACCTGACCACTCCTTTCGTTACGCGACCATTGGACCATATCGGCTATAAAATCCGTGTTAAGCGCGATTTGAAATGTGCAAGGAGACTGTTATGCGTATTTTGATCGTCGAGGACGAGCAGGCGCTGTGTGACGCAATCGCGCGCAGCTTGCGAAACTTGGCGTACAGCGTCGACTGCTGTCACGACGGACAGGAGGCGCTCGACCTACTGGACGTTGAGGCCTTCGACCTCGTGGTACTCGACCTCAACCTTCCCCGTATCGACGGCATGACCGTACTCAGGGAACTTAGGAAAACTGACTGCGAGACCAAGGTACTGATTCTGTCCGCACGTGGCGAAGTATCCGATAAAGTCGCCGGACTCGATGCCGGGGCCAACGATTACCTCACCAAGCCGTTTCATCTGGACGAGCTTGCGGCAAGAATTCGCAGCCTTACCCTCAGACGCTTTACACAAAGCGACATAGTTTTAGCCTGCGGAAAGCTCCGCTTTGACACCAAGGCGCGCATCGCTTCCGTGGACAGAGAGGCTCTATCTCTTACACGCAAGGAAACGGGAATCTTGGAATACCTGATGCTTAATCAGGGGCGTCCGATAAGTCAAGAGGAGCTTATCGAGCACGTTTGGGATAGCAGCGTGAACAGCTTTAGCAACGCAACCCGCGTTCACATCTCGTCGCTCCGAAAAAAGTTGCGCAGCGCTTTGGGATACGACCCGATTCGCAATCGGATTGGAGAGGGCTACGTTATGGAGGATAGCGAATGAAAAGGCTTTCGCTGCAATGGCGCATAACGATCATGACGGCGCTGCTGACGTGTGCGGCGTGCGTGCTGACGAACTGCCTGGTCGGCTATACGGGCATGCGCTATATGGATGCCATCGGCAGTGACATCTCGGCCTTTAACGCTGCCGGCGCGGATTCGCCCCAGGTGTTCGACCCAACGAAAGCGACCCCCGATGACAAGGTCACGATCGTCGTAAACGACGCACAGGAATCTTTTGGCACGACAGCTTGGTACATCACGGCTGGAGTCACACTCCTTGGCGGCGTGCTGGCATACTTTGTGAGCGGCCGTGCACTCAAACCGCTACGGGCTTTTGCAGCCCAGGTTGAGCGCGTGCAGCCTGACAACCTAAGCGAAATCAGACTCAGTGAAGATGTGCCCACCGAGCTACAACGATGCAGCGCCTCTTTCAACGACATGATCGCCCGTCTTGGCGAAGGGTTCTCTGCACAGCGTCAGTTTACCGGCAACGCCGCACACGAGCTGCGCACCCCGCTCGCCCTTATGCAAGCACAGATTGAACTATTCATCTCCGAGCACTCCGGTTTGCAACCCGAAACAGCCGAGCTGCTCGGCCTGCTACAAGAGCAAACCGAGCGCATGTCTCGAATGACCAAGGTATTACTCGAGATGAGTGAGCTCCGCAGCGTTCCTTGCGAGGACGATGTTGAACTTGGTCCCTTGTCCGAAGAGGTCCTCACCGACCTTGCGCCACTTGCCGAAAATAAGGGCATAGCCCTCAATTGTGCTGGAGACGCTTTAGTAATCGGGAGCGATGCGCTCCTCTATCGGCTGGTGTTTAATCTGGTCGAAAACGCCATCCGTTACAGCCGCTCCGGCTCGACTGTCAACGTCTCCATCAGCGACAGCGACAGCCACGTGCTCCTGCGAGTCAAAGATGAGGGCCTGGGAATACCCAAGCAATACCGAGAGAGCATCTTCCAGCCGTTCTTTCGTCTAGACAAATCCCGCAGCAGGGCATATGGCGGCGCAGGACTCGGACTAGCGCTCGTTTGGGAGATTGCAGCGCTTCACGGTGGCACGGTAGAGGTCGAAGCAAGTTCCGAGAACGGGACCACCATGCTCGTAAGCCTTCCAAAACGATCCGCAGCGTTAACCGAACAGTAAAACGAAAGGGGTCCCGAGCAACAGGAGTACAATTGCTGCATTGTTGCCACCTGATGGGAGATGGAAGATGGACTGCGATGGCTACCCGCGCATTCCCATGCCGTTGATGTGCACTGCCTTTGTGCCGGGGCAGATTGACGCTGCGGTTGCAGGCATTTCCGACCCCGATTCACGCACCATCGCCACGGCAGAAGCGCTGTACTTTCGCGGACAGGCCACACCCGCCGCCGAGACAGCACGCCCCTATCTTGACGCCACCGACCCCGCACTGCGTTATTCCGCATGCCTTATCTGCGGATATGCCAGTCTGTCGCTCAACCGTATCGCCGATGCCCGCCGTTGCCTTGCGGGCATCCTCGATGCGCCAACTGACGAGGAATCGCCCGCCGTCCACGCCACGCATATCCTGTTCGCCTCCGCTGCGAGCGTCCTGCTGCACTTGCCTTCCCCGCATTCCGCCGAAGAGTTTTATCCACTTGCGGCGCATCTGCCCGAAGGCCTGCGCCTGTTCGCCAGCTACGTGATGGCGCATGCCCTGTACCTGCGCGGCGAATATGGCCGCAGTCTGGGCATGGCGGAAAACGCCCTGATCATGAAACAGGGAAGTTATCCCATCTCGGAGCTGTTCCTGCACTTGTCGGCTTCCATGGCCTGCATGAGCCTCAAGGACATCGACACCGCAAAGGCACACTTCGGAGCCGCTTGGGACGTTGCGCGTCCCGACGGCCTTATCGAACTCATCGGCGAGCACCACGCCTTTTGCAGGGGCTTATCGAGGCGTGTCTAAAAACGCAATACCCTGACGACTTCGCACGCATCATCGAGATTACGTATCGATTCAGCTACGGCTGGCGGCGCATCCACAACCCCGATTCGGGCGAGGACGTGGCCGACGATCTAACGACCACGGAATTCACCATGGCCATGCTCGCCTGTCGCGGGTGGACCAACGCCGAAATCGCACGCCATATGGGAGTATCGCCGGGTACCGTCAAAAACCGCCTATCAGGAGTGTATGCCAAGCTTGGTATCGGAACTCGCGCCGAGCTGGTCGCGCATATGTTGCGTTAGCGGCCAGACTACCTGGCATATCGAAAGCGTCCCGGGGGCCCGACGCTTTCGCGCGCTCAAATTGGACATTTTGGCCATCGAACGGCACTACCGCCACGTGGCGCCTTCTCGCAAAATTGGATTATTTCCACCGATACCTGCGGGATGGGAGCCAAAGATGCTTGATCGCCGTTCGTTACTTGTTGCCGGAGCGTCCTCGCTGGCGAGCGTTATGTTGCCGCGCGTGCCGGGAAGCGCAAACGCCTTCATATTGCCGTTCGCGCCCACCGAAGCCCATGCCGACGAAAAAGACCCCTTCAGGGTGCTCGTTCTCTCGCGCACCATGTTTGGTGTGGTCGTGGTCGACGTTGCCAACAAGAATACGCCCATCACGGGTGCCCAGGTCACGCTCACATCGCGCTATGCCGCAGGCAAGCAACTCGCCGCCACGACCGATGACGAAGGCACGGCCATCTTTGAGGTCGCGCCGCTTTCGGAAGGCTACGTGGACGAGGCGACGCTTCTCGACGCGTACGACTTTAACGGCGGCATCTCCATTAGCATGGCGGGCTACCGTGATGTCGAGATTCCCCTTGCGCGTATCCAGGGCGGCACCGCCATAACCGCGCCCACGCGTCCGCTTTCCGACGGCGAGCCGTACTTCCGCCAGCTCACATTCGACGAATGGGACATCCAGTACGCCGACGCCACGTTTATGGCACTGCCGAAGGACGACGCCGGAAACGACCAACCCGACACGCACGCCTTTACCGTGCAGGCGCATCTGCCGCAGGGTGGACAGGCAACGCTGCACATCAACAAAGTGACGCCTGCCGCGGGCAGCTCACCCGAAACCGTCACGCAGATCGGTCAGATCAAGGCCAGCGCATCGGGCGCGGATAATCTGGCGACGTTCACACTCGAAGACAAGTTCCTCGATGCAGCGTCAAACCTTCTGGAGGAAGGATGCAAGCTGCGCTTTGTCCTCGACTATCAGGGCAAGACCTATACACTCTCCTCCCCCATGGCCGTTGTCACCGCGCCGGCCGCAAAGGCGGAATCGGGCTCGACCACTATCGTCCCCACCACCATGGACCAAGAGATTACTCCGTTTGATTTCCCAGCAGCGTTCCCCGGCATTGGCGGCAACAAGTTCACCTGCTGGATGCCCGCGTTCCCCATTTTGTTCGATTTCTCGTTTGCTGGATACGTGCTGTTTGGCGGAGGATACAAACCAGCCAGCTATATGAACGATTCGGGCAATCCGGATCCGGAGTACTGGAAGAAGTCACCGCGCGAGTCGGGTGCCAAGCAGGCAAACCGCTACCTCGACGAAATGGAGGGGAAGTGGAATCAATATAAGAGCATGAGTGCCGGTTCGGGCACCGATCCAAGAAACACCAAGCTCCTTCGCCACCATTGCACGCTGCTATTCACGATGGATATCGCCACACAGCTGTACGGCTCGCTCGCCTACGACTGGGTGGGCAAAACCTGGGGCGACAACAACGATCCCGCATTCGGCAATATTAAGGCCCTCTTCCAGGTAAAAACCGACCTCAACTGGACCGAGCAGTTTACCCTAGGACCGGTGCCGTTTTTCCTAAACGTCAACCCCTGGGTGCTGGCGAAGCTGGCGCTCGCCGTGGGTGCCCACACGCACGGCAGCGGCGCGGCGTTTTTTAAAAACATTTCGCTCGACTATTCAAACACCTCGGGCTCGTTCACCATCCAGATCGGGCTTGCCGTCACCTTTGGCGCTGGCGTTGCAGGCGTCGCTTCGTCTGCCGTGCGCGGCGCCGCATCCCTCACGCTGTTCATTGGGTACGAGAAGGCAGATGGACACCAGCTTCCGCGACTGCGCGTAGGTGCAGACGTCGATGTCGATGTGATACTCCAGTTCGTAATGTTCAAGTGGACCACCAAGGCTTGGTCGGGGTCGTGGCCCACACTCCTCGATTCGTGGAATATGTCGGTGAACAATGGCGACCAGTATGTGCTCCAGCGCTCTGAGCTCGCATTGGGTGGAGATACGCCTTACACGCTGGATGCCCGCTTCGGCACGCCCGGCAACATCGAGGCGGGCGGCGTGCCGCAATTTATCGCATCGGCCACCATCGTCACCAACGCCGAGCTGCTCGCACGCGCCGAGGTTGCAGCCACCGCGATAAACGTCGCGCCTGTCGTGCGCGATTGGGATCAAGCGGTCACGTGCATTGAGCTCGAGGCGGATGCAGAAAGCGACGACACGGGACAGGTCGAGCATTTCGTCCACGCACTGATAGAGAACGACGAAAACGCCGCGCCGATGTATGAGTACACCCATATCAGGCAGGCGGCGAACGCCGTTGCGGACCCCAACGCCAATTCTGCTGGTGTATCGGAGGACGAGCGTGGCGGAATCAAGCCCTCGAGCGACAACGTGCTGTTTACCGGCGTTCTCAGCGAAGCTCACATGAAGCTGGCGATTATCGCCGGCGTAGAGTGCCTGTTCCGTATCGCCTCGGTGCGCTACGGCGACAATGGCCGCTCGCGTCTGGTGGTGCACACAAAGGCAAACGGCACGTGGTCCGCTCCCACGCCCGTGGACTTTCCCCTTGGGTTTGGCGAGGGCGACGTGGAGCGCGACGGCATATACGATTACGACTTCGACGTGGTGGAATATACGGACGGAAGAGAAAACCAGGACGCCTACGTGTTGCTGGTCTCGGGCGAGCGCCCCGACGGCGACAACACCCTTTTCGATACGGCAAGCACAGCCGGCATACTGTCCGTTGTGCGCCTGCGTATAAGTAATGACGAGATCCGCGTGGTGTCGCATACGTCATGGCGCAGCATCTCGCGCGGCCGCCTGCAAGAGGATGGCTACCATTGCCTGCAGTGCCCGCGTATCACGGTGGGCAAGACGCTCGTCGACGGGCGCTTGTCGGGTGCCTACCTCCACCGCCGCGGAACCACCGCAGAAAAGGCACTCGGCAGCGAGGCTGAGGTTGCGCTGGAGTGCTTTACCCTGTGGTCGGACGTTTCGGGCGACAGCCTGACGTTCCGCCAAGTTCTCCGCTTTCCGCAAGCACCGTCGAGTATCGAACTGGGCGAGCCCGAGGATATCAACGGCAAAATGGTGGTGCCCGTTGCGTACGAGACCGCAGACGGTTGCGGCTGCGCATCGTACGCCGTGATCGGCCAGTCCATTGCGGGCTGGGGCGTTATGTCACCAGACGCCACGGTACCCCGTGCGGTGCCGTGGCCGCAGCACACGGGCTTTTTGGCCACCGTCAACGAGCAGCTGCAGCATATTACTTGGACGCGAGGCGCGGCGGCATTTGCGTCGGAGCCCGTGGGTGCCGCAGGCTGTGGCCCGGCATCGTTTAGCGTAAGCAACAACGGCAGGTGCGTGCTCTATGTAGAGAACACCGATGGCAAGGTGGGACAGACCTACGACGAAGAAGGCAACCCGGTAGCAGTGATGGGCAAGCACTTCCGCATCTTCGCCAGCACCTTGGCAGGCGATCTGTTCACGGAGCCGTTCGTGATGTGCGAGCTGGACCATCCCATCGATCAGATAACGACATTTTTGACGTCGGGAGGCATGCTCTCCGCGCTCGCCACGCACATTGTGAGCGCGGAGAAGAGCGAGGCAGAGCTGCACGACATCGAAGTGCCCTTGGTGGCGTGTGCCACTCCGACGGGCGCCGTTGCTACCTCGGGCGCGGTGGTGCCCGGAGCAGCAGGCGAATCCTTCATGGTCACGGTGCGAAACGACGGCAACACCTTACTGACCGCCGGCACGATCGATCTGTACCGAGAGGGCTCCAGCCAGCCGTTCTCCAGCGCATCCATCGGATTCGGAGTGAACGCACGCATGGCTTCGATCTACGATCCAGAGCTTGCCGAGGACGCTTCGGCCAACGATATGGCACACGTGAAGTACGCGCTCGAGACGCTGGGCGCACGTTTTGCAACGCACCCGCTGGTAGCCGACAACGGCAACGCCGTGCTGGCACCGGGTTGCACGGCACAGTTCCGTATGAGCTTCGCCATCCCCGAGAGTTGGAGCGACGAAGTGGGCAAACGCGTAACGCTGTATGCGAAGGCGCGTAATCTGGTGGCGCTCGATCCCGTAACGCTCGAAGAAATTCGACCGGGCGCGAACTCGGCGCTGGGTGCTGTACTGCATGAGCTCCACGTGCCCGACGCGGCATGCGAACGCTCAGAAGTTCAGGTCGGCGTATGCGACAGCGCGGACGCCACAGGGCTTCACGACGCCCCGATGACGGCGGACGGCGATGGTGGCTCAAGTGGCGGCGGTACTGACGAGGGCGGCGGCTCCGGCGGAAGCAGCTCCGGCAGTGGCAAGGACCACGGCAATAACAAGCGCTCCGGAAAAGCGGGCGCGCTTGCGGGCACGGGCGATGCCAACGTTCCCCTCACGGCAGCCGCTGCAGCACTCGCCGCGGCAGGCGCCGGCCTCGTCGCCTACAGTGCCCGCCGCACGGCGCTCGAGATCGACACCGCCAATGAGGCCAATTCGGATAGGCCTCGCTAGCTCCTAGTTACTTTTGTGAGAGACGTCGACTCGGCTCATCGAACATCAAATGGGCTGGTTCTGGATACCCAGAGCCAGCCCATTACGCATTAGATATCGTCAGAGGAGTCGAGTTCTGCCTCGAGCTTGGCACGGCGTCTTTTCGCCGTGAAAAACGTTGCGCACAGGCCAGCAAACGTGGCCGCGAAAATCGTCGCACCGCAGAACACGCCCGTGGCCAGGTTCGCCAACCAAAAGACGCTTTCGAGCGGTACGATCTGCGCCTCAGCGATACAGCGCATTGCGGCAATAACAAGCGCGAACGCGGCGCCGCTAAGACCGCTGAGAAGTAGGAAATATCCAACAGGAAGATGCTCGGTTTGCCCAAAACGATTGGTATCGACATAGCCCTTCCGCGTTTGCAGTCCTGCGCAAATCAACATCACGAGAACGAGCCACAAATACATGG
>NZ_JBDMHB010000039.1:0-19528 GCF_039752955.1 Collinsella aerofaciens
GTCAGGGGTTCGATCCCCCTCGTCTCCACCCGAGCATTGAATGAGGCTCCAACGCAAGTTGGGGCCTTTTTTCATATTGGCACACAAGGTCAAAGGCGGCACCATGATCCTCCTGGTCGACAAGATCGAAAAAAGCTTCGGCGCGCGCGTCCTCTTTAGCGGCGCGTCCTTCCAGATCAACCCCGGCGAGCGCTTTGCGCTCGTGGGACCCAACGGCGCCGGCAAAACCACCATGCTCAAGATCATCATGGGCATCGACAGCCCCGACGCCGGCCAGGTCCAGTACGCCAAGGACTGCCAGGTGGGCTACCTAGAGCAGGAAACCAACCTGGAGCAAAAGGACACCACCATCCTTGCCGAGGTCATGGCCGCTGCCAAGGAAATCCGCCGCATGGGCGAGCGCGCCAACGAGCTGCAGGCCCAGATCACCGAGCTCTCCGAGCAGGGCAAGGACGTCGACGCCCTCCTCAACGAGTACGGCCAGGTCCAGGACCGCTTTGAGCATCTGGGCGGCTACGAGCTCGAGAGCAACGCGCGCAAGATCCTGTCCGGCCTGGGCTTTAAGGTCACCGACTTTGAGCGCCCGTGCTCCGAGTTCTCCGGCGGCTGGCAGATGCGTATCGCACTTGCCAAGCTCTTCCTGCGTCACCCCGACCTGCTGCTTCTGGACGAACCCACTAACCATCTGGACCTCGAGAGCGTCCAGTGGCTGCGCGGCTTTATTGCCAACTACGACGGCGCCGTCCTCATCGTCAGCCACGACCGCGCCTTCATGGACGCCTGCGTCGACCACGTCGCCGCACTCGAAAACCGTCGCGTAACCACCTACACCGGCAACTACAGCAGCTACCTCAAGCAGCGCGAGGACAACCTGGAGCAGATGCGCGCCAAGCGCGCCGCCCAGGAGCGCGACATCGCCCACATGCAGGTCTTCGTCGATAAGTTCCGCTACAAGCCCACCAAGGCAGCCCAGGCCCAGGAGCGCATCCGCAAAATCGAGCAGATCAAAAAGGAGCTCGTCATCCTGCCCGAGGGCCACAAGCATATCGACTTTAAGTTCCCCGACCCGCCGCGCTCGGGCGATATGGTCGTGGGCCTCGAGGGCGTCTCCAAGTCATACGGCGACAAGCACATCTACAGTGACATCGACCTCAAGCTCTACCGCGGCGAGCATGTGGCGCTCGTCGGCCCCAACGGCGCCGGCAAGTCCACGCTCATGAAGATCCTCGCCGGCCTGGAGCCACCCACCACCGGCACGCGCGACCTGGGCACCAACGTCGGCGTCGCCTACTATGCCCAGCACGCGCTCGAAGGCATGACCGAGTCCAACACCGTCCTGCAAGAGATCGACACCGTCACGCCCAAGTGGACCGTGCCGCAGCAGCGCAGCCTGCTGGGCGCCTTCCTATTTAGCGACAACGATTCCATCGAAAAGCAGGTCCGCGTCCTCTCTGGCGGCGAAAAAGCGCGTCTGGCACTGGCCAAGATGCTCGTGGCCCCCGAGGCGCTCCTGTGCCTGGACGAACCCACCAACCACCTGGACATCGACTCGGTGGACATGCTCGAAAACGCCCTGCAAAACTTCCCCGGCACCATCGTGCTGATCAGCCACGACGAGCACCTGGTGCGCGCCGTTGCCAACCGCATCATTGACATCCGCGATGGCAAGGTCACGGTCTACGACGGCGACTACGACTACTACCTCTACAAGCGCGAGGACCTCGCGGCCCGCGCCGCTGCCGAGGCAGCAGGGGAGAGTGCGCCGGCCACGGCCAAGTCCGCCAAAGTCACCGCGGCCCAGCCCGATGCGCCCGCCGCCGCTTCCAAGCCTACCGAGGGCAAAAAGACCAAGGAGCAGAAGCGCGCCGAGGCCCAAGCCCGCGCCGCGCTCAACAAAAAGCTCAAGGGTGTGCGCAACCAGCTCAAGAAGATCGAGGCGGAGCTCGACAAAAAGCGCGCCCGCTATGACGAGCTTATGGAATTGATGGCCAGCGAAGAGCTTTATGCCGATCAGGACAAGTTCAATGCCGCGCTGGGGGAATATAACGGCCTTAAGCAAGAGCTGCCCAAGCTCGAGGACGAATGGCTGGAGCTTTCCACCCAGATCGAAGAGGAGACCGCGCGTGAACTCTCGTAAGGCCGCTGCCGTGGCGATGAGCATCATCGCCATCGCCTGTCGCATCTGCGGCATTTTTATGAGTGCGATGACTGTGTTGTTGTGCTTTAGCGGCCTCACCGCCAAGCTGCAGATCGTGGGCTTTGTCGTTGAGCTTTCGCGCGCGCTGCCGAGCGCCATCGCCGGCTACGGCGTCATCACCTCGCCCTTTGGCGGCGTATTCCGCCTGGATTACGCCATCGTGGCCGTCATCCTGTTTGTGGCCGACTACCTACTCGCTCGCGCCTCGCGCCGCGTCCGCTAGGGGAGCACCATGTCCAGCAGCTACATCATGAACCTGCTCGCGAGCGCCGTCGCCGTCATCGTCGGCATCGTGATCCACGAGAGTGCGCACGCCGCTGCGGCGTGGGCACTCGGCGATAAGACGGCCCGATCACGCGGCCGCGTGTCGCTTAACCCGCTCAACCATATCGACCCGTTTGGCACCATCATCTTGCCGCTGCTCATGCTTGCCGCCGGCGGCCCGGTGTTCGCCTTCGCCAAGCCCGTGCCCGTCTACCTCAACAACCTCAAGCACCCCAAGCGCGACGAGGTCCTGGTGAGCGTTGCCGGCCCCGCATCGAACATCGCGCTCGCGTGTCTTGCCGCGGTCCTCATGCGCCTGGCATATGGCAGCCTCTACACCAGCATGTCCTTTGCCCTGGCGTCACAGATCATGAACTTCGGCGCCACCTTTATCGTGGTCAACCTGTCACTCGCGTTCTTCAACCTCATCCCGATCCCGCCGCTCGATGGCTCGTCGATCATCGTGCCCTTCCTCAAGGGCAAGGCGCTCAACAACTACTACCATCTGCAGCAATACGCTATGCCCATCCTCATCCTGGTGCTGTACCTGCTGCCTACGTGGACCGGCATCGACGTAATCGGCCGCTATTTCGACGTTACCGTGTATCCGCTCGCTGAGCTGCTGCTCAACTTCGCAATCGCCGGCATCTAAGGTAAACTTACAGGTCGACCGTGCAAAACGGTCGCAACATGCACCCAAACCGCGCCGCGAAGGCGCCGTCAAAGGAGGTCGAAGATGTCGTATCGCGTGTCGACGCAGGTCTACAGCGGACCGTTCGACCTGCTGCTGCAGCTGGTAACCCGCCAAAAAGTAGATATCGGCGCCATCTCCATCAGCGAGGTGGCCGAGCAGTACCTTGCCGAGGCCGAGCGCATCGAGGCGCTGGACCTTGACGTGGCGAGCGACTTTTTGCTGGTCGCGGCAACCCTTTTGGACATCAAGGCTGCCTCTCTGGTGCCGCAGGAGGCCCCGCGCAAAGCCGATGACGACGATGACGAGTTCGACGAAGACCTCGAGGAGCTCAGCACGCTCGACGGCGACGCCTTGCGCGAGGTCCTGATCCAACGCCTGATTGCCTACAAACAGTTTAAAGGCGCGGCTGCGGCCCTCGGTGCCCGCATGCAGGCCGAAAGCCGCATGCACCCGCGTGTGGCCGGCCCCGACCCCGAGTTCTTGGGCCTCATGCCCGACTACCTGGCCGGCATCACCCTGCGCGGCCTCGCCGTCATCTGCGCCGACCTGGACGGCAAGCGCCAGACCTTCCTGCTGGAGGCCGAGCACGTGGCACCGCATCGCGTGCCGCTCGACCTGACGGTGGCCTCGGTCGACCGCTTTACCATGGCGCACCAAACCTGCACCTTCCGCGAGCTACTGGACGGCGATGCCACTACCGAGCAGCTCGTCGTCACCTTCCTAGCTATGCTTGAGCTCGCCAAGCGCGGCTCGCTCACGCTGAGCCAGGACGAGATCTTTGGAACCATCCGCATCAACCGCGTCGAGGGCGCCGAGGCCTATGTGCCCGGCGAGGGCCCCGAGCTCACCGAATAGGAGCCGCAACCATGTCAACCCTTTCCACGCTGGAGGCAAACAGCCTCAAAGGCGCCCTCGAGGCGCTGCTGCTGGTGTCGAGCGACCCGGTGAGTGCGCCCGCGCTGGCCGGTGCGCTCGATATCGCCCCCGGCGAATGCGCGTCGCTGCTCGCCGAGCTCAAGGTTGAGTACGAGGAGGCCAACCGCGGCTTTCAGCTGCGCGAGGTCGCCGGCGGCTGGCGCCTGTTCACGCACCCCGCCTACCACGACGTGGTCGAGGCCTATGTGTTGAGCTGGGACACGCAAAAGCTGTCCCAGGCGGCGCTCGAAACCCTGGCCGTCATCGCATACCACCAGCCCGTAACGCGCGAGGTGGTCAAGGGCATCCGCGGCGTCAACTCCGACGGCGTCATCGCGTCGCTCGTGGACAAGGGTCTGGTGCGCGAGCTCGGCCGTGACCCCCAGCGCGGTCAGGCCATCATTTACGGCACGACCAACGCCTTCTTGGAAAAGTTCGGTCTGCGCTCCACCCGCGACCTGCCCGATCTGGAGCAGTTTGCCCCCGACGAGCAGTCGCGCCAGTTTATCCGTGAGCGCCTGAGCGGCCGCAGCATTCAGTCCACGCTCGAGGAGCAGGCCGAGGACCTGGACGAAGAGCGCGAACTGCTCGATACCGATGTTGAAGATGTTGAGGCGGTCGAGGACTTGGAGACCCTGGTCGTCGACGAGACCTCGGAGGAATTGCATGACGAGGACTAACGAAGTAGGGGAGACGCGCGCCATGGGCAACGCAGTACCCGCAACCGACGCCCAGCCCGTCTATCCGCACACCATGCGCCTGCAGCGTTTTTTGGCACGCGCGGGCGTGGCGAGCCGCCGCGGCTCAGAGGACCTGATGACCGCTGGCCGCGTGACCGTCAACGGCCAGGTCGCGACCGAGCTGGGCACCAAAGTCGATGTCGACCGCGATCATATTGAGGTCGACGGCATGCCCGTCAAGCTCAACCAGGGCGCCGTGTACCTGATGCTCTACAAGCCGACCGGCTACCTCACCACCATGAGCGACCCGCAGGAGCGCCCTTGCGTGGCTGATCTGGTCCCGCGCGACCGCTTTCCGGGACTTTTCCCGGTGGGTCGCCTGGACCGCGACACCACGGGCCTTTTACTCTTTACCACCGACGGCGACCTGTCGCAGGACCTGCTGCACCCCAGCAAGCATGTCTATAAGACCTACCAGGCACTCGTGGACGGGCAACTGACCGACCGCGATCTAGAACCGCTCCGCCGTGGCATCGAGCTCGACGACGGCCTGTGCCAGCCGGCAATCTGCCGTGTCATTAACGCGCGCGAGGCCGAGGCAGTGGCGCCGCAAGGCGTCAAGCCCGGCACCACTGCCGTCGAGGTCATCATCCGCGAGGGCCGCAAGAATCAAGTCAAACGCATGCTGAGCAAGATCCACCACCCGGTGATCCGTCTGCACCGCTGCAACTTTGCCGGCCTGGAGCTCGAGGGCGTGGCCAAGGGCTCGTGGCGCGAGCTCACCGACCGCGAGGTGCAGATCATCAAAGGCGGCGGCATCCCGCCCAAGCAGGCGAGCTCCAAGCGCAACGGCGGCAAGCCCCAAGACACGCCCGCCAGCCGCACGCGTCACCACGGCAGCCACGGCTCCGCGCCCAGGCGCAACACCTACCGCGAGCGCTACACGAGCTAGGCAACCCGCCGAGCCGCAGCGTCCGCGTCCCATACCAGCACGTCAACCACCGAAAGGAAGCATTGCATGATCGTCGCCATCGACGGCCCCGCCGGTTCCGGCAAGTCCACCATCGCCAAGGAGATTGCCCGCCAGCTGGGCTTTAACAAGCTCGACACGGGTGCCATGTATCGCGCCGTCACCTTCGCCGCACTCGACCGCGGCATCGATCTGGACGACGAGGCTGCCATTGATGCCCTCGCCGAGCAGATCGAGATTCGCTTTACTAACGGCACCGGCGAGGACACGCGTCTGACCATCGACGGCCAGGACGCCTCGGCTGCCATCCGCACCCCGCAGGTGGACGCCAACGTGTCCAAGGTCTCGGCCTACCCGGGCGTGCGCGCGGCCATGCTCATCCATCAGCGCCGCGCCGCCGAGGACCGCGATATCGTGGCCGAGGGTCGTGACATCGGCACCGTCGTGTTCCCCAACGCGCAGGTCAAAGTCTTCCTGACCGCCGACCCGCGCGAGCGCGCCCGTCGCCGCGTGCTGCAGCGCCACCAAAACGACGCCCAGCCGCTCAGCGACGCACAGCTCGAGACCGAGGTCGACGAGACCCTCGACGCCCTCAAGCAGCGCGATAAGCTCGATAGCAGCCGCGAGGTCGCGCCGCTCGTGCCCGCCGAGGACGCGGTGCACGTCGACTCCACCGCCCACACCATCGATGAGGTCGTCCGCATTATCGAGGACCTCATCAACCAAAGGAGGTAACCCATGCGCCTGTTTAAGCAGACGCCCGAGGATTACTACAACGCCCCCTATGCCGAGTTCCCCGCGCTCATCCGCGGCACCGTCTTCGTGGTCATGGCAATCCTTTGGGCTTTCTCCAAGCTCATGTGGCGCTGGAAGGTCGAGGACGCCGATCTGTTATTTGAGCGCCAGGAAGGCCGCGGCAGCGTGGTCATCTGCAACCACACCTCAATGGCCGAGCTCCTGGCCGTAGAGACGGCGCTGTTCTTTGGCGGCCGCCGCATTCGCCCCATCTTTAAGTCTGAGTTTGCCAAGTCCAAGATCGTGCGCTGGGCCTTTAGCCGCGTGGGTGGCATTCCCGTCGAGCGCGGCACCGCCGACATGAAGTGCCTGCGCGCCGCCCAGCATGCGCTGCAGCGCGGCGAGGACGTCTTGATCTTCCCCGAGGGCACGCGCATCCGCTCGCGCGAGATCAAGCCCGAGGTCCACGGCGGCTTCGCGCTCATCGCCCAGATGGGCAAGGCGCCCGTCAACCCGCTCGCCATTTGTGGCTGGTCCGACATTACGCCTAAGGGCAAAAAGCTCATGCGCCCCAAAAAGTGCTGGATCCGTGCCGGCAAGGCTATCTCGCTTTCCGACGCTCCGGCCGAGCTAAAGCGCAAGGAGCGCCTGGCATGGTTTGAGTCCGAAGCCATGAGTCGCGTCTACGCCATGCGCGATGAACTGTGCGCCGAGCACCCGGGTAGGTTCTAGCCATGGGCGAGGATGTCATGAATACTGCCAAGGCTGTGTCCGGCAAGGCAGACGCCCCAACCATCGAAATCGCTGCCCACGCCGGCACCTGCTACGGCGTGCAGCGCGCGCTCGATATGGCCCTGGCGGCCGCCCCGCAGGCGGGGGAGACCGCTCAGGTCCACACCCTGGGTCCGCTCATCCATAACCCCATCGTGGTGCGCGAGCTTGCCGAGGCAGGCGTCGGTCTGGCCGACACCCTGGACGATGCCGCATCGGGCACCGTGATCATTCGCGCGCACGGTGTGGTGCCGCAGGTGATTGAGGCAGCTCGCGAGCGCGGCCTCGACGTGGTCGATGCTACCTGCCCCTACGTCAAGAAGGTCCACGTGGCCGCCGAGCGCCTGGTGCGCGAGGGCTATCGCGTGCTCGTCGTGGGCGAGCCGGGCCATCCCGAGGTTGAGGGCATCCTGGGCCATGCCGGCGATGACGCGCAGGTCGTGAGTTGCGCCGCCGATGCGGACGCGCTGCCGCTCAAAGGCAAGGTAGGCCTGGTTGTGCAGACCACCCAAACCGCGCAGAACCTGGCCGAGGTTGTAGCCTCCATCACCCCGCGCGTGCAGGAGCTGCGTGTGATCAACACCATCTGCGCCGCCACGAGCGAGCGACAGCAGGCAGCAGCCGCACTTGCCAACCGCTGCGACTGCATGGTCGTGGTGGGCGGTAAAAACTCGGGCAACACCCGCCGCCTGGCGCAGATTTGCGCCGATGTTTGCGAGCGCACACATCATATCGAGGAAGCTTCCGAGCTACAGGCCGCGTGGTTTACCGACGCTCACCACATCGGCATCACAGCCGGAGCCTCCACCCCGCAAGAACACATCGAGCGCGCCGTCGAGCGCATCAAGGAGCTTTGCCGCTAATCATGGACCAGACCGTACCCGCATACGCCGCCGAGGTGGCCGATTACGGGCGCAGCCGCGACCCCGAGCCGGGTGATGGCGCGCTTGTAAAGAGTGTGCGTCCCGAATCGCCCGCATGGGATGTGGGTATCGAGCCGGGCATGCGCGTGCTCACGGTCAACGGCGAACAGCTGACCGATATGATCGTGTGGCTCTGGGAGGCCGACGACGACACCGTCGAGCTGGAGGTTTTCGATCCGCGCGACGGCACCGTCACCCCCGTTGAGCTTGATCGCTTTCCCGGCGAGGACTGGGGTCTGGAGTTCGATGGCCCCATCTTCGATGGCATGCGTACCTGCGTGAACGCCTGCGTGTTCTGCTTTATGACCATGCTGCCCAAGGGCGGACGCTCCACGCTCTACATCCGCGATGATGACTACCGCCTAAGCTTTTTGCAGGGCAACTTCGTCACGCTGACCAACCTCACCGACGAAGATGTGCAAAACGTCATCCAACGCAACATGAGCCCCATGAACGTGTCGGTCCACGCCGTGAGCCCCGACGTCCGCCGCCGCATGATGGGCCGCAACGCCCAGCGCGGCATGGACGTGCTCGAGGCCATCATGGCAGCCGGCATCGAGATCCACGCCCAGATTGTGCTGTGTCCCGGCATGAACGACGGCGAGGAGCTGGAAAAGACCCTGCGCTTTTGCGAGGAGCACGAGCAAATCACCAGTCTGGGCATTGTGCCGCTCGGTTTTACCAAGCATCAGAACCGTTTTAGCTGGTCCTACAGCGACAAGCCCGAGCTAGCGCGCGAGACCATTGCCATGATCCGACCGTTCCAGGACCGTGCCTTCGAGCGCTTTGGCCGCCACACCTTCCAGATGAGCGACGAGTTCTACTTGGATGCCGGCATCGAGCCACCCGAGGCGGACTTTTACGACGGCTACCCGCAGTACTACGACGGCATCGGTATGATCCGCTCCTATCTGGACGAGACCGACAACGTGCTCGCCGCCGATGCCGAGCGCCTGCGCCGAGTTCGCGAGGCAATCGCCGAGCGCAACCAGCGCCTTCTGTGCCTCTCCGGCGCCAGCGCTCGCGACACCGTGGCGCGCTTTGTGGAGTCGCCGCATGGTCTCGCCGGCACCGTCACAGCCATCAAGAACCGCTACTTTGGCGGCAACGTGGACGTGACCGGCCTCATCGTCGCGTGTGACATTCTGGAGCAGCTGCCGCAGGATCTCTCTGGGGTTATGCTCTTTGTGCCTAAGCTCATGTTCAACGCTGACGGCATGACGCTTGACGAGTATCATCGTGACGATTTACTCGCAAGCCTTACCAGTCGCGGCGCCGAGGTTCATGTGGTGTCGACCATGCCGCATGAGCTGCTCGATACCCTGGAGCACATCCTTGGCATTGTGCCTGCCGACTCTAACACTTCCACTGACCCTACCCATTAAAGGAGAGCAGATGAAACCTATCGTCGCCGTCGTCGGACGCCCCAACGTGGGCAAGTCCACGCTCGTTAACCGCCTGGCCCAGACCTCGGACGCCATCGTCCACGAGTCACGCGGTGTCACGCGCGACCGCTCGTATCACACGGCCGAGTGGAACGGCCGCGAGTTCACCATCGTCGACACGGGCGGCATCGAGCCGCTCAAGAGCGATGACGTCTTTGCCACGTCCATCCGCGACCAGGCGCTCGCCGCCGCCGAGGAAGCCGCCGTCATCCTGTTTGTGGTCGACGGCCGCACCGGCGTCACCGAGGAGGACGAGTCGGTCGCCCGCATGCTCAAGCGCTGCGACAAGCCGGTCTTTCTGCTGGTAAACAAGCTCGACAACCCCGATCGCGAGAACGACAGCATCTGGGAGTTCTATTCGCTCGGCATCGGTGAGCCCACGCCGCTCTCGGCCCTGCACGGTCATGGCACGGGCGACCTGCTCGACGACATCGTGGCCCTGCTTCCCGAGGAAGAGGACGAGGTCGCCGATGAGTTCCCCGACGCGCTGAACGTCGCCATCATCGGCCGCCCCAACGCCGGTAAGTCCTCGCTGTTCAACCGCATCCTGGGCGCCGACCGCTCCATCGTGTCCAACATTGCCGGAACCACGCGCGACGCCATCGACACGGTCGTCGAGCGCAACGGCAAGCACTACCGCATGGTCGACACTGCGGGCATCCGTAAGAAGAGCACCGTGTACGAGAACATCGAGTACTACTCGATGGTCCGCGGCCTGCGCGCCATCGACCGCGCCGACGTGGCGCTGCTCGTCGTTGACGCCTCCGTGGGCGTTACCGAGCAGGACCAGAAGGTCATGGGCCTTGCCATCGAGCGCGGTTGCGCCATCGTGGTGCTGCTCAACAAGTGGGACCTGCTCGACGACGACCGTAAGCGCGAGGCCTGCATGGAGACCATCGACCGCCGTCTGGGCGTCATGGCTCCCTGGGCCCAGTACCTGCGCATCTCTGCCCTCACTGGCCGCAGCGTCGAGAAGATCTGGGCAATGGTAGACGCTGCCGAGAAGACGCGCTCGCAGAAGATCAGCACCTCACGCCTCAACACGTTCCTCACCGACCTGCGCGAGTTCGGTCATACCGTGGTGGACGGCAAGCGCCGCCTGCGTATGCACTACGTGACCCAGACGGGCGTCAACCCGCCGACGTTCACGTTCTTCGTCAACCACAGCGACCTGGTCAACGACACCTACCAGCGCTACGTAGAGAACCGCATGCGCTCGACCTTCGACTTTGCCGGCACGCCCATTCGACTCTTCTTTAGGAAGAAGGAGCAAAAGGATGCATAATCCGATTCTTCTGACCGCCATCTGCGCCGTGGTCTCGTTCTTTATCGGGGCGATTCCGTTTGGTCTGATCCTGGGCCGCGTGTTCAACCACACGGACATTCGTAAGGCGGGCTCCGGCAACATCGGCACCACCAACGCCCTGCGCGTGGCCGGCCCCAAAGTGGCCGCGCTCACGCTGCTGCTAGACTGCCTTAAGGGCGCCATCTGCGTCCTTATCGCGCGTCCGCTCATTGCCGACTCGGGCTATGGCTTCCCCGTGAGCATTATGGCCCCCGGTGCCGCCGGCGACTGGATGCTCGGCGTCATCTGCCTGGCAGCCGTGTGGGGCCATATCTTCTCGCCCTACCTCAACTTCCATGGCGGCAAGGGCATCGCAGTTGGTCTGGGCGTCATCCTCGCCTGGTACTGGCCCATCGGACTTTCGCTGCTGGGCATGTTTATCGTGGCCGTCGCCATCACCAAGTTTGTGTCGGTGGGCTCGCTTGCCGCGGCCATCGGTCTTCCCATCGCTGCCTGCGCGGTCTTTCCGTACAGCAGCCTCGGACTTAAGTTTTGCATGGCGCTGATCGGCATTACTGTGGTGTGGGCCCATCGTACGAACATCAAAAAGCTCATGACAGGTAAGGAGTCCAAGCTCTCGTTTACCAAGCGCGTCACCGAGCCCGACGATAAGTAGGAGAGAGTCATGAATGTTGCGCTGATTGGCTCTGGCTCGTGGGGAACCGCCGTCGCCGGCCTTGCCGCCGCGCGAGCCGTGCGCGTGACCATGTGGGCCCATAGCGAGCAGACGGCCGCCGGCATTAACGGTGAGCACCGCAACCCCCGCTACCTTGTGGGCTACGAGCTGCCGAACAACGTGGTAGCAACGACCGAACTCGCCCAGGCGCTCGACGGTGCCGATGCGATCATCTTTGCCGTGCCCTCCACGCACTTGCGCGACGTGTGCCATCGGGCAGCGCCCTTTATCGCCGCCGATACCCCGGTGCTCTGCCTCACCAAGGGTATTGAGCCCGAGTCTGGCCTGCTCATGAGCGAGGTCATCGCCAATGAGATCGGCAACGAGGCACGTGTCGCGGCGCTTTCGGGCCCCAACCATGCCGAGGAGATCTGCCGCGGCGGACTTTCTGCCGCCGTCATCGCCAGCAAAGACGCGCAGGTAGGGGAGACCTTTAAGAACCTGCTCCTATCCACGGCCTTCCGCATCTACCTGTCGCAGGACATGACCGGTGTCGAGGTCTGCGGCGCCATGAAAAACGTTATCGCCATCGTGTGCGGCATCTCCGCCGGCACCGGTGCCGGCGACAACACGCTCGCCCTCATCATGACGCGCGGCCTGGCCGAGATTAGCCGTCTGGTGCATGCCCGCGGCGGTCAAGCTATGACCTGCATGGGACTTGCCGGCATGGGTGACCTCATTGCCACCTGCACCTCGGAGCATTCGCGCAACCGCACCTTTGGCTACGAGTTTGCCCACGGCGTGTCGCTCGACGAGTATCAGACGCGCACGCATATGGTGGTCGAGGGCGCCGTCGCGGCCCGCAGCGTGAGCGAGCTTGCCCGTTCACTGGGCGTAGACATTCCGCTCACCTTTGCCGTGGAGCAAACGCTCTACAACGGTGTTACTTTGGATAGGGCGCTCGAGATTCTTACCGACCGCGTACCCTCCCAAGAGTTCTACGGACTCACCGACTAGCGCAGAAAGGCTTCTACCATGGGTTCCATTAAAATCGCTCCGTCCATCCTTTCGGCCGATATGGCCAACCTCAAGGGCGACCTCGACAAGATCGCCGGCGCCGACTACGTGCACTTCGACGTCATGGACGGCCACTTTACCGGCAACCTCACCTTTGGCGCTGACATCCTTAAGGCCGTCAAGCGCTCCACCGATGTACCGGTCGACGCGCACCTGATGGTATCGAACCCCGACGAGACGGTCGATTGGTACGCCGACGCCGGCGCCGACATGATCACCGTGCACTACGAGGCTTCCACGCACCTGCACCGCACGCTCACGCATCTACAGCAGCGCGGCGTCAAGGCCGGCGTTGCTCTCAACCCCGCCACCCCCGTGTGCGTGCTCGAGAGCATCATCGACGTCGTCGATATGGTACTGCTCATGAGCGTGAACCCAGGCTTTGGCGGCCAGAGCTTTATCCCGGGCACCATCGCTAAGCTCCACGAGCTCAAGGCCATGTGCGAGCGTCACGGCGTTTCGCCCCTCATCGAGGTCGACGGTGGCATTTCTTCCAAGAACATTGCCGAGGTCGTCAAGGCCGGCGCAAATGCCCTGGTGGCCGGTTCTGCCGTATTTAAGTCCGAAGATCCCACTGCCGAGGTTGCGCTGCTGCAGAAGCTGGGCAACGAGGCTGCACAGGAGGCATAAACCCTTATGACCGCAGGTCAAAACCGCATACCCGTGAATCTTGACTATGCCGCCTCGACGCCCATGCGCGCCGAGGCGCTCCTTGCGCAGCGCGGGTACGACAACAGCGAGCTTGCCGGCGTCAACCCCAACTCGCTGCACTCGCTTGGCCGCAAGGCCGCCGCACGCCTGGAAGTCGCCCGTCGCGAGATCGCCCGTAGTTTTGGCGCACGCGTTCGCCCGTCCGAGATCATCCTTACCAACGGCGGTACCGAGGCCAACCAGCTGGCGCTGCTCGGTCTTGCCGAGGGCGCTCGTCAGCGCGATCGCAAGCGCGATCGTGTAATCGTTTCGGCCATCGAGCACGATTCGATTCTGGACAACCTGCCGCTGCTGCGTGCCGCCGGCTTTACCGTCGACCTGGTGCAGCCCTGCCGCGCGGGCTATATCGAGCCCGCAGCGCTCGCGGAGCTGCTGGACGACGACGTGGCGCTCGTGAGCATTATGGTCGCCAACAACGAGACCGGCGTGGTGCAGCCCATCCGCGAGCTCGCCGCGGCCGCTCATGCTGCCGGCGCCTTGTTTCATACCGATGCCATCCAGGGCTACTTGCATATTCCGCTCGATGTCACCGAGCTGGGCGTCGATGCTATGACCGTTGCCGCGCACAAGATTGGCGGCCCTGTGGCATCCGGCGCTCTCTACCTTAAAAACCGCACGCCGCTGCGTCCGCGCATCTTTGGCGGTGGACAGGAAGCCGGCCGTCGCGCCGGTACGCAGGACCTGCGCACGCAGTTGGCTTTTGCCGCTGCCGCCCGCACGCTGGCGCCCCACGTGGCCCAGGAGCGCGCGACGCTGCAGGCCCTGTCCGATAAGCTCTACGCCACGCTTACGGCTCATCCTCGCATTCACGCCACGATGGGCGACTATGCTCAGGCAGATCGTCTGCCGGGTATGGTTTCGATCTGCGTCGACGGTATGGACTCCGAGGAGCTCATCATCAAGCTCGATGCCGCCGGCTTTGAAGTTTCGGCCGGATCGGCTTGCTCGAGCGGCAGCATGGACCCGAGTCACGTGCTCAGCGCCATGGGTATCGGTCGCGAGCAGGCGCTGGGCGCCCTTCGCATCTCGTTCGATGACCGCGTGAACCCTGCCGACCTGGATGAGTTCGCCCAGACGCTGCTCTCGATCGTAGGTGCCGCATGATCGTCTCCGAGCTTGAACGTGCGCTGCTGGCGCGCTATCCCAAGGCAGACGCCGAGGGCTGGGATCATGTTGGGCTATCTGTGGGAGATCCCGCTGCAAAGATCACCGGTGTTGCCTGTGCACTCGACGCGACCGAGGCCAACGTGCACCGCGCCCAGGAGGCCGGCGCCAACGTGCTGCTGACGCATCATCCCATCTATATCAAAGCGCCCGAGGCCTTTTGTCCGGCCGATTCCGCGCATCCCCAGTGCAGCGCCGCACTGTACGAGGCGGCTCGTTGCGGCGTGAGCATCATCTCGCTTCACACCAACCTGGACCGCTCGCACGAAGCGCGCGTTCGCCTGAGTGAGCTGTTGGACGCTGAGCCCATAAGCTCGCTGGAGCATGTGGACGAGCCTGAACTCACCGGTCTGGGTTCACTCGCGAACCTCCACGATGCTTGCAACCTGCGCAATCTCGCCAACCGTGCCGCCACGGCCTTTGGCAGCGACCCGCGCGTATGGGGCGAAGCCGAGCACCCGTGCCGCACCGTCGCCATTCTGGGCGGCTCCTTGGGCGACTTTGGAGAGCTCGCCATTGCCGCAGGCGCAGATGTTGTCGTGACGGGCGAGGCGGGCTACCACGTGGCGCAGGACCTTGCCTTGCGCGGGCTGCCGGTGATCTTGCTCGGCCACGACCGCTCCGAGGAGCCGTTCGTGGATATCTTGATGAACTCTGCAGTTGACGCCGGGGTCGACCCCCGTCATACGATTAAAATACTGAACCCTTGCCAATGGTGGACTGTGACAAAAGGAGAGAACTTATGAGCGCCGGCGCTACGCTACTCAAGCTGCAACAGATCGATTTGGAGCTCGCCCGCAACAAGAGCGAACTTGCCAATATGCCGGAGCTCAAGGATCTCGCTTCTAAGCGCAAGACCTATGTGAAGCTCAAGGCCGAGATGACCAAGCTCTACGCCCAGCGCAAGGACCTGGACATTGAGCTCGACGATCTCAACACCACCGAGATTCAGACCAACAACGCCATTGAGGCTGCCAAGAAGCGCCACGTCGACGGTTCCGACTACCGTGAGGTTCAGGACCTGGAGAATGAGCTTGCCACCCTGGCGAAGCGACTGGACAAGATCGAGCACACCCGCAAGGATGTCGTTGTCGCCCATAAGGAGGCGCTCGACCGCGAGGCTCGCGCGCAGGCCATTATCGCTAAGTTCGAGGAGGGCGTGAAGGCAGATACCAAGGCCGCTCGTGCTAAGGCTGCCGACCTGCAGGCTCAGATTGACACCGCCACGAAGGAGCGCACCGCGCTTGCCGCTACGCTGCCGGCCGACGTGCTCACCGACTACGAGCGTCTGCTCAAGCAGTTCCGCGGCCTGGCCGTCGAGACCATTCAGGGCAACATCCCCACGGTCTGCCATACCGCGCTGCAGGCATCGTCCATGAGCGACCTAAACCACGACGGTAGTGAGATTACGCACTGCCCGTATTGCCACCGCCTGCTCGTGCTCCCCAGCAAGGAAGCTTAAATGATGACGGCGGCACCCAACAATTCAATGCAACTTGAGGGAAAAACGATCCTGCTGGGCATTACCGGCGGGATCGCCGCCTATAAGTCGTGCAATATCGTGCGCCTGCTGCAAAAGCGCGGCGCACGCGTCAAGGTCGTTATGAGCGAGCATGCTACGGAGTTTGTGGGCCCGCTCACCTTCCGCGCGCTCACCAATGAGCCGGTCGCGGTAGGTCTGTTCGACGATCCCTCCGACCCCATCCACCACATTTCGCTGGCGCAGGAGCCCGACCTGGTGGTCGTGGCACCCGCGACGGCCAATATCATCGCTAAGATGGCCAACGGAATCGCCGATGACCTCATCTCCACCACGCTGCTTGCCACGCCGCGACCCATCGTGATCGCACCCGCTATGAACAACGGCATGTGGAAGGCACCGGCGACGCAGGCCAACATGGCCACGTTGCGCGACCGTGGCGTCCATGTGGTGGGACCCGGCAGCGGCTACCTTGCCTGCGGCGACGTGGACACGGGGCGCATGAGCGAGCCCGAGGACATCGTCGAAGCCATCTGCGAGGTGCTCAACCCCGCGCCCCAAGACCTTGCAGGTAAACGAATTGTCATCACTGCCGGCCCCACGCATGAGCCGATCGATCCGGTGCGCTTTATCGGCAACCGGTCGTCGGGAAAGATGGGCATCGCCCTGGCAGGGGAGGCCGCTCGCCGCGGTGCTGAGGTCACGCTCGTGCTGGGACCGACGTCGCTCGATGTCCCCCACGGCGTGGAGTGCGTGCGCGTGCAGACCGCCGCAGAGATGCTGCAGGCGGCGCTGGGTGCCTTTCAGACGGCCGATGCGGCCATTTGTGCAGCCGCCGTCGCCGACTACACCCCCGTATCCCCTGCGGACCACAAGCTCAAAAAGGCCAACGAACGCTTGGATCGCATCGAACTGGTCGAGACGGTCGATATTTTGGCCGAGCTTTCACGCCAAAAGGGCGAGCGCCGTGTGATCGGATTTGCAGCCGAGACCGATAACGTCGTGGAGTACGCTAAGCGCAAACTTGCCCGCAAGGGCTGCGATGCGATCATCGCCAACGATGTCTCGCGCGCCGATTCGGGCTTTGGAACAGACACCAACAAGGCCTGGATTGTGAGCACAGCGGGTACACAGGAACTTCCCGTACTAACAAAACCCCAGCTCGCAGATACAATTTTAGACTTGCTCAAAAATAATTAAAAAAGTTCTTGCACAAGTCCAAAGTTTCGGGTTAATATACTCCCTGTTGCGAGCGAGAGCAGAGCAACAAACAAAAGCTTCGGGACGTGGCGCAGCTTGGTAGCGCACTTGACTGGGGGTCAAGGGGTCGCTGGTTCGAATCCAGTCGTCCCGACCAGAAGTTTGCAGGTCAGGCACCTAGTGCCTGACCTTTTTTGTTTTAAGCAACTGCTTAATTTTGATTAATCAACAGGGTGCCAAAAATCTACCTGCGCGATAATCGCTTTTTGCGGCTACTTGCGCGTTCTGCACGCACTTGAGCCGATTTATTAACGCGATATGAATCTACATACGCGTAGCTGGTATATAGCCGAGTACAGGCTGTATTTATCGCCGCGATTTACATAGATATAGCGACTGTAACGAACAAGCGTGTCGCTGAATTTATTCCAGTAGGTCACTTGATCGATGGACAAGTGGGCTGTCGCAACGAAACGCCAAACAGGATGGGCTCTATACGATGACGCCGCAGCGGTAATGGCGGGGGAGTGCGGCAGGCGCTCTGAGAGCCACTGTATGACCCCATTTCTCCTCAACCCGAATACCTGTGCCGCGAACCTAAACCGTTCGTACACTTGCCAAAAGATAGGCCCGCGCGGAGTCGCGCGGGCCTTGCACTAGAAAATCTAGAAGCACCAAGCGGGAAACACGTTGCCGGCACTGTTGGCACTACCGCTGCTCCAGCGACCGAAAGGGTCAACATAGATAAAGTCCGTTGAGTCACTCGGAGACACGGAACGAGTGCTGAAATAGCACACAATCTCAGGTCCAGAATACCTCGACGTCGCATAGTACTCGTACTGGGCGCCGTCAGACTGGAGGTCTCCGTAAATCTCGGTCGTCGAGAGGATAAAGACCTTGTCATTCGTTGCCGTCGGAGTGCCGGCGCTACCGCCGCCCTCGTTGTCCGTCATCTTCGTGACGGCCTTCGCCTTGGACTGGAGCTCGGCCGGCAGGAGCGCCCAGAGGTCACCGGAGTTCAGGCGGGCGCGGAGCTTAGAGGACCTCCAACCGCCGACATTGGTCTTTGTGTCGTTCAAGATGTGTTTGTATAGGACATCGTTGGTCGTCTCAAACGTCAGCCCCGCCTTGCCGCTACCGTCGGCGAGGTCGTCATGGTTGATACCGATGATGCGGTATCCGGGCATCGTGGTGTCCGCACTGCGAATCTCTCATAGAGGATATGCCACAACTTGATAATTTCGCAGCCATAAGGAAGAACCTTTTCAATGTTTCTGAGGACAGCACGATTGAAGAAGCCTCGGTCCATGAAGGAGACTTTCCCATTTACATAGATTAAGATAAGGTCGTGAATGACCAATATGAACTTGAGCATATTCCGTCCGTATTCATACTGGATGACCAAGGAAACATCATCGGCTCATCCGAAGGAGAGGAAGAACCTCTTGCCTTATTAAAGAAATACGCCGAATACAACGGATATAAAGCGGAAGGAGGCGACATCGAGTAACTATCAAAGGCCAGTTTAAGGAGCCAGCCATGAAGAAATGCCTGCCCTCCATCGTCTCAGCAGCGCTTTGCCACTCCCTTGTCATGACACCATTTGTGCCCGTTGCGGCAGCCTATGCCGACGAGGGATCTCCCGCCGAGAGCAGCGAGATCTACGTCGGAGACAATTACGACGATAATTACGATATATACCTTTTTTGAGCGCGGGCGCTGCACGGATTCATATTCCAAGGCGTGGTGCGATTCTCACGGATCTGCAAATAACCGCACCGTCCCTCACAAGGTCAAGCTGAACGCGAAGGAGGAGGCTTGCCTGCGCGATCTCTAGCTTGTTGGCACCGCTGAAGTTATCGCCGGTCTCGTGACAACCGGTCCTAGCGGCGGCTTTTTTGCAACCGCAATGACATCGTACCGACTTTTCATTTGCATGTTCTGAAAGGAAGTTGCCATGTTGTCGCAAAATCAATCGAGATACTTGAACACAATCGGCTTTGCCCTGCTTGCATTACTCTTTGCTAGCGACCTTTTGCTGAAACCGCCCAAGGAACTCGTTTCGCTTGCCATAGTCTGCATTTCCGCCCTTTACTTTACGGCAACCCTGTTCGTCGGACTAAAGGAGAGGAAAAAAGGCGCAGTCGTTGCATCTGCCGTAGGCGTGATCATAGCCATTGCCTCATTCTTTATCTGACACATTGATGATCTAGGGGCGATATCGTAGGAATACGACCGGGAGAGCCGGGACCAGATTGCCCGGATTGCCCGGTCGGCTCGCGCGACGGCGCGGCGGTTCGACAGAAAGCTCTCCGGACTTCACGCCGTTTCTGATCGCATT
>NZ_JBDMHB010000040.1:0-12135 GCF_039752955.1 Collinsella aerofaciens
ACAAGGAGGGCCTGGACCTTCTCGTCGTGCCCTCCGCCGAGCTCTCCCGCGGCCGCGGCGGCCCGCGCTGCATGAGCATGCCCTTCTGGCGCGAGGACCTCTAAGTCTTTAACGTTCCGGTGCGGTCCCCCTACAACCGCACCGGTTTCGCCCGTCAAACGGGCAACACTAATATTTACGTAATTCATTTCTTCGAAAGGAATCGAACCATGGGTGTTAACCTCTCCGGCCGTAGCTTCCTCAAGCTTCTCGACCTCACCACCGAGGAGATCGAGTACCTGCTCAAGCTCTCCAAGAACTTCAAGGATATGAAGCGCGCTGGCGTTCCGCACCGCTATCTCGAGGGCAAGAACATCGTTCTGCTCTTCCAGAAGACCTCCACTCGTACCCGCTGCGCCTTCGAGGTCGGCGGCATGGACCTGGGCATGGGCGTGACCTATCTCGATCCCGGTTCGTCGCAGATGGGCAAGAAGGAGTCCATCGAGGACACCGCCCGCGTTCTTGGCCGCATGTATGACGGCATCGAGTTCCGTGGCTTTGCCCAGGACGACGTCGAGGAGCTCGCTGCTAAGTCCGGCGTGCCCGTGTGGAACGGCCTGACCACCGAGTGGCACCCCACCCAGATGCTCGCCGACATCCTGACCGTCCAGGAGAACTTCAACTACGACATCAAGGGCAAGACCCTCGTCTTCATGGGCGACTGTAAGAACAACGTTGCTCGCTCCCTCATGGTCGTCTGTTCCAAGCTCGGCATGAACTTCGTGGCCTGCGGCCCCGAGGAGTGCATGCCCGCTGACGACGTCATCGAGGCCTGCAAGCCCATCGCCGAGGCCAACGGCTGCACCATCAAGCTGACCACCGACGTCAAGGACGGCGTCACCGGTGCCGACGTTATCTACACCGACGTGTGGGTCTCCATGGGCGAGCCCGACGAGGTCTGGGCCGAGCGCATCGCTCAGCTCACCCCGTATCGCGTTACCTCCGAGGTCATGGCTATGGCCAACCCGGGTGCCATCTTCCTGCACTGCCTGCCCAGCTTCCACGACACCAACACCACGATTGGCGCCGAGAAGTGCGAGCAGTTCGGCATCACCGAGCAGGAGGTCACCGATGAGGTCTTCGAGAGCCCCGCTTCCAAGGTCTTCGACGAGGCCGAGAACCGCATGCACACCATCAAGGCTGTCATGTACGCCACGCTCAAGTAAGAGCATCTAGCATCTCGCTCGGGGTGTCTTGCTACACACCCCGAGCGGCTTTGTCTGGTAAATATCTCGCGTCGGGCGGTGGGCACGGCACGGAAGATCCGCTTCGCGCGAGAAAGTTAAATGATTTATGAAGGGGGGATGAGAACCATGACTGAGACCGCTAAGAAAAAGCGCGGTATGCCTTCATCGTTCACCATTCTTCTAGCTCTGCTGGCAATTGTTGCAGTGATTACCGTTATCGTCTCCGGCACGTCCGGCGGCGCGGTTACTGCCGCCCGTCTGAGCGATTTCTGCACCGCCCCGATCCTGGGTTTCGCTGACGCTCTGCCCGTCTGCCTCTTCGTTATGATCCTGGGCGGCTTCCTCGGTATGATGACCGAGACTGGCGCTCTGGACAACGGCATCGCCGTTCTGGTGCAGAAGCTTAAGGGCAACGAGATCATGCTCGTTCCTGTCCTTATGCTCATTTTCTCCCTCGGTGGTACCACCTATGGTATGTGCGAGGAGACCGTTCCCTTCTACGCCCTGCTCGCCGCTACCATGATGGCTGCTGGCTTCGACCCCATGGTCGGCGCCGCTACCGTCCTGCTCGGCGCTGGCTGCGGCTGCCTGGGCTCCACGGTTAACCCGTTCGCCGTCGGCGCTGCCGTCGACGCTCTGACCGGCGTTGGCATTGAGGTCAACCAGTCCATCATCATCGGCCTCGGTGCCGTCCTGTGGATTGTCACTACCGCTATGTCCATCGTCTTCGTGATGAACTATGCCAAGAAGGTCAAGGCTGACAAGGGTTCCACCATCCTGTCGATGCAGGAGCTCAAGGACGCCGAAGAGGCTCACGGCAAGGCTGCTTCCGAGGTCCACAAGGAGGTCAAGCTCACCGGTCGTCAGAAGGGTGTTCTGATCGCCTTCGCCTTCACCTTCGTCGTCATGATCGTCGGCTTCATTCCGCTGGCCGACCTCAACGAGGGCGTCGCCAATTTCTTCGACGCTGGCGCTGTCTACGACGCCGACGGTAACGCCGTCGTCCAGGGCTGGTCTGCCCTGATCACCGGCCTGCCCATTGGCCAGTGGTACTTCGACGAGGCTTCCACCTGGTTCTTCCTCATGGCCGTCCTGATCGGTATCATCGGTGGCCTGTCCGAGAAGCAGATCGTCAACACCTTCATCACCGGCGCTGCCGACATGATGTCCGTTGTTCTCGTCATCGCCCTCGCCCGTGGTATCTCCGTCCTCATGGCTAACACCGGCCTCGACGTCTTCGTCCTCGACGCTGCCGCCAATGCCCTGGCTGGCCTGTCCGGCGTGATCTTCGCTCCCATGAGCTTCCTGGTCTACTTCGGCCTGTCCTTCCTGATCCCCTCGACCTCCGGTATGGCCACCGTCTCCATGCCCATCATGGGACCGCTGGCTGTTAAGCTTGGCTTCTCGCCCGAGGTCATGGTCATGATCTTCTCCGCCGCCATCGGTGTCGTGAACCTGTTCACCCCGACTTCCGGCGCCATCATGGGCGGTCTCGCCCTGGCCAAGATCGAGTGGACGACCTGGCTCAAGTTTGCCCTTAAGCTCATCGTCGCGCTCTCCGTCGTCTGCGCCGTCATCCTGACCGTCGCCTGCGTGCTGCTCTAAGTACCCAACGGGTACCCCACGGAAACCTTGACGATCCTGTAAAGGATCACCTGGTCATCGTCTGTCCGGTGGGGTAAACCCACCGGTAGACTCCTACCTTTAGCCCCCTTCCGTTCATGCGCGGGAGGGGGCGCTCTTGTGTTCCGGCGTTTTACCAAACGCCGGAACCGCTCGACGCTGCAAGCCCGCCAGAGCGGCAATCTGACGTTCAATCGTCGGGCATGGCCAAAAGGCCTATGCCCTCCTCTTTCACGTCACCTTGCTCGCTCTGGCGGGCTTTCGCTGGCTTATGCTCAACCTGCGGCGCTGCCATCGTTGGTGCTGAGCGACTTGTTCCCCGCCTCAAATTAGCCATCCTGGGTCCCCGGTGGTTGCGGTGGGCGTGTTTGGTTGGTGCCTGTTGATGGTTTGGGTATCGGGGAGGGCGGGCTCCGTTATAATCGCCTAGAACATTAAATGGAAACGGGACGGGAGCCATACATGCGCCAGGGTTTCGACAACGCGAAATATATCGAGCTGCAGGCCGCTCATATTAAGGAGCGCATCTCGCAGTTTGGCGGCAAACTCTATTTGGAGTTTGGCGGCAAGCTGTTTGACGACTATCACGCGAGTCGCGTGCTGCCGGGTTTTGAACCGGACAGCAAGTTCCGCATGCTCAAGAGCATTGCCGATGACGTTGAGGTTATCATCGCGATCAACGCGAACCACATCGAGAAAAACAAGGCTCGTGGTGACCTTGGCATTACCTATGACGAGGATGTGCTGCGCCTGGTTGACCTGTTCCGCGGCAACGGCTTTGCCGTCGCGGCCGTGGTCATCACCCAGTACGCCGGCCAGCCCGCCGCCGATGTGTTCCGCAATCGCCTGAACGCGCTCGGCATTCCCGCCAAGCTGCACTATCCCATCGAGGGGTATCCGCACGATGTCGATCTGATCGTGTCCGACGAAGGCTACGGCAAGAACGAGTTTGTCGAGACCACGCGTCCACTCGTTGTCGTGACGGCACCCGGCCCCGGCTCGGGCAAGCTCGCCACTTGCCTCTCGCAGCTGTATCACGAGCATAAGCACGGTACCGCCGCCGGCTATGCCAAGTTCGAGACCTTCCCGGTCTGGAATCTTCCTCTGACGCATCCGGTCAATATTGCCTACGAGGCCGCCACGGCTGACCTCGACGACGCCAATATCATCGATTCGTTCCACCTTGAGGCCTACAACAAGACCACGGTCAACTACAACCGCGACGTCGAGGCCTTCCCGGTAGTCCGTGCCCTGATGGAAAAGATCTTGGGCAAGAGCCCCTACCAGAGCCCTACGGACATGGGCGTCAATATGGTCGGCTTTGCCATCACCGATGACGATGCCTGCCGCGACGCTTCCAAGATGGAGATCGTCCGCCGCTACTTTACCGCGGTCGAAAATGTGCGCCGTACCGGCGTGGGCGATGAGCAAGTCGACCGTCTCAAGATTATTATGAAGAAAGCCGGCATCGATAAGAACTATTCACCGGCGCGCTCGGCGGCCCTCACCAGGGAGCAGCTGACGGGTGGTCCCGTGGGTGCCATGGTCATGCCCGATGGCTCCGTGGTGACCGGTAAGACCTCCACGCGCCTGGGCGCCGCAAGTTCGCTCATTATGAACGCCCTCAAGCATGTCTCGGGCGTCGACCTTGAGCTCGAGGTCATTAGCGATGAGGCGATCGAGCCCATCAGCAAGCTCAAGACGCATTTCCTGGGAAGCAAAAACCCGCGCCTCCACACCGACGAGACGCTTATGGCGCTGTCGATCACCTCGGCCACGAGTGAGACGGCCGCTCGCGTCCTTTCGGGCCTGGAGCAGCTGCGCGGTTGCGATGCCTTCTTTAGCGTGATCATCTCGCCGACGGACGAGACGGTACTGCGCAAACTGGGTATCAACGTGTGCTGCGAGCCCAAGTTTGAGCGCCGCGGTTTCTTCCATCGCTAAGTTTGAAGCACCGCGGTAATTACATTGCATTTTGGCCGTATCGGGTTAGCGCCCGGTACGGCTTTTTGATCAATAAAGCGCCTATTTCGGCGAAAAATAGCTGTTTACCTGCCTAGAAACAATTTGAGCGGTATACAATAACCGTAACTGTTTCATCCTTAGCGGGATGCCGCATGATGGATATTACCTGCCATCGTGAGGTGTGTCGGTCGCGCACGGCGCGTTAGATGCTCGTGCTCGGTTTGAGGAGGCTGCTATGGCGGGCAAGGGTCGTGCGAGTGTCAACGATATGAAGCGTGTCGAGGTGCTGGTGTTGATGGAGATCGACCAGCAAACCGAAGACAATGGCGGGCCGTATGGTTTCTCGCGCAAAACGCTTGCCGAGCGCGTGGGGGTTTCGCCGTATCGTGTCCGCGCCGCAATCGATCGCTTGGATTCCGAAGGCATGATTGATGTCGTCTCGCGTTATAGCGACGACGGCGGTCAGCTTGCAAATGGCATTTGCCTCACCGAACGTGGCGAGTGGTATCTTGAGGGCGTCCGTACCGGCATGCTCGTTCAAGAAATGCTTGAGGACGAGGTTGCTGATCGATAGCAGCATGTAACCCTTGCCACAGCGACGCCGCCTGGGAAACCGGGCGGCGTTTTGTTTCAAGATTGAGAAATGCAATCGCATGCGAGAAAAATTGCGAACGGTCCGCGGCGCGAGTATTACAATGAAGACCCGTAAGATGTGGATAAACAACTTCTACGGGAAGCGCAGGTAACTCAATATGACCAAGCATGTGTTCGTAACCGGTGGCGTGGTTTCGTCCTTGGGCAAGGGTATCACCGCGGCCTCGCTGGGCCGTCTGCTCAAGTCGCGTGGCTACAAAGTAACGATGCAGAAGGCCGATCCGTATCTGAACGTCGACCCCGGTACCATGAGCCCCTTCCAGCATGGTGAGGTCTTCGTTACCGAGGATGGTTACGAGTCCGACCTGGACCTGGGTCATTACGAGCGCTTTATTGATGAGAACCTGACCCGCGATTCCAACTTTACGACCGGCGCCATCTATAAGAGCTTGATCGCCCGCGAGCGTCGCGGCGACTTTTTGGGCGGTACCGTGCAGGTGATTCCTCACGTCACCAATGCCATTAAGGACAAGTTCCGCCGCATCGAGGAGCAGACCGGCTCCGATGTAGTCATCACCGAGCTGGGCGGCACGATCGGCGACATCGAGTCGCAGCCGTTTGTCGAGGCCATCCGCCAGTACCGCAAGGAGGCCGGCCCCGAGAACGTCTGCTACATCCACGTGTCGCTCGTTCCCTATATCGCCGCCGCCCACGAGGTCAAGACCAAGCCCACGCAGCATTCCGTCAAGGAGCTCCGCAGCTTTGGCATCCAGCCCGATATCATCGTGCTGCGCTCCGACCACCATATCGATGACGCTATCCGCGGAAAGATCGCAAGCTTCTGCGACGTCGACACCGATTGCGTCTTTACCAACGAGGACTGCGCGAGCATTTACGATGTTCCGCAGCTGCTTGCCGAGCAGGACTTTGACCTGCGCATTTGCGAACGCCTGGGTCTGGATCCGCGTGAGCGCGACATGAGCGAGTGGAACGAGTTCCTGCGCAAACAGAATCACGCCAACCATCACGCCGACAAGGTGAAGATCGCCGTCGTGGGTAAGTACACGCAGCTGCCCGATGCGTACCTGTCGGTTATCGAGGCCCTGCACCATGCGGGCGTCTTCTACGATCGCCATGTGGACGTCCAGCTGGTCGACGGCGAGAGCCTCGACGAGCAGAATGTCTCCGAGGTTCTGGGCGACGCCTCGGGCATCCTGGTCCCTGGCGGCTTTGGCAAGCGCGCCCTGGAGGGCAAGATCCTCGCGGCCGAGTTTGCCCGTGAGCACAAGATTCCGTATCTGGGCATTTGCCTGGGTATGCAGGTGGCCGTGTGCGAGTTCGCCCGCAACGTCGTCGGCCTTGCCGGCGCCAGCTCCTCCGAGTTCGATCCGGACGGCCCGTTTAGCGTCATCGATCTGATGAGCTCGCAGGAGGACGTGACCGAGAAGGGCGGCACCATGCGCCTGGGCGCCTATCCGTGCAAGCTCGCCGCCGATACCCTTGCTCGCGAGGCATATGGCGAGGAGCTCGTCTACGAGCGTCACCGTCACCGCTTTGAGTTCAACAACGCCTTCCGTGACCAGCTCGAGGACGCCGGTTTGGTTATCTCGGGTCTGTCGCCCGACGAGCGCCTGGTCGAGATGGTCGAGCTGCCGCGCGACGTGCATCCGTGGTATGTGGCAACCCAGGCTCATCCCGAGTTCAAGAGCCGCCCGACCAACCCGCAGCCGCTGTTCCGCGAGTTCGTGCGCGCTTCGATCGGCCAGCACGAGGGTGTCGACCGTCTGCAGGTGACGCCCATGAATCTCGCTACGGACTAAGGGTGCCGGCGAATAAGGAACATACCGAAGCTACTCCCTCGTCGCTCGCCGTGGCGGCGGGGGAGTATCTCGATTACCTCGCGGTCGAGCGGGGTTTGGCGCGCAACACGATTGCGGCCTATCGTCGTGACCTGACGACGTACTGCGCCTATCTGGAGCGGGCGGGTATTGTGTCTTTTGAAGAGGTGACTCGTCAGGTCGTGGAGGGCTTTGTCGCCGACCGTCGCGATGGGGGCTATTCCGATGCCTCGGTGGAGCGTGCGCTTGCGGCCGTGAAGGGCCTGCATGCCTTTTTGGTGCGCGATGGGGCTGTGGCCCAAAATCCAACGGCGGCGTTGCGCCTTCCTAAAAAGGCTGATCGTTTGCCGGAGTATCTATCGGTGGAGGATGTCTCGGCGCTGCTCGATCAAGACTTCCCCGAGGGCGAGATGGGCTTGCGCGACCATGCCATCTTGGAAGTGCTCTACGGATGCGGTTTGCGTGTGAGCGAGTTGGTGGGGCTCGATGTGGGCGATATCCATATCGACGATGGCTTTGTACTCGTTCGCGGTAAGGGCTCAAAGGAACGCCTGTCCCCGCTGGTGGGAAGCGCGGCGCGAGCTCTGACGCTCTATGTAACTGAGGGACGTTCTCGCTTGGCGGCCCATGCCCGCGGAACCGAGACCTCGGCGGTCTTTTTAAATAAGAACGGCCGCCGTCTGTCGCGCCAGGGCATCCATGCCATCTGTGAGCGCTACGGGCGCCAGGTGGGACTGGTGGGACTCCATCCCCATACGCTGCGTCACTCCTTTGCCACCCATATGCTTGCGGGCGGCGCAGACCTCCGTGTGCTACAGGAGATCTTGGGACATGCCGATATATCGACCACGCAGGTCTACACGCATGTCGATCGTACGCAACTGACCGAGGTCTATCTGGCAGCGCACCCGCTGGCGCATCGTTAACATATCGCTGGCCTGCATATTTATAGGTATTTGGGGACGGGCCCCAGATTGCCGAGACGCACTTTTGCGCGCATGGGCAATCTGGGGCCCGTCCCATTTTTCGCCAGACACCGACGCGGTGGTGGGCCGTGTGTACCGTGGGTGGGGGAGTTTGGGGGCGATGTGAACGGCATGTAAGGGGACGCAAAAATCGCCTCAAGGTCAACTTGAAGGTTGAGGTTGAAAGGCGGGGTGCCACAGGTGGCATCCCGTCGTTGCTGTAAACACAACATATTGTGTTTTCGAACATATGCTTGGGGGTGTTTTGCAATATATGGAGGGTGGAGTGGTGGGGCGGGGTGGGGGAAGGGGTGGGGAAAGGTGTTGAAAAATGGGGCGGTTCCCCATATTATTAATGACGTCGACAGGCGGGGTGGTTCCCCGCGTACGTGCCATCTGAGTAACCGAGGGGAGGGCGCACATGGGAATGACTGGTGCATACGAGCGCAATCTCGATGCAAAAGGTCGTCTGTCCCTGCCTGCACCCCTTCGCGAGGAACTTGGAGAGCACGTTCGCGTGTTCAAAGCCCTGGATGTCGATGCTCTGTACGTGTTCTCTGCCGAGGCCTTCGATAAGTGGGTCGAAGGACTCTTCGCGGGTCGTGAGGGCCACGAGGGTTTTAACCCGCGTGACATTAACGACCAGAAGCTCATGAGGGCGATCAACAAGCGCACCACGTCGATGGACGTGGACGGCGCCGGTCGTATCGGTCTTTCCGAGTCTCTCCGCAAGCAGGCGAACCTCGACCGCGAGGTCACGGTTGTGGGCAACTACGACCACCTTGAGGTTTGGGATCGCGCCGCGGCCGATGAGGACGATGACGATGAGGCCCTGCTGGACCTCTTCTTCTCGTAAGGGCAAGGCACGGGTAACGGATGGAGCGTGGGATCTTGACACAAGAATATCGGCATGAACCTGTCATGCTCGGCGAAGTGCTTGAGTCGCTGCGGCTAAAGAGCGGCTCCGTTGTCTGCGATTGCACCCTTGGCGGTGCCGGCCATTCGGTAAAGATGGCCGCGCAGGTGGGGGAGACGGGCCTTTTGCTCGGCGTCGATCAGGACGACATGGCCCTCGAGGCCGCTGGCGCCCGTCTGGACCGCGAGGTTCCCGGAGTTCCGCACCAGCTGCTGAAGGGCAACTTCGGCGACTTGGACGAGCTGCTTTGCTCGGCCGAGGTGCCCGGGGTCGATGGCTTCCTGTTCGATTTGGGCGTTTCGTCACCGCAACTCGATATCCCTGGCAGGGGCTTTTCGTATAACGAGGACGCCCCATTGGACATGCGGATGGATCCGGGTAATAACACCTTAAACGCAGCTGAGGTCATCAACACCTATAACGAACACGACCTCGCCCGGATTCTACGCGTCTACGGCGAAGAGAAGTTTGCCTCGCAGATCGCGCGCGAGATCGTGCGCCGCCGCGAGCAAGAACCGATCGAAACCACCGGCCAATTTGTCGAGATCATCAAGGCGGGTATCCCGGCTGCCGCTCGTCGGCATGGCGGACACCCGGCCAAGAAAAGTTTCCAGGCCATTCGCATCGAGGTCAATCACGAGCTCGATGTGCTCGAACGAGGGCTTGATGCCGCCACCAGGTGGCTCAACCCGGGCGGACGTATCTGCGTCATCTCGTATCACTCGCTCGAGGACCGTATCGTAAAGAACCACTTTAAGGAGATGAGCCAGGGGTGCACGTGTCCGCCGGAGATTCCGGTGTGCGTGTGCGGCAACGTGCCGATACTCAAGGTCATCACCCGCAAACCCTTGGTTGCCCAGCCTGATGAGGTTGAGCGCAACCCTCGGGCGAGATCAGCCAAAATCCGCGTGGCGCAGCGTCTGTAGGCGCGACCGCGCGATATTGGACCTCCCGCTCGCACCATAAACGAAGCTTAAACACACTACCAACGTACTCGGGATGGGAGGCGGCATATCATGGGCTACAACACTTCAAGCGCAGCACTCGCCTATGATATGAACGCCATGCCCGCCTATCGTGAGACGCCGCAGGCCCCTGTTGCTCCCCGTGAGCAGCGCACGCCGCGCTTTGATGTCTACACGGGCGCGGGCCGTCAGGCAAACCAGGCGGTAAGCCCGGTTTTCATGAGCGTTCTTAAAACGTTTTGCATCATTGCGGCTATCTTCATGACGATCGGCGTCGCCCGCGTGGCGCTCGCCGGCGTTACGGCCCAGGTGCTCAACAGCAACGCCGAGCTTACCAACACGCTCGAAAAGGCGACCGATGAGAGCTCCGACCTGGAGGTCATGCATTCGGTCTATGGCGCCGACACGCGCATTCGCGACCTTGCGGGCGCTTATGGCATGGTGGAGCCCAGCGAGAGCGTTACACTTGACTTTTCGCAGGATGCAGCCGCGGGCGCCAACGCGACCGCGACCGCTCAGTAGCAAGACGGTAGCTGAGTATGACAAATGACTATCGCCGCGGTTCCGATGGGGGCCGCGGTTCTGGACGTCCCTCGTCGCGGGGACGTTCTGGTTATCAAGGAACGGGTCGGCAATCTTACAACGCCGGGCGGTCCCGTGGCAACGACCCGGCGTCGCGACTTCGCGGCTCGGGCGGCCCTCAAGTGCATAACACCAGGTCGCGCAAGAGTTCGCCGACCGAATGGCTCACAGGCACGCCTCTGCCTCGCCGCAAAGCCGTCATGGGATTCATTGGGCTTGGCTTGGGCTTGGGCGTCTTTCGCCTTGCCGACTATCAGGTTGTCGAAGCCGATAAACTGCGCGAGCGTGCCGATGCGCGCCGCCTGCTTGCGCAGACCCTCTATGCCAAACGCGGCACCATCTACGACCGCAACGGCAACGTGTTGGCGTCGTCGGTCGAATGTCGCAACATCGCCGTGAACCCGCAGCTTGTCGAGGACGTTGACAAGACGGTGTCGGCGCTGGTCAAGGCAACTGGAATCGATAAAAAGACCTGCCGCAAGCTCGTTGAGTCCGATGGAACCTGGGTGTATATCAAGCGCCAGGTGGACGAAGACGATGCTGCGACGCTGGAGAAGAAGAACCTGCCCGGTGTGCTTTTTGAGCAGGCCATGAAGCGCGTATATCCATACGGCAATCTGGCATCGCAGGTGCTGGGTGTAGTGAATGTGGACAACGATGGCTTGACGGGTCTCGAAAAGCAATACAACAAGCTTCTGACCGGCACGAACGGTTCTCTCGTACGCGAGCGCGCGAGGGACGGCAGCTATATCGCGGGCGGTGCCTATAAAAAGGTGGCTGCGGTCGACGGCGTTGATATCGTGACGACGCTCGACGTCAATATCCAGCGTGCGGCCGAGGATGCCCTGGCAGAGGCAGTTGAGAAGACTAAGGCCAAGAACGGCTCGGCGCTGGTCACCGATCCTACGACAGGCGAGATTTTGGCAGCCTGCTCGTACCCGACCTACGACCAGACCGATCTGGAGAATGCCAAGACCGAGGATATGAATCTGCGCCTGGTCACCGACGCCTACGAGCCCGGCTCGGTCTTTAAGACGCTCGTGGCGGGCGCCGGCTTCGACTTGGGCGTCGTGCGATCGAGTACGTCGTTTGAGGTGCCGGCGAGCATCAAGGTGGGCGACGATACCGTCACCGATGCCGACAAGCGCGACTATGCCATGACCATGGATGTGCGCGAGATGATGCGCCGTTCGTCCAACGTGGGCTTTGTCCTGGTGGGGCGCAAGATCGGTGCCGACGACTTTGCCGCCTATGTGGACAAGTGGGGCATCGGTCACAGCTCGGGTGTCGATTTTCCGGGAGAGAGCCTGGGCATCGTCAAGGAGCGTGACCAGTATGACGGCGCCACGCTGGGATCGATGAGCTTTGGACAGGCGCTGTCCGTCTCGCCGATTGAGATCGCACGTGCCGTGGGCGGCATCGCCAACGGCGGCGTGATGATGACCCCGCACTTCTATAAGT
>NZ_JBDMHB010000040.1:12289-18881 GCF_039752955.1 Collinsella aerofaciens
GGGTAAGACCGGTACGGCCGAACGTGCCGACGAGAACGGCGGCTACCTCAAGGAGAACTACATGTCGTCCTTTATGGGCTTTGCACCGGCACAATCGCCCAAGGTGCTGTGCTATATCACGCTCGACGGAACGCCGAGCGGCTCAGATGCCGCTGCGGTGCCGTTCCAGTCCATTATGGCCAACGCGCTCGACGTGCTGGGTATCCCGCACACGAAGTAGGGGGTTACAATCTTTGGGGCGTGGTTTGTTGTCCCATATGAGGGGTGTTCACATGCCCTGCACCACGCATGCGCGGCGCTGGGATACAATACGCCGATAGCATTATTAGGTTTACAGGGGAGCTGCAATGATAGAGATCGCCGTCAACAACCTCGCGGCCGCAACAGGGGCCCGAACCGTGACGGGAGAAGCCGATCGGGTATGCCGCGGGTGCGTTATCGACTCGCGCCAGGTCGAGGAAGGGACGATTTTCGTCGCCTTTCCCGGTGAAAACGTCGACGGCAATGATTTTGCTTCCCGTGCCGTCCAGTCGGGTGCCGGCGCCGTCGTAATGACGCGTGAGCCCGAGGCTGAGCTGGTCTCGCTGGCGCAGGACAAGGGCTGTGCCATCCTGCTGACCGATGATCCCGAGGACTTTCTGCTGCGTTTGGCGCACACGTACCGTCTGGAGCTCGGCTGCCTGGTCGTTGGTATTACCGGTTCCATCGGCAAGACGACGACCAAGGACGTGCTCGCCGCCGTGCTCGCCAAGCGCTATCGTGTCTGGGCCACCAAGGGCAATTTCAATAACCTGATCGGCATGCCGCTCACGGTGCTTTCCGCTCCGGCCGATACCGAGGTCCTGGTGCTCGAGATGGGCATGAACCATTTCCACGAGATCGAGCGCCTGTCCCAGTCCGCCAATCCCAACCTTGCCGTCGTGAGCAAGATTGGTACCTCTCATATCGGCATTTTGGGTAGCCGCGAGAACATCGCCCGCGCTAAGGCCGAGATTGTCCAGGGTATGTGCGCCGCTGGCGACTTCTTGCCGCTGCTGGTTTTGGGCGGCGAGGACGACTTTACGCCGTTCATTCGCGATACGTTCGCCCAGCCTGCTGGTATCGACGTGATGCTGGCCGGCGTCTCGGACGATGATGAGGTCCGTGCCCGCGACATTCGTGTTGATGACGAGGGCCGTCCGGTCTTTACGCTCGATTTTGGCCAGGGTGAGACGATCGATACCATGCTTGCCATCCCCGGCGTGCAGTCCGTTCCTAATGCCGTTAAGGCCGCCGCGGTTGCCTATCGCCTGGGCGTGACGCCCGAGCAGATCGATGCTGCCTTTAGAGGCCTCACGATCACCGGTCACCGCCAGGAGATCAAGCGCGCCAAGAGCGGTGCCCGCGTCATCGACGATTCCTATAACGCCAGTGCCGAATCCATGGCTGCTGGCCTCGATCTGCTGTGCTCGCTTTCGTGCACGGGGTCTCGTATGGCGATCCTGGGCGAGATGGGCGAGATGGGCGATGAGGCTCCTCGCATGCATGAGCTCGTGGGCGCCTATGCCGCCGCCAAGAAGCTCGACATGCTGGCGTGCGTGGGTGGTGAGCTGGCCCAGCTTATGGCCGATGCCGCGCGCATGATGGGCATGGACGAGGACCGCATCCAGGTGTTCTCCGATTATCAGCAGGTGCTCGACCGCATGGGCGGCGCGCTTGAAAAACATGATGTTGTACTGGTCAAGGGTTCCCGCTTTGTTGAGCTCGACCGCTTTGTGGAAGGTGTGTGCTAGCCCATGTTCGGCAATCCCTCGTATCCAACGTATCAGGCTTTTTTGGGGCTTGGCATCGCCGCTGCCATTGCGCTGCTGCTCATGCCGTGGTGGATCAAGCTGCTCAAGGTCGAGGGTATCGGCCAGCAGGTTCGTGCCGACGGCCCCAAGCGTCATTTGGTTAAGCAGGGAACGCCCACCATGGGTGGTGTTGTCATTCTCGTCGCGATCTCGCTGACCTGCCTGCTGATGGGCAAGCTCACCACCGAGCTCGTGCTCGTGCTGCTCGCCACGCTGGCGACCGGCGTGCTGGGCCTGATCGACGACCTGACTTCCGTTACGCATGGGCGCTCGCTCGGTCTGACGCCTCATGCCAAGATGATCGGCCTAACCATTATCTGTGTCACCTTTACGGTACTTGCCGTCAACTGGTGCGGCGTCGCCCCCGAGATTCGTTTTCCCGGCGGCCTGACGATTGACCTCGGTGTTCTTTCGACCACCATCTGCGGCCTTTCGTTCCCGTGGCTCTACATTGTCTTTTGCTGGCTGATGATCGCCGGTCTTTCTAATGCCGTGAACCTGACCGATGGCCTTGACGGTCTTGCTGGTGGCACCTCCATGATTGCCATGCTCGCCATGGCTGCCATGGCGTTTTTGCACGGAGACGTGAACCTGTCCATCTTCTGCACCGCATGTGCCGGTGCCTGCTTGGGCTTTCTGTGGTTCAACTGCTATCCGGCGAGCATCTTTATGGGCGATACCGGCTCGCTTGCCCTGGGCGCCGCGTTTGCCTGCACGTCCATCATGACCAACACCGAAGTCGTTTCCCTCATCATCGGCGGCCTGTTTATCGTTGAGACCCTGTCGGTCATGATTCAGGTTGTCTATTTCCACTTTACGCACAAGCGCGTCTTCCTTATGGCGCCCATCCATCATCATTTCGAAAAGAAGGGCTGGGCCGAGACCAAGGTCGTCATCCGTTTTTGGATTATCGCTGCGGCCTTTGGTGCCGTTGGCCTTGCTCTGTTCTTCCAGTTGGGATAGTGGTCTTTCATGCCTCTTGCTGATGTCTTTAGCCTGCTCGTTTTGGGTCAGGGCAAATCCGGTCTCGATGTCGCCCGCTGGGCGCTGGCGCATCCCGAGCGCGTGAGCGCCGTTACCGTGTATGGCGGCGGCACCTCTGAGCCCAATGACGCCACGCGTGCGCTCGAGGCTGCTGGTGCGGCGTTTGTCTATGGGACCGAACAGGTCGAGGGCGTCTATGACGTATGCGTGACGTGCCCGGGCATCTCGGAGTTCTCGGGCTTCTTTAAGGCCGGGCGCGAGCATGCCGCCCAGATTATGGGTGAGCCCGAGTTTGCCTATCGCCTGTCACCCGATAACTGGATTGCCATCACGGGCACCAACGGCAAGACGACCACCACGTCGCTGACTGATTATCTGCTCAAGGCTGCCGGCGAGGCCAGTGTAGCTGTCGGCAACATCGGCGAGCCGCCGGTCAACGAGATTGACGGCCGAGCCCATAACGAGTGGTTTGTGGCCGAGCTCTCGAGCTATCAGATTGCTACGACCACCGAGCTCCACCCCCGCGTGGCGGTGCTGCTCAACATCACTCCCGACCACTTGGGCTGGCATAAGAGCCATAAGAACTACGCGCTTGCCAAGATTAAACTGTTTGCCAATATGGTCGATGACGATCTGGTGGTTGTCGACGTCGAAGACGCCGGCATTCACGAGTTCGATGAGTACATCTACACGCCGGGTCGTCGCATCTGCAAGGTTGCCTTTGACGAGCCTGAGGGCGAGGATGCCGCCTTTGTGCGCGATGGCAAGATGATCGTGCGCCTGAAGGGCGTCGAGACCCCGCTCATCGCTACATCCGAGCTCAAGATCTCGGGCCATCACAATGTTATCAATGCCCTGTGCGCTGCCACGGCTGCCCTGGCAGTCGGTGCCGATGTCGATGGCGTCTGCCGCGGTCTGGCCTCGTTCCAGCCGCTCGAGCACCGCGTGGAGCCGTGTGGCGAGATTGACGGCGTGCGCTACGTCAACGATTCCAAGGCGACCAACACCGATGCGGTCGAGAAGGCACTGACGGCATTTCCCGATGACGACGTGATCTTGCTGCTCGGCGGCCACGATAAGGGCACGCCGCTCACGGACTTCGCACGCGTTGTTATGGATAACGTACGCTCGGTCGTCTGCTTTGGCGATGCGCGCGAGCGCTTCACCGCCGCTATGGACGAGGCCGATGTCGATGGCGATGTGGATATCGCCCAGGCGGATGACCTGCGCGATGCCGTGGACGTCGCCCGTTCGCTGTCGAGCCGTGGTGACGTGATCTTACTTTCTCCTGCCTGTTCTTCGTTCGATGAGTTCTCGGGCTATGAGGAGCGCGGCCGCGTGTTTAAGGACTATGTGGCCCAGCTTGCCGCTGCGGCGAAATCGCAAATGGAATAGGGGTTGCCGGTGAGAGAGGAGAGCCCCCGACAAGGTATGAGGAGGCCCGACTCGGACCGTGCTTCCTCGCGGCGCAGCACACCGCGTTCCGGTCGCGGCGGGCAGACGTTTAGCGAACGCTATATTGCCGGCGTTCCCGCCCGTATCATGCGCCCCCGTTTGATATTCATGGCCTGCCTGTTTACCTTGGTGTGCTTTGGCCTGCTGATGGTGTACTCGGCGTCTTCGGTCGAGGCGCTGCACGAGAATGGCTCGGCGACGTTTTTTCTGTTTCGACAAGCCGCGTTTGCCGGAGTTGGCGTGCTGGCTATGGTTGCCATCGTGCGCATCTTGCCGGACAGTTGGTTTGGGGAAGACGTGCTCAGGATCTTCCTCATCGGCATGATGGGGCTACTGCTTCTGGTGTTCTTGGTGGGCAGCGGCAGCCGTGGCGCCACGCGCTGGCTCAACATCGCCGGTATTCAGTTCCAGCCTTCCGAGTTTTTAAAGCCATTTGCCATTGCGTATTCGGCCATCATGCTTGATCGTTTCTTTTCGCCCGGTGGCAACATCAACGAATTCCTTCGCAAGATGGGCATCTACTTGGGCATTTCGCTCTTTCTGATCTTTATCCAGCCCGATTTCGGTACTGTCCTGATCATCCTGTTGACCCTCATGTGCATGGCGTTGTTTGCGGGTCTCGACCCCAGATTTATCATCGGCGTGCTAATCTTCGGCATTCTCGTGATCGTGATTGCGCTTGTTGCAGAGCCGTACCGTATGGTGCGTATTCAGGTTGCCTTGAACCCTTGGGCCGACGAGTATGGTGACGGCTATCAGGCCACGCTTGCCATCATGGCCTTTGCCTCGGGCGGTCTGTTCGGCCGTGGCATCGGCAACTCAACCATGAAGTACTCGTATCTGCCCGAGGCGCACAATGACTACATCCTGGCCATCATTGGCGAGGAAGTCGGTTTTGTCGGAACCGTGCTGTTCTTCTTGGTGTTTGCGATGCTGGTCTACTCGGCGTTTCGCATTGCCGAGCAGGCGACCGATCGTCGGGGCGCGCTTATGGCGTCTGGCTCCGCGGTCATTCTCGCGGTGCAGTTTTTGATTAATGCGCTTGGCATCCTCAACGTGTTTCCCATGACGGGCAAACCGTTGCCGTTTATTAGCTACGGCGGTTCGTCGATTATTGTGTCGCTTATGCTTGCCGGGTTGATCCTGCGCGTTTCGTACGAGAGCGCCCGTCGCGATGAGTACGACCGTCGCCGCGAGAGCTTTGCCGTTATGGATGAGAGTACCGCCGGCGTGCCCCACGTGCGCGGCGAGCGATCTTCGCGTAACGGTTTTACCGTCCTGGATGGCTCTGCGACCGAGCCGGCAGCCCGCCCGCGTCAGCGAACGGCGCCGCAAGGTCGTCCTCAGCGCCCCAGCCCTCGCAACGCGGGCGGCGGATATAATCGAATCGATTTGAACTCGGACCCGTCGGCGCGTCTGCGTACCGACGACCAGGGACCGCGTGTACGAAGGGACTACCATGACCGATAAAATGACCGTTGCTATTGCAGCCGGCGGCACGGCCGGGCACATCAACCCCGCGCTCGCCTTGGCCGAAGAGCTGCGTGACCGTGGCCACCACGTTGTGTTCGTGGGCCAGTCGCGCAAGCTCGAGGGTCGTCTGGTCCCCGAGGCTGGGTTTGATTTTGTGCCCATTACGGTCACGGGCTTCGACCGCTCCTGTCCTTGGACGGCGCTGACCTCGCTGTGGCGTGTCAACAAAGCCAAGCGTGCGCTCGCCAGTCATTTCTCAAAGGTCGGCAAGCCCGATGCCGCCATTGGTTTTGGTGCCTATGTCGAGGTTCCGCTGCTGGGGTGGTGCAAGGGCGCGGGCGTTCCGTATCTGCTGCATGAGCAGAACTCTGTTCCGGGCCTGGCCAACAAGATGATGAACTCCCACGCCGCCCGCGTGTGCATCTCGGTGCCGGCAGCGCGTTCGGTCTTTGAGCGCGAAGGTGACCCTGACCACGTGCTCATGACCGGCAACCCCGTACGTCGCTCGGTGATCGAGGGCGATCGCGCTCGCGGCCGCAAGGCACTTGGCGTTCCCGAGGACGCTACGCTGCTGCTCGTCTTTGGCGGTTCACTTGGCGCCCAGCACCTCAACGAGCGTGTGGCTTCGCTCAAAAACGAGCTGCTTTCGCGCAAGAACCTCTATGTGTTGCATTCGACGGGTGCCGACGGCTTTGAGGAGACCGAGCGCGCTTTGGCGCTGACGCCCGAGGAGGCGAAGCGTTACCGCGTCCAGCCTTACATCGACAACATGGGCGATATGCTGGCTGCTGCCGATTTGGTGCTCTCGCGTTCGGGCGCATCGAGCGTGGCCGAGATCGCTGCACTCG
>NZ_JBDMHB010000041.1:0-17100 GCF_039752955.1 Collinsella aerofaciens
GGGTATCGGGTTCCCACATTCATCCGTACATGTGCGGATGAATGTGGGAGGTGTTCGGATAAAGTCGATAATCAAGGCACCTGATTTTAGGAGAATCTGATTTTTAAATCATCCTCTTCTCCTATACTGACCTTGTATGAAAAGCAAGACTTATATAGATGAACGTTTCTTTTGAAAGGATCGCTATGTCTGATCTTATGGACAGCTTCCGTCTGGACGGCAAGGTCGCACTGGTAACCGGCGCCACCTATGGCATTGGCATGGCTATCGCCGAGGCGCTCGGAGAGGCTGGCGCCAAGATCGCCTTTAACGCACGTCACGCCGACAAGGTAGCCGAGGCCGAGAAGCACTACCGCGAGCTGGGCTTTGAGGCTCATGGTTACGTGGCAGACGTCACCGACGAGGCCGTCGTTGCCGAGCTCATCGCCAAGATCGAGGCCGACTTTGGCACCACGCCCGACATCCTGGTCAACAACGCCGGCGTTATCCAGCGCACCCCGATGCTCGACATGAGCGCCGAGGACTTCCGCCGCGTCGTCGATATTGACCTCAACGCACCGTTTATCGTGTCCAAGGCCTGCCTGCCCGGCATGATCGCCAAGGGCCACGGCAAGATCATCAACATCTGCTCGATGATGAGCGAGCTGGGCCGCGAGACCATCGCCGGCTATGCCGCGGCCAAGGGCGGACTCAAGATGCTCACCAAGAACATCTGCTCGGAGTTTGGCGAGGCCAATATCCAGTGCAACGGCATTGGACCCGGCTACATCGCCACGCCGCAGACCGCACCGCTGCGCGAGACGCAGCCCGACGGCAGCCGCCACCCGTTTGACCAGTTCATCATTGCCAAGACGCCAGCAGCCCGTTGGGGCACGCCCGAGGACCTGAAGGGCCCCGCCGTGTTCTTGGCTTCCGATGCATCGAACTTCGTCAACGGCCACATCCTCTATGTCGACGGTGGAATCCTCGCATACATTGGAAAGCAGCCTCAATAAGCGTCGCCGCAACTGCCCATATCAGGTTTCATCCACTCGTTTTTCATTTGAGTTGCGGTGAGATAAGGATTGGTTTTGGCTTCTATCAGGCAAAACAGTCCGTATTTCACCGCAAGTTAGAAATAGAAAGGTAATTCGCAATGAAAATCGCTCTGATCAATGAGAACTCTCAGAACTCCAAGAACCCCATGATCGAGGCTGCCCTTAAGAAGGTTGTCGAGCCCATGGGGCACACCGTCTTTAACTATGGTATGTATGCCGACGCCGACTCCAAGCCCCTCACCTACGTGCAGAACGGCATCCTTGCCGCCGTGCTGCTGAACTCCGGTGCTGCCGACTACGTCGTGACCGGCTGCGGCACCGGCGAGGGCGCCATGCTCGCCTGCAACTCCTTCCCCGGCGTGCTGTGCGGCCACGTTGCCGACCCGCTCGACGCCTACACCTTTGCCCAGGTCAACGACGGCAACGCCGTTGCCATGCCCTTCGCTCTTAAGAACGGCTGGGGCCAGGAGCTCAACCTTGAGTACACCTTCGAGAAGCTCTTTGGCTTTGGTTCGGGCAACGGCTACCCCGCCGAGCGTGTTGAGCCCGAGCAGCGTAACAAGAAGATCCTCGACGGCGTGCGCGCTGTGACCATGCGTCCGCTCGTCGACGTCCTGGGCGAGATCGATCAGGACCTGGTGAAGGGCGCACTTGCCGGCGAGCACTTCCAGGAGTACTTCTTTGCCAACGCCACCGACGAGACCATCATCGCCAAGGTTAAGGAGCTCCTGGGGCTCTAATCGCACGACTTATTGCAACTAACGCAAGCGACGGCCGTCCCACGTACGGGACGGCCGTCGCTTTTTGCTATTTACCGACTGACGCCGCGGAGACAGGTCCCCCATGCACCAAGGGGTTGACTAGAGTTCGCAGGCAACCTTGTAGCCATCGCCGATGGCATCGCGGATGTTGCCGCACTTGTTGGCATCGCCCAGCACGTGGGTGGCAACGCCGGCAGCGGCAAGGTCGTCGGCCAGCTTGGTATTGGGACGATAACCCATGGCAAGCACCAGCGTATCGGCACCGGTGATGGTGTGGACCTCGCCGTCCTTCTCGTAGCTGATAGTATCCTCGGTGATCTCGGTCACCTTGGCCTCGGTCAGCACGTGAACGCCCTTGGAGAGCATGCGCGTGATGAGTACCGCGCGGCCGGCGCCGCCCTCGTTGGCGGCAAGGGTCTTGGTCATCTCGATGACGGTGACGTCGCGGTTGGCCGGCGACAGGTCGTTGACCAGCGGAGCCAGATAGTCGGCCGTCTCGCAGCCGACGGTGCCGCCGCCCACAATGACGATCTTCTTGCCCGGGAAGGCGTTGCCACCCAACAGGTCATCAGCCGTCATGACCTGCTTAAAGCCCTGCATAAAGGCCGGAGCGATAGGCTCGGCGCCATAGGCCAGGACAACCTCGTACCCAGCGTAGTCACGCTGAATGTCCTCGGCCGAAAGCTCGGTACCAAAGACGCACTTCACGCCGGCCTCGGCCAGGCGGCGATACTGGTACTTGATCACGCGGGTGAGCTCCTGCTTTGCCGGCGGAACGGCCGCGATGCGCATCTCGCCGCCCGGCTCGTCCTGCTTGTCCACGAGCACCACGTTATGTCCGCGCTTGGCAGCAATGAACGCCGCCTCCATGCCAGCGGGACCGGCGCCCACAACGAGCACGTTCTTGGCCTCGGCGGCAGGCTCGTAACCGGCCTCGTCGCGCTCGACATCGGGGTTAACGGTGCAGGAGATGCGCTTGCCAAACATAATGCCGTTCAGACAGCGCAGGCAGCCGATGCAGGGGCGGATCTCGTCGGCGTTGCCGGCAGCCGCCTTGTTGCAGAACTCAGCATCGCACAGATTGGCGCGGCCCATCATGCAGATGTCGGCGGCACCGTCCTCGATCAGCTCCTCGGCAATCCATGCCTCATTGATGCGGCCGACCGTGGCGACGGGAATGTTGACGTGCTTTTTAATCTCGCGCGAGCAGGCGGCGTGCGAGGCCTGCTGGGTGCCGGCGGCGGGAATCGCGGAACCGCGCTTGATGGTAGTGCCGCCCGACACGTGGATCATATCGACGCCGGCCTTCTCCAGGCGACGCGAGACATAGATCATGTCGTTGAGAGTCAGGCCGCCATCGGTGTACTCGTCGCCCGAGATACGGACGTCGATGATGAAATCCTTGCCGCAGCGCTCGCGAATCTCGGCGATGACCTCGAGCAAGAAGCGCATACGGGCATCGAGCGAGCCGCCGTACTCGTCGGTACGCTTGTTGTAGAGCGGGGTCAAGAAGCCACCGAGCATGCCGTGGGCGTGGGCAGCATGGACCTCGACGCCATCGACGCCGGCCTTCTGCATACGCACGGCAGCGTCGCCAAACTGGTGCGTGAGCTCATGGATCTCATCAACCGTAATGGGGCGCGGTGCCTCGCGGGCATAGGACGGGCCCACGAAGGACGGGGCGATCAGGCGCGGCGTGCCCGGGATATTAAAGGCCATGTAGGCGGGGTGGAAGAGCTGCGGCATGATCTTGCAGCCGTACTCGTGCACGGCGGCGGCGAGCTTTTCCCAACCGGGAATGAACGTGTCGTCATAGCAGCACATGTCGCCCGGCAGGTAGGTATAGGTGGGCTCGACCGTCACGACCTCGGTAATGATGAGGCCCACGCCGCCCTTGGCGCGAGCGCGGTAGTGGTCGACCAGGTCGTCGGTCACATAGCCATGGTCGGCCAGGTTGGTGGACACCGGCGGCATAAAGACACGGTTCTTAACCTCGGTCGTACCAACCTTGATGGGGCTAAAGAGCATCGGATAGGCAGAGGACTCCATACAGGCTTCCTTTCGTTTGAGCCGCTCGGCGGCACTTGCTGATTCCCCTATCGTATCAGTATCCGCCCGGCGCACAGCCGCACGCACTCCCCCACCTTTTGCTCGACCCATAAAAAAGTTGCGGTGGAATACGGAGTAGATGAGGCTTTTGACAGGCAAAACAGTCCGTATTTCACCGCAACTGATGGGCGGAGTGGAATTGAGGGCTCAGATAGTCAGTTATGCCCTCATCCGCCACTCCCTCACCTACAGCGCGCCGTCCAGCATAAGGTTCACCTTGAGCACGTTGACCGTGGGCTCGCCGAACACGCCGAGGAAACGGCCCTTGGTGCACGCGGCGATGATGTCTCGCACCTCGTCCTCACTTTTGCCCGTGGCCTTGGCAAGGCGCGGGACCTGGTACTCGGCGGCATCCGGAGAGATCTCCGGGTCGAGGCCGGACCCCGAACACGTCACCAGGTCGACGGGCACGGCATCCATGCCGGCGTCGGGGTTGGAGGCGCGGATCTTCTTCACGCGCGCATCCACAAGCTGCCGATACTCCTCACTCGCCGGGGATAAGTTGGACGGGGCACCATACGCCATGAGCTCGCCGTCTTCGCCTTTGACAATTGACACGTTCTGGATACGACCCCACATGTGGGCTTCGTCATCGAAGTTCTGGCCGATGAGCTCGGAACCCACAACCTTGCCGTCGACCGTAATGAGTGAACCGTTCGCCTGATACGGGAACGCAACCTGGGCGATGCCGGTCACGACGAGCGTATAGCCCAGGCCGCAGACAACGGTAAACAGCGCGAACACGCCCAGTGCGCGCGATGCAACACCTTTGAACATACAAACCTCCACTTACATAATGCCGCAGAACGCGAGCAGCATGTCGATGAGCTTGATGAATACGAACGGGGCAACGATGCCGCCCAGACCCCATACGAGCAGGTTGTGGGTCAGCAGCTGTCCGGACGGTACCTCGCGGTACTTAACGCCCTTCAGCGCGGCCGGGATCAGCGCGACGATAACGAGCGCGTTATAGATGATGGCCGAAAGAACCGCGGACAGCGGGCTTGCCAGACCGAGGATGTTGAGCGCGCCAAGGCCCGGGTAGATCGGCGAGAACAGGGCCGGGATGATAGCGAAGTACTTCGCCATGTCGTTGGCCACCGAGAAGGTCGTGAGCGAACCGCGGGTCATGAGCAGCTGCTTGCCAATACGCACGACCTCGATGAGCTTGGTAGGGCTGGAGTCGAGGTCAACCATGTTGCCGGCCTCCTTGGCAGCCTGGGTGCCCGTGTTCATGGCCACGGCGACGTCGGCCTGGGCCAGAGCGGGCGCGTCGTTGGTGCCGTCACCGGTCATGGCGACCAGGTGCCCCTCACGCTGGAACTCGCGGATCTTCTCGAGCTTGCCTTCAGGGGTGGCCTCGGCCAGGAAGTCGTCAACGCCGGCCTCGGCGGCGATTGCCGCGGCGGTGAGCGGGTTGTCGCCCGTCACCATTATGGTCTTGATACCCATGCGGCGCAGGTCGGCGAACTTCTCCTTAACGCCGGACTTGATGATGTCCTTAAGGTACACAACGCCCAGCACACGGCAGTTCTTGGTCACGACCAGCGGGGTGCCGCCGGCCTTGGCGATGCGCTCGACGGCCTCGTCGCACTCCTGGGAGAACACGCCGCCGGCTGCCTCCACATAAGTGCGCACGGAATCGGCAGCGCCCTTGCGGATCTCATTGCCCTCGTAGTTCACGCCGGACATACGCGTTGCCGCGGTGAACGGGATGAACTCCATACCCTTATCCTCGAGCGTGCGACCGCGCAGACCGAACTGCTCCTTGGCGAGCACGACGATGGAACGACCCTCGGGGGTCTCGTCGGCCAGCGAGGAAAGCTGGGCGGCATCGGCCAGCTCCGCGGGATCGACGCCGTCGACCGGGATGAACTCGGCGGCTTGGCGGTTACCCAGGGTGATGGTGCCGGTCTTGTCGAGCATGAGGATGTCGACGTCGCCGGCGGCCTCGATGGCGCGGCCGGACATGGCCAGCACGTTGGCCTCGTTCAGACGGCTCATGCCGGCGATACCGATGGCGGACAGAAGGGCGCCGATGGTAGTGGGAGCCAGGCACACGAGCAGTGCCACGAGCGTGGTCACGGCCGTGGGGTTGACCATGTCGTTAAGACCGGCCGAGAAGCAGGAGTAACAATACAGGGCCAGCGTGACCAGGATAAAGACGATAGAGAGGGCCACCAGGAAGATCTCCAGAGCGATCTCGTTAGGGGTCTTCTTGCGCGCGGCACCCTCGACCATCGCGATCATCTTGTCCAGGAAGCTCTGGCCGGGTTCGCTGGAGATCTTGACGATGATCCAGTCGGATAGCACCGTGGTACCGCCGGTAACGGCAGAGCGGTCGCCGCCGGCCTCGCGGACCACGGGGGCGGACTCGCCGGTGATGGCGGACTCGTCAACGGAGGCAGCGCCCTCGATGACGTCGCCATCGCCGGGAATCTGCTCGCCGGCGCGTACGATCACCAGGTCGCCGCGCGTAAGCTCGGTGCCGGGAACGACGGTGAAGTGCTCCTTGTCCTCAACGGACTCGATGCGATGGGCCTCGACATCCTTCTTGGCCGCACGCAGGGAATCGGCCTGAGCCTTACCGCGGCCCTCGGCAAGCGCCTCGGCGAAGTTCGAGAACAGGTCTGTGAGCCACAGGATGACCGCGATGGCGACCACATAGTAGGTGGGCACACCCGCGTCCTGCACACCGAAGATGGAAGCGACGGCCAGGACGGAGGTCATGCCGGCGGAAAGCCACACCAGGAACATGACCGGGTTTTGAATCTGGACGCGAGGATCCAACTTGGCAAACGAGTCGCGGACCGCGCGGCCCATCATGTCTTTTTGCATAGCCATAAATCTGCGCCCTCCTTTACGCAATCATCTGGAAGAACTCGGCAACGGGGCCAAGCGCCAGGGCCGGGAAGAAGCTCAGGGCACCGATCAGCAGAACGATGAACACGAGCAGGAATACGAACATGCCGTTGGTGGTAGACAGGGTACCGGCGCTCTCGGCGACCTTACCTTTCTTGGCCAGCGAGCCGGCGATAGCCAGCGTACCGATGATGGGCATGAAGCGGGCGAACAGCATCTCAAGGCCGAGCATGACGTTGATCCAGGGAATGTTGCAGTTCATGCCTGCAAACGCCGAGCCGTTGTTGCCGCCGCATGAGGTGAAGGCATACAGCGCCTCGGAGAAGCCGTGCGCGCCACCATTGTTGAGCTGGTCGGCAAGACCGGGCACCATGCAGGCGATGGCCGAGCACACCAGAATGGCAAACGGAGTTGCCAAGCACAGGACAACTGCCCAGCGCATCTCGCCCGGCTCGATCTTCTTGCCCAGGAACTCAGGCGTGCGTCCGACCATGAGGCCGGCGATGAACACTGTGAGGATGGCGAAGCCGATCATGCCGTACAGGCCGCAGCCCACGCCGCCGAAGACGACCTCGCCCAGAGCAATCTGGAGCATCTGGACAAAACCGCCCAGCGGGGTGTAGGAGTCGTGCATGGAGTTAACCGAGCCGTTGGAAGCAGCCGTCGTGAAAGCGGACCAGGTAGAAGAGGAGGCGATACCGAAACGGCTCTCCTTGCCCTCCATGTTGCCGCCGGCCTGGCCGTCGGTCATCTCGATATTGACCGCTCCGCCATCGGCCAGCTGCGGGGTGCCCGCATGCTCGTTGACGGCAATGATGCCGGTGAAGATCACCAGCAGGATGAACATGGCGGCAAAGATGGCCTTGCCCTGCTTGGTGTTCTTGACGCCGATACCGAAGGTGAAGCAACAGGCGGCCGGGATCAGCAGCAGGCTGGTCATCTCGATGATGTTGGTGAAGGCACTGGGGTTCTCATACGGATGGGCGGAGTTCACGCCGAAGAAGCCGCCGCCGTTGGTGCCGGACTGCTTGATGGCGACCTGAGGAGCCGCGGGACCCTGGGGCAGAAACTGCTCGGTGACCACGCGCGCGCCCTCGACAACCTTGCCGTCGACCTTGACCGTGTCGCCCTCGATCTGGGCGCCGTCGATGACGCTCCAGCCGCCGTCTGCATTAGGCTGAACAGCGACGGGCTCTACGAGCTCAGCCTTCTGGGCCGGCTGGAAGTTGGAGATGACGCCACCGGCAGCCAGACAGATGCCGAACACGAGGTTCAGCGGGATGAGCACATACAGGACGGTGCGGGTGAGGTCGACCCAGAAGGAACCCAGACCCTGCTCCTTGACCTGACGGAAGCCGCGGATCAGCGCGAACATGACCGCGATACCGGTGCCGGCGGAAACGAAGTTCTGCACGGTGAGACCCATGAACTGCACAAGGTAGGACAGGGTGGTCTCACCGGAGTAGGACTGCCAGTTGGTGTTGGTTATGAAGGAAGCAGCCGTATTGAACGACAGGTCCCATGACACACCCGGCAGGTGCTGGGGATTGCCTGGCAAGAAGGACTGAAACACCTGGAGTGCCACAAGAGCCACGAAGCCGATCCCCGAAAAGACCAGCACGCTCGCTAGATAGCGCCTACACCCCATCTGCTCTGCCGCGTCGATGCGAAGCAGACGATAGACGCCACGCTCCACAGGAGCAATCACAGGCGACAGGAACGTATGCTCACCATCCATGATATGGGCCATGAACCGACCGAGCGGAACGGCCAGGACGACGAGCACGGCAAAGTACAAGATGTACTGAATCGCAGCGTCCATAGTTTACGAATCACTCCTCATCAGAATGTAGATGTAATAGATAAGGAGTCCAATGCAGACGACTCCGATGATGGGAATGAGGATGTCCATTTACCGCCCCTTTCACGCGCGGTCCGATGTCTCGGACGCCTGCTCTCGCAAGCGTCTGGGGACAGTAAACGCTTCTAGGGATTAAAGAGGCGTGAGGGCCGGGGCTCACGTCCTTAAGATATCGTAAAGATGCAGGTAGAAAGCACTATTGCGGCTGCAGTGCGCCTATACTCGACCTCGCGGGCATACAGTGGCGTCCTCACCGCGTATGCACGCATGGACAACGTTTCAGAAAGGCTACGCTATGCAGCGCGACGCATCGGACACTCGCGTCAACCCAGACCTCATCCTCAAGGCAATTGAGAAAGACGAGGCCGCCGATGACGCTCGAACCAGCCGGGGACACCTCAAGATTTTCTTTGGCTACGCTGCTGGCGCAGGCAAAACCTATGCGATGCTTCAAGCCGCCCACGCCGCCAAGCGGCGAGGTGTCGACGTCGTCGCGGGATACATCGAGCCGCACGAACGTCCGGCAACTGCCCATCTTGCACAAGGGCTTGAGAATGTGCCCTGTAAACTCATCGAGCACAACGGCATTGCGCTCAGCGAGTTCGATCTAGATGCGGCTATCGAACGCGCCCCTCAGCTCATCCTTGTCGACGAGCTCGCCCATACGAATGCGCCGGGGTCTCGCCACGACAAACGCTATCAAGACGTCGAGGAACTTCTACATGCGGGCATCGACGTCTATACGACCGTGAATGTTCAGCATATCGAGAGCCTAAACGACATGGTTGCATCCATCACCGGCGTTGTCGTGAGCGAACGAATCCCCGACCGTATCTTCGATGATGCCGACCAGGTCGAGCTCGTCGACATAGAGCCCGAAGACCTACTTGAGCGCCTTCGCGCCGGCCTCGTCTACCGTCCCGCACAAGCCGACCGAGCGCAACAGCATTTTTTTACCGTCGAGAACCTCACCGCACTCCGAGAAATCGCGCTGCGCCGCTGCGCCGATCGCACCGGTCACCTCACAGACGCCGCACGCGTGCTGGGAAACCGTGACTACTACACCAGGGAGCGTATCTTGGTCTGTGTCTCCCCGGCGCCGACCAATCCCCGCATCGTCCGTGCCGCCGCACGCATGGCGAAAGCGTTTCGCAGCGAGCTCGTCGCCCTATTCGTAGAGAGCCCGCGCACGCAAGCCATGAGCGATGATGAGCGCGCCAAGCTTGCAGCCAATATCGCCCTAGCCGAGCAGCTCGGAGCACATATGGAAACCGTCTATGGCGACGACATCGCGTTTCAGATCTCCGAGTTCGCGCGCCTGTCGGGTATTTCGAAGATCGTCATGGGGCGCACGGGCGAGCGCAGCAGCGTCCGTCAGGCCCTCTTCGGCCGCAAATCTCTCGTAGAACAGCTCATAACATTCGCCCCGAACCTCGACATTTACATCATTCCAGACCAGTCGACTCCGCCCTCCCGGCCCAAAGGACGCCGCCATGCGCTCGCCCTGCAGCCGCCCAGCAGCCGAAACGTGCTTCGCACGCTGGCCCTCTCTCTTGCCGCCACGGCGATCGGCACGGCTTTCCGCCATCTGGGATTTGCCGATTCCAGCATCATATCCCTCTATATCCTCACGGCCCTGCTGACCGCCGTCACCACGACGGGGCGTATCTGCACGATCGTATCGAGCGTGCTCTCTGTAGTGCTTTACAACTTCTGCTTCGTCACGCCCCTGTTTTCGCTCGCCAGCTACGACCGGAGCTATCTGGTCACGTTCGGCATCATGTTCGCTACCGCTATGGTCGCCGGCGAGTTAACTGCGCGCATCGCCGACAACGCCCGTACCTCCGCCGAGAACGCATTCAAAACGCGTGTACTCCTCGAAACGAACCAGCTCTTGCAGCAAGCCCATAGCGCGGAGGAGTGCGCCCGCGTCGCCATGAACCAACTCATCAAACTGCTAAAACTCGACGTGGTCTTCTACCCCGCCGAACACGGCACGCTCGGCAAGGCGCTCTATGAGTCCGCTGGCACCGAAAACCGATCCGCGTCGCTGCTCACCGACTACGAGCGCGCCGTTGCAACCTGGACCTACACCAACAACAAGCGCGCGGGCGCAAGCACGCGGACCCTGCCTGAGGCGCGCTGCCTCTACCTCGCGGTTCGCACCGGCGACAAGGTATTCGGTGTCATCGGTATCGCCCTGGAGGGGCGCGAGATCGAAGCCTTCGAGCATTCGATCGTCCTATCTATCGTAGGTGAATGCGCCTTGGCGCTCGAAAGCGACCGGGCGGCGCAAGAGCGCGAAGAGGCTGCGGTCTTGGCGAAAAACGAGCAGCTGCGCGCCAACCTTTTGCGCTCCATCGGCCACGATTTGAGGACACCCCTCACAGCTATATCCGGATCTGCGGCAATCCTTCGGAAGAGCGACGAGAAGCTCAGCCTCGAACAACGCTGCGATCTTGCCGATGCCATCTACGACGACTCCCTCTGGCTTATCGATACCGTGGAGAACCTCCTCGCCATCACACGCGTCGAGGACGGCACCATTCGCCTCAACTTAACATCCGAGCTCATCGACGAGGTCATCGAGGCCGCCCTCAGCCATGTCGCCCAAGCATCGCATGGGCGTACCGTCACCATCGAGCACACTGATGACATCCTGCTGGTACGCATCGACGTCCATCTCATCATGCAGGTGCTTACGAATCTCATCATGAACGCCTTCAAATACACGCCCGAGGACTCGACTGTCACCATCAGCGCACGTCGCGAGGGTGCGTTCGTCGTGGTGGACGTCGCAGACGATGGGCCGGGTGTGGCAGACTGCGACAAGCCTCATATCTTTGAGCGCTTCTTCACCTCAAGCAATACGCGGCCCGTGGATTCGCGTCGAAGCATCGGCCTTGGGCTGTCGCTCTGCCGCTCCATCGTGGAGGCGCATGGCGGCGTCATCGAAGTTCGCGACAACAGCCCCCATGGGGCCGTCTTCCGTTTTACCCTGCCTGCCGAGGAGATCGAGATTCATGAATAATGCCGCTAAGCCACGCATCCTCCTGGTCGAAGATGACCTGACCGTTCAAAACCTCGTTTCGACCGCGCTTGACCTCCACGGCTATATCGTGAGCAAGGTTTGCGACGGCCAGGCCGCCATCATGGATGCGGTGTCGCACGGCCCCAGCCTCATCATGCTCGACCTCGGCCTTCCCGACATCGACGGTATCGAGGTCATCACGAAGATCCGAAGCTGGTCGGCAGTCCCCATTATCGTCATTTCGGCGCGCACCGAAGATTCCGACAAGATCGCAGCACTTGACGCAGGGGCAGACGACTACCTCACCAAGCCCTTTTCTGTGGATGAATTGCTCGCGCGCGTCCGTGCGAATTTGAGGCGCTCCTCGATGGCGTCGAGCGAGTCGACAGAAGCGAGCACGTTCGACAACGGTCCGCTGCATATCGACTACGCCGCGGGATACGCGACGAAAGACGGACGCGAGCTCTCGCTCACCCCAACCGAGTACAAATTGCTCGTCCTTCTGGCTAAAAACGTCGACAAGGTGCTCACCCACACCTTCATCACCCGCGAGATATGGGGCACGAGCTGGGACAGCGATCTGGCGAGCCTGCGCGTGTTCATGCGCACCCTGCGCAAGAAGATCGAGGCAGACCCCTCTCACCCCAAGATGATTCAGACACACATGGGTGTCGGGTACCGCATGCAGCGTCTCTAGCCCGCCCAACAAAAAGTTGCGGTGGAATACGGAGTGGATAAGGCCTTTGACAGCCAAAACAGTCCGTATTTCACCGCAACTGATTTAACGATGCCCAAAATTACTCTTCAACTCGCCGCACTCGCGCCCAAATGCACAAAGTGCCCCGCGAACGGATGCCCGCGGGGCACTTGGATGTCTGGGCCTTACTTGATACCGCGACCCAAGTCTTCGGCGATTTTGTCGACGCCTTTCAGCGCGGCGCACGTCTTTTTGTTGGAGCAATGCCCGGTGCAAACGCCGCCCTGAGCGCAGTCGGCGCAAGTGCCCTTGCGGTAGATGCGCACGCATACCGCGACAAACGCAATACCGATAACAGCCAGTACAACAATATCGATAGGTGCCATAGCAAGCCTCCTCTAGTTAACCATCACTTACTTTACCCCATTCTCCACCTACCGAATAGGGACAGGTTTAATTTGGTCAGTTTTATCTGCGGAAATGCCATATCTCTCCCACCAAAAAACCCGAGTGTCGCTGAGACACCCGGGCTCGTGGAAAGGGGTTAATCCTTATTCGGACTTAAGCGGAAACTGCGGCGGAAGCAGTGTTGGTCTCGTCCTCGTCGGTCCATACATGCTTGGGCATGGGACGGAAGATCTGGAAGAGCATCGCAACCAGCAGCACAATGGCCACAACCGTCCAGATGCCAAACTGACCCAGAACAAGCAAGTTGTAGAACTGGTTGATGAACAGGCCGATCACCCAAGCGAAGGCGCACTCGTAGCCGATGGCAATCGCGGTCCACTTGCCAGAGTCCATCTGGTTGCGGATGGTGCCAATGGCGGCAAAGCACGGAGCGCACAGCAGGTTGAAGGCGCCGAAGGCAACGCAAGCGCCCATGGTGGGGAACATGCCGGCAAACGCGGTCCACAGGCTCGGGTCGGTCTCGCCCGCGTCGGCGACGGACAGCAGCGAGCCGGCGGTGGCGACGACGTTCTCCTTGGCGACGAGGCCAGAGACGGTCAGCGCGGTGGCCTGCCAGGTGCTAAAGCCGAGCGGGGCGAAGATCCAAGCGACCAGGTTGCCGAGCATGGCGAGCACGGAGTAGTCCATAAACTCCTCGGGGATGCCGTCCATCGCAGGCAAGAAGCCAAAGGAACCGTTATAGCTACCAAAGTTGGAGAGGAACCAAACGACGACGGTGGACGCAAAGATGATCGTGCCGGCCTTCTTGATAAAGGCCCAGCAGCGCTCCCACACGTGCAGCGCCCAGGAGCGGATCGCCGGGAAGTGGTAAGCGGGGAGCTCCATGACAAACGGGGTCGGGCGGCCGGCGAAGAGCTTGGTCTTCTTGAGCATGAGGCCCGAGGCGATGACGGCAAAGACGCCCAGGAAGTAGAAGAGCGGGCTGATCCACGCGGCGGTGGTAGAAGAATCGCCGATGATGGAACCCATGAGCAGGGCGATGATCGGCAGCTTAGCGCCACAGGGAATGAACGTGGTGGTCATGACCGTCATGCGGCGGTCCTTCTCGTTCTCGATGGTCTTGGTAGCCATGACGCCGGGGACGCCGCAGCCCGAGGACACGAGCATGGGGATGAAGGACTTACCGGACAGGCCAAAGCGGCGGAACACGCGGTCCATGATGAAGGCGACGCGGGCCATATAGCCGCAGTCCTCCAAGAAGGACAGCATGACGAACAGCAGGAACATCTGCGGGACGAAGCCGAAGATGGCGCCCAGGCCGCCGACGATGCCGTCGCAGACCAGCGAATCGACCAGGCCACCGTCCTCGGTGCCGCCCGCCACAAGGGCGTCGTGCACCACGGTGGTGATACCCGGGACATAGGGGCCGTACTGTGCCGGGTCGACCGAGTCGGCATTGTCACCCGCAGCCTCGACGGCCGCGTCGTAGGCGTCGCGACCCTGGCCGAGCACATACCAACCGTCGGTACCGAAGAGCTGGTCGTTGGTGAAGTCGGTCACCGTGCCGCCCAGGGTAGAAACGGCGATGTAGTACACGCAGAACATGATGACCACAAAGATCGGCAGGCCCAGGATACGGTTGGTAACCACGCGGTCGATCTTCTCGGAGGTGCTCATCTTGGCCGGGGCCTTGGTGAGGCACTCGTCGATGATGTGTGCGATCACGCCGTAGCGCTCACCGGTGATGATGGACTCGGCATCGTCGTCGCAGTCCTGCTCGCACTGAGCGACCAGCTCCTCCACGCGAGCGGCCTTCTCCTTGGTGAGGTTGATGAGCTTGCAGGCGTCCGCATCACGCTCGAACAGCTTGACGGCGTAATAGCGGCGCTTGTTAGCGGGAACGCTCGCAGGCAGATTGTTTTCGATGTGGTCAAGAACGTCCTCGATGGAGGAGTCGAACTTGTGCTCCGGCACCTGGCCCTTGGAAGCTGCAGACTTCTTGACCTGCTCGAAGAGCTCCTTGATGCCCTTGTTCTTAAGAGCGGAGATCATCATAACCGGGCAGCCGAGCTTCTTGGAGAGCTTGTCCGTGTCGATCTTGTCGCCGTTCTTCTCGACCAAGTCGGCCATGTTGAGGGCAACGACCACGGGCAGGCCGGTCTCGATAACCTGAAGCGCCAGGTACAGGTTGCGCTCGAGGTTGGTGGCATCGACAACTTGGACGACAACATCGGGCTCGCCGCTCATGAGGTAATCGCGCGAGCATTGCTCCTCGGGGCTGTAGGGGGAAAGCGAGTAGATGCCAGGGAGGTCCGTGATGGTAACGTTCTTGTCGCTTAGGAGCTTGGCTTCCTTTTTCTCAACCGTGACGCCGGGCCAGTTGCCAACGTAGCCGTTGGCGCCGGTGATCAGGTTGAAAAGCGTGGTCTTGCCGCAGTTGGGGTTACCCGCCAGCGCGACATGGATCTGAGAATCCGCCATTCAATCCTTCTTCCTTGTGCGCCCGCGCTGCTTTCTCCGCACGGGCTGGATAATGTGCTTTAAAGTTGCTGCATTAAGTTAGAAATACCTAACTTTATCTGCAGAAATATACGCCGCGAGCCCTTACTGGACCTCGACGACGGCGGCCTCCTCCTTGCGGATGGAAAGCTCGTAGCCGCGCACGTTGATCTCGACCGGATCACCGAGCGGTGCAACCTTCACGACCTTGAACGAAGTGCCCTTGATGAGCCCCAGGTCCATAAGGTGGCGGCGAAGCGCACCCTCACCGTGAAGCTTGACGATGGTGGAGCTCTCGCCCACCTTAACGTCACCCAACGTCTTCATCCTCTTGTCCCCCTTTCGGTTTTTATGAAATGCTGCAGACTAACCGACGGTCATGATGTGCATGGCAACCTTGGAATCGATACCAAAGCGTGCGCCCAGCACCGTAACGATGATATTGGCGCCGCTCGAACTCACCACGTGGATTTCGCTGCCCTCGACAAAGCCGAGGTCCTTGAGGTGGTGCTTCATGTCCTCATTGCCCTTTACACGAGACACGCGCACGGTTTCGCCCGCTTTTACCATCGAAAGCGGCATTGCCGGCATCTGCGGTCCGCAAGACATGAGTGGCTCCTAACGTCAGTTCGTCCTTCACATCGACATGGTAAAAGTTAGCCACATCTATGTTCGCTTTAGTAAACTAACACGTGGTTAACTTTTTGGAAAGGGTCCCCATTCAGATTTCGAAAAAGTTTCCTATACGAAACAAAAGGGCGCGGCAAAGGACCATCCTTTGCCACGCCCTGTCATGCTTAAAGCGAGAGATTTCTGATCGATGTGACACAGGAGGCCTCATCTACGCCCGAAACGCGGAACACGACGTCTTCGCCACATTCGCCGCAGAGTGCCATGAGCCCTATAACGTCGCGGCCATCGGTGTAGCGGTCACCAATCGAAACCGACACGTCACTACGGTGCTTGGCAATGATGTCATAGAGCAGCGCAACCGGGCGGGCATGTAATCCCAACGGATCTTTAATCGTCTTTGTAAACTCGACCATGTCCCCTCCCACGACATCGCACATTCGGCCGGCAAAACCCAGCCACGTGGTAGCTATTGTACCGTTAGATGCTTCTCGAGAGCTCCTCTGAACACCTCGTGGTCAAAAAGTGGCAAATATGAGTACTGTCACCAATTTAGTAGCAGCAAAATCGAGAGCAAATTGCCTAATTTGAGCGATTCGAAGAGGTTGAAAGCCGTCAAACGCCCTTTAAAGGGAGTTAGATAAATCGATTTTGAGCCCATTTTCGCTCAGAGCAGGCCGAAAAATATGGCACTTCTTTTGCAACAGTACTCATATTTGGCATTTTTTGACCACGGGGGCCAAGGCCATGCCCCAAAACACAAAAGGAGGGGCCTCGTAAGGCCCCTCCTTAGGAAAGGGAATCGATTTATTCCACAGCCGTAGATTAATCCTAGCCGCTACTCCATCATATCGAGGACGGAAGGGCGAAGCTCGTTCTCGGCGGCCTCGGGATCGGTCTCGCGCAGGCGGTTGATGTAGCGGTTGTACCACATCACGGCAAGGCCCAAGAAGACAACCACGCCGCCAACGTTGTAGACCAGCGTCAGCCACAGCGGCTGATCGAGCGGAATGGTGCCGCAGATAAGCACGAAGCAGAAGACCACAAGCAGGAATGCGGCAACGACCAGGCCAAAGCTGCGCGAACCCATGCGGAAGCCACGGGGAGCGGCGTCAAAGTTCTTGCGCAGCATAAAGTAGGCAAGCAAAATCAGCAGCGGTGGGAGCAGAGCGGTGGCAGCCGTCATGTTGGTGACGATCATGAGC
>NZ_JBDMHB010000042.1:0-16493 GCF_039752955.1 Collinsella aerofaciens
TGCGAGACGACCGACGAGCCGACCCTGCAGCTCATGTAGGTGGCGTCGAGCCACAGGTAGCAGCACGGCGTGCCCGAAAGGTCGCGGCGGCGGAACTCCTCCACCTCGGCGTCGAGGTCGGAGCAGAGGCTCGAGACCTCCGAGCTCGACAGCGAGGATATGCCCAGCTTGGACGCCACGCGCTCGACCTTGCGGGTGGACACGCCGCACACGTACATCTCCTGCACGATGGCGGCCACCGAGGTGTCGACGCGCGACCATCGCGCGAGCATGCCCTCGGGGTAGTAGGTGCCGTGCCTGAGCTTGGGTATCTCGAGCTCCACGTCGCCCACGGCGGTCTTGAGCGACCTGGGGCGGTAGCCGTTGCGGCTGTTCTCCCTGCCGTCGCTGCGCTCGTTGCGGCTCGCGCCGCACATCTGCTGGGCCTCGGAGTCCATCAGCGCGTTCATCACGCCGCCCAGCACCCTGCACGCGAACTCGCGCGCGTCGCCGCACTCCTGCCAAAGCCTCGCCGCCTCGAGGGCCTCGTCGCGGCCGAGGCGCAGTACACTCTCTTCTTGGGGCATCGCCTTTCCTTCCATTCGTCACCTTCATTACTCCAACGACGAATTCTAGGCGGTGTCCCCTCCCTTTCAAGAAAGAGAAGAGGCGGGGCATGCCCCGCCTCTTACACCACATCTCTGCGCGCTACCGACTCCAAGAGGTCGTGGACAAAAAGTGGCAAATATGAGTACTGTTACCGTTTTAGTAGCAGGCAAAACCACCCAAAATGGCGCTCATGCGGTAGCGCGCGAGCCTTCCAGTTGACCAGAATGGCCGGCTTAGGACTTGGAGACCCGCTTTTAATAAACAGATTCTTAACTATGTTCATTATTTTCTTGGTCGTAAATGCTATTGGCCTGACAACAGTACTCATATTTGGCATTATTTGTCCACTCACATATTACTAACCCCCTATAACAGGCAAAATACAGGCCGCAACCCATGGCAGCGGCCTGTTTGGAGTCCAAAAGAGGCGTTAAGCGCTGTAGCCCATCGCTTGCAGCACAAACATGACGACCGTCAGCACCGTAATCACGGCGATAGTCGCCCAAGTGAGCACGTTCCACACGCGGCCGTTGCGGTTGGCACCCATAATGTGACGGTCAGCGGCGATAACCACCTGGAACACCAGAACCACGGGCAGCAGCACGCCATTGATGACCTGCGAGGTCATCATAATCTGGAACAGATCGACGCCGGGCATAAGCACCAGCACGGCAGAGATACCGATGATGGCCGTAATGATGCCGCGATAGACCGGGGCCTCGTCCCAGCTGCGGTCGGCACCGCGCTCCCAGCCAAATGCCTCGCAGATAGCGCTCGACGTAACGCCCGGCAGCACGCAGGCAGCCAAGAAGCTCGCCGCGACCAGGCCCGAGGCAAACAGTACCGTAGACCACTGACCCGCAATAGGCTCCAGCGCGCGGGCAGCATCGGCAGCATCGCTAATCTGAATACCCGCCGGGAACAACACCGTGCCGGTCGTGATGATAATAAAGCCGGCAATAACATCGGCGGCAAGCGAGCCGCTCACGGTATCAATACGCTGCAGCACGATGTCGTCCTCGCCCGCATTCTTATCGACCACGTTGTTCTGCGCCAAGAAAATCATCCACGGCGCGATGGTGGTACCGATCGTTGCGACCACGAGCGACACGTAGCTGGGGTCATTTTGAATGTTAGGCACGACCAGGTCGACCGCGACCTCACCCCAGTTGGGGCCAGCCATAAACGCGGCGACGATATAGGTCACGAACACGCAGCTCACCAGCAGCAGAATCTTCTCGATGCGCTGGAAACTACCCGACATGGTAAGCATCCACACCAGCAGCGCCACCAACGGCACCGAGATGCTCGCCGGCACGCCAAAGAGAGCAAGGCCGCTGGCGATGCCCGCAAACTCCGAAATGGTCACAGCCGTGTTGGCGATCAACAACGCCGCCATAGCAAGTACACTCTTGCGCACGCCAAAGCGCTCGCGAATGAGCGATGCCAGGCCCTTGCCCGTGACGCAGCCGCAGCGCGCCGCGGTCTCCTGCGTCACGATGAGCAGCACAGTCATGACGGGAAGCATCCAGAGCATCTTGTAGCCATAGCTGGCGCCCGCGCTGGAATACGTTGCAATGCCGCCGGCGTCATTGCCCGAAAGCGCCGCCAGCAGACCGGGACCCATAGCGCCAAAGATGGCCGCGATGGTCAACTTTTGCTTGGTGCCCGACTTTTGCTTGGTATTTTGCACGCGACCACCTAACCCATGACCGACATGGTGAGCAGCACCGCAGCGGCGCAGTACGCTACGCACGAGATCATGACGGCAATAACGTTCATGGCGGTGCCCGACGTGTTGAGGTCATGCTCGTCACGCCAGAACAGCACCATCAGGTAAATCACGGCGCTCATGTTGCCAACCAGGCAAATGATGGCAGCGATATTAAAGCACCCGGTAAAGAGTTGCTCCTCAAACATGGGCGCATCGGGGAACGCAGCGGTGCGCACCAGCTGGGCGCACAGGTAGGTCACGAGCGACAGGATCAGGCCCATGCCCGTGCTCTGGAAGAAGAACCCCAGATACGGCTTGGGCTCGTCATCGTGACCGTCATACTCCAGGAAGTAGTTCTTGACGAACGACACCATGCGCGAGGCCGCCAGCAGCACGAGCGGCATGGCGCACATGGGGAACACCACCAGATGCGCGGAGCCGAGCGCCGTCCCCAGCACCGTTGCCATGATGCACGAGGCAATGCCCCACACGACAACCCAGTACTGGCGATGCACGAACCAGCTGAGCACATTCGTCGAGTCGTCGGACGCGCTATCGCCCGAGCCGACGCCTGCGATCTGCAGGTCCTCCTGATGCTCCTCAGCGATAACGTCCATGGCGTCGTCGAAGGTTACGATACCCAGGATATGACGGTTCTCATCGCAGACAGGGATGGCAACCAGGTCGTACTTGGTCATCTCGTCCGTCACGTCTTCCTGGTCCTCGTCGGGCGACACATAGACCAGGTCGCGATAGGCCAGCTGACCCAGCGTGGCGTCGCGGTCGGCTACGATCAGCGTGCGCAGCGAAAGCACGCCGGTCAGCATGCCGCTCGGATCCTCGGTATAGACGTAGTAGACGCTCTCGAAGTCCTCGTCGAGCTCGCGAATCGCCTCGATGGCGTCACCGACCGTTGCCGTAGCGGGCAGGGAGACAAACTCCGAGGTCATGATGCGGCCGGCGGTGTTGTCCTCATACCCCAGCAGGTTACGAATCGCCTTCTCCTCCTTGACGCCCATCAGGCGCAGGAGCTTCTCGGCCTTCTCGTAATCGAGCTCGTCGATCAGATCGGCGGCGTCGTCCGGGTCCATCATGGCCAGCATCGACGATGCGTCGGTGTCGGACAGGCCCTCGAGCATCTCGGTCATAAGCTCGTCGTCATCGAACTCCGAGATGGCCTCGGCGGCCTGGGCAGTATCGAGCTGCGCAAACACCTGCGCACGCAGGCGCGGGTCGAGCTGCTCGATAATGTCGGCGATGTCGGCAGGGTGCAGCTCGCCGAGCGTCTTGTGCGACACCGAGAGTTGAATGTTCTTGGTCGAGCGGTCGAGCAGGTCCATGTAGGACCAAGCGATGATGTCCTCACTGAGCGGCTTGCCCAGGTGCTTCATAAAGCCTTCGACGATATGCTCGAGCGCGGGGCTGATGGCGCGTAGCAGACCGCGGGCACCGACCTCGGCGCCCAGCAGGCGCAGCTGGTTTTCGCCCGACATGGAAAACTTAATGTCGTTTACGCGCACGACCTTCATGCCCTGCGTGTCGACAATCTGCTTGTTGAGCACGTCGCGGGCAAGCAAGAGTTCGGTCGGCTGCAGGTACGAAAAACGGATTTCGGTGGCCGACGTCTTAAGGTGTACACCCGTCTCGTCGATACGGTCGACCCATTTGCGCCAGCTGATCATAAACGGCGTCTTGCCGGGGCCGCGGAACGCGAGCGACGTCACGTGTGGAAAAACTTCGCCGGTAGCAATGCCAAAATCGTTCACAACGCCGAGCTTTTCGCCATCGACGTCCAAGACCGGCAATTTGAGCATCTCACTCAGATAATTCAATGGTGCTCCCCATCATTATTCCTGCGGACCGCGGCCAGACGGGTACGCTATCCGTGGATTGTTTGATATGTATACGCATGCGCGGGCGGCACGCCGCTCGACGCTCACACCCCGTGCATGCGCAAAAAGCACCTGCATGGGGTCATCGACTGTATGGTCGAGGTTTGGATTTCACCTGTAACCTTTCTCTTGACCCTCATTAACCGCAGTAACTATAGCATCAGCATTGCGCTGCGGCACCGAGTTTATGCGCTGCACATTGCAGGCATACCAAACGCTGACGTATCCGTGACATAGTCGTTGGGGACTACTCCGTGGTGTCGTCGTCCTCGGCGAGTTGGGGGAATACGGCGTTCTTGGGCATGGTGACCTTGGTGAGCGAGGTGAGCTTTTTGCTGAGCGCCGTGTCTGTCTTGACCAGGTCGCTGAGCGTCACGATCTTGTAGCCGTCGGCAACAAGGCCATCGATAATCTGCGGCAGCGCCTCGAGCGTCTGCTCAGCGCACTCGTCGCTATCGGTGAGCAGCACAATATTGCCCGGCGTCACCGAATCGAGCACCGTCGAGACCTGCTCGTCGGCACCGTTGAGCAGCCAGTCGCCCGAGTCGATATTCCACGAGACCACGGCGGACACCAGGTCCATCGAGTCAATCCAGTTTTGCTCGTCAAAGGCGGCGTACGGGGCGCGCAACAGCATCGTCTCAACGCCGGTCGCCGACTTAATCGCCTCGGTGCCCTTCGTGATCTGATTGCGCACCGTCTCGCGATCTTCGCCCTTGAGCGAATCATCGCTGTAACTGTTGGAGCCGATCTCACACCCGGCATCGACAATCGCCTTGGCAGCAGCAGGCGAGGCCTCCGCGGCATCGCCCGAAAGGAAGAACGTCGCCGTGACGCCCTTTTCCTTGAGCACCTGCAAGATCTGCTTGGTCGCGCCACTCGGGCCCTCGTCAAACGTCAGGGCCACATACTTTTCGTTGCCCTTGGGCGCTACGCTTGCGCACTCGACTACGCAGTCGGTGGCGGGCACGACCTCGCCACGGTCCCGCGTCTTGCCCGACTGCTCGCCGACCCACACCTCGGAGCGACCCTGGACGCCCCATGTCTGCACGTACTCGATGGCACCCGTGCCCTCGACCTTCAGCTTGGGCTCGATGGTCGTGGCCTGCACCTCGTGCTTCTCGTAGATGTTGCGGCCGTCTTTGACCGTCACCTTCTCGCCGCCGGTAAGCTCGCGGCTGTCCCATTTGCCCTGCTTCACGCGCTTGCCGTCAACTTTCACCGACAGCTTTTCGCCCCCGTGGCGCTTGAGCACGCTGTCGTCGACGGCCAGCAGGTCGCCCGCGTCATAGGTGTCGGTCAACTCCTGGTCGTCGATAAGATTCTGCAGCGTAGAACCCACGCGCACCGCGGTCTTTTGTCCGTTGAGCTCCACGTCCACGCTGCGGTTGACGTAGCCCACGACGGCAGCGATGAACAGCACGAGCGCGCAGCCCACAGCGATAAGCGCATAGGGCAGACGGGATGGACGGCGGGGCGAACGCCCGTTGCCGATGCGAGCGCTGCGGTCGCTAAAGCCGCGGCTATGGTTGAGGTACATCGCGCCGGGCTTACGGCGGCGTTTGCGCTGGCCGCTGGGCAGCTGCCCCAGGTCGCGGCGCGCCGTCGGACGCGCACCGGAGTGCCCGTTTAAGTTGGATCCGTTTTGGCGCATGTGCCCTCCCCCATAAACACAGCGAGCCGGAGCAACATGTCTCCGGCTCGCCTCCCATCATTTGGCACGTCGCTATTTGCTAGCTTTTGACGAGCCACCGCTCGCCTTTTGGTATTCGTCCTTAAAGGCCTTGAACATGCCGCGCGTCTTGCCGAGCTGCTTGCCCAGCGCACGACTGCCCTTGTCCACGGCGACCGATCCCTTGTCATCGAGCACCTTGGCGCCCTTTTTGACCTTATCGCCCACCACGACACTGGCCTCGGCAGCCTTGGCGGCCGCGCCGCCCGAATACCCGAGTGCCTTGACCTCGTCCGAGACGATCATCGCGCCGTTCTCGTAGCCGCGCAGCATCGTCGGCGGCACCTGCGTGTCACCGACAAGCACGCTCGAAGCGGCACCGGCGGTCACATAGAACATCTGAACGATGCCCGAGCGCGGCTTGAACTCCACGTCCGAACAATAGCCCACGACATCGCCCGATTCCGTGCGCACGTCCATACCAACCCAGATGATGCAATCGTCCAGATTAATGTCGAGGCGCTTGGCCGCGGCGGCATCGTAGGTGTCCTTGGCGTCATCCACCGCGATAGCGCCCTCATAGACGCCGATGGCATCGAGCGCCACAAATCGGTCGGGGCGCTCAATCATGCCCGCAATATCGGACTGGCGAACCATAAAGCCCACCACGCGCGTTCCGCCCGGAGTAAAGACCGGAAAGTGTATCTTTCCGAGCTTTTTAGGGCTGCGCGGCGTGCCGTCCTTTTTGGTGCGCTTGTCCTCGGTGGGCTTGCGATAGATCTTGGCGCCGACAAAATCCCCGGCGCGCATTATGCCTCGGTCGAGGGCTCCGCAGCCTCGGTGTCGGCCTCGGCGGCGTTCTCGACCACGACGTCGGCGGCGGGCGTCACGTTGCCGCCCGAGATGGCGTCGTTGAGCTGCTCGCGCAGCTGGTCCATGCGCTCGCGGGCCAGGTCGACCTTGGCACGCAGGTCATCGGTCTTGGCATCGACCATCGGGCCGAAGTCGTTGACCGCGGCGCGGGCCTCCTCGGCACCATGCTCGTAGGTATCGCGCATGTTATCCCAAGCGTCGTTGGCGATATCGGCAGCCATGGCGCGGGTCTCGGCGCCTGAGCGCGGGGCCAGAGCAACGCCGATGATAGCGCCGGCGGCGGCACCAAAGAGTGCACCGGAGACAAAGCTAAAAGTCTTACCCATGATCATTCCTCTCCTGCGGGCACGTCGGCGCCCACCGTTTGAATGCTGTCCATTATACCCGCAGCGCAACACTTGCCGCCCCGCTCATCTGCATACGGCAAAGACGCAGGTACATGATGTTGTTGAGCGAGCGAACCTACTCCTGCGGCATGGCGGGCATGGCAACCGTGGCAGCCGGATCCCCGCCGGCGCCGTCCACGAGGGGCAAGCCGCCCTCATGCGCCGATCCAGTCGGAGCCGTTGCCGCGCCGCCGAAGACGGCCGCGGAGACCTCGTGATTCTCGACAACCGCGCCCTCGGTATCAATCGCCACCTGGGGCTCGTCATCAAAGCTGGGAACGCCCTGGGGCTCAGCTGCCGGCTCGGCGGCCGCATCGGCAACGGGCTCAGTGTCGGCGTCGGCAGGAGCGTCGCCCTCGGGCGCATCCTCGGCCACGTCCTCGCCGTTCGCAGCGGCAACGGCCTCGTGCGGGTCCTTGCCCTCGGCCTCGGCACGCATGCCCAGCACCAGGTTGCGCAGGCCCGCGACCGTGCCTTCCACGTCGGGGGCCGGTTGGTCGGCGTGCAGGTACGCCCAGTCCATCATAAAGGTGGCCGACGACAGCGCGCCAATGGCCAGCGCGTCATCGGGACACGAAAGCTCAACCTCAAAGACACGCTCGTCATGCTCGCTCACGCGCGTGCGACCGCACGAAATGCTGCCCGCAAGACCGGTCTCGTTCATGAGCTCGACCGTCACGTGCTCCAGCAGGTGGCAAAGCTCGGTCTGGCCCATGCAGTCCTGGAACTCGCGACCGGAATCACCCAGGCACAGGTGCTTGGCAATCGCCGGCACCAGGTAGTACACGCGCGCCGTGGCCTCGATATCCTCCGAGGTCATGAGCGGCATGCCGGGGTTCACCAGCACGTGCGCGCAAATCTTGTCCTCGCTGACGGTGACCTTAAGGATGTTGAACAGGCCTGCCATAACTCTCCCCTACTCTTCCTTGCCCTACTCGTCGCCATCGTGCGGATCCACAGAGCCCGCACCCGACGCCGCCGGCTTCTCTGCCGAGGACTCGGAATCCTTCTTATCGGTTTCGGCCGGAGCGATCACGCGAATGAGCGAGATGCGCTGGCCACGCATCGACTGTACCTTGAACTTGTACCCTGCAACCTCAAACACCTCTCCGATGTCGGGTACCGAGTCGCAAAGCTCCAAAATCCAGCCGGCGATGGTCTCATAATCATCGCTTTCCTCGAGCGGCCAACCAAGCTCAATCGCGTCATCGCACGAAAAACGCCCATCGACGAGCCACTCACGGCGCGAGAGGCGCGTGAGGTACTTGTTGTCGGGGTCGAACTCGTCCTCGATCTCGCCGACGATCTCCTCGACGATATCTTCAATAGTGATGATGCCGGCCGTTCCGCCGTACTCATCCACGACGACCACGATCTGGTCGTGCGAGGTCTGCATCTCGGACAGCAACGGCAGGATGTCCTTGGTATCGGGCACAAAGGTGGCATCGCGCAAATAGCTGGCGATGGGCTGGTCGCCCTTGCCGTCGAGCGCGGGCTGGATCAGGTCCTTGATGTGCGCGATGCCCGCGACGTTGTCGGGATCCTCGTGATAGACGGGGATGCGGCTGAAGCCGGTCTGGCGCATGGTGGACAGCACGTCGGCGACCGTCTCGTCGTCCTCGCACATGGTGGTGTCCACGCGCGGCACCATGACCTCGCGAGCCACGGTGTCGCCCAGGTCGAAGATCTCGTGGATCATGCGCTTTTCCTCGTCGAGCAGGTCGTCCTGCTCCGAGACCATGTACTTGATCTCTTCCTCCGAGACGTTCTGGCGGTCATCGGCGCTCTTGATGCGCAGGATGCGGGCCAGACCATCGGAGCAGGCGCCGGTCAGCCACACGAGCGGGCGGGCGATCTTTTGGAACACGGAGAGCGGTCCCACAACCTGCTTGGATACGCCCTCGGCGTTAGCGAGGCCGATGCGCTTGGGCACGAGCTCGCCGATCACGATGGACACAAAGGCGACGGCGACGGTGATGATGACCGGCGCTAGGCCGCGCGCGATGGCGGAAAGCGGCGCGATGCCAAAGCTCATGAGCCACGTGGCAAGCGGGTCGGACAGGCTCGTCGAGGCGACGGCGGACGAGGCGAAGCCCACGAGCGTAATGGCAACCTGGATGGTGGCCAACAGCTGGTCGGAGTCGGCGGCGAGCTGGACGGCGCGCTCGGCGCGCTTATCGCCCTCCTCGGCATCATGCTCCAACACGGCGCGCTTAGCCGTGGTGAGAGCCATCTCGGACATGGAGAAGTAGCCGTTGATGAGGGTCAAAACGAGGGTGGTAATAAGGGAGATGGTTATGTCCATCGGGAGTTTCTCGAACCTCCAAGATTCGGGACGTCAGGGTGAAACGTTGATGGCGGATACGGCAATTGCGCCGGCGCCCAAACGAGGACGCGGGCGCGGTCGCTAGATTACGAAGAGAATCACCGCCATGAACTGGAAGATGCTGCCGGCGAGCACCCACAAGTGGAAAACACTGTGCAGATAGCGCACGTTTTTGGCGATATAGAACGGCACGCCCACGGTATAGCACACGCCACCGACGGCGAGCAGGGCAAGTGCCACGGGGTTGAGCAGCGCCACAAGTTCGGGCAGCTTAAAGACGACAAGCCAGCCCATCAGCAGGTAGACCAAGCCGCTTACCCAGTGCGGCTGGCGCTCGCGCATAAAGCACTCGAGCGCGATGCCGATGATGGCGATGGCCCACACGGCAAAGAACAGCATTGGGCCGCCGTCATTCGCGAGCGTGATGAGGCAAAACGGCGTATAGCTGCCGGCAATGAGCAGGTAGATGCAGCTATGGTCGATGATGCGGAATACGCGCTTGGCACCCGCGGGCTGAATCGCGTGATAGAGCGTGGAAGCCAGATATTCGAGAATAATGCTGACGCCATAGACAATCGCCGCGGCCATGTGGTCTGGGCCTCCGCCGCGCAGGGCAGCGAATACGATCAGGAGCACCAGGCCCGCGATACCCAGCAGGCAGCCGACACCATGGGTGACGGAGTTCATGATCTCCTCGCCCACCGTGTAGTGTGGAACGGCCGCGGTCTTGGGTCGCGGCTTAGAACTGTCGCTCGAATCGGACATGCCGGTTACATCCTCCAATGTAAAGAGTTCTCAACACTATATCAAAGCGTCTAGGTACGTGCGAAATTTGCACCATACGTGACCCTTTGTTTACCCATTCTTTGCCTGTTGACGCATCAACGGCGAACGTCCATAATGCGCTTGCATTAAATGTTGATGTATTAACATCTTATAGGAGAATACCGCATGGCTCAAAACGCACGTTCCCATCGAAAGCTCAAGATAGCCGGCATCGTTGCACTGGTGGTTGTCGTTGCGCTGCTCGGATTTGCCGGCAACTTTTTGTTTGACTTTGCCCTGAACCCCCAAGCGCCGTACACCATGAAGATGATGCAGGATAGCAAGAACGACAAAAAAGGTGAACAGCCGGATGCCGAGGACACCGAGGCGCGGGCGTGGTTTAAGGAGAACCGCAAGGGCAGCAGCCTCACCGCAGATGACGGAACCGAGCTCGCCGCTTGGTATTTTGCCGCCTCGGAGAACACCCACGATTACGCCGTCTGCCTGCATGGATATACCAATGAGCCCATCGGCATGGCCCGATACGCCAAGCGCTTCCACGACCGCGGCATGAACGTGCTCGCACCCGCCGCCCGCGCCCACGAGCGCTCCGGCGGCGACTATATCGGCATGGGCTGGCCCGAGCGGCTCGATGTCGTCGCATGGATTGGGCGGATCGTTCAGGCTGACCCCGAGGCGCGCATCCTGGTCTTTGGCGAGTCGATGGGTGCGGCAACCGCCATGAACGTCGCGGGGGAATCTCTGCCCGCAAACGTAAAATGCATTATCGAGGACTGCGGTTACACGAGTGTCTGGGACGAGTTTTCTCTGCAGCTCAAGGACGTGTTCGGCCTGCCCAGCTTTCCCTTGCTCGATGTGGCAAACTTGGTGTGCAACGTGCGCGCAGGCTACGACTTTCATAAGGCGAGCAGCGTGGAGCAACTCAAACACGCGACGGTTCCCATGCTGTTTATCCACGGCGACCAGGACACCTTTGTGCCGTACGACATGCTCGACCAAAACTACGACGCGTGCGCCAGCAGGGTCAAGCAAAAGCTCACCATCCATGGCGCCACCCACGCCAAGAGTGCGCAAGTTGACCCCGAGCTCTACTGGAACACGGTCGACGACTTCCTCGACGAGTATTTTTAGGCAAAAAGCAACGTCTGGGGCTTTATCTGACCCCCTATTTTCGGAAGTATGCGGCAAAATCTGGGACTGCCGACCAAACCGCAGTTTTACCAACAATTTATCAGGTGTTTTGTTGCCAAAAAATGTCGTGTGCTCGGCGATCTCGAAATTTGCCGCATACTTCCGAAAAGCCGCCCGTGGACACTGTGCTCACGGGCGGCTTTTGCTAACGTTGCGCCACAAAGGCGCTTGATATGTCCAATAGACAGGTGCTACTTGACCTCGATGAGCTCGTACTCGCTCGTGCCCAGGCCGATCTTCTCGGCATGCGCGATGCACGCGCGCCAGTCGGTATCGGGATGCGTGATGCAGAAGGGGTCGTGCGCCTGCTCGCCCTCCAGATGCTCGTGATTGTGCTCCATCTTGGCCGCGCTATCGGTGAGCTCGGTGTTGGGCAGCGGCTCGGATGCCATGACGGCATCGGCGCAGGCCTGGTCGATGGCGACCGGGTCGAAGCTCGCGAACATGCCGATGTCGTTGACGATAGGCGTGTCGTTTTCGGGATGGCAATCGCAGTTGGGGCTGATATCCATGGCGAGCGAAATGTGGAAGCTCGGGCGGCCGTCGACGACGGCCTTGGTGTACTCGGCGATCTTGCAGTTGAGCACGTCGGCCGCGGCGTCATAGCCGGGCTTGATGCAGTCCTGGTTGCATGCCGCAATGCAGCGTCCGCAGCCCACGCAGCGATCGTGGTCGATAGCGGCCACGTGCACCGTGCGAGTAGCGCCGCTGGCAAGCTCGCGCTCGCGGGTGCCGTCGAACGAGACAGCGTTGTGCGCGCAGATCTTTTCGCAGGCACGGCAGCCAACGCAGTGCTCGGTCGAGACGTTCGGCTTGCCGGCGGCATGCTGCTCCATCTTGCCGGCACGGCTGCCGCCTCCCATACCCAGGTTCTTCATGGCGCCGCCAAAGCCGGCCTGCTCATGGCCCTTAAAGTGGGTGAGGCTGATCACGATATCGGCATCCATGAGCGCCTGACCGATCTTGGCCTCGCGCACGTACTCGCCACCCTCGACCGGGACGAGCGCCTCGTCGGTGCCCTTGAGGCCGTCGGCGATGATGATCTGGCAACCCGTGGCATACGGGGTAAAGCCGTTCTGATAGGCGGTATCGATGTGCTCGAGCGCGTTTTTGCGGCTACCCACATAGAGCGTGTTGCAGTCGGTGAGGAAGGGCTTGCCGCCCAGCTCCTTCACGACATCCGCGACAGCGCGGGCGTAGTTGGGGCGCAAAAAGCTCAGGTTGCCCAGCTCGCCAAAGTGAATCTTGATGGCGACGAACTTGTTCTCGAAGTCGATCTGCTCAATACCGGCGTGACGAATGAGGCGCTTGAGCTTGTCGAGCTGGCTCTCGCGAGCATGCGTGCGCAGGTTGGTGAAGTACACCTTAGCGGGTGCTGCGGGTGCAGTTGCGGTCATAAATCTATCCCCTCGGTCTATATGGCGTTACAGACATAGGAGATGGTACCCGTTAAAGCGGGGTTAATGTCAAGCACGGCGCCTAGTCATTTAAGTACGTCCCCAATGACTACTCCTGCACCTTAAGGGCCTCGGCCAGGCTGACGCGCTTGATAGAGCGCGTGTGTAGCAGTGCCACGACCAGGTAGGTCGCAAAGCCAATGCCGACGCATGCAGCCATGGACCAAGCGGGCACGTAGATCTCGATATTGCCGTTGTAGGCGAGCAGCATCGAGCGGAAGATGGCCGTGAGCGAGCCGATGATCACCGGCAGGCTCAGCATGAGCGATGCCACCACGCACAGCGTGATCGAGCGGATGTACAGATGCGAGATCTCGCTATCGCGATAGCCAAAGACTTTCATGTAGCTGATCGAACGGGCGCTGTGGTCGATCACCGCTTTGGTCAGCAGGTACATAAACAGCAGGAAGATAAACACCGCGAGCCCGATCATCATTCCGATCATTTTGCTCATCATGCCGATGAACTGGTCACCCACGGCGCGCATGTCGTCGGGCGTGGTGTCGCCGGCAAAGTAACGAGCATCGAGGTCGAGCTTCTCGTCGCTCACATAGCCGTTAAAGTAGGCAGCGTCGTTGCCGAACAGCTCGTTAAAGTCGTCGATACTCATATAGATATTCATGTCCGACTTGGAGCCCCAGGCACAGTCCTTGCCCGCGTACTCAAGGGAATAATTCTTGCCCTCGTACTTGTCGCGAAGCTTAACCTCCTGCCCCTCGTTCCAGCCAAACTTGTCGAGTAGGCCGCCGCCAAAGACGACACGGCCGTCGCCGACGTTGAGGTCTTTCCAATAGCGCGAATTGGATGAAATGCCGTAGACGGAAATCGTCTCCTCGCCATTTCCATCGCCGCGATCGTATTGCAGCTGGTAGATGGCGTATTTCTCGGCCTGTGCAATTGCGCCCGCGCCGTTGTCGGTCGTATTGACCGGGTGGATATCGTCGTTGTCGGTGTCGATCTTAGAGGCCTTGTCGATCAGGTCGATGGCCTCATCGCGGTTGCAGCCGAGGGCATCGGCAAGATCGTCAAGGCGCGCGTAGAGCGCATCCTTCTTGTCCTGGACCTTGGCGAGCGCGTCCTGCGCCGCGACCAGGCTCTCGGCAGACGGAGAGCTGGTCGCGGCATCGGCAACCGCCTGCGCGGCATCGACCGCGTCGTCAAGCTCGTCGTCCGCATCTTGAGCGGCAGAAAGCAGCGCGCCGTCAACCGACTGCAAGCGCTCGAGTGCCGACCACTGCTCGCGCTCCTCGGCAGTGCCCTCGAGCTCCAGCGGCGCCTTGAGCGTGTACTGGTGCTCGGCGACCAGGCTTGTCTCGAGGTTGTCCGCGTAGTGCGTCATCGTGGGCAGAATCGCCAGGCCAAAGAGCAGTAGCAGCGAGGCAAACGCGATGCCCACGAAGAGCGTGGCGAAGTTGCCCAGATTGCGCAGGAAGATACGCAGGCGGAAGCGGGAAACAAAACCCATGCGCTCCGGCAGCTGCAGGCCGCGCTTGGTGCCCGATTTGCCACTCGCCTCGTGACGAAGGAACTGCAACGGCGTCTTGCCCATCTTGCGAAGCAGACCCACCAGCGTGATGAGGATGAGCGCGGCGGCGGGAACCACGGCGCACTTCACAAAGATCTCCCAGCTCCAGTACACCTGGAAGGGCGGCAGGCTGTACGAACCGTAATAGAGGCTGCGCATGGGCTCAGTAAAGAACACAACGCCGAGCGCAGTGCCCAAAAGCGCCGCGACCACGCCCACGATGGCGGGAAGCGCAAGGTAGTGCAGCACGATCTCGCGACGGCGATAGCCGCTGGCGAGCAGTGTGCCGATGATGGCACTCTCCTCCTCGATGGTGGCGTCGGTGAGCACCACAAAGACAAACGCCATGATCACGATGATGATGTCGAGCAGCGTCATCCACATCATGGAGTCGCCGTCTACGTCGTCGCGCGCATAGCCAATGCCCTGATTGGAATCGGCATCGATCAGATCGTCCACGCGCGCATCGGCATCGGTGAGCGCCTCTACCATATCCTGCTCGGCATCGGTGCGGTCCGCAACGGAAAGGTCGCGATCGGCAAAGGTGAAGGAGTAGGTGTAGGCAGGCGCGCCGCCGGCATCCTCGAGCGCGGCAAAGCCGCCATCGGTGACCTCGGCTACGCCGTACGTGATGGTGTTCACCGTAAAGTCCGAATTGTTGAGGAACAGCGCCTGGCTATCGGGCTGGGTCATGATGCCGCAGATGGTGTAGGTGCGGCCCTCAAGCTCGACCTTATCGCCCACGGACAGGTCGTTGTTGGTGGCAAAGACACGGTCGATGGCCACCTCGTCATCCGCCTTGGGCTGCTTGCCCTCACAGTAGGACGCGATATCGACCTTGGTGCGGTGCGCATAGGTGCGCAGCGTGCGCTTGGTGCCGTCGTCGCCAGACGCCTTTTTGATGATGGCGTCGATGGAGAAATTCTTGTAGAGCGTGACGCCGCCGACGTCGCCGGCTGCATCCTCGGCGACCTTGAGTTGATCGTCGGTAGCCTCGAAGGAGGTGGTCACGCGGCCGTCCTCAATCGTGTACGCATCGCGCATGTCGTCGATAAGGCAGCCGATAGAATGCGCTGCGAGCAAAAAGCCCGAGGTGAGAGCAATGCTTCCGCACATAAGCAAAAAGATGCCCAGGAACTTGCCGATATTGCGGCGCAGCTCGCGCGGGAGACGTTTTGCGAGAGGTGTCATGGCGCCGCCTACCAATCAAGCTCGGCGGCCGCAACGGGCGACTCGTTGAGCTCATCCTCGACGATGTGCCCGTCGCGCAGGCGCAGCACGCGATTGGCCATGCGCGCGATGGCGGCATTGTGGGTGACAATGATGATGGTGCAGCCGTAGGTGCGGTTGACATCCTCCATGAGCTGCAAGATTTCCTTGGACGTCTTATAGTCAAGCGCGCCCGTGGGCTCGTCGCACAGCAGCAGGCCCGGGTTTTTGACGAGTGCGCGGCCGATGGCACAGCGCTGCTGCTGGCCGCCCGAGACCTGGCGCGGGAACTTGTTGCGGTGCTCGTAGAGACCCAGCGAACGCAGCAGGTCTTCGACATTGAGCGGGTTTTTGGACAGGTGCGCCGTGACCTCGATGTTCTCCTTGATGGTGAGATCGGGTACCAGGTTGTAGAACTGAAAGACAAAGCCCAGCTCACGGCGGCGATACTCGCCCAGGTCGGTAGGCTTGAGCACAGTGAGGTCGCAGCCGTCCACCATGATGGAGCCGCCGTCGGCATCCTCCAAGCCGCCGATCAGGTTAAGGAATGTCGATTTGCCCGAGCCAGAGGGCCCCAGCATGACGCAGATCTCTCCGCGGTTGATGGACGTGTCGATGCCATCGAGTACCGTCAGGCGCGCATCACCGTCGCCGTAGTGCTTTTTGAGATCCTTAACCTGGACGTAGGCTTTCTGCGTTGCCATGGTATCCCCCATTGTTAGCCTCATACTACTTTATGAGCGTAATAGTAAACCTTGGCGAACTATTTTGGAGCGAGGCTTGGGATTTATTTCAGACTAGTCATTGGGTGTTCCTATAGTTTTGTCAACCGTCGGGGCTACTCCCGGTAGGGCACCCGGTCGCGCATCACGGC
>NZ_JBDMHB010000043.1:0-15532 GCF_039752955.1 Collinsella aerofaciens
CACAGTGTTGTGCGCCACGCCGTCGGCTGTGTGCGCGATGACGCCCACCGACTCATCGGTCCACTCGCGCCAGGCGAGGATAATCTTCTCGGCAGCGTCGAGCAGCTGAGCGCGGTCATGCGAGCGCAGGCGCAGCACCGAGAGCGGCCACCGCAGCACGGTACCGCTGACCTGGTCAAAACCGGGTACGCTAAACTGCGAGACCTCGGCGGCGTGCATCATGGGGAACTCGTGCGCGCCGCCCTGGAAGTGGTCGTGCGACAGAATCGAGCCGCCCACGATGGGCAGGTCGGCGTTGGAGCCAATAAAGTAGTGCGGGAACAGGTCGACAAAGTCGAGCAGGCAGGTCAGGCCCTTGCGGTCCACGTGCATCGGGCGATGCTCGGAGCTCATAGCAATGCAGTGTTCGTTAAAATACGCATACGGGCTGTACTGGAAACCCCAGCGCTCGCCGTCGAGCTGGATGGGGATAATGCGCAGGTTCTGGCGGGCGGGGTGAGCGCCGCCGTCGGCTGCGGCGGAGCGTCCGGGGTAGCCCTCGTTTTCGATGCAGAGCTGACAGGCGGGATACTTCTCGCCTGTGTTTTTGGCGGCACCGGCCGCGGCAATATCGCGCGGGTCCTTTTCGGGCTTTGACAGGTTGATGGTGATCTCCAGGTCACCCCAGTTGGTGGAAGTGCTCCATTTGATGTTGCGCGCGATGGCGGCGCGGCGCACGTAACCGGCGTCACAGCACAGGCCGTAGAACCAGTCGGTCGCGGCGCGGGGCTCGTTGACGCCCATGCGGCCGTTGAATTCCTCGTTTACAACCGAAGGCCTCGGCATCAGCACGCCCATGATGCGCATGGCGATGCGGTCGCGGCCCGATGCCGTGTCCTCGGCGGCACCGTTGACAACGGCGGCCTCGGAAAGCGCGGCAAGCGTGCCCTCCAGGTCAAAATTGGGGAGTGTATCGGGGTGCAAGAACGAGAGTTTCTCGACCTGGAGCGCCCAGGCCATGTCGAGCGCCGGACCCGTGGCGCCGATGCACTCGAGAATGGTGTTGTAGGCCCAGATGCGATCGTCCTGGCCGATCATCGATCGATGGATGGCATACTCAATCAAGCCCTGCGCAGCCTCGCGCACGTCGGTCATTACAGCCATGCCGCGTAAGCCCCCTTGTCAGTAATTGCGTAGTGGCGGGCAGAGCCTTCGCCCAGCCAGCTGTTCATCTTGGTGATAAAGGTGTCGACCAGGTCGAGCGGCACGAAGGCCTGGATGGTGCCACCAAAGCCGCCACCGTGGATACGGACGGCGCCACGGCCGTCGAGCACGTGCTCGGCAAGAGCAAGCGCGTACATGGAAGGCTGCTCGGCACCCAGTTTGGCGACGACATTCTGCAGGTACATGGCAGAGCTGGCGCCGGACTCGCGCGTGAGGACCAGGAACTGGTCGATGTCGCCGGCGTTGAGAGCTGCCCAGCGCTTGTCGACCAGGCCGTTCTCGTACCAGTAGTGAACGGCGCGCAGGCACGCGCGGTCACCCAGCTTGGCGCGCAGCTCGGGCAGCTTGGCATCAAAGTCGGCAACGTTGACTTCGCACAGGCGTGCCTTGCCAAACTCGGCGGCAACATCCTGCATCTCGCGCGGAACGGCGGCGTAGTCGTCGGTAGCGGCCACGTGGTCGGCACCGACCTTAACGAGCACGAGCGCATAGCCGTGATCCTCAAAGTTGAGCTCGAGCTTCTGGGTTTTAGGCTGAGCCTGGTCCTCAAAGTCCATGTAGGCAAGGCCGCCCAGGCACACAGCGGCCTGGTCCATCAGACCGCAGGGCTTGCCGTAGTAGTTGTTCTCGGTGCGCTGGCTCATCTGAGCGAGCGTGACGGGCTCAATGGCGGGCGCCCCCCAGAGCGTCTCCATGGCACGACCGTACGCGGCCTCGACGGCGGCAGAGCTGGAAAGGCCGCCGCCCGAGGGGACGGAGCAGGTGAAGGCGAAGTCGAAGCCTTTGGGCTCAACACCAAGCGCTGCGATTTCGTGGGCCATACCGCGCACGAGGCTTGCGGACGTGCCCTTCTCGGACTCCTGAACATCTAACGTGTCGAGTGCGATTTCAAACGTGGGGTAGCCCTCGTCGGCAACGCGGACCTTGTTGGAGTCGGTTGCCACGGCGATACCGTCAACGGCGACATCGAGCGAGCCGGCGATGACGTGGCCGCCCTCGTGGTCGGTGTGGTTGCCGCTGATCTCGGAACGGCCGGGCGCGTGCACGTAGAGCACCTGGCGGTCGCCGATGGGGCCAAACTCCTCCTCAAATAGCTTGGTGAGCGTGGCGAATGTCTTTTCGTCGGGGGTGGTCATGGGAGTCCTTTCCTTGGCGCGCGAGGGTGAGTTTTGCGTCGTTATGAGTACGTTAACAACTTGAAGCGGCATGAACCAAGTGTTCACGATACCGCACGTTACGGGCTATGTTAACGTACTCATAACACAACTCTTGTCACTTTTTGAGAATCTGGTAATCGGTAGAAATTCAGCCGTGAACGGTATTGCCGTATGGACTTATAAAGCAGAAGAGATGCGGATTGAAAAAGTAGAGTACGTTAACATGCGTCCGACGATAGCGGGCCTCGGCGCGGGCTAAACTCCTGCCCGGGCCGGCATTCACGCTATTCAGATCTCGCAAGGGTGAAGGTGATCCTGTGGCAAGGCGCCCGTCCAACGATACCAGTTCGCGTCCGGTCTCCATGGCCGACGTCGCCCGCGCTGCCGGCGTTTCGCAGCAGACGGTTTCGCGCGTCGCCAACGGCTTGCCTAACGTTAACGAGCAGACGCGCCAGCGCGTACAGGCCGCTATGCAAAAGCTCGGCTTTCGTCCGAGTTATGCCGGTCGCTCGCTGCGCGACGGCCGTTATCATTCGGTCGGCCTGTGCGTCAACGATGTCACCAAGTTCGGCAACCTCTCAATGATCGACGGCATCGCCAGCGCTGCTCGCGAGCATAATTGCGCCATCACGCTGGTCGAGATGTCCAAGACCGAGGAGTTTTCGCTTGCCGAGGCCACGCGTCGTATGGCCGCATTGCCGGTGGACGGCATCATCATCGGTATGAGTCGCATGGCGCCCGATTTTGAGACGTTTGATCCACTGCCGGGCATTGGCACGGTCATCGTTACCATGTACGCGCACCCGCGGGTGACCACGGTCGATTCCGACCATTACGGCTGCTCGCTATTGCTTATGGATCACCTGTTTGAGCTAGGGCACGAGCAGATTCGCTATATTGGCGGCCCGTCATTCTCGGTCGACGAGCAATTTCGTCGCGCCGGTTGGCAGGATGCACTCGAGCGTAAACACATCGAGCCGGCAGAGCCGCTCGAGGGCGACTGGTCTGCCAACAGCGGCTACGAGGCCGGCAGGTACCTGGCCGAGCACGATCGCACCATGACGGCGATTTACGCGGCAAACGACCAGATGGCAAATGGCGCGATTGCAGCGCTGCGCGATAGCGGTCTGCGCGTGCCCGAGGACGTGAGCGTGGTGGGCGTCGACGATTCGCTCGATGATTTTGTGGCACACAACGAGCTCACGACCGTTCGATTCGATTTGCATCAGCGTGGACGCGAGGTGTTCGAGCACGCGGTTCCCAAGGCGGGGGCAACGGACAAAACCGTTGCCATTCGTATTCCCGGCCAGCTTATCGTTCGACATACCACGGCAGCTCCGCGCACATAGTTTTTGCAGGTCAATGGCGATATATTCCGCCTCAATAACAATCGATAAGGATGCTGGCAGATAGCCGTGGCTATGAAGACGAGTGCTATGATAGACGGGCTCTTTTGTCTATCTAGGAGGCTTTGCCTGATGGAGATCACCAAGGATATCCGCTACATTGGCGTCGACGATCACGACATTGACCTGTTTGAGGGCCAGTACGACGTGTCCGAGAACGGTATGGCATACAACAGCTACGTTATCTTGGGCGACAAGATCGCCGTCGCCGATTCGGTTGACGCTGACTTTGTCGACGAGTGGCTCGGCAACCTCGAGGCCGTGCTCGATGGCCGTACGCCCGACTACCTGGTCGTCCATCACATGGAGCCCGATCACTCTGCTGGCATCGCCGCCTTTATGGAGCGCTATCCCCAGGCCCAGATTGTGGCTAGCATGGGCGCCTTCCGCATGATGGTCAACTACTTTGGCACCGACTACCCCGAGCGCAAGATGGTCGTCAAAGAGGGCGACGTGCTCGACCTGGGTGGTCACAGCCTGACCTTTGTCGGCGCCCCCAACGTTCACTGGCCCGAGGTGATCTTCTCCTACGAGTCCACCGACAAGGTGCTCTTTAGTGCCGACGGCTTTGGCAAGTTTGGCGCCAACGACATCGAGGACCCCGAGGGCTGGGCCTGCGAGGCTCGCCGCTACTACTTTGGCATCGTCGGTAAGTTCGGCAAGTTCGTGCAGGCCGTCCTCAAGAAGGCCGCCGACCTGGACATCCAGATTATCTGCCCGCTCCACGGCCCCGTGCTGACCGAGAACCTGGGCTACTACCTCGACACCTATAACACCTGGTCGAGCTATCAGCCCGAGGACGAGGGTATCACGATTGCCTATGCGAGCGTGTACGGGCATCTGAAGGCTGCCGTCGAGGAGCTCGCATCTGCGCTTGAGGCTCGCGGCCAGAAGGTCTCCGTCTTTGACCTGGCTCGTGACGACATGGCCGAGGCCGTTGAGGATGCGTTCCGCTACGACCGTCTGGTGCTCGCCTCCATCACCTATCAGGGCGAGATCTTCCCGTGCATGAGCACCTTCATCCATACGCTCGCCGAGCACGCCTACCAGAACCGTACGGTGGCACTCGTCGAGGCCGGCTCCTGGGCGCCCGCTGCCGCCAAGGTTATGACCAAGGAGCTCGAGGGTATGAAGGACATCACCCTGACGCAGAACAAGGTGACTGTGCTGGGTTCGCTCAACGACGCCTCGCGCGCTCAGATCGAAGCCCTCGCCGACGAGCTTTCCAAGTAGCGACACGTTCACTTTTGACGCTCAACCATCACAACCACCACAAAGGGGACAGGCACCTTTGTGGTGGTTTTTGTTTAAGCGCCGGCGATGATGAGATTTGGGTGGGCGTCGTCAACGATCTCGGCGATTGAGGTGGCGACGGCATGATCGGGGTCACGGTCCATCACGATGGTGTCGACATCGGTCAGCTCGGCAAAGCGGTACATGCCGCGTCCGTTAACCTTGCTGGCGTCCATGAGGGCGACGCTTTGATGGGCTGCGGCGATCATAGCCGTTTTGGTCTCGGCCATCTGCGGAAAGTCGGTCGTAAAGCCGCAGCCGGGAACAAAAGCGCCAGGGCACATGACGGCCAGATCGGCATGGACCATTTGGAGCGCCTGCATGGTAAGTGGACCGTACAGATAACGATGGCCTTTGCGCAGCGCCCCGCCCAGCATGACGACATCGACCGAGGGCATGCTCTCGTCGATATAATCGGCGATGGTAATGTCGGCCGTGATAACGGTGATGCCGTTGCGCTGATCGAGGAGCCGGACGAACTCGAGCGCCGTGGTGCCCGAGTCGACGAGCAGCGTGTCGCCGTCATTGACGAGCTCGATGGCGCTTTGTGCGATGGCTTGTTTGGCGGCGACATTGACGTTGATGCGGCGATCCTGCGTGGAAACGGTAAGGCGTTTATGGAGCGATACAGCGCCGCCATGCGTGCGGCGCAGCTTGCCGGACTCCGCGAGCGCATCCAGGTCGGCGCGGGCGGTAACGGAGGACACGCCAAAGGTCTGGGCGATTTCTGCTACCTGCACCGAGGCATTATGCTCAAGCATTTCCATGATGGCGGCACGACGCTCATCGGCGAAGGCTCGGGTTGTTGCGTGGGCCATAGCTGCTCCATTCTCGGCCAAATTTGCAGGAATTGTGTTGACTCTATTTTCGTTCATTTTCTTTTTGAGTAAGAAAACACCTTTCGATTACTTATCTTTTCTATAAAAGAAAGACGCTGAACGCCTATAATTCAATATCGAACACGCCCACTCGGTTCCAATTCCTTCCGTTTACTTTTCAAAAACGACGGTATTGACCTGCATGGGCTCAATATCTCGCACGTGTAAAGCCGCTGAATTTCATACAATGAGCGCAGCAAAACGCAAGGTAAAACGCCTTGTGAACAACTACGCCCGATGTCCAGATGCGGGCGAGGGAGAGGAGCAAACGCTCATGGCACTTGTTACCACCGAAAAGATGCTCAAGGACGCTCAGGCCGGCCACTACGCCGTCGGCGCGTTCAACGTCGAGAACCTCGAGTTTGTTATGGCCGTTCTGGCCGCTGCCGAGGAGACCAAGTCCCCCGTCATCATGCAGACCACCCCGGGCACCATCAAGACCGCTGGTCTGGACTACTTCTACGGCATGGTCAAGGCTGCCGCCGAGCGCGCTTCCGTGCCCGTCGCTCTGCACCTCGATCACGGCGATGGCTATGACCGCTGCATGCAGGCTTTCCGCACGGGCTACACCTCTGTCATGATCGACGGCTCGCACGAGTCCTTCGAGGACAACATCGCTCTGACCAAGTCCGTCGCCGACGCTGGCCGCGCCATGGGCGTGCCCGTCGAGGCTGAGCTTGGTAAGGTTGGCGGCAAGGAGGACGACGGTCCCGCGGTTGAGGGCGAGAGCCCCTACACCGATCCTGCTGAGGCCAAGGAGTTCGTCGAGCGTACCGGCTGCACTTCCCTCGCTATTGGTGTTGGCACCAGCCACGGTGTGTACACGAGCGATCCGCACATCGAGCAGTCCGTGGTCAAGGCCATCCGCGACGCCGTCGACGTGCCGCTGGTTCTGCACGGCACCTCCGGTGTGCCCGATGAGCAGGTCGCCGAGGCCGTGAAGAACGGCATCTGCAAGGTTAACTACGCCACCGAGCTGCGTCAGGCCTACACCAAGGGCTTCATGGCCTACATGGCCGAGAACCCCGCCTGCTTCGACCCCAAGAAGCCGGCCAAGGAGGGCATGCGTGAGATCACCGAGCTGGTTAAGATCCGCATGACCAACCTCAACTCTGTGGGCAAAGCAGAGTAACAGCAAGGGTACTCTGATCCCACCGGACGGTTTGGGCGGGTCCCGTACTTAGTTTCCAAAACGTCCTCGCGCATGAAGGCCCCCGTTGTCTCGCTTCTTCGAAGCGTTGACAACGGGGGCCTTCGCGCTGCGGAATAATTTTGGAAACTAAGTACGGGACCCGCCCAAACCGTCCTGCTCAATCGCCCTTGTGGCGTTGGGGCTAAAAGGGTGGGACGCGTGGGTTATTTGGTTGTTAGGGTTAGCAGGTCGTTGGGGGTTTTGAGGTTGTAGGTGGCGTTTGGGATGTCTTGGTGTGATCCCCATGCTGCTCGGGCAAAACTGACCCCTGCCGAAGTTGCGCATTGTTCGTCGTAGACGGTGTCGCCAACGTAGACGACGTTGCCAGGATTCGCGCCCGTACGCCGGAGATATTCGAGCATGGGAGCGGGTGCGGGTTTATGTTCGGTTGTGTCTTCGACAAGGATGATGTGCTCAAAATACTTATCGAAGCCAAGGGGTGCAATTTCTTCTGCGTATTCGTCGCGCGCACGTGAGGAGACGATGCCAAGTTTGCAGCCGCTATCGGCGAGTGTTGCGATGACTTCAAGCAAACCTGGAAACACGCTGATGGTGCTTTTAAAGCTGGCGGCAACTTGGCACCAGCGATCCAACGTTGCCTGCGAGTAGATTCCAAGTTTCTCAAGGGCATCCTTGCCGGGTATGCCGAGGGCAAATTCAAGCTCGTGTCGGGGGAGCGTTTTGCCGGTCTCTTCTTGGACAATCTGGACAAGCGATGATAGAACGCTTTCTTCTGTATCTGCCAATGTCCCATCAACGTCAAATACGATATGGTCAAAGTGCTTCATATGATTGCTCCTCTCTGTTGTTTGCCTGCAAGTTTGATGCAGTGACAGAAGAAGGGCTAGCGGGATTTCTGCCTGGTGCTATCGAGATTCTGCCTCGCTGCTCGATAGCTCGAAGGAGTGCATCCCATTTGTTCTTTAAATACCTGGCCAAGATGGCTTGCTGTCGCAAAGCCGCATTGGCGCGCGACTGTCTGGACCGTTCGCGTGGTGTGTGCCAAAAGTTCGCAAGCACGGTTTACGCGGTATGCGCGCAGATATGCCGCCGGGGTCGTTCCTGCGCAAGCTTCGATAATGCGGTAACACTCTCTTTCGCTTACGCCGGCTGCAGATGCCATCTGGGGCACATCTATAGCGGCTGCATAGTTTGCGCGGATATAGTCCAGGATTGCCTTGAACTGTACGTCGCGGTTGGTCATCCAAGAGGCGTTGTCGGAGGAAAAGAGCGGTTCGGCCTTGGCGTAAATCTGAATCCAGAGCTCTGACAAGCTATTCCGAAGCGCCATCTCGTTCTGCGGCCGTTGAAGGTCGTGGTTAAAGGAACTCTTTAGCAAATCGATAAAGGGCATATCGTCGGGGTTGGTGGGCGACCATTTGAGCACATCGACGCCTCGACATTGCAGCAAAGGATTGATATAGCGCTTTTGAAGGCGTCCCGCGGGATCGCCGAGCATCGACGGCTGAAAGATATGCAGCATTTGAATGGCTGGCGCCGAATTGGGCGATTGCAGCGTGCTGTGCAAAACGCCGCCGTTGATAAAGCCGGCGGACCCTTCCTCAAAGCGTACGTGCTCATGAGCCGCGCGCGTTCGATAGTCAATCGCTCCCTGCTCCATGTAGAAAAGCTCAACTTCGGAATGCCAGTGCCAGGGGACGGAATTGCCCGGATAGCGAGCGAATTCTGCGCGTTCGGCAATATAGGGCCAGTCTTCGGCGGTCTCGGGAAACGCTTCCTCGCGTCCTCCGCGGTGCAATTCTATGTGATCCATGTTTCGCATGGCATCAGTATAAAGCGCGATGGGCTTAGATTGCTCTTGCCTGTTCGGGGAACGCCTTGTCTAGGGATGCTTGGAGCTTTTCGAAGGATGTCTGCAGGTTGAGGTGTTGGTCTGCAGAGCGTTTGGGTTTGGGAGTTGGGGAGTCGAGGAGGCCGTTTCTCTGTGTCGGGGGGAAGGAGAAAAGGTTTGCATGTTTTAGGGATGGCTGCTGTGCTGCGTCATTGGAAGAATGCATGCTTATGCGGCCTCCTCGATGTCCACCAAAAGATTGCGCTCGGGGTATGCTGCTAGGTCCCGTGCGTTGGCAGTATTATGCCGCGGCTGCTGCAAAGAAGCGCTAAAGAAAGGCTTAACCTGGTTTGGTTTTACGATGAAACTGCAGGTCAGAGGTATTGAGTAACACTCTTGAAAGGTTTTGAGCTTAAGGGCTTTCTAAGGTTTGTGGTGCGGATGTGGCTCGCCTGTGTGGGGCGTGTGGACGGCTCGTTCCTAGCGCTGCGGTGCGGCGGCGCGTACTTGTTCGATGACCTTTTCCATCGTGGCGTCGATGCGGTCCTTTTTGAGTTCGCATTCCCAGATGGTTATGGGCGTCCAGCCCATTTCGGTGAGCGCTGCCACGGCGGCACGGTCGCGCTCGACGTTGCGGCGGAACTTTGCCTCCCAAAACTCGACATTGCGCTTGGGCTGACTTGGGTTGCATTTGGGGCAGCGGTGCCAAAAGCAGCCGTTGACGAAGATGGCGATCTTGCGGCCGGGGAAGGCGATGTCGGGCTTGCCGGGAACCTTCCATTCCAAGCGGTAACCCGTAAGGCCCGCTGCGCGCAGGTGCTGTCGTACGAGCAGCTCGGGCTTGGTGTTGGCGCGCTTGTTACCCTTCATGGACTTTTTTATAGCGGCACGACGGCGCACGAGCTCACGCTCGTCAGCGGAGAGGTCCGAGGTATCGATGCCGTCGAGCAGACCGGGCTTGGGACGCTTTTTGCTGCGGCGCTTAGGTGCGCGCTTGGGTTTGGCGGCAGATTCGTCGGCCGTGGTAGCCTCGGCATCGTTGGCGACGTTAGCCTCAAGCCGATCTTCCTTTAACTCAATCAGAGTATCAATGAGCCCCTTGTCGGCGGGCATCCATTCTACCGTGGCAAGCGAGGTGCGCGGAATCCAGCGGATATCGAGCTGGCGGTCGTGCTTCTGAGGCTCATCGGATTCATCGGCGAGCGAGCAGTAGTAGCACTCCATGGAGAGATGAAAATCGGGGTAGTCATACTCAACGGTATAGAAATCGCGCAGGTTGGTGACTTTTACCTGCAGCTCTTCCATGAGCTCACGGCGTACGGCGTCTTCGGGTGTCTCGCCGCGCATGAGTTTGCCACCGGGAAACTCCCAAAGTCCCTGCATGTCGCCGTAGCCGCGCTGCACGGCAAGCAGCTCGTCAGATCCTTCCTTGCGAATGATCCCAGCGGCAACATGAACAGTCTTCAACAGGAGTCCTCTCTCAACATCAACGCGTGGCAGGCTAGCTACCCGTACCTTACACAACGGTAAGGCAAGCGTAAGCCATATCGATGGTAGCCGACTCGTCTTCTTGCGACTATAGATGCCGTAGACTAATCGCAAGAAAGGACTCGGTATGCAAACCACGCACATGGCGACCCCGGTACTGGAGGTCGCGCATCTCGAAAAGGTATACGGCGCGTTGGGCAACGTGACCCGCGCGCTCAACGACGTCAGCTTTACCGTCAACCGCGGCGAATTCGTTGGCATCATGGGTGCTTCGGGCTCGGGCAAGTCGACGTTGCTCAACTGCGTCTCGACCATCGATAGCGCCACAAGTGGCACGATCCGCATCAACGGGCAGGACGTAACACGCATGAAGCAGGCTAAGCTTTCGCAGTTCCGCCGCGAGGAGCTTGGCTTTATCTTCCAGGACTCCAACCTGCTCGATACGCTCACGGCACGCGAGAACATCGCCCTGCCGCTCACCATCGCCCGCACAAACTCGGCAGAGATCTCGACCCGCGTGCAGGATGTGGCAGCGCGCCTGTCCATCAGTCAGGTACTCGACAAGTATCCCTACCAGATGTCCGGCGGTCAGCAGCAGCGCGTTGCCGCGGCTCGCGCGCTCGTCACCGACCCCACCATGATCATGGCCGACGAGCCCACCGGCGCCCTCGATTCCAAGAGCGCTCGCCTGCTGCTCGAGAGCCTAGAGGCCCTCAATCGTCGCCTACGTGCCACCGTGCTCATGGTCACGCACGACAGCTTTGCCGCCAGCTACACGAGCCGTGTGCTGTTTATTCGCGACGGCAAGATCTTCACCGAGCTGCGCCGCGGCGACACCGACCGCCGAGAGTTCTTCGACCGCATTATGGAGGTCGTTGCCATGATGGGCGGTGAGGGCTCCGATGCTCTGTAAACTCGCTTGGGGCAACGTCCGCCGCGCCGGTCGCGACTACCTCGTCTACCTTTTGACGCTCACCCTGGGCGTCACGGTCTTCTATGCCTTTAACACCATCTCGATGCAGGTCGACATCGCCGGCATCGATGAAGAGGGCTTGGCGCAGGTTATGGGCAGCATACTCGGCGACCTGACGTACTTTTTGGCCGGTGTCATGGCCTTTTTGATGGTGTATGCCAATAACTTCATCATGAAACGCCGCAAGAAGGAGTTTGGCCTGTACCAGGTGCTCGGCATGGGGCGCGGGCGCGTCGCCACGATCATGGCGCTCGAGACCGTGATAGTATCGGTCGTGGCCTTTGTCGCCGGCATTGTGCTGGGCGTGGGACTCTCCCAGCTCATGACGTTCTTTACGGCCTCGCTCTTTAAGACACAGATCGCCAATTTCCACTTCTTTTTCTCGGTGCATGCGTTCAGCCTGACCCTTGCCTGCATGCTCGTAATGTTTGTGCTCACGCTACTGCTGAACCTTCGCGCCGTGCGTCGTACCAAACTCATCGAGCTTATAGGTGCCGAGCGTCGCAACGAGAGCATCAAGGCACGCAACCCCTGGATCGCGATTGCCATCTTTGCCGTGGGCGTGGTGCTTGTGGGCGTGGCCTATTACCGTCTGCTACGTGATGGGTTCCCGCTAACCGCGACGGACAGCAAGCTGCAAGAGGCCATGAACCAGTTTGGTATTACAACCGCTATGGTTACCGTGGGCACCTTTGCCCTGTTCTGGGGACTCTCGGGCATGCTCATCAAGCTGCTGCAGAGCCTGCGCGGCGTGTATTGGCGCGGCCTCAACATGTTTACCGTGCGCCAGCTTGCGGCCAAGGTCAACACGGTGTGCTTTTCGATGGGCGTCATCGCGATGCTCCTGTTTTTGGCCATTACCTCGGTGACGTGCGGTATGTCGATCGCCAACGTGATGAATGAGAATCTGGAGCGCTATACGCCGGCCGATATGTCGCAGACGTATATCTATTACACGCCCGAAACGCTCGACTACTACAAGGAGTATGTCAATCCGTCTGAGGCCGATCGCATGGTGCTGGCCGATGCAACGGTCGATTTATACGCTGCATGGCATGGCGAGCGCAAGTCGGCGGACAACAACGACGAGACCGGCAAGAAGGTCAATATCGCCGATGTTGCCGGTGAGCATGTGCAGATCGATTCGTATCTGAGTTACCCGCTTGGCGGCTCGGATCCTTCGGTGACTCCAAGTGAAATGTGCAAGGCCATGGGCGAAAAGCTTCCCAAGGCGCTCCAGGGGAGCAACGGCGATGCGACGGGTCTGTTTGTGACGCCGGCGAGCCAGTACAACAAACTGCGCCAGATGATGGGCGAGGAGCCGGTGAGCATTGGCCGCGACCAGTATCTGCTCACGTGTGATATGGGCGGTGAGCTGGGCGACCTGTACACCAAGTATATGGCTGGCGGCCATGCCCTTACCTTGGGCGGGCATACGCTCAAGCCCGCAACCGATAAGTCGGACGAGGACACGGCGGCCATCGCCAACTCGGCGATGAGCAGTAATCCGGGTACCGTCGTCGTTGCCGACGAGCTGTTGTCCCAGCTTAAGCTGCAGCCGTATTCCAGTAGCCTGCTCGTTAACTACAAACAGGGGATGGATACGACTGAGGCAGACGAGAGCATTAAATACACGGTGCTCGACAATCTGCTCGTTGACGGCAAGGAGCCGGGGTCGTGGGGAATCTTCATTACACGCTCCGAGATGTACACGCAGGCGGCGCAGATGAACGGCATGATTAGCTATTTGGCCATCTACATTGGCTTTGTACTGGTCGTTGCGTGCGCGGCGATACTGTCGATCCAGCAGCTCTCCAATGTGGCCGACGGCAGCCGCAGCTATCGTATGCTGGCACAGATCGGCTGTGACGACCGCCAGATCCGCCATTCGGTGATGGCGCAGCAAGCGGTATTCTTCCTGTTCCCGCTGGCAGTGGGGCTGGCTCACTCCTTTGTGGCGCTCAAGGTGATCATCGAGCTGGTGAGCACGTTCGGCAACATGAGCATAGGCGGCACCGTGGGCCTCACCTGCGCGATCTTCCTGGCAGCCTATGGTGGTTACTTCCTGGTGACCTACCTCATGAGCACCGGCATGGTACAAGCCGCCATCGCCACCCGCTACAGCGAGTAACAAGCGGGCAAAACCGTCGCAAAATTAGAGGCGTATGACCGCCGCGAAGGGACCAGGGGCCCTTTCGCGGCGGTTTTTGCCAATCTGGTGCGTCTCAGATACAAGTGAGTAGACTTTTTTGAACCTGCCGAGTACATCGCGACAAATGATCTATAAAACTGCAGGTCAGAGCTGTGGCGTTTTGGGGCGCGCTCGGCCTTCTGCAAAAAACCTACTCACTTGGTTTTTCTGCTAGAAGACCGCCACGAGGGAAGGCAACTCCCCCGGGTAGTCGTTGGGGACGTTCTTAAACGACTGGCCGTTGGGGACGTTCTTGTTTGACTAGTCAAGCAAGAACGTCCCCAACGGCCACCCAAGGAGTGTCCCAAACTGCCGGCAGAAAAGGAGCGTCCCTAACTGCCACATCCGGAGCAAGATAACGCCGCAGGTAGAGGACGGACAGCGAGCGGGTCGCATTTGAGACAAGGTGACGTGAAACGAAAGGGCGCTGACCTTCTGGTCGCGCCCTTGAAGTTGAACGTCAGATTGTCCAAATGCGGCCCGCGCAGCGTCGAGCCGTTACGGCGTTTGGTAAAACGCCGTAACCTACACCCGCTCCGCGATCTCGTGGATGAGGTAATCGGTCTTTTCCCAGCCCAGGCACGGGTCGGTGATCGACTTGCCAAAGACGCCGCCGTCGACCGGCTGGTTGCCATCCTCCAGGTAGGACTCGATCATAAAGCCCTTGACCAGCTTGGAGATGGACTCGTTGCGGCGGCAGCTGTCGAGCACCTCCTTGCAAATGCGATACTGCTCCAGCGGACGCTTGCCCGAGTTGTCGTGGTTGCAGTCGATGACCGCTGCCGGATTGGCATAGCCGGCATGCTCGGTATAGCGTTCGGCCAGGCGTTCCAGGTGTTCGTAGTGGTAGTTGGGGTAGGTGCGCCCATCGAGACCGATGTAGCCACGCATAACGGCGTGTGCGAGCGGATTGCCGTCGCACTCGACCTCCCAGTTGCGGAAGATGAAGCTCTGGTGCGCCTGCGCGGCGTAAATGGAGTTGAGCATAACGGTGGTAGAGCCGGCAGTGGGATTCTTCATGCCGACGGGTACCGAAATGCCGCTCGACACCAGGCGATGCTCCTGGTTCTCGACCGAGCGTGCGCCCACGGCAACATAGCTCAGCAGGTCAACGAGGTATTGGTAGTTGGACGGGTAGAGCATCTCATCGGCGGTGAAGAAGCCGGTCTCCTCGATGACGCGCAGGTGCATGTGGCGGATGGCCTTGACGCCCTCGAGCAGGTCGTCGGGAGCCTCGGGGTTGGGGTTGTGCAGAAGACCCTTGTAGCCGGTGCCCTTGGTGCGCGGCTTATTGGTGTAGACGCGCGGAATGATGATGAGCTTGTCCTTGACCTCTTCGGCGGTCTTGGCCAGTCGGTTCATATACTCGAGCACCGAATCCTCGCGGTCGGCAGAGCACGGGCCGATGATGAGCACCTTACGTGCGTCCTCGCCGGTAAAGACTTTGGCGACCTCGGCGTCAAATGCCTGCTTTTTGGCGGTAAGCTCGGCAGAAAGTGGCATTTCCTTGCGGATCTCCATGGGGATCGGCAGCCTGCGTTTGAATTCCATGGCCATAGGGGTCTCCTCAATCTATAGAAAGAGCAATAAGCGTATTGTCGATTGCTCGGCATTATCCGCTGTCGCACGCTAAAGTGCAAGCCCTTGTCACCCCGAAACCTACCAAAAAGGGACAGGTTTATTTTGGCAGGTTTTATCTGGGTAAACGTCGGCGGATGCCGGGAGGGAGCGGCGCCGCGCGGGACCCTAAGGTTGTTGTCGGCTCCCCAGGAAATACCCTGTGGGCAAAAAATGCCAAATATGAGTACGGTTGCTATCTTAGTATCATATTGCCTTCGCAAAATAATAGACATAACAGCAAAATATGTTCATTAACGTAAACACATATAAGTTCGCTATAGGGCTGTTTGATCAATTTAGGGACGCGTGTAGGTCGCGCGCGCAGACGTGGTGTAAGAG
>NZ_JBDMHB010000044.1:0-4421 GCF_039752955.1 Collinsella aerofaciens
GGTATCGGGTTCCCACATTCATCCGTACATGTGCGGATGAATGTGGGAGGTGTTCGGATAAAGTCGATAATCAAGGTTTGCCTCTGCGAGCTCCATAGATTATATAAACGCCCGCTGGCGCGCTGACCCTTTGATACCATGAAACGACAGGTATTTCCTAAGGAGCACATTTGTCTACTAACGCCTCTGGCAGCCCTGTTCTGTCGCTGCTTATTCCCATTTACAATGTTCAGCGCTACCTGCGCGAGTGCCTCGATTCCGCCCTGGCGCAGACGCTCAAGGACATCGAGATCATCTGCATTAACGACGGGTCGACCGACAACTCGCCCGCGATTATCCGCGAGTATATGGATCGCGATGGGCGCGTCAAGATGATCGACAAGGCCAACAGCGGCTACGGCGACTCGATGAACCATGGCCTGGAGATGGCGCGTGGCAAGTACGTCGGCATCTTAGAGTCCGATGACTTTATAGCGCCCGACGCACTCGAAAATCTTGTCTCGGCCGCCGATAGCAATAATGCCGACTTTGCGAAGGCGAACTTTGATTTCTACTGGTCTAAGCCCGAGGAGCGCCGTTCGCTGCACGAGATGTTTAGACCTCGGGATTGCGGTAAGCCGGTGCACCCGAGCGATACGACGCAGTTCTTTAAGCAAAAGCCGTCGATTTGGTCGGCCGTGTACCGTCGCGATTTTCTTGAGCGCAACGGCATTAAGTTCCTGCCGACTCCGGGGGCATCCTTTCAGGACACGTCATTTGCCTTTAAGGTGATCGCGTGCGCCGATAAGGCTGTTTACCTGCATGATGCCGTGTTGTCGTATCGCCAGGACAACGAGAATTCCTCGGTCAATTCTTCGGCTAAGGTGTTTTGCGTCAATACCGAGTATGCCGAGATTGAGCGTTGGATTCGAGAGGATTATGCCCGCGACCACGCAAGCGTCGATGTCGCGCGCATGCTCAAGTTCAATCAGCTCATTAAGTACGATTCGTACATGTGGAACTACGTGCGCCTGGCGCCTAAGTTCTATAAGGAGTTCCTGGTGCAGATGGCCAAGGAATTTCAGGCGGCCTTGGACGCCGGGGACTTTTCGCTTGACGACCTCAAGCCGTGGAAGCGCGCAAATCTCGCTGCCATCCTCAAAGATCCTGAGGGCTGGGTTGACGAGCACCCGAGTTTTGCGACGGATGGTGCCTTGGGGCGTGCTAAGTATTACGCCTCGGTTGGAGGCCCAGGCGTGGTTGCTGCCTTCCTCATCGAATCGCTGAGGGGGTAGGTCGGCATGGGAGAGGCCTCGTGTCCTAAAGCTACCATTGTCGTCCCCGTTTACAACTCTGCGCGCTCCATTCAGCGATGTCTCGATTCGCTGTTGGCCCAGTCCGAGCGCTCGATTCAGGTTGTCTGCGTCAACGACGGTTCGACTGATGATTCGTTGAACGTGTTGCGCCAGATCGCGCAGGCCGACGATCACGTACTGGTGATTGACCAGGAAAACGCGGGCGTCTCGTTCGCCCGAAATGCCGGAATCGATGCCGCCAAGGGCGAGGTGGTTTTCTTTGTAGACGCCGACGATTACATCGACGCCCAGACGGTCGAGCGCGTGCTGCATGCCATGGAGTCTTCAGATGCCGAGGTCGCCGTTTTTGGCGGCGTCTGTGAACCTGCCGATGCTGCCCCCAAACGCGTCCAGCAACTCATGAGCCCCAAAGCTGGTACCTTCGGCGCCCGTGATCCCCAACTACTGTTCCATTCGAATGCGCAGCCCTATGCCTGCCGTGCGGCTTTTTCGCGCGAGCTGCTCAATCGCGAAGGCATTCGCTTCGCCCCCGGTTTGGCTTTGGGCGAGGACGTCGTCTTCCAATTTGCGGCTTATGCGCTTGCCCACAAGACCGTCGTCATGCCGGACAAGTTCTACCACTACGTGATGGAGAGTGAATCGGCGACGCACGAGTTCAACAGTGCCGAGGCTCGCGCCAAAAAGCTTGACGCCCACATGAGGATGCTCGAGGAGGTCTTGGAGGACTGGGCGGCCTACGGTCTTTTAGACCTGTGCCCCGGCGAGCTGATAACTTGGTTTTTGGACCTAACTGTGTTCGACCTGGCGCGCTTGGATGCCGATGACTTCCATCGCGTGGCGGCTCGCGTCAACATGGACCTCGCGACGTTTTTGGGAACGGACTGGGCAGATATGCCTGCTAAGGGCGCCGTTCGCCGTGTTGCCCACAAGCTCGTTGCGGCGACCTCGGGCGTTTCGATGGCAGACGCCACGCTGTTCTATCTTTCGACTCGCGGTCTCAAAGCCTGCCTGGAGCGCTTTATCTAATTCCAAGCGCTGCCGCTCGCCGCAACTCGGCTGTTAAAATAACCCTGTTACACGCTACTCAACAGGAGGTTCTCTTGCAGAACTCTGATACCCCTAAAGTTTCGCTGCTTGTCCCCATTTGCAATGTCGAACGCTACCTGTGCGAGTGCCTCGATTCCGCCGTGGCGCAGACGCTTAAGGACATCGAGATCATCTGTATCAATGACGGTTCCACCGATAGCTCGCCGGATATCATCCGCGAGTACATGGAGCGCGACCCCCGTGTGAAGATGATCGACAAGGCCAACAGCGGCTACGGTGACTCGATGAACCGCGGCCTGGAGATGGCGCGCGGCGAGTACGTGGGCATCCTTGAGTCCGACGACTTTATGTTTGAGGATTCGCTCCAAAAGCTGGTTGCCAAGGCCGATGCTGAGCATGCCGATGTGGTAAAGGGCGACTTTTACCTGTATTGGTCCGCGCCCAGTGAGCGCCGTGAGCTGTTTGGGATTATCGATGAGCATATGACGGGCGCCGCGTATCGCCCCGTCGATCGCCCTGGCATCTTCTACCGCAAACCTTCCATTTGGTCTGCCATCTATCGGCGCGAGTTCCTCAACGACAATCAGATTCGGTTCCTTCCCACGCCGGGCGCCTCGTATCAGGACGCAGGCTTTAACTTTAAGGTCTGGGCGTGCGCCGAGCGTGCCGCGTTTATTGCGGACCCCATCCTGTGCTATCGCCAGGACAATGAGAAGAGCTCTGTTAATTCGCCCAACAAGGTGTTTTGCGTGTGCGACGAATATGCCGAGATGCAACGTTTTTTGGATGAACGTCCCGAGCTCAAGGTTCAGCTCCAGGGCATTTTAATGCGCATGAAGGTCGATACGTATCGCTGGAATGACGAGCGTCTGGTCGATGAGCTGCGCGAGCAGTTTTGGGAGAAGGCTTCGCCCGAGCTCAAGGCCGATTGGGATGCCGGTCGCTTTGATCTGTCGCTGTTCGATCCGCGCGGCGAGACCGACTTGCGCCTGATGGTCAAGTCGCCCCGTGCTTATATCGATTCGCGCTTTGACTTTAAGAAGCCCGGCAAGCTCAATACGTTTAAGCACTACTTTAAGATTGGCGGCCTGCCGCTGGTCTGGCGCGTGCTGACGTATCAGCGCACCTACGGCGATAATCCGCATCCCGATGACGTGCCGGCCGCACAGTAGGAGCACTTGGCTATGACTACCCCCAAGATTTCCGTTGTCGTTCCCATCTATAAGGTGGAGGAGTGCCTGGCCTGGTGCCTGGACTCCCTGCTTGCGCAGGACATGCCCGATTGGGAAGGCGTGCTGGTCAACGATGGCTCGCCGGACGGTTCGCGCGATATTGCGGCTGCCTATTGCGAAAAGGACGCGCGCTTTACGTTGGTCGATAAAGAGAACGGGGGCCTGTCGAGCGCGCGCAATGCAGGCATCGCCGCGTCCACGGCGCCTATTGTCGCGTTCTTGGATTCCGACGACCGCTTTACGCCCGATGCATGCCGCGTGATCGTCGATGCCTTTGAGCGCGAGGACTGCGACGTGTTGACCTTTGGCGCGAACCCGTATCCGCTGGAGGCGGGGTATCCGTGGCTTAACTATGTGCTTAGCCCGCGCGATGTGTCGTTTGAGGGCTATAGCTCCGACCTGCTGTTTAAGGAAGCGTCTCGTCCCTTTGCATGGCGCACCGCCTGCAAGCGCGACTTCTTGCTGGGCAACGGGATCGTGTTCGACGAAACCGTTAAGTATGGCGAGGACCAGGTCTTCGACTTTGCCGTGTACGGTCGTTCGCACAAGACCGCGCTTATCTCGAACAAGTTGTACGACTATCGCGTGGCTCGCAAGGGTTCGCTCATGGACACCATGCGCTACGACGACGAGACACGTCTGCTGGAGCACGTGAAGATTTACTCCGCTATGCTGGCTGACTGGCAGCGCGACGGTCTCGACGCACAGCATGCTGATGACCTGGCGTACTTCCTGTGTGATCTGGTGCTGTACGATGCGCTGAGGTTGCTGGGTTCGGACTGCGGCAAAGTGTTTGCTGCCGTTGCCGCGGCGCTTAACGGTTCTGCCGTGGACAACGATGCTGCGC
>NZ_JBDMHB010000044.1:4575-15506 GCF_039752955.1 Collinsella aerofaciens
CATGGCAGCGAACGCCCTGGGAAAGCGAGAAGTGTAGATGAGTATCAAACGTTTGGCACTTTGCCGCAGCCAGGGCCGTCTGTTTGTGCTGCTTCGTTTTGCCGGTCAGGATGTCGCCGCGCTTATTGAGCGGGAGGGTTCTCAAGCGTTTGTCCATGCGACGACGAGCGGTTCTCGTGTGCCGTCGCTGGTGCTCCCGGTCGATCATGGCCGTGTGCTGGCGCTTTGCCCTTCCGTTTCCGGTTACGAGCGCGAGCTCGCCGTCATGGTACTTCCGTTTTTGGATGGCTCGTCGATGGATGTCGTTTTTGCATCCGGTGGTCAAAGGTTGGGCTCTATTCGCCTCGATAGCCGCGTGGCCAAGCTGGAATCCAAGATTAACTACAAAGCAAAGCCTGCGCTGTGCGCGCTTATCCGCGATGCGCAGCGTGGCGAATGCTGCGGTCGCTACGAGATCGATGCCATTCGCTATTTGCCGGCAGACTCCGGCGCGGTGTGGCGCTATGAGGTTACCTGGGCGGGAGACCCCCAGTGCGCACCCGAGTTCCAGATCTCCGATACGCATATGAATGCCATCGATGTCACCGTGCATGTGTTTGAGTCGCAGGTCGATGTGCCGCAGCAGGACGGATGCCGCGTCAATAAAACGTTTCTGAGCGTTGAGATGCCTCAGGATATACGAGATTTTGTCGCGATCGTGAGCGATCCCACAGAGCGGATCCAAAGCGGGTTTTGCGCCATGGATGGTCGCCTGTACAACGGCATGGTCGACGACAGCTGGAACCGTATGAAGGACGCGCGTGCAGACGACGCAGCTTATCGACGTTGGTTTGAGCAGCATCGCGCAAAGCCGGGCGATTTGGCGTGCCAGCGTGTCGCTTCGGCGGCCTTTGCCTATAGACCGCTCGTGAGCATTGTGGTGCCGTGCTACAAGACTGATCGGGTCTACCTGCGCGAGCTGCTGGAATCGGTGCAAGCCCAGAGCTATGACAACTGGGAATTGCTGCTTATGGACGCCTCGCCCGAATGGGACGCGGTGGCCACCCTTGCGGCAGGTGCCAACGACGAGCGCATCCGTCGCATCGAGCTTCCCGGCAACGGCGGCATTGTGGTCAACACCAACGCAGGTATCGAGCAAGCGACAGGCGACTACATCGCTTTCTTGGACCACGATGACATTCTGGAACCGGACGCGTTATTCCAGTATGTTTCCGCGCTGAACAAGGCGGCCGAGGGCGAGCGTCCCCAGGTCCTGTTCTGTGATGAGGACATGTTCCAGAAAACGGGGGAGTGGGGCCAGCCGGTCTTTAAGACCGTACTCAACGTCGACCTGCTCTATAGCCATAACTGCGTGACGCATTTCCTGATGGTGGAGAAGGCGCTCATCGATCACATTGGTATGTCCCCAGAAGACGTTGCGGGCGCCCAGGACTACGACTTGACGCTTCGCTGCCTTGCAGCCGGCGCGCGCTTTGAGCACGTTGCGCATGTGCTGTATCACTGGCGCGTGCATCCGGGATCGACCGCCGATGGCTCTGCCGATAGCAAGCCGTATGCCATTGAAGCGGGTCGTCTTGCGCTGCAGCGCCACTTTAACGCGCTGGGCGTTCACGGAACGGTCGAGGAGACCGAGACGCCGTTTGTCTACCGCATGCGCCATGCGCTGCCGGAGCCTGCGCCGCTGGTGAGCATTGTGATCCCCACCAAGGATCACATTGAGACGCTCGATGCCTGTGTGATGTCGATCGCCCAGAAGGCCACGTATACCAATTACGAGATCGTCTTGGTGGAGAACAACAGTGAAGCCCCGGAGACGTTTGCGTATTACGAAACCCTGCCAGAGCGCGTGGCTGCAGCATCCGAAGGCAAGGGCATCGCGCGCGTTGTGTACTGGCCGGGCGAGTTCAATTACTCTCAGATCATCAATTTTGGTGTGAAGCACGCCAAGGGTGACTACCTGCTGCTGCTGAACAACGATACCGAGGTCATAAGCCCGGACTTTATCGAAGAGATGATGGGCTATCTGCAGCGTCCCGATGCGGGCGTGGTGGGCGCCAAACTCTACTTTGCCGATCATCTGGTGCAGCATGCCGGCATTTTGATTGGCGTGCGTGGCGCACTTGCCCATGCCAACCAGGACTTCTCGGCAAAGCGCGAGGGCTATCTTGCCCGTGCCGTGCGCCCGGGCAACTTTAGCGCCGTGACGGGTGCCTGCCAGATGGTGCGACGCGACGTATTTGAGCGCGTCGGCGGCTACAACGAGGAATTCGCCGTCGGTTTTAACGACGCAGACTTTTGCCTGCGCGTGTGGGAGGCGGGTTACCGCACCATCTTTACGCCCTATGCCGAGCTGTACCACTACGAGTTCACCTCGCGCGGCAGGGAAGAGGCCAACGAGGAAAAGCTGCGCCGCTGGAAGCGTGAGCAGGCGCTGTTCATGCAGCACTGGCCTGAGTTCTTCCTCGATGGCGACCCGTGGCTCGGACCAAACCTATCCTCCGACAGTGAGTACTTCTCGTTTTAGTGCGAAGTAATGCCAAGGTCCGGCAAAGTATCCTCCAGAGCTGCAAGAGCGGTGGGGTTCAGGTACTCCTCGTTCAAGCAGCTCTTGTCATATCGAAAACGTGTGTCTCGTGAGCATTCGATGAGTTCTGCAGTAAAGAACTTCTCCCAGCTAAAGAACTTTGAGCTTTCGATATGTTCAGCGGGGTTAAGCAGCATGTCCTTAATGTGTTTGCTGTTGAATAATCCCGACTTCAACACGAGCCATTCAAACGATTCCGGTAGGAATAGCTTGATGTTCTTTCGGCGCAATAGAGCAGCTGCTTCCGCAATTTCTGGTCCAAAGGCGGCACCGTCGGCAATCACGAGGATGTCGTTTTCCGGTGCGTCCATAATGCAGTTGCAAATATTTGATTTGCCTCCCGCGCTGATGCATTTAATGCTGCTCTTTTTGCATAGCAAACTGAAGAATTCGTAGCCCGAATTTGTGTCCTCGACAATGACAAGCTCGGGCCTCTCGCCTCTAAAATCAGTATCACCGTAAATACGATATGTAGAGGTGTAGACACGAGAGTAAACGGGATACTTCGTTGTGGTTCGGTTGGTGTTCTTAAGACCGTAGATTTCATCAACGCTATAGGGCAGTTGGCGCAGTGACTCTCTGGCGACAATTACGTAGTAGTTTGAGCTACGCTTTGCTTCATGGGCAAATTCTCTTGATCGAACAAAAGTATTGCCCTCATCAATAAAAACAATACTGCTGGAAATCTCTTGGAGATCTCTACGCCAATATTTTCCAGATATTGTTTTACAGGGCACTTTGCAACTTACTGTTACGCCGCTTTGTGCCCCAAGCTCTTCGTGAGCTGCCACCATATCAAGCAGAGTTGTCTTGCCTGTAGCACTGTTACCTTGGATGATGGTCAGATTTCTATTGATGGTCAGTTTAAACTGAACCCGGTTATTTTGAATAATTACCTTGTATGATCCGCGCATCAGGAGTTCTCCCTTAGGCATTTTCCAGCTATGGGGACAAGGTCAAACATTGTGTGGACTATATCGCCCGTATTTGCAATGGTTACCGTGAATTTGCCGTTTCCAAAATCCATTATGTGGTAGAGATTGATTGTTAGATCCTTTTGCGCGGCGATCCTCAGAATCCAGTAGGCGCAATTATCACCGCAATTTGAGGCGTTATATATATTCTGCGGCATAAAGTACATAAGCAGTAGCGTTTTGGTGCCGCTGGATAGTTTCTCGGGAGGAATGATGCCTAGAATCTTGGTATCGATTGCATTGGGGCCTACCACGGTGCCTTTGTCGATGGATTTTATGACCCTTTGGGCAAAGGAGTCTTGAAACCACTGGGGCGAATATACGTTATCGAAGTAAACGGACGTGTTGTAGATAACGTTTTCCATATCACCATAGTGAATTGTTAGCACGTCAGCTCCTTCGGCTTGCTGATTTGGCATCTAGTGAGATTGATTATATCGCAGCACATGAGGCGGGCGTTATCGGCCCGCGGTAGATGTGATTGATGACCAAGGTTTGTATTTTGTTGCTTTATTATTCAGTTCACTCGTTTAATCAGTTCGCTCATGCGCTAAGTTTGCCTTAGAAGCTATTTAGCGTAACGGTTGAGGTGTGGCGACTCATATTTAAATTGCAGTCACAAAGACACCTTTTATCGATTTCCCGTTGAAATACTGAATTGATAGTTTAAAAATAACTTAAGAGAGCCTTAAATCTCGGAAAAAGGATGTCGTATGAAAAACCTTCGAGAAAGATGGCACGGACTAACAGTGCTGGGAGTTGTTGCATTTGCTGCTGCCTGCATGACGGTTGCCCCGGCGCCCTCATTTGCTGATATTGCTGGCGGTGGCGGAGGCGGTGGACCGATTACGGAATGGTGTTCCGACGGTCGTCCGAAGACTGGACTCGTTCGGTGCGAGGACGGCAACCTTCGCTATTTCGATCCCGAAACTGGCGCCATGGTCACGAACCAGTGGCATAACGAATACGAAGCTGTCTGGTACTATTTTGGCGCTGACGGGACCGCGGTGTCGGGCTGGCAGTCTATCGGTGGGGACAAGTATTACTTCTATCCCGAAAACCATGATATGGCATACGGCCGAGTTCAGATTGACGGCAAGAACTACTTCCTGAACACCCCTGGTGCCAACGCCGATGGCCGCATGCAGCATAGTGGCTGGTTCTACGACTCCATCTACGGAAAGTGGTCCTATGCGACCTCCGACGGTGAGCTATTGACCGGTTGGCATAATCTCGGCGGGGCTTGGTACTATTTCAACGAATCTGGGGTCATGCTGACTGGCTGGATCAACGATTCGGGTACCTGGTACTACACTAATGCCTCCGGTGCGATGGTCACTGGCTGGCTCAACATCGGCGGTACGTGGTTCTACCTCGACGGCTCGGGCGCCATGGTCGCTAACAGCTGGCGCAGCCTCGGCGGCTCCTGGTACTGGTTCGGCGACTCCGGTGCAATGGCCACTGGCTGGTTCTTGGCAGGCGGCTCTTGGTACTATGCGAGCGGTTCGGGCGCCATGGCAACCGGCTGGCTCAGCAATGGCGGCACGTGGTATTGGCTCGGAGGTTCGGGCGCTATGGCCTCTAACTCTTGGGCTAACGTTGGTGGAGTTTGGTACTGGTTCGACGATTCCGGCGCGATGGCCACCGGCTGGCGTCAGGTCGGCGGCGCCTGGTACTACTTTAGCGGTTCCGGCGCTATGGCTCACGACGCCTGGGTCGGCGACTACTACCTCCAGTCTTCCGGTGCCATGGCTACGAATGCCTGGGTTGGCTCCTACTATGTCGGCGAGGACGGCAAGTGGATTCCGGGCTACGGTTTAGTTTGGTATAAGAACGGTAGCGATGTTTACCATACGCATAAGTGCCGTACCGTTGGTAAGGACGCAAAGGGCTATTCGCAGATCTCTATTCAGGAGGCCCAGAGGCGTGGCGCTTCACGAGAGTGCAAAAACTGCCAGCAAATTGGCTAGCACATTACTGAGCTAGTTTTGATTGAGGCCCCGTTGCCCTGAAGCGACGGGGCCGCTGCGTGATTGGATACCGTGCTGTTATGAAGAAATGGTCATTCGGAGTGCTGGCTTTTTCGGGCCTCATTTCTTTTGGGCTCCTTTTGGGTTCGCCCTCGATGTTATACGCCCTTGATTCGAATAACACTGACGAAGGTCCCGCATCTAACGTTGCTATTGCTTCTGTCGAGTCAGGCGTTGATGCTCAGCGCGAATCGACCTTCGCTGTCGAGCAGAACTCTCAGGTGGATAATGAGACCCCTTCCGAGGTTTCGAATCAAATTATTTGGCATCAGGGGTGGATATCACCCGAAGAAGGGGCTGGTTTTTGGCGTTGGGGCTTGTCCGACGGAACAATCGCTGTTTCTTCTTGGAGACATATAGACGGTAGCTGGTACTGGTTCGACGACGAAGGTCGAATGGCTCAGGATGGGTTGGTTCAAGTCGGGGGTGCGACGTATGCCTTCTCCTCTTCGGGCGCAATGCGTGTCGGCTGGTACCTAGATTCTACGGGCTCCACTTCTGCTTGGCGTTATTTCTCCGGTTCTGGCGCCATGGTAAAAGGCTGGCTTTCAGACGGCAGCAACTGGTATTGGCTGGATGATGAGGGCAAGATGGTCCACGATGCGATGCTGCAGATTGGGGGAGCCACGTATGGATTCTCTTCTTCTGGTGCAATGCTTATCGGATGGCATCTTGATGCTTCTGTCTGGCATTATTTTTCCGGCTCTGGCGCTCTGGTAAAGGGCCGGCTCTCGGATGGGGGTCGTTGGTACTGGCTTGATCCTGCAGACGGTTCTATGGCCACCGGGCTGAATGAATGCAATGGCACCTCTTATATCTTTAACAGTTCAGGGGCCATGCTATCCTCCCAGTGGGCACTTATTGACAACAACTGGTATTACGCTGACTCCAACGGCTTACTGCATGGAGGTTGGTTACTTCTAGGGAATTCTTGGTATTACCTGGATCCAGGAAGCCATATTATGCTCACGGGCTTTGTGCAAGTGGGCTCGTCCACCTATTTCCTTACGAGCTCAGGTGCCATGGCAACAGGCTGGGCACTTGCTGATGGTACTTGGTATTACGCCGCATCAAACGGAGCTATTCAACGAGGGCGATGGATAAAGTCCGGAAGCGCCTGGTATTACCTTGATGATGTATCCGGCGCAATGCGTACTGGTGAATTTGCGGTAGGAAGCAAGCGCTATTTTTCTTATGATTCCGGTGCAATGGCATCTTCGTGCTGGATCAACTTGAACGATGGTATGGTATGGGCGAATTCGTCTGGAGCACTGAGCGAGCCGTTGCCTACTTCATCTGATGGATCTCCTGTAGTCGCTGATCGTACTGACTCGTCTTCATTGCCAGGTGTGATTCATATTGGAGATGCGGTTTTCTATGCGGATGCGAATGGTGTCGTTAACGTGGCGTCTGGTTGGATTATGTCGAAAGACGCTTCTGACGAAAGTGGCAATACTTGGTACTACGCATCTTCCAATGGTGTCCTTAAGTCTGGTTGGCAATATGTCAACGGTGCGTGGTATTGGATGGACCCTTCCACATTCAAGATGAAAACTGGATGGCTTAATGACGGCGGTACGTGGTACTGGCTCCAGCCTTCGGGTGCCATGTTTGCTAACGGGTGGCTGAAAATCGATGGCGTTGACTATTACTTCAATGCAAGTGGTGCATGGTTGAATACGTCTGGTTCTGTTTTGGGGGTCAATAGGTCCAGCTTGGTCAATTGGCTTATGAGCCACGAAAACGACGGCTATTACCGTGGAACACGCTACGACACGCATCTCAGCCAGGAAACGTGCATGTACCCAAAGGGTGATCCGCGTTGGGACGGTTATACGGGCATGAATTGTGGTGGATTTGTATCGCATGCATATATGAAGGCGGGCGGGAATTTAGCTCCCATTGCCGCCGAGCAGAGCCATTCCCCTTGGAGTGGAGGTCCCGGAAGGGGCGGCTGCGTAAACGCTTATCGTTGGTACGGCTACGCTATCGATACGTGTGCGAACGTGACTTATTTCAACTCTATTGATGAGTTGTTACGTAGTGGTTTGGCTCGTAAGGGGGACATTGTGTTCTTCAATCCTTACAACCCATATGCGGACGATAGCCACATTGGCTTTTTCTGGGGCAATTCGCCGAGCGAAAATTTGTTCTGGCATAGTGATGGTTATGGAAATCGCATCTCCGGTTTGACCGCTTTGGGCCCATCGAAAGTAATACTGATTCGTTAGAATTCCGAGTTGTAGGGGACTCTCTGGACCCCCTACCTTTTTGACATCTGGTTTGAAAGTTTATTTGAAGTCGGTATTCTTGGGGGCAAGAGGAGGGGGCAATGAGCCTGCGGGTTCAACCCTGCCGGTAAGTTCTTCTTTTCTTTGCAGCATTGCGCCCAACTATTTATTGTCCTAGATGGCATCTTGTCCTGTTAGATGTTCGGGAATCTTTCATAGCTATGCTGTAAGCTAGACGCAATCAAGAGCGAATGACGAGGTTTACATGAACAAACATCTTAAGTTGTTTTCGGCATTGTTGGTGCTGATGCTCTTTGCGCCCGTTTCTATGTTTGTATGCCCTGCGGATGCAGAGGCTGCTCAGACTCTGGTTGAGAATTCTTGGCGTTATGAGGGTGGACAATTAGTTTCAGATGATGCTTCTTCCGAAGAAGACGGAATAGCTTTATTGTCTATGGACGCTCTTCCCGATGGGGTTACAGCTCAGGGCATTGACGTCAGCGAGCACCAAGGGCGTATTGATTGGGACGCAGTTAAAGCTTCTGGCATCGATTTCGCTATTCTGCGCGTTGGGTTTGGCGCTCCGTCTTTCGGCGGTCGAGTTGACTATCAATTTAATCGAAATATTTCTGAGTGCGAGCGACTCGGAATTCCCTACGGCGTCTATGTCTATTCATATGCTTTTGATAATCAACAGGCAGCCGATGAGGCGTCCATGGTGATTGACTGCCTATCGGGGCACAATCCTAGGCTACCGGTGTATTACGATCTTGAGGACAAGACAATTATTGCAGATGGTCGTCAATCCGGAATTGCATCTAGAGCTCAGACATTCTGTAATAAGATTTCTAGTGCTGGATATAAGCCAGGCATTTATGCAAACCTAAATTGGTTTAACAATATATTGACCGACCCTGTATTTAAAAGCGGTTCTTGGGATCATTGGATTGCTCAATACAACTCCCAATGTCACTATACCGCCAGTTACAGCTTTTGGCAGTATACAAGCCGCGGAAAAGTTTCTGGTATTAGCGGAAATGTTGATATGAATTACGCGTATGTTGATGTCTCTCTTTATTACTGGCAGTTAAAAGAGGGCACTTGGTATTACGCAACCTCTGACGGCAAAGCGTATACCGGATGGTTGCGCCAGGGCGGAGCCTGGTATTGGCTCGACCCCGACGCGGGCGGTGTAATGGCCACCGGGCTCTACGAGTGCAACGGCTCCATGTACTGGTTCAACGCCTCCGGCGCGATGGCGACCGGATGGGTCCTCGACGGCGGCACCTGGTACTACGCGACTGGCTCCGGCGCGCTGGCGCGCGGCCCCGTTTCCGTCGGCGGCGTGCCCTACTGCTTCGACGCCCGGACGGGGGCCATGCTGACGGGTTACCAGACTGATGCGCAGGGCGTCCGCCGCTACTTCGGCAGCTGCGGTCCCCTTAACGGCTGGGGCCTCGTCGACGGCTCCTGGTATTGGTTCGCTGACGGTATCGCCTCGACCGGCTGGCTTTACACCGGCGGCTCCTGGTACTGGCTCGACCCCGACGCGGGCGGCGCCATGGCGACGGGCCTCCATTCGTGCAACGGTTCCGCATACTGGTTCAACAGCTCCGGCGCAATGGCGACCGGATGGGTCCTCGACGGCGGGACCTGGTACTACGCGACTGGCTCCGGCGCCCTCGCCTCCGGCTGGCTCAACCTAAACGGTGCGTGGTACTGGCTCGATCCCTCGACGCACGCCATGGCCACTGGGCTCCACGAGTGCAACGGCTCCGCGTACTGGTTCAACGCCTCCGGCGCGATGGCGACCGGTTGGGTCCTCGACGGCGGCACCTGGTACTACGCGACGGGATCAGGCGTGCTGGCCTCCGGCTGGGCATACGTCGGCGGCGCCTGGTACTGGCTTGACCCCACGACGCACGCAATGACTACGGGTGTTCAAGAAATCGATGGGGTGCAATACTCTTTTGCTAGCAATGGTGTATGGCTTGGCTAGCAGCTCTTCTTTAATTGCTTTTTTCTAATTACATATTGCTCTTAGCCATCCATTTGTAGACTATGTTTATGTAAAAATTGGTTACTACTGGGGGCTGCACATGGCAAGGAAAAAGCGAATAATATTAATCCTAATCATTCTTTCAACCCTACTGCTCGCTGGGCCCGGTGTGGTTGATATCGCGAACGCAGAACCCATAAGCTCCTCTATCCCTACTGATATTGAGAGGCAATCCGTCCCCTCGACTCTTTCTCCTTCCGATTCAATCGATGATGGTCCTGCTCAAGAATCCGTTAAATGGAATCTGGGTTGGAATGCGTTTGACGGCAACTGGTTCTATGTGGATTCAGTCAATCCGGTCTCGTTGCATTCTGGCTGGCTCTATACCAATGGGGCCTGGTACTGGCTCGATCCCTCGACGCACGCCATGGCCATCGGGCTCCATGAGTGCAATGGCTCCGCATACTGGTTCAATGGCTCCGGCGCGATGGCGACCGGATGGGTGCTCGACGGCGGGACCTGGTACTACGCGACGGGCTCAGGCGCGCTGGCCTCCGGCTGGCTCAACCTAAACGGTGCGTGGTGCTGGCTCGATCCCTCGACGCACGCCATGGCGACGGGCTTTCACGAGTGCAACGGCTCCCTGTACTGGTTTAATTCGTCCGGCGCGATGGCGACCGGTTGGGTGCTCGACGGCGGGACCTGGTACTACGCGACGGGCTCCGGCGCGCTGGCGCGCGGCCCCGTATCCGTCGGCGGCGTGCCCTACTGCTTCGACGCCCGGACGGGGGCCATGCTGACGGGTTACCAGACTGATGCGCAGGGCGTCCGCCGCTACTTCGGCAGCTGCGGCCCTCTTAACGGCTGGGGCTTCGTCGACGGCTCCTGGTACTGGTTCGCTGACGGTATCGCCTCGACCGGCTGGCTTTACACCGGCGGTTCCTGGTACTGGCTCGACCCCGACGCGGGCGGCGCCATGGTGACGGGCCTCCACGCGTGCAACGGCTCAGCGTACTGCTTCAGCGCCTCCGGCGCGATGGCGACCGGATGGGTCCTCGACGGCGGGACCTGGTACTACGCGACTGGCTCCGGCGCCCTCGCCTCCGGCTGGCT
>NZ_JBDMHB010000045.1:0-14663 GCF_039752955.1 Collinsella aerofaciens
CTTTTATAATGATGCGAACCGTTTTGCATTCTGTGGACCGAAACCTGAAGGGAGCGCGCGTGCGCGTACTCAAACGAGCCCTTGCGATTGTGTATCTTGCCGCCGCCATCGTGGCGCTGGGTACGCTTGTCTGCCAGTTCTGGGGACCGTATACGTATCGCTTTATGCTGCTGTTGCGTGACACCATGCCTCGCGTCGTCGTTACGGTGTGCGCCGCTATCGTGGCGCTTGGCGTGCTCATCGGTTTTTTCCGCCTGATGTTCGCGCGTCGCGAGCCGTCCTGCGTGCATCCGGCGGGGGAGCGCAATATCGAGGTCACGCTCGCAGCGCTTTCCTCGTGCGCCCGTGCCGCGGCGGAGTGCGATGATCGCGTGATGGTTGAGCATATCGAGGCATGCGTTCAAGGCTCCGACGAGTCGCGCGTTCGTTTTAAGGTCGAGGCCATCGCGCTCGATGACAAGGACGTTGCCGCTCTTGCCACCTCGATGCAGCAGCGCATCGAGAAGGCCTGCGACACCATGCTTGGCACGCCGGGCACGACCGCGCGCGTCCGTTTTTTGCCGTCCAAGACTACCGTCCAGACCGTGGAGGTTTCCGGTGAGTGATACCAACCAAGACAAGACCGCCCGCACGCCGCGCCTGACGATCGACCAGAACGCTACGCTGGCAGGCGAGTTCGCCGACACCAAGCCCGAGGCCGGCGAGCAGCACGACAGCGCCGCCAACGACTTTGACGAGGCCATGGGTCTCATCAAAGGTACGGGCGCTGCTATCTGGAGCTACGCCGTGCGCCACCCCAACACTACGCTCGGTGCCGTGGCAGGCTTTATCCTCGCTGTGCTGGTACTTACGTTGGGCCTGTGGGACACGCTCGTCATCGCATTCTTTGTGCTGATCGGCGCCGTAATCGGCCAGATTCGCGACGGCGAGAACGGTATCGTCAACTTCTTCGGCCGTCTGTTTAGCGGCCGCTAATATGTATTCGACTGTCGCATCCGCGGCAGGCATAAGGAGGAACCATGGCTTTTAATACGAAGGTCGATGTAGCCGATACCGAGCTCGAGGCGAATGAGGCCGTCGCCGCCGAGGCGGAGGACGTAACGCTCGAGGACGAGGCACTCGTCGAGGCCGAGTCCGATGCGGACGAGGACAACGAGGAGATGGACGAGGAGGCGGACGAGTCCGAGGACTCGCTGACCTATTCCAACGGCGTGATCGAGAAGATCGTCGCCATGGCCACCCGCGAGGTGCCGCACGTCCTGGGCATGAAGGGCAACCTCATGCACTTTGTGCAGGAGCAGTTTGGTGCCGAGAACCTGACCAAGGGCGTGACGGTTGAGGTCACCGATGACAACCGCGTGGTCGTCAACATCTCGGTCATCATCGAGTACGGCGCCTATGCGCCTGCAATCTTTGACGACGTTAAGGCGCGCGTCACCGAGCGTCTGGCCGCAATGACCGGCCTTGAGGTGGCAGGCGTCAACCTACGCATCGAGGATGTCATCACCCCCGAGGAGTATGAGCACCGCACCAGCCAGCACGAGTAACCTACCAAAAAGATAGGTTTGTTTTGACAGGTTTTACCTGCGAAAACGCCAAACGGTCGACCGCGCAAGCAAAAGTGCGGTCGACCGCTTTCTATATTCCCTCGATCTAGTCATACCGCTCGTCTAACTAAGGGTTGCAATCTTCGCGTTCCGCGTTACCCTAATGGGCGCATTGTTTCCAAATTGTTAACGAAGGGTTGCCGTAATGGCCGACGAACACGAGACCGAAAGCAAGGCATGGGCGATTGAAGCCGCTGCGGCAGAGGCGGCGTCGCGTGCCGCCGAGGAGATGCATCGTCCTCCGGTGGTGCCGATGGAGCGCGTGGTTGATCGCACCGATATCGAGCGCGGCGAGCGTGTCGGTCAAAAGCGCAGCCAGGAGCCGGGCTTCCCGCGCTTTTTTGCCGAGCTCAATCTGGGCCTGATTCTTACGGCCTTTGCCATCGTTGCGTTTAAAACCCCTAATCACTTTGCTTTTGGCGGCACCTCGGGCGTGTCGGTCATTCTGTCCACGCTGTTCCCGGCCCTGCCCGTCGGCGTCTTTATGTGGATTATCAACGCGGTTCTCGTCGTTTTGGGCTTTATCTTTTTGGAGCGCAAGGCAATCCTGTGGAGCGTCTTCGCCTCGTTTGCGTTGTCCGCCTATGTTTCGCTGTTTGAGCTCTTTATTCCGACCGATGTCTCTCTGACGGGTGATATGTGGCTCGACCTGTGCTTTGCCGTCATCTTGCCGGCGCTCGGCAGCGCTATTGTCTTTGACATCGGCGCCTCGACGGGTGGCACGGACATTCTCGCTATGATCCTCAAACGCCGCACCACGCTCGAGATTGGTCGCGCACTGCTGTTGGTCGATATCGGCATCGTGGCCATCGCGGCCTTTTTGTATGGCCCGCGTGTCGGTCTGTATTGCGTGCTCGGCCTGTTTGCCAAGACGCTTGTGGTCGACAAGGCCATCGAGAGCATCCATCTTCGTAAGGTCTGCACGGTCATTTGTTCCGAGCCCCTTAAGGTCGAGGAGTTTATCGTCAAGCATCTCAACCGCACAGCGACCATCAGCCGCGGCTACGGTGCCTTCTCGGGCAAGTGCGTGACGGTGATCATGAGCGTGCTGAGCCGTCGCGAGGCAGTACAACTGCGCCGCTATGCGCGCGAAGTCGATCCGGGTGCCTTTATCACGATCGTCGACAGCTCCGAGATTGTCGGCAAGGGTTTTCGCGGTACGAACTAACGCGGACGTATTCAACGAACCGCCTGCTGGCGCCGTGTACCTTGCAAATCGGTCATCTTTGAGTATTTGAACTCACATTGGGTGATAATGATGCCAAAGACATCGTTTGCGATCCAGGTGATTCGCTCAAGATACGAAGGGATGATTTCGATGTTCTGCTCGCAGTGTGGCGCCCCTATGGGCGATAACGACAAGTTCTGCGGCGTGTGTGGTGCTCCTAATGCCGGTGCCGCTGGCCCCGCTCCCCAGGGACAGCCTCAGCCCCAGCAGTTTGTTCCGCAACCGCCCGTGGCGAATGCGCCAAAGGGCTGTGTGGTTCAGGCGTTCCAGGATATGACCAAGACCCCGGGCGTGCTTCAGCGTGTATGCCAAATCGCGTTTTTGCCGGCGCTGATTTGCGTTGTGTCGGTGCTCGTGTTGTTTATTCCCGTTATTGGCGGCATTGCGGCTGCCATCGGCTTTTTGGCAGCTTGCATTGCGAGCGTGTGCGGTTCCGGCTTTGGCATCGAGTGGGGTCGCGATCTGTCGCTTAAGATCGATGACGGCATGGATCGTCCGCTGATGCGTTCCACGTCGTTTGGTCTCGGAGTCTTTTCGAGCGTTATTTCGGTCGTGCTCGAGGTTATCGCTGCCATTCCCGTTATCGGTGTAGTGCTTTCGCTGGTGGAGGGCGTGGCGCTTGGTGCCGCAGGCTCGTACTCCTACTATGGCTCCTATGCGCTCGAGGCTGCGCTGTTCGGTTCGCTCGGCCTGCTTGTCCTGGCGCTGATTGCCTCGGCGATTCTGGGTGTCTTCTTTAAGATGTTCGCCGACATCGCCGTGATGCACTTTGCGGTGACCGGTCGCGTCGAGAGCGCGTTTTCGCTCGATAAGGTCTGGGCGGCCTTTAAGCACAACAAGACCAAGCTGTTCTGCGCTTCGTTCCTTCCCGAGTTTTTGACGGGCCTGGTCGCCAATGTTGTCACATGGATCTTGACGGTCGTCTTTGGCGCCATTGCCTCTGTCGGTATGTATAGCTACTACTATCGTCCTACGGGTATTGAGGCAATTGTTACCGGCGGTGGCGTCACGCTCGTGCTGTTCCTGGTGCTGGTTGCTTTCGTCACCGTATTTCTTACGGTCTTTGGCAAGATGCTCAAGCACCGTGCCGTTGGCTATTGGGTCGCACGCTATGCAAGCGAATGGGCCGATGAGGATAAGGACGACGTCCTGACTTTTGCATTGCCCTTCGAGAAGAAGTCCGCTGCTTCGGGTTACAGCGCTCCGGATGCTTCGCCGGCACCTGCACCCGCTCCCGCGACCGAGCCTGAGCCGGCGCCCGAGCCTGAGCCGGCGTCCGAGCCTGAGACGGCATCTGAGCCCGAGCCTGCGCCTGAGCCGGCACCTGCACCTGAGCCGGCGTCCGAGCCAAGCTCCGACGAGGAGCCTCAGGACGAGTAGCCACGCCGCCTGCTATTTGGGGACGGGCTAAAAATAGCGCATGACAAATGAGCGGGGGCGGACGTGTCGAAACGTCCGCCCCCGCTTTGACATCGCGATGTGGCTATGACTGCGAGATGCCAGCGAATCGATTACTCGTCGTGCTTCTCCTCGCGGCGTGCAGCAGCGCGTGCGTCGTGGATGCCCTTGATCGCGGCATGGCGAGCCGTTCGGGCATCATGGATGGCGTCGCGAGCCTCGGCGGTCGTCGCCTTGGCAGAGCGTAGCTTGGCGGCCAAGTCGGGATTGGTTTCGGCGACTGCGGTAATCGCGGGGCCGTCGAGCTCTTCTTGCGTGGGCTCGGCCAAAAAGTCGATGGCATACTGGGCGGCCACCATGGAGCCCTTTGCCAACACGCTCTCATCAATCTTGTAGAAGCAGGAATGCTGGGCGTACGTGGCGCCGATCTTGGGGTTGCGCGTACCTACAAAGGCGAGCACGCCCGGTACGCGGCGCAGGTACTCCGAAAAATCCTCGCCCGAAAGCGTGCCGCGGTAATGGCCTTGACCGGTGGGACCCAGGCATTTGATTACAGCCTGACGGCAGCGCTCGCTCGAGGCGACCTCGTTTTCGACCTTGTAGTTGGCGATGGTGTAATCGGTGAGCTCTGCCTCGGCGCCCAGGGCGGCCGCGGTATGCTCCACGATGCGGCGCATAAGCTCCGGCATTTCCTCATGGGTCGAATCGCCGTAGGTGCGCACCGTGCCGGCGAGGTAGGCCGTGCCGGCGATAACGTTGCGCGCGGTGCCGCCGTGCAGCTCGCCGACGGTGATGACGGCCGGCTCGTAGGGGCTGATTTCGCGCGAGACGATGGTCTGCAGAGCATTGACGATCTCGGCGGCCACCATGACGGCGTCGTGACCGCGCTGGGGCATGGCGCCGTGGCACGAGGTGCCGCGTACATCGATACGGAACCAGTCGGTATTGGCCATGCGCGGTCCGGGCTCGCAGCTCACGGTGCCGGCGTCGACCTCACTCCAGATGTGCGCGGCGTAGGCGCCATCGACGCCGTCGAGCACACCCGTGCCGATCATGAGCTTAGCGCCCTGGCCGTTTTCCTCGCTGGGCTGGAATACGATGCGGACTTCGCCGTGGATGTCGTCGGTCATATGGCGCAGGATTTGCAGCGTTCCGAGCATCATGGCGATATGGCAGTCGTGACCGCAGGCGTGCATGCAACCCTCGTTGACGCTGGCGAACTCCTCGCCGGTCTGTTCGGTGACGGGCAGGGCGTCGATGTCGGCGCGCAGCAGGATGCGGCGGCGTGGCGTGCCGTCCTCGCGATAGGCGTCGGGCGCGGTGCCGCGAAGGGTCGCCACAAGGCCCGTCTTGAGCGGACGCTCGTAGGGGATATTCATGGCGTCGAGCTGGTTGGCGATGTCGGAGGTCGTGCGCTCCTCGGCAAGGCTCAGCTCCGGGTGCTTATGGAAGTGCCGGCGCTGCTTGATGATATAGGGTTCAAACTCGGTAGCGATATCTTTGATGGCTGCGGTGACGTCGTCAGCCGCGCGAGCCTCGGTCGCCGCCATAATCTGCTGTGCCTTGGTCTTCGTCATGGTCGATTTGCTCCTTGCTGGGTTGATCGCAAAATCGTACAGGCTCTCTCCAGTATGCCACCTGCCGCTAGGGCTGGTAAAGTTGCCGTTTGCCGCTTGGGGTTTTGTTGCAAGGGCGGGGGAGTACACTCGGGGGTGTTGAATTTCCTGCCAGAGATGGGGATGCCCATGCAACATATCGATCGGATTATCCGTTCCAAGAACGTCTTTACCGCGCAAGACGGCATCGATACCGCCCGCGAGCTGGCGATTGCCATCGCAGGCGACCGTATCGTCGCAGTCGGTGCGCCCGACGACGTGATCGCCGCCGCTTCTGCCGCCACGTCGGTTATCGACTACGGCGAACAGTTTGTCTGCCCCGGTTTCCATGACGCTCATCTGCACTTCTTCCATACCTCGGTCGGCTCCTCGCCGTACATGCTCATGGATATGGGCACGTCCGAGGCGGCGCTGGTGCAACATGCGCTCGAGTTTTCCCGGGACCTGCCCGACGACGCTTGGGTTGTGACGCAGGGCTGGCGCGACTACCGTTGGGACCCGCCCGAGCATCCTACCAAGGCGTCGCTCGATGCGGCATTCCCCGATCGTCCCTGCGTTATGTATTCGGGCGACGGACACACGCTTTGGCTCAACAGCCGCGCACTCGAGGCGCTCGGCGTCACACGCGACAGCGAGCCGCCAGCGGGCGGCAGCTACGACAAGGATGCAAACGGTGAGCTCACGGGCATTGCTCACGAGGCGGCTGGCATGCAGCTGCTACCGCGCTGCCTTGAGTGGCTGGGGGAGGATCGCATTGCAAGCGCTTACTCCGATCAAATGAGGCGTATGGCCGAGCAGGGCATCACCTCGATATGCGATATGTCGCTCATGCCCATGCCGGGCTGTGACTTTATTCGCGACGATGTTTACGACAAGCTGCAAGCCGCCGGCAAGCTGGGCATCCGCGCCCATCTGTTTCCCACGCTGCTGGATGACCAATCGCGCTTGGAAGAGCTGCAGGCTCGCTATGCGAACAACGCGCTGCTCTCGGCGCCTGGTTTTAAGCAGTTCTTCGACGGCGTGTCGAGCGAACACACGGCGTATCTCACCGAGCCCTATACCAATCCGCGCTTCCCGGGCGATCAGGGCCGTTTGACAGTTCCTGCCGAGCGCATGCGTAAGCTGGTTCTGGCGGCTGCGGAGCGCGGCCACACCGTGCGTATCCACGTCATCGGCGACGGTGCCATCCATGCCGCGCTCGATATCTTTGAGGAGGCCGCCGAACTGTACGGCCTGCCCCAGCACTGCCATAATACGCTCGAGCATCTGGAGAACCTCTTGCCCGAGGACATCGATCGTCTACGCAAGCTTAACGTCGTTGCCTCGAGCCAGCCCTGTCACATTACACTCGACCCGGGCGGCCCCGAGCGCGATCTGGGCCTGGAACGCAGCCGCATCATGTGGCCGTTTGCGACCTATAAGCAGCGCGGCATTCGCCAAGCTTTCGGTACCGACAGCCCTATCACGCCCGTTACCAGCATGAACGTGCTCTACACGGCTATCACGCGCCAGGACCCCAAAAGCCACTGGCCCGAGGGCGGCTGGTTACCGAGCGAGCGCATCGATGCAGCAACAGCCCTGCGCAACTACACCCTGGGCAGCGCGTACGCAGCGGGCGACGAGCAAAACCTCGGCAGCTTGGAGCCCGGCAAGTATGCCGACCTTGTAGTCCTGGACCAAAACCCGCTCACTGTCGATCCACAAGAGCTCCAGGCTACCAAGGTTCAGGCCACCTACCTGGCAGGTAACTTGATTTACGAGCGCTAAGTATTCATGCCGTACCGTTAAGCGCGGCTCGGGCAGCCAATTTTGGGATAACGCTCGAGCCGCGTTTGTTTGCCGGTGAGGATTTGTTAGGAGCGTCCCCGCTCTGCTGGATTTGGGCGCAGGGCGGACGCGCCGCTGCCCTGCGCGCTCAATTTGGACACCAGCAATGCTATCTCTTGGTGTTTTGCATACTTCCCATTACAGATTGCATAAAAAGGCTGGGATATTTTTCCTGATCCTGATGTACCCCCGCCCGTGCCGTGCAAAAAACGGAGTATTCAGCACCGCGAGCTCTGCCGGTGCCGCTGCAGTCGGGTAGCATTGCGGAGATCGACGTCATTTTGGGGTCCGACGTGGCGCGAGGCATGCTTGTTTGTCTCGACGAGGCCTGTCTGCCGACCCAAATCGCCGGTCGAAGGCTACCGTGGGACTAATTAGATGCGCCCGGTGCGTATGCATTTGTCCCGGCCTGCTGAAAACTCCCAAAAATGCACGGTGCTCCCCAGGGGACCCGTGCTCGCAACGAAAACCATGCCCATGTCGCTATCCGCATCGCCTTTTTGCTGCACTGACTTTTCTGAATGCCGGGCTCGAATTAGTTAACCTGCCTCCCGTGTGGCTCCGGAGGGGCGGGGCATAAGGTTTATCGCGAGTTCCGCACGAGCCGAAGGCCACTTAATGTGGCCTTCGTGCGAGCAGGACTGCCCGAGCAGGAAACCTTATGCCCCGCCCCTCCGGAGCCACACGGGAGCCACTGCTAAGTTATCCCCCGGCATTCAGAAAATCTAAGTGCCAAAAAATAAGATTTTTTGACTCTGTGTTGTATAACCCGCCATTCGTGGGTACCATTCAACGCGTACGCAAACAAAAAGGGTTAATTCGCGTGGTATAACCGCGCGGCCCAAAAAGGAGGAGACAAGCATGTCGTCTTTGAAGCCGCTTGCAGATCGTGTTCTGGTCAAGCCCGACGAGGCCGAGCAGAAGACCGCTTCTGGTCTGTATATCGCCAGCAACGCTCAGGAGAAGCCGCAGCGTGGCACCATCGTTGCCGTTGGCGCCGGCAAGGTCAACGACAAGGGTGAGCGCATCCCCATGGACGTCAAGGTCGGTGACGTTGTCATCTACGGTAAGTTCGGTGGCAACGAGGTCAAGGTCGACGGCGAGAAGTATCTGCTGATGCGCGCCGACGACATCTACGCCGTCGTCGAGGCCTAGTCTCGTCAGAATCTCTGATTCGTCTTTGAACGCGCCCGCCGCACAGGACTCGGAAGCGGCGACGCGAGTCACATTTCTTTTGGAGGATTACCTACCATGGCAAAGAACATTACGTTCAACACCGATGCCCGCGCTAAGCTTGCCAAGGGCGTCAACACTCTGGCCGACGCCGTTACCGTCACCATGGGCCCCAAGGGTCGCTACGTTGCGCTGCAGCGCACGTTCGGTGCCCCGACCATCACCAACGACGGCGTTTCCGTCGCCAAGGAGATCGAGCTCGAGGACAACATCGAGAACATGGGCGCTCAGCTGGTGAAGGAGGTTGCCACCAAGACCAACGACACCGTGGGTGACGGCACCACCACCGCAACCCTGCTCGCTCAGGCCATCGTCAACGACGGTCTGCGCAACGTCGCCGCTGGCGCCAACCCGCTGGCCATCCGTCGCGGCATCGACAAGGCCGTCAACGCCGCCGTCGCCGAGATGAAGAAGCAGGCCAAGCCGGTCGAGACCAAGGAGCAGATCGCTTCCGTCGGTACCATCTCCGCCGGTGACCCCGAGGTCGGCGAGAAGATCGCCGAGGCCATGGAGGTCGTGGGCAAGGACGGCGTCATCACCGTCGAGGATTCCCAGACGTTCGACATCACCATCGACACCGTCGAGGGCATGCAGTTCGACAAGGGCTATGTCTCCGCTTACTTCGTCACGGACAACGACCGCATGGAGGCCGTGATGAAGGATCCGTACATCCTCATCACCGACCAGAAGATCTCCAGCGTTCAGGACATCATGCCCGTTCTCGAGGCTGTCCAGCGCGCTGGCCGTGGCCTGCTCATCATCGCTGAGGACATCGACGGCGAGGCTCTGCCTACCCTGGTCCTCAACAAGATCCGTGGCGCCCTCAACGTCTGCGCCGTTAAGGCCCCGGGCTACGGCGATCGCCGCAAGCGCATCCTCGAGGACATCGCCGTCCTCACCGGTGGCCAGGCTGCCCTGGACGAGCTGGGCGTGAAGGTCGCTGACATTACCGCCGATATGCTCGGTACCGCTAAGTCCGTCACCATCTCCAAGGACAACACCGTCGTCGTCGGCGGCGCTGGCTCCAAGGAGGCCATCGACGCTCGTATCGCTCAGATCAAGGGTGAGATGGAGAACACCACCTCTGACTTCGACCGTGAGAAGCTCCAGGAGCGCCTGGCCAAGCTCTCCGGTGGCGTTGCCGTCATCAAGGTCGGCGCTGCTACCGAGTCCGAGCTCAAGGAGATCAAGCATCGCGTCGAGGACGCCCTGCAGGCTACCCGCGCTGCTGTCGAGGAGGGCATCGTCGCCGGTGGCGGCGTCGCCTTCATGGACGCTGCTCCTGCGCTCGACGCCGTTGAGCTTGACGACCCCGAGGAGAAGATCGGCGTCGATATCGTCAAGAAGGCTCTGACCGCTCCGGTCGCTACCATCGCCAAGAACGCTGGCTTTGAGGGCGCTGTCGTGGTCGACAAGGTTGCCGAGCTGCCTGCCGGCCAGGGTCTCAACTCTGCCAACGGCGAGTGGGGCGACATGATCGAGATGGGCGTCCTCGACCCCGTCAAGGTCAGCCGCGTCACCCTGCAGAACGCTGCTTCTGTCGCCAGCCTGATCCTCATCACCGAGGCCACCGTCTCCGATGTGCCCAAAAACACTCAGCTTGAGGACGCTATCGCTGCTGCTACCGCTGGTCAGCAGGGCGGCGGTATGTACTAAGGCCGACAAGGTCTAGAACTCCCACCGGGAATCCGGGGGCGGGACGGGGACTTCTCTCCGGAACGTCCTCGGACATGCAAAGAGGCTCCGCATCGCGCTTCGCGCTGCGGAGCCTCTTTGCGTCCTGACGCTCCTATTTGGCAAGGTGTTTTTTAGAATCCATTTTGCGCTCGGCCTCGAAGGCTTGCCTGTCCCAATCGAGCGGAAGTCCGGCCTCGACCCATGCCTCGTAGGCCCTCCTTATGGGCTTGAGCTCCCTTTGGCCCCTCTCCAGCATCGAGATGTACTTCTCGCTGGTGCCCAGTATGGACGCCGCCCTCACCTGGCTGACCTTCGCCGCGCGCCTGGCCGCCACGAGCCCCGAGGCGTCCTCGGGCCTCCTGATCTCGTGCGGGCGCATCAGCGCCCGGTACGCCTCCCAGGACGACGTCCCCTCCATCGCGACGCAGGCCGGCTCCCCGGCCGCCGCGATCGCCCCGGCGAGCGCCTCGTAGCCCGCCGCGTCGGCGGGGAACTGGCGGGACAGGACCTTGCGGCCCCTCCAGTCCAGGACGTACAGCCAGTGCGAGTCGGCGTGGGTGTCGACCCCGCAGAAGACCGGCCCGCGGGCGCCGGGTGCCGATTCGTTTTGCATGCCTCGCTCCGTTCTTTCCGTGCTCGCCTGGACCGGGCAGACGGCACACTGACGGGGCGCGATAGAATGCGGTTGTTCGGGTCCGCGGTATCGCTCCATGCTCCTATTAGGTCATGCGGCGGTCTCGGCTCGTCGCGGCCCGCGCGGGACATGTCAGGAAACGAGGGCAGCTCTGTGGGCGCCAGCGGAATGTGGGGTCACCGCGCGGTCCGCATCTGATGGTGTCGACGTCAATGGTATACGGGTGCATCATCGACGTCTTCAATACAGAAAATATCAGTGCGGAATGTTCCGGAGAGAAGTCCCCGTCCCGCCCCCGGATTCCCTGCGTTTACGGCCTTGAGGTCGGCGTGGGCGGAGAATGTGGTTGATGGGGATACGTGTCCCTTTCGCTGTTTCGCGGCTTTGCCGCGAAAAGCGCGTTACTTTGGGATGGGTGGGGAACGTGGTTGTTGCGGCAACTGATCCCCGCCACAAATTACCCTTGGCATACTTGCGCGAAAGCCTACTGGTGCTACACTTGCAAGTGCTGTTTCAGGGCGGGGTGAAATTCCCCACTGGCGGTAAATCGGGCGGTGCCAAAGGGGTGCCGTGGCGCAGGCGAGGCGTCTGCGACCGAGCCGATGAGTCCGCGACCCGTGTGTGCGTTGGTTCGCATGCCGGCTGAACTGGTGAGATCCCAGTACCAACGGTTAGAGTCCGGATGAAAGAGGCAGGTGATCTTATGTCTGAACAGTCGCAGCATATCCATTTTGAGAACACGAATAGGTGGAGCACCAAACAGCTCGTTACCATGGCGTTGATGTGCGCCTTGGGCGCCCTGTTTATGTACGTGCAGCTGCCTATCCTTCCTTCGGCGCCGTTTTTGACGTATGACCCGTCGCTGGTGCCGGCGATGGTGTGCGGTTTTGCGTATGGTCCTGGCGCCGGCACTGCTGTTGCCGCCATGGCGATCGTTATCCATGCGCTCACCACGGGTGACTGGGTCGGCGCGCTTATGAACCTGGTTGCCACGCTGGGCTACATTCTGCCCGCGGCTACCGTTTACCAGAAGATGCACACCTATAAGGGTGCCGTGATTGGCCTGGTGCTCGGCGTCATTGCCGCTACGGCGCTGTCTATGGTCGCAAACCTTACCATTGGCGTTTGGTTCTGGTATGGCTCGGTCGATGCGATCGCCCCGCTCATGATTCCTGCCGTACTGCCGTTCAACCTTATCAAGACCGTGCTTAACTCGGTGTTGACGCTGGTGGTGTATAAAGCAGTCTCCAACCTCATCACGCCTAAAAAGGACCAGGTCAAAGGCCGCGCATGATTGAGTGTCGGGGCGTTTCCTTTAGCTATGACGGTGCCGTGTCGGCACTCGACGGTGTCGATCTGAACATCGAGGACGGGGAGTTTTTCTGCATCCTCGGTGGCAATGGGTCGGGCAAGTCGACGTTTGCCAAGCATCTGAATGCGCTGCTGCAGCCCGATGCGGGCACGGTGCGCATTAACGGCATGGATGCGTCCGATCCCGAGCTGGTCTACGACATTCGCTTGACTGCTGGCATGGTGTTCCAGAATCCCGACGACCAGCTTGTGGCGACGCTTGTCGAGGACGACGTTGCGTTTGGTCCCGAGAACTTAGGGGTCGAATCGGCCCAGATCGCGCAGCGCGTGCGCGAGGCGCTGAAGGCCGTGGGTCTGGTGGGCTTTGAGCGCCACGAGACCCATGCGCTCTCGGGTGGCCAAAAGCAACGCGTGGCGCTTGCCGGCGTGCTCGCCATGGAGCCGCGCGTTCTCATTTTGGATGAGGCCTCCTCGATGCTCGATCCGCGCGGACGCAAGGGTCTTATGAAGGCCTGTCATGCGCTGCACGAACGCGGCATGACCATCGTGATGATTACGCACTTTATGGAAGAGGCCGCTGAGGCCGATCGCGTTGCTGTCTTCCAAGCGGGCCGCGTTGCCATGTTGGGCACGCCCGAGGAGATCTTGACGCAGGCGGACGAACTCGCGCAGCTCAACCTTGATATGCCGGAGTCGTGCCGTTTGGGCGTGGCGCTTCGTGCGAAGGGCGTGCCCGTTTATGCGCAGGTGCGCGAGGCGGATGTGGTCGCCGGTATAGCGCAGGCTTATGCCGAGCGGAGTAGGACAGGCATCGCCGGGTGGCCTTTCGCATTCGATCCTCGTATTCCCGACAACGTTTCCTCTGCGCTCGATGGCGCAGACGCGCTGGAGCCCGTTATCGAGATTTCGCACCTTTCGTTTAGCTATTCGCTGAGCGCCCGCGAGCGCCGCCGCTGGCATAAGCGCTCGGCCACTGCGGACAAATCGAGCAAACAGGCTCTCTGGGGAAACGTCCCCAGCAGCCCGTGGGCGCTGCGCGGTGTATCGCTGACGGTGCGTCGCGGCGAGTTCCTGGGCTTGGCAGGTCATACCGGTTCGGGTAAGTCGACGCTGGTCCAGCATCTCAACGGTTTGATTCGCCCTCAGGAGGGATCCGTTCGCGCGCTGGGGCTCGATCTGTCAAACAAGAAAGACGCCGCCGCGGTTAAGGCCAAGGTCGGCGTGGTGTTTCAATATCCTGAGCGTCAGCTGTTTGCCGAAACCGTGGCGCAGGACGTGGCGTTTGGTCCGCATAACCTTGGCTTGCCGCAAGATGAAGTCGACCGTCGTGTCGAGTCATCGCTCTCGCGCGTGGGCCTCGACCTTTCCACGGTCGGCGACAAGAGTCCCTTTGAGCTTTCGGGCGGTCAGCAACGGCGTGTGGCATTCGCCGGCGTGCTCGCCATGGAGCCCGAAGTCCTGGTGCTCGATGAACCCATGGCGGGGCTCGATCCGGCTGCGCGCAGTGATTTCCTGGAGCTCATCGATCGACTCCATCGCGAGGGCCTGACCGTTGTCATGGTTTCGCACAGCATGGATGACCTGGCCAATTGCTGCGACCGTATCGTCGTAATGAACGAAGGTGCGGTGTTTGCCGAGGGAACCCCCGCTCAGGTGTTTGCGCATGCGGATGAGCTTAAATCAATCGGCTTGGGTGTTCCCGCTGCCCAGCGCATGGCGCTGGCGCTTGCGAAGGCAGGCGTGCCGCTGCGCTTTGACGGCCTTTATACGGTTGAGTCGCTGGCAGACGAGTTGGTGGACCTGCTAATCGGTCGCTCGGGCGGTCCTTCTAACGTCGCGGACATTGCTAAATCCAAGACGGTCGCGCGAGAGGAGGGCTGCTAATGGAGGCGTTTTCGTTTGGCAGCTACTATCCCGGCGATAGTGCGATCCACCGCCTGGACCCGCGAACTAAGTTGCTCTTGGGCTTTGTGTTTCTGATCACGACGCTCACAGTCAGCAGCTTCCGCGGACTGGTCCCGGTCGCAATCTTCGTTGTCCTGATCTATACCGTGTCCCGGGTGCCGTTGCGCCGGGTCCTATCATCGATGGCGCCGCTGCTGGCAATCGTCGTCGTGGTCGCGGTGCTCAAC
>NZ_JBDMHB010000046.1:0-14653 GCF_039752955.1 Collinsella aerofaciens
TAGGGAGAGGGCCTGACCCCATATCGTTGGGGCCAGGCCCGATTTTGCCTCTTGACAATGTCCTGCTCATATTAAAAGGAACGTCCCTAACTGCCGGTTGCCTAACTGCCGGTTGTGGGACAATACCGAGCAAACGTGATTGGGCGTCTGGGAAAAGGGGTCGAGATGAAAAAGCTGAGGACGCTTGCCGATGTTTTGCGCCAGGCCGGTTTCGTGCGTATCACGGGCCTGTTCCTCATCTTCTATCTGCTGTGCTCGACGGCTGTCTGGCTGTCCGAGCCCACGACCCTTACGTTTGGCGATGGCCTCTGGTTTAGCTTTGAGACCGTCTCGACCATCGGCTTTGGCGATATCCCGGCCGAAACGCCGGTCGCCCGTGCTATTACCGTCGTCCTGAGCGTCATCAGCATCTTCTACATTGCCATGCTCACGGGTGTGGCGGTGAACTACTGCAATACGCTCATCAAGCTGCGCCAAAAGGACACCATGGCGCGCTTTATGGACGATCTGGAGCATTTGGAAGAGCTCGATCGTGACGAGCTCGCCGACCTGTCGCGCCGTGTGCGCGAATATCGCCGACGCCAACGCTAGAACGGGCGCCGCGCGTCACGACGAGGGGGACTGAATATGAATATCACGGTATACCTGGGCGCCAGCGTCGGCAATGACCCGGCGTTTCTGCCTGCGGTGCAAGAGCTGGGCAACTGGATTGGCTCCAACGGGCACGCGCTGGTATACGGCGGGTCCAAATCGGGCCTGATGGGCGCGCTCGCCGATAGCGTACTCGAGGCAGGTGGACACGTGACGGGTGTTGAGCCGAGCTTTTTTATAGAGGCCGAGTTTCAGCACGACGGCATCGATGACCTCATCGCGACGAGCGATATGGCCGAGCGCAAGGCCAAGATGATTGAGCTCGGCGATGCGTTCATTGCCTTTCCCGGTGGGACGGGCACGCTCGAGGAGATTGCCGAGGTCATGTCCGCGGTGTCGTTGGGGCACCTGAGTGCTCCGTGCATCCTGTATAACCTTGACGGTTACTACAACGACCTCAAGGCGCTGCTCGGGCACATGATTGATAAGGGGCTTTCGAGCCCGAGGCGCCAGCAAGGCATCTACTTTGCCGACGATTTGCGCGAGATTGTCTCGATTATCAACGGATAAGTCTTGAGCCTGCCCCACTATGACTCCCAATGGTGCCGTTTGTGGCGCAGATGGTTGGCTTGTCTGGGCAACGCTCGCTCTACAATAAAACGTAATTATGTCGACTTTGACCGCGGGAGGACCCGATGGACAACCTTGCCAAACCCACAAACCGCGCGCTGTTTTTAGTTAGCGTTGCCGTGACCGGTGCGTTCGCAGGTGCCGCGGTCTGGCTGTTCTTTTTTGCGATGGAGCACGGTATCGACTATCTGTGGACCGAGATCCCCCACATGCTGGGCGCGGCGTCGCCCGAACTCGCCAGCGGCCCGTTCGGTTTTCTGCCGTATCCGTTTTTTGTCTGCCTGCTGGGCGGCCTGCTGATCGGTCTGTACGAAAAGCTTACGGGCACCAAGACCGACGACCTCAACCAGGTGATGGCTAAGGTTAAGCAAGATGGGCGCTACCCGTATGACAATCTGGGCAGGCTTTCGCTCGCGGCATTGCTGCCGCTGCTGTTTGGCGGAAGTATTGGACCGGAGGCCGGCCTGACCGGCGTTATCGCGGGTCTGTGCAGCTGGGTCGGCGACCGCATGCGCCGCTTTGGCGCCGAGTTTAGGGAGCTCACGCTGCTGGGCACCCAGGCCGCGCTGACGGCGCTCTTTACCGCGCCCGTCTTTGGCTTTGTGGCGCCGCTCGCCGGTAGCGCCGACGGCCAGGGCGAAGACGCCGACGATGGGTCCGCGTCCGGCGAGATCACCATCAAGCTGCCCAAGGCACAGAAGACTGTGGTCTACGGTATCGCGATCGCTGGCGGTCTGGGCACCTACCTGCTGCTTGGCCAACTTGTGGGCGGCGGCATGGGCATGCCCAGGTTCGAGGCCGCCGAGGTGGGCAACCTGGAGCTTGCCTGGCTCATCCCGCTGGCGTTGGTTGGCACCGTTTGCGGCTGGCTGTACTTTGTCTCGGAGCACGCGAGCGAGGCGCTGTCCCATGCAATAGGGGAGCGTCCTGTCGTCAAGGCCATGCTGGCTGGTCTGGCGCTCGCCATCTGCGGCACGGTCTTGCCCTACACCATGTTTGCCGGCGAGACCCAGGCCGATGTACTTATGGAGACCTACCTCACCATTCCCGCCGGCGTGCTTATCGCGACCGGTCTTGTTAAGGCCATGCTGACGCCCGCCCTCATCAACCTTGGTTGGCGCGGCGGCCACTTCTTCCCCGTTATCTTCTCGGGCGTAAGCCTGGGCTATGGCCTTGCCATCCTCACCGGCGCAGATCCGGTCTTTTGCGTCGCCGTCTGCACGGCATCGACGATGGGCGCCGTCATGCGCCAGCCTGTCATGGTTGTGGGCCTGCTGCTTATGTGTTTCCCACTCAAGGGTATCGTCTGCATGATTATCGCGGCCGTCATCGCCGCCGGCATCCCGCTGCCCAAGCCGCTGCGCAAGTAGCACGGTAGCGCGCAGTCAGTACAAACATCTCAAGTCCGGTGCGGGCGCTGTGTCACGGATTTGCGGGTGGACTGGATTTCGTTCGGTATCGGCGCTACTTCCAAATTGCAAGCGCGGCGGTGCCCAGTACGATGAGGGCGAGACCGATGGCGCTGCGGCGGGAGAGTTTTTCGTTGAATGCCAGGCGCGCAAATAGCACCGATACGACAATCGATAGTTTGTCGATCTGCACCACGACACTCACCTGGCCTGCAGCGATGGCATAGTAATAGAGCAGCCACGATGCTCCAGTCGCGATGCCCGATGTTGCGAGAAATGTGAGTTCGCGCCAGTCAACGTGCGCGACCTGCTCCAGTTTTCCCTTGGCTGCCACGATTGCCCATGCCATAACCAGTACCACGCAGGTGCGGATTGCCGTGGCCAGGTTTGACTCGACGCCTTCGATGCCGATCTTGGCGAGGACGGAGGTGAGTGCCGCGAACACGGCGGCGCCGAGGGCGTAAGCGAGCCAGGTTCGGTCTTGCTGCTGCTCGGGTTCGGCGGACTGCTTCTTCTCGATCATTAAAAACGTGCCGAGGGTGATGGCAGCGGTTCCCACGAGCTTAACCGCAAGGTTGCTCGTCTCGTCAAAAAGCGCGATGGCGACCAGCGCGGCGAGCACGGTGCTCATCTTGTCGACCGGTACGACCTTATTGACATTTCCGATGCTCAACGCCTTAAAGTAACAGATCCACGAAGCACCGGTAGCGAGTCCCGAGAGGACGAGAAAGAGCCAGGATCTGGGTTCGATGCTGCCAATGGTTCCAATGGATCCAGAAATGCCCGCCATTGCCCAGGCGAAAACGAGCACCACGCAGGTGCGAATGGCCGTCGCGACATCGGAGTCGGTCTGCTTGATGCCGCATTTGGCCAAGATGGATGTGATGCCGGCAAAGAATGCTGACGCAAATGCTGCGACAACCCACGACACGGGTGCGGTGCCTCCTTGGATAATGGGTTTATCCTGCGAGTTTTATGGACATGAGGATACCGCCCCACCATGAAGGTTTGATATGGCCGCGGCGAGACGGGGGTTATGTTCCGGGGAGCCATTTGGTGAAGGCTCGAATTGAAGGTGAGTGTTTTTCCGAGAAGTGAACGAGTAAATATGGACCCCTGGAGCATGCACACTTTTTTCGAATAAAACCGCAGGATTCCTAGGCAAAAACCGCAGGAATTAAGCCCATAAAAATGTCGATGATACGGGGTGCTGATTTTACTCGTTCACTTCTCGGAAAAACATTCACCCTCGATATGCTGTCGGTTTCTCTTTGGTTGCCAAGATTTAAACGGCATGCCGTGAAGGGCGGTAGCGACGTTGTTGCTGCTTCGTCTTATCTAGTAAATGAGGTGGCGTGCAGCCCAAGCCCTTTGGCTGTCGATTACAGATCGCGTACTCGATAAACCTTGGTGCTGACAGCGCAGCTGATTGCACATAGTGCGAGCGCCAGTACTGCAATTCCTGCACACAGACAGCCAAGGACGGCGGGATCGGGATTCGCTCCGGCAATCGACATGAGCCAGTTGCTGATGGGGTTGGAGGAACTCAGCATTGCCATGGTGCCGCAGCCAAACAGGGCAAACAGGCCAAGGGATAGGCGCAGCGCCTCCATGTGTCCAAATCGGAAGAACAGCGGCTGTGCCAAGAATACCATCATGAGGGAGATGAGCATTGATGCCGCCGAGGCGGTTGCGATTTCAAAGATCGTCTGTCCCGTCGAAGGAATGCCCGCGCTGTTGAAGAGCGGGATGGAGGCGATGCTCAAAAGCGTGGCTGCACATGCCATGACGACCGAGAAGACAACGATGCACAGGTAGCGTGCGCAAATAATGTCTTTGCGCGAGAAGGGCAACGTTGCTCGATAACGCTCCCAGCCGTTTTGGTTATCGTAGCCAGCTAGCGAGTTCATGATTATGATGGGCGACATTGCGCTGACCGCACAGGCGCCGGCGCTCATACCGGAATCGCCGTCTGTCGCGTTGGCGAGGGTCAACACGACGAAGATGAACAGCCCGACACCCGCGATGCTCGGGGTGAGCGTGCGAACGATGGCGAGCTCGGACATAAAGGCACGTTTCATTTCGAAGTCCCTTTCAGCGTGAGGCGCAGATAGTCGTCAATGGTTGCCCGATCGCAGGGAATCTCGGGGAAGGCCTCGAGCGTTTCGCGACGGTTGGGCACGAGCACGTCCACGCTGTAGGCGTGGTGGACGGCACGGGCGCCTTCGACGCAAACCATAAGCTCGGCGGCCTGTGCTTGGGTACAGTGGGCGATGCCGGCGCGGTCGGTAATATCCTCGCGCGGCAGGTCAAACACAATCGAGCCAGCATCGATGCAGATGACGCGATCAGCGGTGCGATCGAGATCGGACGTAATGTGGCTCGAGAGCAACACGCTGTGCTGGCCGTCGGCGACAAAGGCAAGCAGCTCATCAAGCAGTTCCTCGCGTGCCATGGGATCGAGGCCCGCAGTGGCTTCGTCCAAAACGAGCAGCTTGGCATTGTGGCTGAGCGCGCAGGTAAGTTGCAGCTTCATGCCCATGCCGCGGGAGAGGTCCTTGACCTTTGTCTTGGGATCGAGGCCAAATCGGTTGATGAATCCGGCGAACGTTTCGCGGTCCCATGTGGGGTACGCCGGGCCTACGAGCGACTCGATCTGGCCCACCCTGAGCGTGGAGGGGAAGGGGCACGTGTCCAGGACAAGACCGACGCGGGAGCGTAGATGGCGTTGCGACTCATCGGGCGCGTCGGCGCCACAGCGCTGCCCAAACAGGTGCACCTCGCCGGCATCGAGTTTGATAAGCCCAAGCGCGGCGCGAATGGTCGTCGTCTTGCCGGCGCCATTTGCGCCCACAAAGCCAGCGATCTGGCCGGGCTCCACAGCGAGCGTGACATCGCTCAGCGAAAAACGGTCGCTCACGCGGCGTGAGACACCTTTGAGTTCTAACAAGTTTTGCATGGTATAGCCTTTCTTGCAGATGGCTACTGCATGGTTTCGGGGGCTACCAGGTCGAGCATCTCGTGCAGTTTGTCGCGCGTGACGCCCAGGGTTTCGGCTTGGCTCGCCGCTTTCGCAAGTAGCTCTTCGATATGGCAGAGCTGGTTTTCGCGCAAAAGCTCCTGGTTGCCCTCGGCGACAAAACAGCCCTTGCCCTGCACGGTGCAGATAAAGCCAAGCTGCTCCAAGTCGGCGTAGGCACGCTTGGTGGTGATTACGCTCACGCCCAGGTCGCTCGCGAGTGCACGGATGCTGGGGAGTTTGGCTCCCGCAGCGAGCGTGCCCGATAAGATCTGAGCTTTGACCTGCGAGGTTATCTGCTCGTAGATGGGCTTATCGCTCGAATTGGATAGGATGATGTCCACAGCGGCTCCTTAGCTGTTGGGCTACACGTGTATATAACCGGTAAGCACAGTATATATACACTATGCACAGTTATGCAAGAGCTAAATGTGGAATAGACCATCGGCGCCGCGCTTGCTCCAAAACAATCTCAATCTGTAACATCTGGGTCCGTTTTTGGTCGCCAGCTGTTACAGATTGAGATGTTATTTTCCCGCCTGCCTATTTGTCTCAATCTGTAACAGTAAGAGTCGATTTGCGCGGCTAGATGTTACAGAACGAGACATTGGCTGCCTGCCTTTCCGTTTATCTCGATTTGTAACAGCTAGACCCAATTTGGGCGGTCAGGTGTTACAGATTGAGATTGTGTCGGCGGGCAGGTTTGTTTGTCTCAATCTGTAACAGATAGGGGGGCAAATAAGCTCTGCTGTTACAGATTGAGACAGTCTGCTGCAGAATACTTTCGATAACTAGCCGTTCACGTTCTGACTGATGAATTTGTCCTGATAGGTGCCCTAGAGCGGGATTTCGCGGCTACAATAATACGGTTACAACGACGTAATGCACTCAATGCAAGAAAGGATCCGCATGGCAAGCCTGTCGGATGAAATCTCGTCGCGCCGCACATTCGCGATCATCAGCCACCCGGACGCCGGTAAGACCACGCTTACCGAGAAGCTGTTGCTCTATACCGGCAGCATCCAGACTGCCGGCTCGGTCAAGGGCAAGAGCTCGGCCAAGCATGCCGTCTCGGACTGGATGGACATCGAGAAGGAGCGCGGCATTTCCGTCACCTCCTCGGTGCTGCAGTTCACTTACAACGGCGCCTGCGTCAACATCCTCGATACCCCCGGCCACCAGGACTTCTCGGAGGATACCTACCGTACTCTTATGGCCGCCGACGCCGCGGTCATGGTCATCGACGGCGCCAAGGGCGTCGAGGCCCAGACCAAAAAGCTCTTTAAGGTTTGTACGCTGCGTCACATTCCCATCTTCACCTTTGTGAACAAGCTCGACCACGAGGCTCGCGATCCGTTTGAGCTCATGGAAGAGATCGAGAATGTCCTGGGCATCAATACGTATCCTATGAACTGGCCGATCGGCAGCGGCCGCAACTTCCGCGGCGTGTTCGACCGTCAGACCCGTCGCGTCATTGCCTTTGAGGGCGACGGCCACGCCAACGCCACCAAGAAGGTCGCCGAGGTCGAGGCCGAGCTGGGCGATCCTTCCATGGACGAGCTCATCGGCGAGGAAAACCATAAGAACCTGATGGACGACATCGAGCTGCTCGATGGCGCCGGCGACGAGCTCGACTTGGATGCCGTGGCCTGCGGCAAGCTGAGCCCGGCGTTCTTTGGCTCGGCGCTTACCAACTTTGGCGTGGAGCCCTTCCTCAAGGAGTTCCTGCGTCTGGCCCCGACGCCGCGCGCCTATACCGATACGCTCACCAGCGAACCGGTCGATCCCTGCCGCGACGACTTTAGCGGCTTTGTGTTTAAGATCCAGGCCAACATGGACAAGAACCACCGCGACCGCATCGCCTTTGTGCGCATTTGCTCGGGCAAGTTCGAGCGCGGCATGGACGCCTTCCACGTGCAGGGCAACCGCAAGCTCAAGCTTGCCACGGGTACCTCGATGATGGCCGATGACCGCGCCATCGTGGACGAGGCGTATGCGGGCGATATCGTGGGCCTGTTCGACCCGGGTATCTTTAGCATCGGCGACACCGTGTGCTCCGGCAAGCGCCACGTGCAGTATCCGCAGATCCCGACGTTTGCCCCCGAGATGTTCGCTCGCATTACGCAGGTCGATACGCTCAAGCGCAAGCAGTTCGTCAAGGGCATGGAGGAGCTTGCCCAGGAGGGAGCTATCCAGATCTTCCGCGAGCTGGGTGCCGGTATGGAGAGCGTCATCGTGGGCGTGGTCGGCGTGCTGCAGTTTGAGGTGCTCGAGCGCCGCCTCAAGGCCGAGTACCGTGTTGAGGTTCGTCGCCAGCCGCTGCCCTATACGGACATCCGCTGGATCCAGAACGACCCCGACACCATCGATATCCCGGGCCTTTCGCTCACGCGCGACACCCTGCGCGTCGAGGACATGCGCGGCGGCAAGCTGCTGCTGTTCACGAGTCCGTGGAACGTGGATTGGGCAACCGACCACAACCCCGACCTTATCCTGTCGGAGTTTGGCAACGTGACCTTTTAACGCATCGGCGCGGTGACCCTGCGGGGCTGCCGCGCCATTTACTTGCCTGATGCCGTGTGAGCGGCTATCATACCCACCGTCGTCTCAAGACCGGGGCGTCCGAGCAGTTCGGGTCCGATATCCTGCTCGTTAAACCTAAAACCAAAGGAGTACATAATGATCAAGAAGGTCATGGAGGACTACAAGGTCCTGTTGCGGAGCATTCCCGCGGCAACGGTTTCGCTGTTTTTCGTGAGTGTCATCATGATGAACCTGCTGGCCAACAAAGAGCTCATCAGCCTGCCGTATCTGGCACTCGATTGCGGCTTTGTGGTGAGCTGGGTTTCGTTTTTGTGCCAGGACATGATCTGCAAACGCTTTGGCGCCAAGGCATCCATCAAAATCTCTATCCTCGCGCTGCTGGTCAACCTGGCCGTGAGCCTGTGCTTTTGGGCATGCTCGCTCACGCCCGGCATGTGGGGCGCCTACTACGACACGGGCATGATCGAGGTTAACACTGCCCTTAACGCTACCATCGGTGGCACCTGGTACGTGGTGCTGGGCTCTTCGCTGGCAATGCTCGTCTCTGCCGTGGTTAACTCCACGCTCAACCAGTCGCTCGGCCGCATGCTCAAAAAGAATAATTTTGCGAGCTTCGCCTTCCGCTCCTATGTGTCCACGGGTGTTGGCCAGTTTATCGACAACCTGGTCTTTGCCATTGTGGTGAGCCACACGTTCTTTGGTTGGACCTGGGTGCAGGTCCTTATGTGCTCGCTGACCGGCGCTGTCGCCGAGCTGCTGTGCGAGGTCTTCCTGAGCCCCGTGGGCTACAAGGTCGTGCGCGGCTGGGAGCGCGAGAATGTGGGTTCCGAGTACCTCGAGCGCCACGCAACCGCCTAAGGAGCAAGTATGCGGGTTTTGATCACGGGCGCTTCGGGCGGTATCGGAGCCGCGTGCGTGCAGCGCTTTTTGGACGAGGGCCACGGGGTCGTGGGCTTTGATCTGCTGCCGGCGGCGATCGAACACGAGCGCTACCGCCATCTGATCGTTGATGTACGCGAGCCGGACTCGTTTCCAGGCGATCTTGAACCCCAGGTAATCGTGAACGTTGCCGGTACGCAGGATTCGGCCGACGATATTGCTGCCAACCTGCGTGGCACCATCAACGTGACCGAGCACTACGCCTTTGTGGGGGAGGGGCTTGCCGCCAAGCCTGCGCCGGCTATCAAATCCGTGGTCAATGTGGGGTCGGCGAGCGGACATACGGGATCGGAGTTTCCCGCCTATGCTGCCAGCAAGGGCGGCGTTATCGCCTACACCAAGAACCTTGCAAACCGCCTGGCACCGCAGGCCATCGCCAACAGTGTGGACCCGGGCGGCGTTATCACGCCGCTCAACCGTTGCGTGATGGAAGACGAACACCTGTGGAACCAGATTATGGAGCTCACGCCGCTTAAACGCTGGGCCACCGCCCAAGAGATCGCCGAGTGGATCTACTTTGTGGGCGTGACCAACCGGTTTATGACCGGGCAGAGCCTGCTGATCGATGGCGGCGAGGCCGGCCGCACACAATTTATTTGGCCCGAATAGGAAACGCGCCCGATGGAAAGCCGTCGGGCGCGTTTTTGATGTATCGATTTTTAGCTGAGGCAAGTCCAGTTGACGGGGGTCGAGCCGTGCTGCTCGAGTAGCCGATTGGCTGCCGAGAAGGGGCGCGATCCCATAAAAGCGGGGAGTTCTGCCGTGGCACGGTTGGCCGAAAGCGGCGAGGGGTGCGTGGAGGCCAGGCAGAACTTGCCGGTTGCCTTGCCCGCGCCGGTCGCGGCGAGCTTGCCTTCGACCATCTGCTGGGCAAAGCGGCCCCATGCCAAAAAGACGACCGGCTGGGGCAGCTGGCAGCAGCGTTCGATAACGTAGTCGGTGAGCGCGCTCCAGCCCAGCTTGGCGTGCGAGTTCGCGGCATGCTCGCGCACGGTGAGCGTAGTGTTGAGGAGCAGGACGCCCTGCAGTGCCCATGGCGTTAGATCTCCCGTGGCGGGGATGGGGCAGCCCAGATCGGCTTTGAGCTCCTTATAGATGTTGCGCAGGCTCGGCGGCAACTTGGTTTGCGTCGCCGGGACCGAGAACGACAGTCCCATGGCCTGGTTGGGTCCGTGATAGGGGTCTTGACCCAAGATGACAACCTTGACCTGGTCGGCCGGCGTGTAGGCGAGGGCATTGAGGATGTCGTCTTGTGCCGGGTAGATGGTTTGCTCGGCACGCAAAAGGGCGATGCGCTCGAGCAGCTGGTTCGTAGTGTCACGTACCGGCTGCGGCGCATCGCCCAACCAAGTTGCTATGTTGCGGTCGCGGGTCGCGGCGTCCATGGGGCTCCTTTACGTCAGATGCTCTGTTGACATCTATTGTAAAGGCGCACCGGTTGCCTTTATGCCACGGCTGTATGAGGAGTGGGGTCTACGAGACGTGCTCGGGCGCTCCTGCCATGCGAGCCTGTCCATGTGCGCGAAGGTGCGGAAGTTCGACGGTTGCCACCATGACGCCGGTGAGGATGAGGGCGGCGCCAAAGAAGGCGATGGGGCTGAGGACCTCGCCGACCAGGAAGAACGAGAAGACGGCGGAGCATACCGGCTCGAGCGAGAAGGCGAAGCCGGTGGTCTCGGCAGGCACGTGGGGCTGCACGAGCGTTTGGGTGATAAAGCCATAGGCAGAGCAGATGAGTGCGAGCGCGACGACAACGACAATCTCGCTAGGCGTGCCGGGAAGCGTGAAACCGCCAAAGGTGAATGCGGCGATACCCGAGAATAAGCCGCCGAAGCCCAGCTGCCAAACGCCCAGAGCAAGCGGATCGACTTCCTCGACAAAGCGCTTGGCCACGATAATGTGGCTGGCATAGATAAAAGCCGAGAGCAGCATGATGAGCGCGCCCGGGTTCAGGCTGGTGAAGTCGGCGCCCGAGAGCAGCAACATACCGCAGGTGACGATGGCGGTGCCGACGAGCACTTTGCGCTCGGGGGCACGACGCAGCAGGGCGGCGTTGGCAAACGGCACGATCACGACCGTCAGGCTCTGCAAAAAGCCGGCGGTGGAGGCGGAGGTGAGGCTGGAGCCCAGGCACATGCAGGTGAGTTCGGTTGCCATAATGGCGCCGATGATGGCAGCGCGGACCATAAGGTCGCGGTTGATGCGGAAAGCGCGCTTGTGGAAGAGCAGCAGGCAAGCCACAAAGGCGATGATGCAGCGCAGCGCAACGATGCTCGTGGCGTTCATACTGTCCATGCTGATCTTCATGAGGGGGTACGAAAAGCCCCATGCGACGGGAACGGAAAATGAGAGCGCGATTGCTTTTTTGCGATCCATGGGACTCCTTTTGTTACAGAACGGTTTCGCAAAAAGGATTCTGCTCCCAGATGTGGATGTAGTAAAGCGAATGTATCTTCAGTATGATTAAGAAATGCTAATGTTGGCGGGAAAAGTCCTGGCAAAACGTTTTACAGCTACATCGATGTGGAGGCACGATGGCATCGCGGTATCAGATTGTATGTATGGTGGTCGATTGCGGCAGTCTTAAGGGCGCGGCGGACGAGCTGGGCTATACGCAAAGTGCGGTGAGCCAGGCCGTCAAGGCACTCGAGCGCGAGCTGGGCACCACGATTATCGAGCGCGGAAAGCAGGGCGTTTCGCTTACGCGCGACGGTAAGCAATATCTGCCGTACCTGCGCCAGATCGTGACCGCCGAGGCCGAGCTCGAGGGCAAGCGCCAGGAGCTGCTGGGGCTTTCGTCGACCGATATTCGCATCGCGACGTTTACCAACGTGAGTCGCACCGTGCTGCCGCGTGTGATCCGCGACTTTGGGGCCCTGCACCCGGGCGTACGCTTTACCCTCAAGCAGGGCGATTACACGCGCAACGCTCAATGGGTACACGATGGCGTGGTTGATTTTTGTTTTACGGCGCGCGGATTTACCGAGGGGCTCGAGAAGCGCGTGGTCTATCACGACGAGTTGGTAGCATTGTTGCCGGCCGCGCATCCGCTGACGGCAAAGGAAAAGGTGACACTTGCCGACTTGGCGTCCGAGCCGTTTGTGCTACTGGATGAGGGCGAACAGAGCCTGGTGCTCGATGCATTCGCGGCGCATGGGCTGTCGCCGCACGTGACGAGTGAGGTGACCGACGACTACACCATCATGGCGATGGTGGAGGAGGGCCTGGGCGTGAGCATGCTCTACCGTCGTACTGTGGAGGGCATGCGAGCCGATATTTGTGTGCGGCCCATCGTGCATGCCCCCTCGCGTGACGTGGTGGCCGCATGGCGCAGCTGGGACACCATGCCCATCGCCACGAGGCGCTTTATCGACTATATGAGCTCGCATATTGTCAATTAATGACTGGCGTGGCGTTGAGTACGGTGTTTAGCGGGCTGTCGCTTTGGCTTGGGTGGCGCGATAGGTGCGTGCCGGGTGGCAAAGTAGTACCGCCACGACCATAAAGAACGCCGTGGTGCCCAGGCTGATGGGGTAGACCATCATGATGTTCGCAAAGGTGCGGAAGTGCGGGAACACGCAGAACACCCAATAGAAGCGGATGCCGCAGACGCAGATCATGGTGATGAGGGCGGGCGTGAGCGAGATACCAAAGCCGCGTAGGTAGCCGGACATGTTTTCGTAGAACATGCTAAAGGCGTACGCCGGGAAGATCGAACACACGCGGATATAGCCGATCGAGACGATGTTGGGATCGCTGTTGAACAGCGACAAGATCTCGCGCCCCAGGCCGACAATAACGATGATCGTGGTGAGTGCAACGATACCGCCTTCGACCAGGCAGACCTTGAGCGTTTTGGTGCAGCGGTCGATCTGGCGGGCACCGTGGTTTTGTCCCACAAAGGTGGTGCAAGCCTGGCTAAAGCTGTTGAGCAGGTTGTAGCATACGTACTCCAAGCTCATAGCGGCGCTCGATGCCGCCATGACCTCGGTGCCCAGGCTGTTGATAGCAGACTGGATGATGATGTTGGCGACGGCAAAGACGGCGCTCTGGATGCCGGCGGGCAGGCCGATCTTGACGATGCGCTTGAGGGCGACGGGGTCGATAGCCAGGTCGCGCGGGGTGACGCGGACGACGGAGTCGGTCTTGAGCAGGCGGATAAAGAGCGTAGCGGCGCTGACGGTGTAGGCGATGGCGGTGGCGATGGCGACGCCCGCGACGCCCCAGTGGAGTACGGGGACAAAGATGAGGTCCAGGCCAATGTTGAGGACGGTGGACACGGCAAGCGCCTGCAGCGGCATGCGGGTGATGCCGACGGAGCGGAAGATCGCGGCCTCAAAGTTGTAAAGCAAGATCGAGGGCATGCTGAGCAAAAAGACGCGTAGGTAGAGCGAAGCGAGCGGCATGGTTTCGGCGGGAACGTTGAGCGCGGCGAGCATGGGCTCGGCAAAGATCTCGCCCAGTGCGATGACGACAAAGCCCACAAGTGCCATAAGAATCGAGGTGTGGACGGCGCGTTTGACCATGTTCTGATCGTTGCGGCCGATAGCGTTGGCGATGACCACGTTGGAGCCAAGCGACATGCCAATAAACAGGTTGAGCATAAGACTGGTAAGCGGAACATTGGAGCCGACCGCCGCCATGGCGAGGGTTCCCTGGTCGCCCGAGAAGTTACCGATGATGACCGTGGCGATGAGGTTCGACAGTTGCTCCAAGATGCTCGTGGCGGCCACAGGGAAGGCGAACAGGGGAACATTGCGCCACAGCGATCCGGTGGTCATGTCAATGTGCTTAGATACGGTGTCAGCCATACGCTCTCAATCTCTAACATGCTCTTTTGTGCTTATTTGCGCAGACGATGATACTCCTAATCGCCTAGTCATTGGGGACGTTCTAAAACGATTACTCATTCAAGAACGTCCATTACAGTCGAAATTGTCAGCCCGGGCCCGTCTCGGGCTACGATTGAGGCGCGCCCAGAACGGGCCGCCGACCGGGCGCCCGCGCACGGCCGAATGTCCCTGCCCCCGAGAGGGCCTGTTGGGTGCTGCCGGCGCGGGACGCGCCGCCCCCGACGGCTGATAGGAAAGTGCCGGGCAGGCGCCGCGGCTGGTAATGTGAGTGCCGAGGGGGAGGCCATCCGGTCGAACGACTACCGGAAGGATACCACCGTGAAAGCGCCATCGACCAGGCCCGCGGCCGTGCTCGGCCTAGACGTCGGCAAGTCCTCCCACTGGGCCTGCCTGATCGACCGCGACGGGGAGGTGCTGTCCAGCGCCCCCGTCCGCAACAGGGAGGCCGAGCTCGACGCGCTGTTCGCCTCCGTGCCCGCCGGCACGCTCGTCGTGGTCGACCAGTTCCGCAACATAGGGTCCCTCGCCGTGAGGCGCGCCCGCGCCGCGGGTCTGGGGGTCGCCCACCTGCCCGGCCTCGCCGCCAGCCGCGCCGCCGGGCTGTTCGCCGGCGAGGCCAAGACCGACGAGCGCGACGCCGCGGTGATCGCGCGGACCGCCCTGGGTGT
>NZ_JBDMHB010000047.1:0-14456 GCF_039752955.1 Collinsella aerofaciens
GCTCTACAGTCCTGCGCAAGACGGAAAGCACATTAAGTGCTTTCCTTTGCGTGCGGAACTCGCGACAAACTTAACCCCCGCCCTCAGCCCCGGAGACCCTCCCTGCCGTCACATTATTTAACCAGTTTTGCGGGCGTGCGCCGCTGCGCGGCTAGCCCGCGTTCTCCGCGGCGAGGTTGTCTAAGGTTCTTGTTGAAGCTCGGCCATTGGCTCAAATGGAAACGGGGGACGCATCTGCATCCCCCGTTTTTGTTGTGATTACTCTAGGTCAATAAACTTAGTGCTTATGATCTTGCCGTCTTTTACGAGCATTCTGGCCATGGTGGGGCCTCGGGTGCCTCTGGGGTAGCTGGCGCTGCCCGGGTTGAGGACTAAGCAACGGCCCACTTGGGCTTCTTTGGTTACGTGGGTGTGGCCGTTGATGGCTACGTCTACGGATCCCACCGGAAGGTCTTCGCGGTAGTGGGCTACGGCGAATTTAAGGCCTTCGTAGGTAAAGAGCGCAAGACGGTCTACATCGGGGCCGTAGTCGCGGTAGTAATCGTTGTTGCCCAGTACGGCCCGCACGGGGGCGATAGTGCATAGGTGCTCGTAGTCCATCTCCGACGTAAGGTCACCGGCATGGATAATCAGATCCGCGCCCTCAAGCTCATCCAGAAGCGCAGGCGAAAGATAGCCGTGGGTGTCCGAGATGATGTCGATGCGCTTGGCGCTTGCACTGTTCATGGGATCCCTTCCGCAAAAAACGATTCGGCAGATACATACAAAAAAGGCCCCACGGCTCCGCAGACGATGGGTCTACAGGGCTGCAGGGCCAGTGTGCTAGAGACTCAGAGCCTTCTTGAGCGGCACGACGCGGCGGCGCGAAACCGGCACGCGTTCGTCGACGCCCGTAATGCCCAGCTGGATGGCGCCCGAGGGCACCGTCTCCACATCCGTGACGCACGCCAAGTTGACGATATAGCGGCGGTGAACACGGAAGAAGCCAAAGTCGCAGAGCTTGGCCTCAAGCTGCGCCAGCGAGGTCGTCGACAAAAAGCGATCATCGACGGTATAGATGCAGGAGTAATCGTCCTTGGCCATGATAAAGCGAATGTCGTCCACGGGAATGAGCACCTTGCGGCCGCCCTTTTCCACCGGGATACGCTCGATGGTCACCTTGCTGTCCGTAACCGGCTTGGCGCGTTGCATGACCTTCTCGATCGCGCGATCCAAGCGAGCTTCCTCGACCGGCTTCATCAGATAATCGACGGCATCCACGTCGAATGCCTCGACCGCATGGTCACTATACGCAGTCACAAACACGATCGCCGGCGGATTTTTGAGCTTATGCAGCGCCTCGGCAAGTTGCAGGCCCGAGGCACCGGGCATCGAGATATCGAGAAACACGACATCTACGCGACTTTCCATAAGCATCTCGATGGCGGAGCGGACGCTCGACGCCTCCGTGATCGTGCCGATCTTGCCCGTTTGCTCGAGCAGGAAGCGAAGCTCCGAGCGAGCCGGCGCCTCATCATCCACAATCATCGCACGCAGCATAGGGATAAAACCTTTCGTCAACTAACTACGCCGGGCATCCGTCGCATGACGTTGAGCCCGTAGCCTTTTATTTTACTCTTGAATGTCGAAGATGCTCTCTGACAAATCAAGATGAAGGAGCACTTTGGTGCCCTTGCCCGGCGCCGATTCGACACGCGTATAGGAGTGCGGCCCATAAAAGCGATGGATGCGCTCCGAAATATTGTGCATGGCCACACCGGCGCCGCCACCCTGGGGAGAGCTGGCGTCGGGACGGGCAGAACGCTCGTCAAACAGTCTGGCGGCGGTACCCTCATCCATGCCCACGCCATTATCGGCCACGGCAATCAAGATTGCATCCTCGCCGTCTTGGTGAACGGTCACGTCGATCCTCAGGGCGTCGTCATCGCCCATACCATGACGTACGGCGTTCTCGACAATCGGCTGGATCACGAACGCCGGCACCAGCGCATCTTCCACGTCCTCGGACACATCGAACGTCGCAAGCACGCGGTCCTCGCCAAAGCGGGCCTTCTCAAAGGTAAGGTAGCGCTTGGTCTGTGCAACCTCGCGCGAGACCGGAATAAGCGATCCCGAGTTGTCGAGCGTGGCACGATAGAACGATGAGAACTCACGAAGCAGTTCGCGGGCCCGCAGCGGGTCGGTGCGCGTAAACGATGCAATGGTGTTCAGCGTGTTGAACAGGAAGTGCGGGTTAATCTGCGCTTGCAGCGCACGCACCTCGGCGCGCGCCGTGAGTTCCTTTTGCACCTCGAGCTCGTGGATGGCGAGCTGCGTGGACAAGATCTCGGCAAAGCCCGAGGCAAGCGCGTACTGGGTACGGTCGACGGCGCGCGGGGTCTTGTAGTAGAACTTGAGCGTGCCGACGGTACGATCGCCCACCTTGATGGGGGCGATAATGCCGGCGGGGACTTGGTTGTGCGAGCCATCCGAGCCCACGACATCCACCATACGGTTGAACGACTGCACGATGCCATGTTCGATAACGTAGCGTGTGGCAAGCGTGTGGATGGGAGAATCTGGCAGTAGTTTTTCCTCAAACTCGCCTGCGCAGGCCAACACGTTGCCCTCGTCGGTGATGGCCACCGTCATGGCGCGCGTCTCGGGCAAAATGCGCCGGCACACCAAACGCGCCGACTCCTGCGTCAGACCGCCCTTAATGTCCTCAAGCATGGCCGAGGCCACCGAGAGCGTCTCCTCGGTGTACTGGGAGCGCACCGAATCGGGATTGAGCGTCAAAAAGATAAAGATGCACAGAAAGATGCACAGCAGCGCGCAGGCAATCACCGTGGCGATCGGCTCGATACCGGTCACCAGGGCAAAAATAAAGTACACCAGCACGCAAATGGCGCAGGCAACGGCAATGATGCGAAAGATTGATATTGAACTATCGCGCTGGGCGCGGCGGTCGATCATTCGGCCCCCTCCAGGATACTGATCAGTTGTGCGTCACGCCAAAGCCCGTCCATGATCTTGGGCCAAAAGCTCTGGAAACGCAGGTAGCTTGCAGCGTTTTGGCGCGCATAGGCCTTTGCCTCGTCGATACCATGGCGCCAGATGCGCAGGTAGCCCTCATGCTCGCGGGTAAACACGCTGCGGACCATAGCGGTCTTGCGCACGCGGTCGTCGAGCTCGCGCGAAATCCACGGGCCCGGGTAGGGCATGAGCGATGCCGCCGTAACGGGAATGAGCTCCTTTTGATGCGCGGCGAATGTCAACTTTGCCCTTTCGTAGTACCAACGGTATACATCCTGCATAAAGCGCGGTGAGCGCTTTTCGGACTCCGGAGGCAGATGACGCACGGTCCACTCGTTATCGAACCACACGTCGTAGCCAAACATGCGCATGTTAAAGAGGTAATCCAAGTCCTCGCCGCGGGTGATAAACGGGTCAAAGGCTACACGCGTAAAGGCGCGGGCGTGCAGGGCCATCAGGCCGCCGCACACGTAGTTGGAGCGCGAGATGCGGGTGCCCGAGAGCGCCTTTTTCATCCAACGGTTGAACTCGATGCGCTTGGTCCACCAACGATGGCAGATGCCCGCCTTGTCCGTGGGAGCCAGCGGCGAGCCGTCGCGATCGTAGAAATAGCCGCTCTTGACCAAGATCGGCAAGCCCTGACGTGTCTGCTGCCCCAACGCATAGGTCGCGCGCTTCATAAAGTCGGCGTCGATGACAGTCTCATCGTCATCCAAAAAGATAACCGCGTCATGCCCCAGCACAGCGGCACAGGCTAGCCCCATGTTGCGGATGGCACCGTAGCCTCGCAGGCTCACGCACTCGCCCGAACCCTTGGGCGCGATCTGAGCAACCCGGTCTGCAATGCGCGAGGCCTGGGTGTTGGTGACAACGGTGACCTTGAGCGTGGGATGCGCGTCGACAATCTCGTGCACGCGCAGCGACACATCGGCTGTGGCAGAAACGGGACAGACCACCAAAAGGATGATGCGCGGGATGTCACGTACCTGCTCAAGCGAGGCCAGGCAGCGGTCGAGTTCGGGATTGTCGGCGTTGAGTCGCGTCGAATGGTCATAGGTGCCAAGGGCGTTTGCGCAAGCGTCATCGCCCGCCCAATACGTTGGAATCACGACCGTGGCGTTCATGCCTTACCCTCCCTGCAACACAAAAACGGGGCGCCGCCAAACACAGGCGACGCCCCGCGACCTAGCTGATTCCATCATACCCACTTGGGCAAATCATTGCTCGCAAGTCGCAATGTTTATTGCGGATAACCCCAAAAGAGTACCGTGGACAGGCACAATAGCCGCTCGCTCCTATGCGGCATGCTCTGCCGCCCGAGTCATGCGGGACAGGCGGACCAGCAGCACAAAGCCAACGATCAGCAGAACACCAATAGAAAGGACGCCCAGCGACGGGTTGCCGGTCAGCGAGGTGACAACCGACACCAGGAAGGTGCCCATAACGCTTGCGTAACGGCCAAAGATATCGAAGAAGCCGTAGTACTCGTTGGACTTTTCCTTGGGGATGATGCGGCCAAAATAGCTGCGGCTGAGCGCCTGCACGCCACCCTGGAACAAGCCGACCAAAATAGCGAGCACCCAAAACTCAAAGGCGGTCTTTAAGAAAAACGCGGCAAAGAGCACGATGCCCATATAGGCGGCGACGGCCACCAAGATCATGTTGAGTGTGCCCACGCGACCGGCGAGCTTGCCGTAGATGATGGCGGACGGGAAGGCCACAAACTGCGTAACGAGCAGAGCCAGCACCAGTTGGGTCGAGTCGATGCCCAGAGCCGACCCGTAGCTGGTTGCCATGGAAATGACCGTGTGCACACCGTCGATGTAGAAGAAGAACGCGATCATGTAGACCAACACGGTCTTGTTGTGGGCGATCTCGCGCATGGTGTGTCCGACCTCGGAGAACACGCCGCCCACGATGTGGCCGATGGTGTCCTCAGGACCGCGCTCGCGACCGTACTTTTGCTTATAGGTGCGAATGAGTGGCAAGGTAAAGATGAGCCACCAGGCACCGGTGATGACAAACGACAGACGCGTTGCCAGCATGGTGGGGACGCCAAGAGCGGGGCCACCCATGATAAGCGCCAGACAGATGATGAACGGCACGGTGGAACCGATGTAGCCCCAGGCATAGCCCGAGCTGGACACGGCGTCCATGCGCTCGTCGGTGGTTATGTCGGGCAGCATGGCGTCGTAGAACGTCATGGAAGAGTTAAGGCCGATGGTACACAGCACGTACACGGTCAAAAATGCCATGGCGGACATTGGGATAGCCTGCGCCAGGCAAAGAACCAGACCCGTGAGGAAGAAGCCCAAGAAGAACTTGATCTTGTTGCCGGCGTAATCGGCAAGCGCGCCCAGAATGGGCATGAGCATGGCAATGACCAGCGAGGCAATCGTCTGCGCGTTGCCCCAAGCGACCACCAGGTCTGCCGAGGAAGCACCGGTATTGATGGCGTTAAAGTAGATGGGCACCACCGAGGTATTGAGCAGTACGAGGGCCGAGTTGCCCACATCGTACATAACCCAGTTACGCTCGAGCTTGGTGTATTTCATGGACAGGGCCCCTTCGTATTCGCCCGATATGCAGTTAGTTCATCGTACCCTAATTGTCCAGAACCGCCGGTAAGGATTCGGCAAAGGGGCACGCACGGGCCCTATTCCTCGCGGTCGAACTCCTCATCGGCTTCGAGCACGCGACCGCTGTAGTTGACGTGACTGGTCACGGCATCCATGTCACCGGTCTCGATAAAACGTGCGACCGTGCACTCGTAATCGACCAGCGCGCGATCAAAGACCTCGGGGAAACTCTCGTTCGAGACCTCGTCGGTAAAGGGATTCTTCCATGTCAGATGGCCCAGGTTACCGGTGCGCTCGGGCAGCTCCGTCGTCACGCGATGGGCAAGGCCGTCGAGCAGCGAGTAGTCGTGCACCAAGCCCTCAACCAGCGAGATCGCGCGCGTCTTTGCGGAGCCGGCCGGCTCAATCGCGCGGTAAAGTCGCTGCATATTGGCAACGGCAGCACCGTACTCCCCCGCCGGAATGTCAATGCCGTACACGCGTCCGGCAACATAGCTCATCAGCACGCCGGCCACGCGATTGATGCGATCGGTAGTGACGATCTCGCCCGCCGGCGGGTAATCGTCGACCGTAGCGCCATCGCGTTTAAGCTGCAGCATCAGTACATCCAGGTCGCTCTCGATCACGGCATGGACCTGACTGCTCGAATCCTCAAGCTCTGAATCGGACTCCACGATGCCAAACTGCTGTTCATAGACAAAGGGATGGGCGTTGCGGTCGAGCACGTAATGAGACAGCAGGCCCAGCGCAAAGGCGCGACCCAAGCTGGCGTCGCGCGGCAGCAGATGCGACACGCCGTCGCGCAGGCACGCGAACTGGCGAGACATACGCGACCGATGCATGACCTGCGCCAGCAGCGTGCAGTCGGAAACACGCGGTGTCAGAATGTGAAAGAAAAACGGGTCGGGACCTTGGTTTCCCAGGATAAAGGCGATGCGCTCCTCGTCGGACGTAATAACGCCCTGCGGAAGACGGTCGATGCTTTCCTCGCCAAACAGATGATGCGTAATGAGCGCGGGCATAATGATCCTTTCGATTTCATTCGATGCAATCCATTATGCCCATCGCACAGTCATACCAAACCTGCAACGGCAAACGATGGCGTACCGACCCTTACGCAAGCCCCAAGTGCGATTTGACCTCGGCAGCGCGACGGCGTGAAACGGGCACCGTCGAGCTCACACGGTCGAGCCTGAGCTCCATCAGGCCCGTGGAGCCGATCTCGACATTATGCACGTCTTCCAAATTAACCAGATAGCTGCGGTGGACGCGGATAAAGCCCTCGGAGGCCAAGCGGCGCTCGAGCGAGGAAATCGACTCATTGATCAGGTATGTCCCCTCGGCACAGACGGCGTTGCAAAAATCGGCGCGCGCCTCAAAGTAGCAGACATCCGCCACGGGAATGAACACCCTTTTGCCCCCGCGATCCACCGTCAGGCGCAAAGGCTGGCGCGGAGCGTGGACGACACGGCGAGCACCCAGGGCAGTCTCGATCTTGTCGAGCGCCTTTGACAGGCGGGCATCCTCGACCGGTTTGACGATGTAATCGACAGCATCGAGGTTATAGGCATCGGCCGCATACTCGGCAAATGCCGTCACAAACACCACGACCGGCGGCCTCTTTAGGTTTTGCAGGGTCTCGGCAAGCTCAATTCCCGAGCGACCGGGCATGGTAATGTCTAAAAACAGCACGTCGGGCTTGCTCGACAGAATCAACTCCACGGCTTCGGTGACATTGCCCGCCTCGGCAATCTGACCCACACGCGTATCCTTTTCCAACAGATAGCGTAGCTCAGCCCTAATTGGGGGCTCGTCATCAACCACCAAGATGTTCCAGCCTTCGGACATATGCGCTTCCCCTCTTTTTCTCTCAATCCAACCGCGTGCTACGCCGTCAACGGCGCAGGCTCATGCGGCTCGCCGTTCAGCTCGACGATGACCTGCGTTCCCACGCCCTCCTGGGACTTCACGCGCATGCCGGAATCTTCTCCGTAAAAGAAATGGATGCGCTGAAGCACGTTGAAGAGCGCCAGGCCGCAACCTCGCTTGACGGAGCCGTCGGCGGTAATGCTCTCGGGCTCCTCCAGGCGATGCTGCTCAAACAGATGCGCGCAGACTTCTTCGCTCATACCGATGCCGTCGTCCTCGACGATGATCTCCAAACCGTCATCGGTCTCGAAAGCCCTAACATGAATAGAAAGCGGCTTGGTCTCGCGCTGCGCGTGCTTGATGCAGTTTTCGAGCAACGGCTGCAAGATAAACGGCGGCACCAGGCTGTCGCGCACCTCAAAGTCGATATCGACCGAGACGCGCAGACGGCCGTCGCCATAACGAGCCTGCATAAGATTGATATAGCGAGTGCCCTGTTCCACCTCGTGCTCGAGCGTTGTGAGGGTATCGGAATCAGAAAGCGTCTGACGGTAGTAATTGGAAAAGTCGATCAGCAGCGACCTGGCCTTGTCCGGCTCGGTACGCACGAGCGACACGATGGTGCTGATGGTGTTAAACAGAAAATGAGGATCGACCTGCGATTGCAAGGCGCGCAGCTCCACGCGGGCCGTAAGCTCGTCCTGGCGCTCGAGCTCAAAGCTCGCAAGCTGCGTGGAAATGAGGTCGGCAAAGCCCGAGGCAAGCGCCGTCTGGCGCATATCGATGCTGCTCAGACGGGGATAATACAGCTCGAGCGTGCCCACGCAATGCCCGCGCACGGTAAGCGGTGCGACAATACCGGCGCGCAGGCGCGGAAAGTAGCCACCTGTCTCGGTCGAGGCATCGCGCGAGAACACGCTTTGCTCACCGCTGTTGATCACGTTGAGCGTAGTCCGCAGCACCACCGGGGTGCCCGCGGGGCATTTTGCCGAGTCCTCGCCCCAGCTTGCCAACACCTGCTTGCCGTCGGTAAAGCAGATGGCAGAGGCGATAGTTTCGGACAGGATGATCTTAGAGGCGCCCAGGGCAGCTTCGGGCGTAAGGCCGCGCGACGTGTAGGCGAATATTTTTGAAGCGATGGCGAGCGTGCGGTCGGTTGCGCTCGATGTGAGGTCGTCGGGAACGACAAAGACGTACGAGAAGAAGAAGCACAGCATGACCAAGCCGGCAATGACGACAACGGCCGGAACGGGATTGGGATTATCGGTTAGATCCCAGATGAGCAGCAGGATAAGCAGCGGAACGACAATACCGAGCAAGATGGCTTGAACCACATGCTGAGCGGTACGAAAGACCTTGGTAGAGTTGTAGCTCTTGCCCAGAATCAGCCTATTGAGATCCACCGTCATCTCCTTCTTACCGACGCACCCCATAGCAATAAAGAGGGCCGCAAGCGACCCTCTCCATTGCATTATGCAATCAAATACTGTGTTTTACATCAAGCCATCGATGAACGGTAGCTTAGGCGCTGTACTTGTTTGCCTCGCCGAAGGTGCCGCCCTCGACAATCCAGCCGTCCTTCATGATGACGTCCATGTTGTCGGTGTTGAGCACGTGGATGTCGGCGGCGACGTCACCGTTGACGACCAGCAGGTCGGCGCACTTGCCGGCCTCGATGGACCCGGTCTCGTCCTCGATGTGGCACATCTTGGCACCGTTGAGGGTGGCGCAGGTGATGGTCTCGACCGGAGTGAAGCCGATCTTGTCGACGAACTCGTACATCTCCTCGATGGAGCAGGTGCCGTACGGGGTGACGAAGGAGAAGGAGTCGGAGCCGATCGTCATGACGACGCCGCGCTTCTTGGCCTCGCGCAGGCAGTCGTAGTTGCGCTGCAGCTCCTTCTCGACCAGGGTGCCCTCGTACTTGTCGTGCAGCTCGGGGACGTAGACGGGCGGATAGGTGGCGTACCAGGTGGGCAGGAAAGCGATCGTCGGGGTGAAGAAGGTGCCCTGCTCGGCCATGAGGTCCATGGTGCGCTCATCGATATCGAAGCCGTGAATCAGCTGCTCGCAGCCAAAGCGAACGGAATCGTAGGCAGCGGCGTGGTTGTTGTAGCAGTGGCTCCACACGGGGATGCCGACCATCTTGGCCTCTTCGACCACGGCCTGAATCTCCTCGGAGCAGTAGTGCTGGTCGCGGCCGGAGTCCCAGCGCCAGATGCCGCCACCGGTAGCCCAGATCTTGATGGCATCGGGGTTCTCGCGCAGGCGACGACGGACGGCCTTGCGCAGATCCCAAGGACCGTCGACCTGATCGCCCCAGGGGTGCGATTCCTTGTTGAGCTCCTGGCTGCAGTGGTGGGAGTCGCCGTGGCCGGCAACGCGGCAGAAGCCAAGGCCGGTGGCCAGAACGCGCGGGCCCTTGAAGACGCCCTTGTCGATGCAGTCACGGATCTGGATACCAAAGCGGCCGATCTCGCAGACGGTGGTGAGGCCGTGGGTGAGGCAGTCGTAAGCCTGCTTGACGGCGACGGCCTGCTTCTCGAGGAGCGGCTGCATGACCCAGTCGGTGTCATCGTCGGTCAAGTTGCCCGAGAAGTGCAGGTGAGTGTCGATCAGGCCGGGAAGGACGGTCTTGCCGGCGGCGTCGATGACCTCAACGCCCTCGGGAAGGTCCTGCATAGCACCGGCGTACTCAATCTTGCCGTTGTCGTCGACGAGAACGAGGGAGTTCTCGACCGGCTCGGCACCGGTACCGTCGATGAGCTTGCCGCCAACGATTGCATACTTAGTGGACATGGTTCCTCCTTATGGATCCATATAGTGGGCGAGGCCGTGTTGGGTTAAGGCCTCACAAAGCTACCCAAGTGGTGCCGGGTTCGGTGCGCGGAAGAGAGGGTCCCGCGCACCTGATCCGCCCCGGCTCGGCGTTACTTTTTGCGGGAATTGGTGAAGGCCATGAGAGCCAGGCCGACGGCCAGCCAGCCGATCACGATGCTCCACTCCACCATGTTGAGGGAGGCGGGAGAGAACGGAATCACGAGCAGGCCGATGATGATGGCGCAGGCAGCGATAGCGAGGCCGATGCCAAACTTGCCGCCGGGCACCTCGTAGGGACGAGGCAGGTCGGGCTCGGTGAAGCGCATACGCAGGCAAGCGAGGGCGACCATGCCACAGGAGAAGATGAAGGCGAGAGCCGACACGTTGGTCAGAGGGATGAGCATGTTCTTGCCCAGGAACGGACCGACGACGGTGATGACGCCCAGAACGACGCAGGCGAGCTTGGGAGCGCCGGACTTGGGGTCGACCTCGGCGAACTGTTCGGGCAGCTGGCCCTTGCGGCCCATGGCGAGCATGATGCGGCTCGTGGCGCCGTAGAAGGAGTTCATCGGGCCCATGGGTCCAAGCGTGGCGATGACGAGCATGGCCAGGTACAGGAGCATGTTGATGCCCTTGAGGCAGGCGAGCGCGGGAACCGGGCTCTTAACGAACTCATGCCAGTCGAGGATGGTGCCGAACGAGTAGATACAGACCATGTAGAAGCCGCCGGCGGCCAGCAGTGCCAGGGAGATGATCTTGCCGAACTTGTTCCAGTTGAGGCCCTCGGCTGCTTCCTCAGCCTGCTGAGGAATGGTGTCGAAGCCGGCGTAGAAGAACGGAGTCAGAACCAAGACCGACACGATGCCGGCGAACAGGCTGGTGCTCTCGGTAGCGGCCTTGCCGCCGCCAGCGCCGGCGACCTGGGAGAACACGGGCATGGCGTTGTCCGGCGAGCCGGTGAACAGCGAGACGCCCATGGCGAGCAGCATGCCGCAGAGCAGGGCCTTGGTCAGGAAGGCCTGGAGTTTGGCAGCCGAGCTGGCGCCGCGGAAGTTGAGGAAGATGACGTAGACTGCAAAGCCGAGCGCGATCAGCGTCGGGAACAGGTAGACGTCGGCCCCCAGTATGGTGTAGAGCTTGACGGCGCGCAGCCACTCAAGACCGGGTAGGCTGCCGAACATCTCGGACACGAGGGTCGAAATGGCGATGGCCTCCCACGGGCACAGGATGCCGTTGCCCAGGGCCAAAAGCCATCCGGTGATGTAGCTCAGTGTACGGCCAAAGCTACGATCGACATACTCGACGATGCCGCCCGAGATGGGGATAGCAGCCGTGAGCTCACCGAAAACAGCTCCGACGGGCACGAGGAAGATTGCACCCAAGAGGAATGCGATCATAGCGGGAACGGGACCGCCGCCCACGACCATCCAGTCGCCGACCTGCAGAACCCAACCGGTACCGATAATGGCACCAAAGCCGATGGTGAAGAAGTTCCAGAGCGAGAGCGTTTTCTTCATGCCGCCGTTATCCTCGACTGCAACTTCTGCGTTCTTGTCCGCCATTGTTCCCCTCCTTTCCTTTTTGACGCCCTTGGCGTCACCCCTTGCGCGGTCCGTTTTGCCGCGCGCTTTTATTCCATGGCTTTAAGATACGGCCTTGGCGCAGCAGCGCCGCTCGCAGCTCGACCGAAGGCAGAACTGCAAAACGAGCGGCACCGTTTTTGGGACGAACGGCACGGTTTGCCGCTCATTGTTGCCGCCCGTCCGACGGGCGTACGCTCATCGGACGCATATAGAGATGTTTTTGAGGCCGTGTGTTTTGCGCCTTTCGTACCGTTTGCCGAGCTTTTGACGCGCAGACCCATTTGTTGCACATCTTTTTTGTAGGATGGATAGGTTATACATGAGACAAGGCGGTACGAATGGCATACGGATACAACGACGGTGATCAACGGCGACAAAGCGTTCGCCTTGCTGGCCGTACCACGCCTACGCCCAGAAGTGCCACGAGCAGCAATCCGCAACGTCCTCAAGAGCAACCCAGGCCTTCGTCTCGGCAGCAGGCAAGCAAAACACGGCAAAGTGGCCGTCCGCGCACGGGCACAAGCGCGCAGCAAGACAGCCGCTTAGGCGCGCGCACTCGACAGCATCAAGCCGAGGTTCCGCAACTGCGCCGCAACGGCGCACGTCAGCCCGGCATCCATATCAACCGCTTCTTTTCGCATCCCCAAGGTGGACGCGACGGCAAGCCCTACCGCTCGACATCGCACGTGAATGCCCCCGCCCTGCCGGCTCGTCGACTTCGCCTCGCACTGTGCTCTATCCTCACCTGTCTGGTCTTTGTGTTTATGAGCTCCTGTATGTCCCACGGCTCGGCCGGTCTCGAGCCCACCGCCGAGGACAAGCTGCTCAAGGCCCCCGTCGCGCCCGGTTATTCTTTCGCCTTTTCGACCCCGCGCCCGCAATGGCAAGCCGGCACGATGCCCCATATCTATCAGATCGACCCTGCGTGGTCGGAGCTGTCTTACGCCGGCGGCACCATCCGCCAAAATGCCTGCGGGCCTACGTGCCTCACCATGGTCTATATCTTTAAGACGGGACGCACCGATATGACCCCCGTCGATATGTGCGCGCTTTCCGAGGCGGGCAATTACGCCCCCACTGGTGCAACCGAATGGTCGTTTATGACGAGCGGCGCGTGGCAGTTGGGACTTAACGGAACGGAGCTCCATAACGATCGCGACTCGATGACTCAGGCGCTGCGTTCGGGAGCGCCCATCATCGCCGCCGTTCGGCCGGGCACCTTTACCAGCGTTGGACACTACATTGTGCTTTACGGTATTGACGACGCCGACCAGATTGGAGTCTTCGATCCCAACTCGGCCAGCCGCAGCGCCCGCCGCTGGGGCGTGGTAGAAGTCCTCAATGAAATCGAAGCCATGTGGGCCTACTACTAGTCATTGGGGACAGACTTAAATGACCAGCCGTTGGGGGCAGTCATTGGGGACAGACTTAAATGAGTGGTCGTTGGAGACAGCCTTTAAGGACTGCCCCAAGCTGCCGGCAGGAAAGGAACGTCCCCAAGTGCCGGGTTCCCAATGACTAGGTGAACAGCAAAAGCCCCGCAGTCGGAGCGGACCGCGGGGCTCATGAAGAGAGGCTAGTTTGCGGGCGCCTTGCCTGGCGCCCACGAGAGAGGCAACGGAGTAGAGGCTACTCGTGGATGCGGGTACCGGAGAGGCCGGCCATGGTCTCGGCGGCCTTGTCCAGGGCACCGATGATGCAGGTGCGGCCCTTGCGGGAACGGGCGAACTTGATGGCAGCGCGGACCTTGGGCTCCATGGAACCCTTGCCGAACTGGCCCTCATCGGCCAGGCGCTCGGCCTCGTCGGCGGTAATGTCCTCGAGCTCCTCCTGGTTGGGCTTGCCAAAGTTGATGGCGACATGCTCAACAGCGGTCAGCAGGAACAGAACGTCGGCGTCGCAGTCCTCGGCCAGCAGCTCGCCGCCCAGGTCCTTGTCGATGACGGCGGGAACGCCCTTGTAGCAACCCTTGTTCTCGTAGTCGCGGACAACGGGGATGCCGCCGCCACCGCAGGCGATGACGATGAACTCGTTGTCGAGCAGGTTGAGGATGGAGTCAGCCTCGACGATCTTCTTGGGATCGGGGGAAGCGACGACGCGACGCCAGCCACGACCGGAATCCTCGACGAAGACCTTGGAAGGATCCTCGGCCATGAACTCCTTGGCCTGCTCCTCGGTGTAGAAGGGGCCGATCGGCTTGGTCGGGTTCTTGAATGCGGGATCGTCGGGGTCGCACTCGATCTGGGTGACGACGGTGGCAGCGTGCCAACGCTTATAGCGCTTGTGCATCTCGCGGCCAATGCCCTGCTGCAGGTGATAGCCGATGTAGCCCTGGGACATGGCGCCGCACTCGGGCAGCGGCATCTCGGGGGTACCGATGGCGTCATGGGCAGCGGCGAAGGCGTTCTGGATCATGCCGACCTGCGGGCCGTTGCCGTGGGTGATGATGATCTCGTTGCCCTGCTCGATAAGGCCGAGAAGAGCGTGAGCGGTGTTGCTCACGGCCTCGATCTGCTCAACGGGGTTGTTGCCGAGGGCGTTGCCGCCAAGGGCGACGACAATACGATCGGGCTTGCCAAGAGGCTTAGAC
>NZ_JBDMHB010000048.1:0-13696 GCF_039752955.1 Collinsella aerofaciens
GAGAGGGCCTGACCCCATATCGTTGGGGCCAGGCCCGATTTTGCCTCTTGACAATGTCCTGCTCATATTAAAAGGAAGGAACCTTTGTTGTCGAGGGACATTTGAAGAGCTATCCCTCTATGCTCGCACAGTGCACGGTCGCAGTCCGCTCTGTTAAGAGCGTCCAGACCGAGTTGACGTGTACGACCCTAACTGGTGAGGTCCCGTCTCTGCCGTATTCTGCTTCGGTTGTCTTTGATAGCGGGGCCACCGAGCAGATCCCGGTGTCTTGGGATTCTTTCGACGCGTCGCTTTACTCTAAGGTGGGCTCGTTTACGGTTAAAGGTAAACTAAACGGTTTTGATTACCGTGAGGTTACCTGCACCGTTACCGTCAAAGATCCTAAGGACGTACTCGATCTTAATTCTCTGAGGTTCGAGCGCGTGGTCGGCGACATTTCTCCTCTTAGCACGTATGTCTATTTCCCGTTTACGCAGTCAAATAACACTACATACACCCAAGGTTATCAGGTTAACTGGGACAACGCCGACGTGTCTCAATTCCAAAAGGCAGGCACCTATACGGTCACGGGCACGCTTGTGACATATAACGAATCTTCAGCCGCTAATGGCCTAAAGGTAACTGCTCAGGTCGAGGTCAAAGAAGTTGCCTCTATCGACGCTCTTGCTCCCGTTAACACGCCCGTCGGCGTACGTCCTACAACGGGCGGCGGTCTTCCCTACAGCGTTGAGGTTGCATTCACCGACGGTACAAAGAAGCAGTGCAACATTGCGTGGGACCCTATTTTGGACACGCAGGTGGCAAGTGAGGGGTCGTTTAAGCTTTCCGGTTCGCTGTCGTATTGGACCAATACCTCATCTTCATCGTCTACTCAGGTGGAGCTGGGTGACAGCAACCGAGTCACGGCGACCATCTCCGTCCGCGCCCTGCAGATGCCTTCCTCGACATCGACAAGCACGCTTATCGGTTGCCAGCCTAATATGCCGGGTTCAATCGAGGCCACGATGTGGAATGGCTCGCGAGGCAATTTCCCCGTTCAGTGGTCGACGATTAGTCAGGACGCCCTAAAGAACCTTGGCCAGATTACGGTTAGCGGATATTTTACCGGCTCTAACATTCCGGCTACGGCGACGGTCAACGTCTGCGATCTCGAGGACAGCAACATCGGCAAGATTGCTTATGTTCCCGGCGCCGGACTTCTGGCTCCGCGCTACACATCCACGCTGTATTTGTCGGATGGCAGCTCGTTCTATCCCCAGTATTCGTCGGGGCAGCCTTATAGCTGGGATGAGTTTCCTCAAGAACTGCTGGACGGCAAGCCTGGCGAGTACGAAATTACCGGTACTATCACTGGCTCGCTGGCGAAGGTCAACGCGATCGCGGTGTGCAGTGAGGTCAAGGGCGTCAATAACTATAGCGAGAATGGCGTGACGCTTGGGCAGTCGTACGAGGACTGGCGCGTTATTTACCCCGGTGAGGAAGTCAATCTGGACTACTTCTACGTGTCCGGCGTATTGCAGGATGGAACGACTTTTGACAGTCTCGGCGTCAACTGGGATACCTACGATAGGTGCCCCCAGAAGGACTGCACGATTACCGGAACGGTCGCCGGAACGAATATCCCCGTGAAAGTGCACGTCATCGTGACTAAAAACTGGGAGGCTCAGCCACAAACCATTACAGTGCTCAAGGGCAGCGACGGCACCGCCATGCTTCCCGGCTATGTCGAACTTGTCAGCCCCGATGCGGCAGAACATCCGGACTATTCGCACAAATACGCCGAGACCAAGTGGAACACGAAGGGCTTCGATTGGACCCAGGGCGGCGTGGTACGCGGCACTGCAACAATTAGCTTTAATGCAGGGTACGGCATGCAGACTGTCGATGTTCCGATTACTGCCACCGTTAAGATCGCGAGTAAGGCAACCTCGGTTCAGGGCGGAACCATATGGACCGTCCCCGGCACCAAGCCGATGCTGCCGGAATACCTTGAGGTTCGATACGACAACGATGTGTCTTCTGAGCCCCAGCGCGAAAAGGTCACATGGGACCGTGTCGCCGAAGACGCTTATGCCAGGGACGGTTCGTTTAAGGTGAAGGGCAAGCTCCAAGGTGGTGCCGAGGCGACAATCACTGTTGACGTCTGTTCCGTCATCTCCGTTGCCGTTCCTGAGCGCATTAATACGGCCAGCGGTGTTTTCCCCGAGCTGCCGTGGAATGTCTCGGTTGCCACGAGTGACGGCAAAACTCATAATGCCCAGGTTCAATGGGATTACGTTCGTCCCTCGGTTTATACCGGAGAGCCGGGTCAGGTCACGGCAGTGTCTGGCACGCTGTTTGCAAGCGGCCTCGACGGATACGGTGACGGCACTAACACCGGTCTCACTGTTCAGACCAAGATCGTTATCCAAGGCGTTGAGAAGGCAATCGATAACGGCGAGACCGCAGTGACCACCAAGGCGGGCACTGCGCCTGCCATGCCTTCCAAGATGGCGGTCGAGATGAGCGACGGCTCCGTTTCGACGGCGGCTATTGATTGGGATCCGATTGCGCCCGAGAAGTACGAGCAGCCTGGCACGTTCTATGCGACGGGCCATGTGGTCGGCTTTGATGCCGCTGCCGTTATGGCGCTGCTTGACGATGACGGCCAAAAGGTCGGCGTGGATGAGAACGGCAACGTGACTGCCAAGGTGACGGTTGCCGATAAGAAGGCAAAGAAGGTTGCGTTGCAGCCCGAGGCCGTTGTGGTCAACACCACGGTCGGATCGATGCTGGAGCTGCCAGATGCCGTGTCCGTATATTTCTCGGATGGCTCAGCGCGGGATACTCGGGGCAGTTTAGGCGGCATCGAGATCGAAAAGTGGACTGACACCGACGGCATCGACCTCTCCAAGCCGCTCGCCAAGAAAGGTACGTATAAACTCGTCGGCAAGCTCAAGGATGTCGACAATGTCAACGCTATCGTGTACGTCAACGTCTCCGAGGCGCCGCGAACCATCACCAAGCTCGAGGCCAAGTCGTTTAGCGTTGCCAGTGGTACGTCCAAACAGGAACTGTACGCCCAGATGCCCAAGCAGGTTGTTGCGACCTATTCCGATGGCTCGACCGATCTGCTTGACATTGACGTTTGGGATCTTTCTAACGTCACGGACAAGCTGCTCAACGAAACCGGCACCGTGGAGATCACGGGCACGGTTAAGCTCAACGGCGCTAAGGTGACCTGCAATGTGACCGTGGTGGATCAGGAGGCCCAGACGCCCGACTACGTTGAGCCGATCGATGTTATTGAGATTGCGGACAATGCCAAGGTCAGCGACCTTATGGATAAGCTGCCGTCCAAGGTGACGGTTGTCATGAAGGACGGCAAGACCAAGAAAGAGACGCCCGTTAAGTGGTCTCAGGTCGACAGCCTGGGCCGTGCCGGCACCGAGTTTGAGGTCACGGGTCTAACGGACAACGGCATGACCGTAAAGGCTCAGGTCAAGGTGACGGCGCATATCGTGGATTTTGATACCGTTGACGAGATTGAGGTCGAGCGCGATACCAAGGCGGATGAGGCTAAGGCCAAGCTGCCCACCACGGTCACGGCGATTTACTCTGACGGTACCGATTCCGAAGCCGACGTAACGTGGGATACCAAGGGCCTCTCCGACAAGGACTTTGCCAAGGAAGGTAAAGTTACGGTTATGGGCACTGTTGCCGGCACGGATCAGAAGGCGGAGTGCACCATCAAGGTCGTCAAGCCACTGCGCGAGATTCCTGATCACCTGGCCGGCACGGTTGACGCTGTGACGCTCGACGACGGGGCGAAGCCCGATGCCGTTGTGGCCGCACTGTCCAAGACCGTGAAGGTTGCCATGAAGGACGGATCTGAGGTCGATTCGAAGATCAATTGGACTGCTCCCAAAGACGCCGTCACCATTAAGAATGACGGCGCGAGCGTTGTCATTACGGGTAAAACCGCGGTTGGCAGCTTTGAGGTCAAGGCTACGGTCAACCTGGCGCCGGTCGTCGAGAGCATCGTTGGCGTCAAGCTTTCGGTTGCCCGCAACACGGCTGCTGCTGACATCGTGCTGCCTGCCCAGGTGACCCTCAACATGTCCGATGGCTCGACGAAGACTGCCGCCGTTACGTGGGATAAGACCCCGCTTACGGCAGATGCCTTGGGCAAGCTGGGCGATGTTGCGCTTGAGGGCAAGGTAGAGGGCACTTCGGTTAAGGCCAAGTGCACGGTCACGGTCGTGAAGAGCGATGCCGAGATTCCGTTGTCCGTTGAGCCGGTCGCGGGAGTTAACGTTCCCGAGGGCTCGTCGGCCGATGCCATGCGAGATGCGCTCAAGGGCGTGAAGGCGACCGTGCTCATGAAGGACGGCAAGACGACGGCGGAGTCCGAGATCACATGGACTGAGGTTCCTGCCGCGTCCGTCACGTACGGTAACAGCGTCGTCGCCAAGGGCGTGACGGTGATCGGTAACCTGCCTGTCGAGGTCATTGTTACCTCCACGACGACGATCAACAAGGTTGCCGAGGTGCCGCAGACCACGGTTGAGCGCGATGCCAAGGCCGACACCGTGACGGGGCAGCTGCCCAAGAAGGTCACCGTGACCTATTCCGATGGTCACACGGACGAGGCCGCGGTCACGTGGAATACGGATGGTCTGGACAAGCATCTTGCCGCCGTTGGCGAGTACACGATTGAGGGCTCCGTTGAGGGCACGACGCTCAAAGCGACCTGCAAGCTGGTCGTCGAGACGCCGGCAAGCGAGATTCCCGTGAGGCCTGCGACGTTCGCTCCCGTTGAGGTGTTCGAGGCAAGTTCTGCCGCCGATGTGCTGAAGGCGCTGCCCAAGAAGGTCTCCGTGATGATGAAGGACGGCAGCCAGGAGGACTACGACGTCGATTGGGAGAATGTCCCCACACTGGATTGGGGTGCCGATGATGTGACCGTGGGCGGTAAGGTTCGCGGCACGGAGCTTACGGTCAGCTGCATGGTGCGCGTTAAGCCGCGCCCGGCGGCCAAGGGCCTCGTTATCGTTGACCAAAACGGCAAGGCCACGACTGCCGAAACCGTGCTCAAGGTAGAGCGCGGCAAGGCAATTGACCTTGCTGCCGCGGCGAGCAATTCGGCTGATGGCGCGCTGCTGCGTGGTAACGTGACGTGGACCTCGTCCGACCCGACGACCGCTACGGTCGAGAACGGTAAGGTCAAGGCCCTCAAGAACGGAACCGTCGTCATTACCGCGACGATGCCCGTTGACGGAGACGCCGCGGTGATTGCGACGCTTGCCGAGGATGGCACTGTGGAGACGCCGGCGCCTCAACAGCTCACTGCTTCGGTGACCGTTGAAGTCGTTGAGCCTGTTGTTGTACAGGAACCGACAGGCGGCAAGGATAACGGTGCCAAGCCCGATGCCAAGGATTCTTCGGGCAAGAAGGATGGCAAGAAGGCCGCTAAGGGAAGCCTGGCCGAGACGGGCGACAATACTGCCGTGACCGTCGCGGCGCTTGGCGGAACCGGCCTGCTGGCTCTTATCGCCGCAGCGATCGAAAAGCTGCGTCATCGCGCGGAGTAGCGTCGAGAGCGTAGCGCTTTAGGTCACAAGAAGGCCTCCCGGTTCTCGTTGGGGAATCGGGAGGCCTTTCGTTTTGCCATCAGGGCAGCTAATTTGGGACGGGGCTTTTTGACTACCCTGGTCCCCTTGGCAGTTGCGGTGAAATAGGGACTATTTTATGGGCTAGAAGCCTTAAGCAGTCCGTATTTCACCGCAACTTAGTTTGGGGACTTGGGGATGAGGTTAGCCTAAGCTGACCGGATCGTGGGGGTAGGCGTTGAGAATCTCGACGCCGGACTCGGTGACCAGGGCCAAGTCCTCGATGCGGACTCCGGTGCGGCCGGGGAGGTAGATGCCCGGTTCGATCGAGAACGTCATGCCTGGCTCTACGAGCTGCTCGTTGACCAGCGAGACGTCGCCCGGCTCGTGGTCCTGCAGGCCGATCGAGTGGCCCAGGCGATGCGTGAAGTACTTGCCGTAGCCTGCGTCCTCGATCACGTCGCGCGCGGTGTGATCCAGGTCGGACATGCGAACGCCCGGTGCGATGAGCGCCTCGGCGGCCTCGTTGGCGTGGCGCACGATGTCGTAGATGCGCGCCGTCTCCTCGTCCGGCTCGCCCCAAAAGAACGTGCGCGTCATGTCCGAGCAGTAGTTACGATGGCGTCCGCCAATGTCGAACAGCACCACGTCGCCACGCTTGAGTACCGTGTCGTCGGGCTCGTGGTGCGGGTCGCCGGCGTTGGCGCCAAAGCTCACGATGGGCGGAAAGCTAAAGCCCTCGCAGCCGTGCTTGCGATACAGACTGAGCATCTGGTCGGCAATTTCGCGCTCCGTCACGCCCTCGTGGACGAGTTTGACCGCCTCGGCCATCACGGCGTCGTTAGCGGCCGAGGACGCGCGCATGAGCTCCTGTTCGGCGTCATCCTTGTGGGTGCGCGCGGCGGTGACGGCAAAGTCGCCCAGGAAAAACTCGCTGGCGGCGTGGCGCTCCATGAGGGGCATCAAAAAGCCGGAGCGCATGACGGTGTCGATGCCGAGCGGTTTGGTCGGGTCGATCTCACTCGCGATGGCGTCGGCCACGACGTCGGTATCGGTGTGGTAGGCGACGCGGGCATTGTCATACTCGGGCAGCTGATGCAGCGCGTTGACCAGGATCACCGGCTCGGCATTGCGCGCGAGCAGCACACCGCAAAAACGCTCGAACATATCGGCATAAAAGCCGGTCAGGTAATAGATCGACCATGGGTCGTTTACGAGCAGCTGTGCGCCGGGGTGCTGAGCCTCGAGCGCATCGAGCACGCGCGCCACGCGCTGGTCATCGACATGTGCCATACATCGTCCTTTCGCTAGGTTGCCACCATGGTATCCCCAATGCCAGGGTAGTCAATTTGGGACGGGCTATTTTAGCTGCGTCAAACATGCGGAATGATTTTTCTGGGACGGGGATTAAATAATCATTGGCTGCCGAATGATTATTTAATCCCCGTCCCAGAAAAATCATTTGAGCGAACGTTCGGGCAAAAGTAGCTAAAAGAGGCCCGTTCCAAATGGGCTGGTTTCAAAAGTATGGCGGATTACGGGGCTGGACCTGTATTACTTGACCATGGGAAAAATCACTAAATTAAAACCGCAGGTAGACGGCTTATCAAAAATCGAAAATTGCCGGTATGGATGGGGGTCTCCGAATTAGCCCCGTAATCCGGCATAGTTTTGAATTGGTACTAAAGTAGGCACAAGCTAAATACCGATTCCAAGGATGGTTGCGGTGGAATAGTTCCTGGATGCCGGGGTTTGGCGGAAATCAGGAACTATTTCACCGCAATTGAGGAGGGGCGGGGTGGATGGTGGGGTAGCTACAAGAGCCCCGTCCCAAATGAGCTACTTAGGCAGGGTCGATGTCCATGCTGGCGATGAGGTCGATATTGGTATTGAGGAGGTTCTCTAGCACGACGTCGCCCATGCGGATGGGGGCGTTGACGACTAGGCCTCGGATGAGGTTCATGGCTTGGGCGTGGAGTGCCAGCGGGATGGCCTCAGCCGTGCGCACAGGCAGCAGCGTCTCGTCGCCGCCGGAGACGGCCACGGTCGTCGTGAGCACGCGCGTGGGACAGGTGAGCTCCTGATGCGCGAACTTATCGCCGCGTGGGCAGTTGTTGCCGGTCACGGAGTGCACCTCTACCAGGGCGCCGTCTGCGTCACGCTCCACCTCTACGGTCAGGAGACACTCGGACGGGCAGGTGGTGCAGTTGAACTTGAGCTTTTCGATTGCGTTCGTGCTCATGACTCTACGCCTCCTTAACGGGTTCGACGGAAAGGATAATCTCGCTGGCACCCAGGTCGAGCGCTTGTTTGATGACCTTTGCCGGTAGCGGGAAACTCTCCATAACGCCCGGCTTAAACGCGCGGACCTTGCCGGTGAACAGTTCCTCGCCGTCGGCCAAGATCCTCACGCGGGCGGCGTCGACGGGTCGGCGCACGCGGAAGTTCAGTTTGGTGAGCGCCACGGCCGTAATGCGTCCCGGCAGCGCGTATCCCGCAATGCTGGCAGGGGAGACCGTGAGCTGGCAACCCGCGCCTGGAGCGCCCGCCTCGGCATCCGCGCCGCCGCCCAGCGCGTACGCCGCCGCAGCCGCGCCGGCATGTTCGGACTCAGTCGTCACGTTGTCGGCCAGGTCGTGCACGTGCAGCACGTTGCCGCAGGCAAAGATGCCCGGCACGCCCGTTTGCAGGCTCTGGTCCACCACGGCGCCGCGCGTGCGTGGGTCAAGCTCAACGCCCGCGGCAACCGAAAGCTCATTCTCGGGAATCAATCCCACCGAAAGCAGCAGTGTGTCGCACGGAACAATGCGCTCGGTCCCCGGAATGGGCGCCAGGCGCTCGTCGACTTGGCTCACCTCGACGGCCTCCACGCGGTCGTGCCCGATCACGCGTGTGACGGTGGTGGACAGGTGCAGCGGAATTCCAAAGTCGTCCAGGCAGTTCTTGACGTTGCGGCGCAGACCGTTGGCGTACGGCATGAGCTCGTAGACGCCCTCGACCGAAATCCCCTCGAGCGTGCAGCGGCGCGCCATGATAAGCCCGATGTCGCCCGAGCCCAAAATAACGGCGCGCGAGCCGGGCTTGAGGTTCTCGATATTGATGTATCGCTGCGCCAAGCCGGCCGTAAACAAGCCTGCGGGACGGCTACCGGGAATCTTGATCTCGCTGCGCGTGCGCTCTCGGCACCCCATAGCAAGGACGACCGCGCGTCCGGTGAGCTGCAGCATGCCGGCAGGGCTCATGAGCGTGACGGTATGGACTGCGGCGGCTCCCGCGGCCTTGTCCGCATCCAGCGCGCGCACATCCGCGCCCTCGCCCGAATCAATCCCAATCACCATGCTGCCCAAGAACAGCGCAATGTCGGTCGCGTGCACCTGGTCGATAAAGCGCTGCGCGTACTCGGGACCGGTGAGCTCCTGTTTAAAGTGCGACAGGCCAAAGCCGGAGTGGATGCACTGGCGCAGGATGCCGCCCAGGTGCTGCTCGCGCTCCACGATGGCCACGCGTGCGCCTGCCTTATGCGCGGCCAGCGCGGCCGCCATGCCGGCGGGTCCGCCGCCGATAACGACCACGTCGAAGACTTGCGTTTGTACGGCTTCTGCGATGCCGCAATCAATCGCGCTCGATTTGAATTCCGCCATCCTAGCGCACCCCCTTCAGCGGTCCCTTAACCAGCCAAGATCCGGCATCCTCCAACAGCACGTCGCTGGGGTCGCAGCCCAACTCGCGAGCAAGGATCGCAACCACGCGGCTCTGGCAAAAACCACTCTGGCACCGACCCATGCCGGCACGACAGCGGCGCTTGACGCCCTCGACCGAAACCGCGCCCGGGCGGCGTCGAATTGCGGCCACGATCTCGGCCTCGGGCACTGTCTCACAGCGGCAGACAATCTGTCCCCACGCGGGATCGGACTCGATCAGCTCCTCCTTGCGCGCCAGCGGTGCGCGGTCAAAGTCATCTGGCGCGCGGCGAATTGGGTTCCAGTCCGCCCGCTCGTGCAGGGCCACGCCTGCACCGCGCAGCACCTGCTCCATGCGCTCGGCAATTGCCGGCGCGCTTGCGACGCCCGGCGACTGAATGCCCGCCGCCTGGAAAAGCCCCGGCACTACGGCCGACTGTCCAATAAAGAAGTCGTTCGTCCCCTTAATGACCGGACGCCCGCCGGCAAATGCGCGCACCACACGGCGCGTATCCAGATCGGGCACCAGCTTGTGCGCGCCGTTCAGCAGCGCGTTCACATGGCTCGCATAGGTCTGCGTGTCGCCCGGCTCGCGCACGGCAGCCGTTGCGGTGATCACGGTGTTGCCGTGCACAGTGCCCGTGACGATAACGCCCTTGGAAACCGGCGTGGGAACGGGGTAGAGCGGCATGAGCGCGCGCGGCTCCTTGTCCAGCACCACGATGTTGCCCTGACGCCAGACCATCTGGAACTCCTCGGCGCCCACCATATGCGAGATGTTCGCGGCACCGTTGCCTGCGGCGTTGATCAGGTAGCGGCAGCACACGTTGCCAACGGGGGTCGCTAGCGTAAAGCGCGCGTCGTCGCCCGAGCCCGCGACTTCAATCGCTTCCACCGACGCGGACCGCATAAACGTCACCCCGTTGGCCACGGCGTTCTCCAGCGCGGCGATGGCAACCTCAAACGGGTCGACAAACCCAGTCGAGGGGCACCACAACGCGCACGTTGCATCGGCACTGGCGCGCGGCTCTAATTCGTGGATGCGGTCGGGTCCAACGATCGACAGCTCGGGCACACCGTTGGTAAGGCCATTGCTCCGCAGCTGCTCCAGATGCGCGCGGTCCTCGTCGTTAAAGCCCAACACCATCGACCCGGTGCGGCAGAACAGAAAGCCCAGCTCCTGCGCCCACGTACCGTACAGCTCGCAGCCGCGGGCGTTGACCTGCGCCTTTACGGTTCCCGGTGCCGGATCGTAGCCTGCGTGCACCAGGCCGCCGTTGGCCTTCGATGCGCCCAACGCAATATCGTTAGCCGCCTCGACCACGCAAATGGACAGGTCAAATCGCGCGAGCTGCCGCGCGATGGCGCATCCGGTGATGCCGGCGCCGACAATCGTGATATCAAACGTTTCTGTCACAGTGCCTCCCAGACGAGTTGACAGGCCGTCAATAAGACTATCCTACGGTCCGCACACCCCCAGTGCGGCGGCAATGCGGCGAACAGCCCCGCAACACCCGCCAACGGCAGACGAGGGGAGACCCGGCAACGTCGACAACCTCGTCTGCCGACAACTACGGCAACCGTTCGTCTCGATCTGTAACAGTTAGACGAGGATTTGGGTTCAAGATGTTACAGATCGAGATTGAAGTCGGGGAGGGACCCCTGTGTCTCGATCTGTAACATCTAGACCCGGATTCCGCTCCCACCTGTTACAGGTTGAGATGTTTGTGTCCGCGCCAGCCCCGTACCCAGCCGTGGTCCCATATAAACAAACCCCGTGGTAAACTTGACCGGACTGTTAATATTCCGAAAGGTACCCGTAATGTCCAAGTACATCTCCGAGCTCATGTCGCCGCAGCTTATGGGCGTCGTCTATGCCTTCGTTGGCTTTATCATCGCCCTGTACGTGCTGTCGGTCGTCTATGTGTTCATCGACGCTCGCCGCCGCGGCGCCAGCGCCTACGTGGCATGGGGCATCATCGCCCTCATCCCGTTTGTGGGCCTCATCGCCTATCTGGTTCTGCGTCCGCACTCCTACGCGGCCGACCGCGAGGAGCAGGAGCTGGACATGGCCCTGCGCGAGCGCCAGCTTGCCCAGTACGGCACCTGCCCGCAGTGCGGTGCGCCCATCGAGAAGGACTTTGTGGTCTGCCCGGTGTGCGATACCCAGGTTCGCAACGTGTGTCCCAGCTGCCATCGCCCGCTCGATGCGCACTGGAAGGTCTGCCCGTACTGCCGAACTCGCATTCAGTAACGCATCCATCGCCGGGCCGGCCGCAAGCCACGGGCACGCCGCAAGCCATGCGCGCCCCACACCCCGCCCCACACGATGAAGCATGCGTAGAAAATCGCCCGCCGTGCCATTAAGGTGCGGCGGGCGCTTGTATACCAAGGCAACCTGCCTATAATGATGCAAGTCAAAAACGCCGAGAGCATCGCACGCACTTGCATCAGGCATCCGAGAGGAGAAAACATACCCATGAAGGCACTCTACAATGACGGTTCGGTGGCCGAGCTCCCGCAGGACGAAGTCACGCACGTCATCCGCCACTCCGCCGCGCACATCATGGCGCAGGCCATCAAGCGCCTGTACCCCGAGGCCGACTTTGCCTACGGTCCCGCGACCGACAACGGTTTTTACTACGACGTCGACCTGCCCGAGGGCGTCAAGATCAGCGAGGACGACTTCCCTGCGATCGAGGCCGAGATGAAAAAGATCGTCAAGGAGAACCTCAAGTTCACCGTGTATGAGAAGCCCCGCGCCGAGGCCATCGCCCTTATGGAGGAGCGTGGCGAGAAGTACAAGGTCGAGCACATCGGCGACCTGGACGACGACGCCCGCATTACCTTCTACCAACAGGGCGACTACATCGACATGTGTGTCGGCCCCCACATCTGCTACACCAAGGCTCTGAAGGCCTTTAAGCTCACCGGCGTCTCGGGCGCCTACTGGAAGGGCGACAAGGACAACAAGATGCTCACCCGCATCAACGGCGTCGCCTTTGCCACCAAGGAAGAGCTCGACGAGCACATGCACATGCTGGAGGAGGCCAAGAAGCGCGATCACCGCAAGATCGGCCGCGAGATGGACCTCTTTATGATGCGCGACGAGGCCCCCGGCTTCCCGTTCTTCCTGCCCAACGGCATGATCCTTAAGAACACGCTACTGGACTACTGGCGCGAGATCCACCACAAGGCCGGCTACGTGGAGATCTCCACGCCGCTCATCATGAACAAGCAGCTGTGGAAGACCTCGGGCCACTGGGACCACTACAAGGACAACATGTACTCCACCGTCATCGACGACGAAGAGTACTGCATTAAGCCCATGAACTGCCCGGGCGGCGTGCTGGTGTACGCCTCCAAGCCGCATTCCTACCGCGAGCTGCCCATCCGCGCTGGCGAGATTGGCCTGGTGCACCGCCACGAGCTGCGCGGCGCCCTGCACGGCCTGTTCCGCGTGCGCTGCTTTAACCAGGACGACGCCCACCTGTTCGTGCGTCCCGACCAGCTGACCGACGAGATCGTGGGCGTAGTCAACCTTATCGACTCCGTGTACCAGAAGTTTGGCTTTAAGTACCACGTTGAGCTTTCCACCCGCCCCGAGGACTCCATGGGCTCGGACGAGGACTGGGCTCGCGCCGAGGAGGGCCTGCGCACCGCTCTGGAGCAGCTGCACATGGACTACGAGGTCAACGAGGGCGATGGCGCCTTCTACGGCCCCAAGATCGACTTCCACCTGGAGGACTCGCTCGGCCGTACCTGGCAGTGCGGTACCGTCCAGCTCGACTTCCAGATGCCGCTCAACTTTGACCTGGAGTACGTGGACGCCGACGGCACCAAGAAGCGCCCCATCATGCTGCACCGCGTGTGCTTTGGCTCCATCGAGCGCTTCATCGGTATTCTGATTGAGCACTTTGCGGGCAAGTTCCCCACCTGGCTGGCCCCCGTGCAGGTCAAGGCGCTTCCGGTTTCCGAGAAGAGCCGCGACTACGCCCACGAGGTGTGCGCCAAGCTGGAGGAGGCCGGCATCCGCGTGGTCTGCGACGACCGCGACGAGAAGATCGGCTACAAGATCCGCGAGGCCCGCAGCATCGACCGCGTGCCCTACATGCTCATCCTGGGCGAGAAGGAGGTCGAGGCCGGCAACATCTCCGTCCGCGATCGCTCCAACGAGACCGTTCAGATGAGCGTCGACGAGTTTGTTGCCAAGGTGCTCGAGGAGATTAAGACCCGCGCCTAAGGCAAGCTTCACACAATTAATAAAGGCGACCGTCCACATAGGGCGGTCGCCTTTTTTCATGCCGAAATAAGAAAAGCCGCTGGTTGAGCGGCTTTTTTTGTTGCACAGACGATATGAGCAGGACATAAAAACATTGAGAGCCCCTGCTGCATGAAAGACCGCGGATTAGGCCGACAATGGTG
>NZ_JBDMHB010000049.1:0-10238 GCF_039752955.1 Collinsella aerofaciens
GCTCGTCAATCAAGCGCGACACGCCCTCGATGACCACAGGCTTGGTCTCATGACTTATCGTCACATTCGCCTGACGGGCGACCTGTTCAAGACGCTGCTCGACCGCGTAGATGGCACGCGAGAGCTCAATAGGCTCCGTGGACCCAATGGGCACCGCCTCGCCCTCAGCTGCACGCTCGGCCTCGTCCAAGTTAGACAGCGTAAGGATATCGTTGACAAGCGCTGCCAAGCGGCCCGCCTCACGATAGATGCGACCGCCAAAGTTGCGCAGGTCGCCCTCGCCCTCGACCATGCCGTTTGCGATGAGCTCGGCATAGCCCGAAATCGCCGTAAGCGGCGTCTTGAGCTCATGGGTGATATTCGCCGTGAACTCGCGGCGCATACGGTCGTTGTCCGCCAGCACCGCCATTTGGCGCTTGAGCTCCTGGCGCTGCGACTCAATACGCTCAAGCATGGGGACCATCTCGGCATAGGCGTGCTCATAGCTACGGCGTGGGTGGTCCAAATCCACCTCTTGCAAAGGCGCGATGATGGCACGGGACTCGCGGCGCGCCATAAAAAACGAGAGTACCGCACCCGCTGCTGCGATAAGCAGCATCGGCGCCACCATCGACAGCAAAATCGCCGCAACGCCAGGCTGGGCCTGCGCCAAGCGGACAACCTGGCCGTTATCAAGGGCGACGGCGCGATACAGCATAATCTCGTCGAGCGTAGAGCTTGCGCGCTCCGCGGAACCCGAACCACTCTCAAAGGCCTCGATGACCTCGGGGCGATCGCCATGGTTGGGCAGTGTGGAAGGCGGCGCCTCGTTGTCGTAGGCAACCGATCCATCCTTGTTAATCAGCGTGATGCGCAAGTCCTCTCGATCGAGGCTACGCAAGAACGGGATGGGCTCCTGCTGCTCGTCGAGGGCGGCAGCAATGAGCTCGGTTTCTTGCGCCAGGTTGGCACTCGTGGCATCCGCCAAGGTGTTTTGCACAAAGAACGCACCCAGCACCGTAAACGCCACGATAACCGCCATGGCGCAGACAAAGATCGTCACAAAAACGCGGTGCGACAGCGTATGTTTTCCCTGGGGGGCGAAGACCACGGGTTACTCCTCCGATGCGGTGGCCGCGGTGTCGTCACCTTCGGCACCATCACCGGCAGAAGGCTCGGCCAAGCGGTAGCCCACGCCGCGCACGGTCTCGATGGCGCTGGCATGCTCGCCCAGTTTTTGGCGAAGCGTCTGCACGTGCACGTCAACGGTGCGCGAACCGCCGTCGAAGTCCCAGCCCCACACGCTCTGCAGCAACGACTCGCGGGTAAAGACCACGCCGGGCTTGCGCATGAGGTACTCGAGCAGGTCGAACTCGCGCAGGGTGAGCTTAAGCGGCTCGCCGGCAACGGTCACCTCGCGATGGCTGGGCGAGAGCACGATGTCGCCCACGCTGAGCACATCGCTCGCCTGCTTGACCATGCCGCCGCGACGCAGCAGTGCGCGGCAGCGGCTCGCAAGCTCCATGAGCGAAAACGGCTTAGTCAGGTAATCGTCGGCACCGCCATCGAGCGCCATCACCTTGTCGAGCTCGGTATCCTTGGCGGTAAGCATCATGATGGGCACCGTCGCCGTCAGGCGATCGGCACGCAGTCGACGCATAATCGCCAAGCCATCGGTATCGGGCAGCATGATGTCGAGCAGGACGGCATCGGGTACCCGTCGCGCCACGGCAGCCTTAAACTCACCGTCGCACGAAAAGCCTTCGGCCTCAATCCCCTGCTTGCGCAGTGCATAGACCGTCAAATCCCTGATGTTGTCATCGTCCTCGACGTAATAGATCATGTTGAACCCCTTTGCGGCCGGCATGACCGCATCTTAACCCTAAAGGTACCTTTTCTAGATGGTATCAGCCAAAACGTCCCGTCAAATAATCCGCCGTGCGCGGATCGGTCGGATTCTTGAAGAGTTGCGCGGTGGGCGCGTGCTCCACCAGCTCACCCAGCAAAAAGAATGCGACCGAATCGGAGATACGCGCCGCCTGCTGCATATTGTGCGTAACGACCACGAGCGTGCAGGTCTCTTTGAGCTCGCAGGCCAGCTGCTCCACCACCAGCGTCGACACAGGGTCGAGTGCCGAGGTCGGCTCGTCCATCAGCAGAATGTCGGGCTGCACGGCAAGTGCGCGGGCGATGCACAGACGCTGCTGCTGGCCGCCCGAAAGACCCAGACCCGACTCTTTGAGCTTGTCCTTGGCCTCGTCCCACAGGGCGGCGCGTCGCAGGGAGTCTTCGACCAGCTCGTCGAGCACGACGCGATCGCGCACTCCCATTCCGCGCGGACCATACGCGACGTTGTCGTAGATGCTCATGGGAAACGGGTTGGGGCGCTGGAACACCATGCCCACGCGCTGGCGAAGGCGGCAGATGTCGTAGTCGCCCAGGATATCTTGACCATCGAGCGCAATCTTGCCCTCGATTCGGCAGTCCTTGATGCCGTCGTTCATGCGGTTAAAGCAGCGCAGCAACGTGGACTTTCCGCAGCCCGAAGGCCCGATGAACGAGGTAATCTGCTTGTCGCGGATCTTGATATTCACGTCCTTGAGCGCATGGTGGTCGCCATAGAACAGGTCGAGGCCCTCAACATCGATTCGCGTCGGCGAGGCGGCAAGATCCTCTGCCGTGGGGCGAGTCGCATCCCCAACCTCGCGCTCGTGCGCGGCCTCGGCCTGCGCTTTCATGAGTTCTTCAAGCTCCGTGGGCTCCACAGCCGCAGCAGCCGTCATACCGCATACCTCCACATCGATATCAATTCAGCAGTATCGATAGTAGGAATCGCGGCTCATATGCACGTGAGCGCATTGTCAAGTGTTTGTAAGGGCACACTGGCTATGCGGCGGGCAGCTCGATGGTGAATATCGTGTGTTCGGGCGTCGATTCACATGCAACGGTACCGCCGTGCGCGCATACGATCTCCTTGGCGATGGCAAGCCCCAGTCCAGCGCCGCCGCGATTGGTCGCACGCGCCGCATCCAGGCGATAGAACTTCTCAAAGATCACCTTGAGCTTTGGCTCGGGGATCGGATCGCCCTGGTTCACAAATCGTACGCGTACGCCACCGTCGCCCAAACGCCTGGCCTCGATCGTAATTGTCGAGCCTTCATAGCTATAGGCAACGGCGTTTTTCATGATGTTATTGAATACGCGAGCCATCTTGTCGCCGTCCACGAGCACCGTCAGGTCCTCGCAGATATCAACCTGGGCTTCCTTGCGCTGTTCGTTGAGAATGGGATAGAACTCGTCGGCCACCTGCGCCAGCAATAGCCCCAAATCGACGTAAGCGCGGGTGAGCACGATATCGTGGAAATCAAAACGCGTGATGTCGAAAAACTCCTCGATGAGCGCGTCGAGCCGATGGGCTTTGTCGAGCGCCACGCCCGTAAAGCGTGCACGCTGCTCAAGCGGCAAATCGGGAGCCTCCTGCAGGAGCGAAAGATAGCCCACCACGCTGGCAAGCGGCGTGCGCAGGTCGTGCGCCAGGTACGTAACCAGGTCATCTTTGCGATGCGATTCGTCGCGCAAGGCCTGTTGAACCTTACGCTCGCAATCGCGCGCCCGGTTGAGCGCACCCTCGACCTCGAGAAAGTCGCCGTCGATGGTATCCCACGTGTCGGGGTTGTCGATCAGACGGTCCTGAATACGGGCGGCGATCACGCGGTCGGCACGCTGCTCGCCTTGCTCATAACCCTGGTAATACAGGGCACGCCCGCAAAAGAACAGGACACACACGGCGAGTGCCAGCACAAAGCCGAGCATGTTGAACACAAAGGCGGCATTAAAGAACACGGGCCCGCCAATACCGCCAAGCGCCATGGCCCCGATCGCCAGCGTAGTCGTCCACGCGGCACCGCCGATTACCACGCAGCGGCGAACGATTTCAAATCGATCGATCAGCAAGAAGCTAATGAGCAGAACTGCCAGGATACCAACGATATTGTCAATGCCAATGAGTAGCAGACTCAGCAAAAAGAGCAGCACCGTCGCAAGCGCACGGTTGTCGACGACCGCCCTTATGTATTCAAAGAGTCGATCGGGCACCTCGAATACCCGCCTATCGTCTTTTGTCATATCCACTTCCCCACCATCAAAGGCGTTATTCGATTATGTAGCCAACGCCCCAGACGTTTTTGATAAAGCGCGGCTTTTGAGCATCGTCGCCGATCTTTTCACGCAGATGGCGGATGTGCACCATCACCGTATTGTTGGAGCCGGGCATAAAATCCTCGTTCCACACCGCGCGGAACAGGTCCCCCACGGCCACCACGCTGCCACGATGCTCGACCAGATACAGCAAGATGGAATACTCGATGGGCGTGAGGCGCACCGGTGCACCGTCCACCGTCACACAACGAGCGTCGCGGTTGATCTCGAGGCCGTCGAGCTGGATGGTCGGCGACTCGACCGCCTGTGCGCGGCTGTCGTAGCTAGTGTAACGACGGAGCTGAGCATGAACGCGCGCAATGAGCTCCAGCGGACGGAACGGCTTGACCACGTAATCGTCTGCGCCCAACGAGAGGCCCTCGATCTTGTCATGTTGGGCATCGCGCGCCGTCAGCATAATAACGGGATAGGTATGGCTAGCGCGGATGGTGCGCAGCAGCTCAAAGCCGTCGATATCGGGCAGCATGACGTCCAGCAGCGCCAGATCGAACTCCTGCTCCAAAATCGCCTTGGCAGCATCTGCGCCGCTATAGGCAATCTGCACATCAAAGCCCTCTTTTGTAAGGTAGATACCGACCAGGTCGGCGATGGCCTTCTCATCATCAACTACCAAAATGCGCTCGTTCATGCGTGCTCCTCTCGCGCTCCATTATGCCCGAGGCAGTGTGCGCCACACACAACAAGCGCGGGCGATTAAGTCGACCTTAAGCACCTATATGTCCGTTCGGGCGCAGACATGGGCCGCGCACGCCCGCGCACTGATTGTCCGCGCCGGTAAACGATATACTTTGAACTCTAAAGAGACCATCCCGTCGAAAGCGAAATCTGTGAAGACCCTTAGTTCTCTTGTAAAGCGCTCCGCGCAACTGACCACCGGCATTGCCTGCGCTCTCGCCCTTGCTGCCGGTGCGCCGTCTATCGCCAATGCCCAGGTGCTTACGACCGATATCGTTTGCGGTAAGACCGCCGACGCCCGCGGCATCACGGCCGATAATCTGCCCGATATCGATGCGACCAACGCCATCGTCATGAGTAAGGACGGTTCCATCTATTACGCCCGCAGTGCCGACGAGCAGGTCAAGATCGCCTCAATCACCAAGGTCATGACCGCAATCTTGACCATCGAGAACTGCAAGATGGACGAGAAGGTCACGGTGAGCAGCGCCGCGGCAACCGTGGGCAATTCGACCGCCGGCCTGCTCGAAGGCGACGAGCTCACAGTGGAACAGGCCCTGCGCGGTCTGATGATTCCCTCGGGCAATGACGCCGCCATCGTGCTTGCCGAGCATGTGGGCAAAAAGATCGACCCCAAGACCAAAGATGCTGAGGCCACGTTTGTCAAGGCCATGAACGAGCGCGCTAAAGAGCTCGGCTGCACGGGAACTCTTTTTGAGAATCCGCACGGTCTGGACTTTGATGAGTGGGCCGGCGACATGCACTCGACCGCGCACGATGCGGCCCTGATGATGCAGGAAGCAATGAAGAGCGATGCGTTCCGCGAGATCGTGGCGAGCGATGATTCCTGGATTGAGGTTACAGGCGCCGATGGCTCCGACCACTCACATTCAATGGATACGCACAACGAGCTGCTGGGGCAGGACGGCAATATCGGCGGCAAGACCGGCACTACCGACGATGCCGGCTACTGCTTTACGGCAGCCTACGACCGCGATGGCGACGAGACCTATACCGTCGTTTTGAACTCCAGCACCAACGACCAGCGCTTTGCCGACACGGCCGCCCTTGCCAACTGGTACTACGGCCACAAGGTGACGGTTGCGATCGCCAACACGCAGGAAAAGACCGCCAACGGCAATCCGCTCATCGCGCGCATAAGCCAGACCGACTGGACGGACAAGACGATCGACGCCACACTCGCCGATCCCGCAGCTCAGGCGACCATCTTTTCGCTTGCCGGAGAAGTAACCGAAAAGGTTGCCTACGATGACCTTTCGGGCACGGTGCATGTGGGCGACAAAGTAGGTAGCCTCACGCTCAAACAAGACGGCATCAAGGTCGTTGTCACGGATTTGGTTGCCGATGAGGAAGGCTCGGGGCCGAATCCCATTGAATGGCTTCTTGTGAAGCTCGACCGCCTGAGTCGTCGCATCGAAAACCGTCCGCTTGCGGCAGAAAGCGAAACCGTAGCCAAGGCACCCGAGGTGTAGGATCGAAGAACAATACGCTCGCTGAAAGGAGACGTCCGAAAGGATGCCTCCTTTTTGAGGGTTCGAATCCCCAGCCGCCATTCTTGATAATAAAAAAGGGCCCCAAATGGGACCCTTCTACAAATTCATACTGGCGGAGAGCTGGGGATTCGAACCCCAGATGCCCTTTTGGGGCATACTCGCTTAGCAGGCGAGCACCTTCGGCCTCTCGGTCAGCTCTCCGTAACAGCCGTTCTATAGTAACCAAACAGCCGAAGTTGAGCAAGAGGGAATTTTCTAATTGCCTAGCGGCCTTTCCTCCTTGCAGTTTTCGCCCCTACCCCAGCGAGCGATTGAGGGAGCCGAGCTCATCGTTGCCCATGGTGCGCCACATTTGGAAGATGCAGACGCGCGCCAGGAAAAAGAAGCCGCTATCGACCAACTGCACGGCAGCATCCGCCAGCTGGTTGGCCACGGCGGACACGGGAGGCAATTCAAGCCCAGCCTTGCGGATGGTCTCGACGGCCTCCTCAAACGTCGGAGGCTCATTGACACCCATCTCATTCATAAGGCCCTGCATTTCCTCCAGTGCGTTGCTACCCGACTCCTCGCCGCGCGGTACCAGGCGGTAGCATGCCAGCGCGAGCTCGAGCTGGTCGCAGTTCCAATAGGCAAACGCCAAGCGATAGAACAGATAACCGATTGCGGAACGGTCGCTGGCAATGCGCAGGCCGTGGCGCGCCACCTCGATAATCTCGTCAAAGCGTTCCAGGCGCGCCAACACGTTGATGAGCGCAAAGTGCGATTGCATGGACGAGCGAGCCAGATCGTAAAGACGACGCACCTCGGGCAATGCCCGTTCAAAATCCTCCTGATCGGCGTAATAACTGCAGATCTCGTGCTGAGCAAAGTAGAGCGCGTCGGGAGCGCGCAGGATGCGCACCGAGCGATCTTCCTCCATTACCGGCAGCACCATACGCACCAGCTGGTTGTCGCAAAACTGCGTCTGAACCGGACCCGTTGCCAAAAGCTCGGCGACGGCGCACTTTGCCTCCAGCTCCTCAACAAGACGGGAGAAGCCCTCAAACGCACTTGCATGGTCAACTTTTACCTGCTCGCGCAACTCAACGACGCGCGCCACATACGGGTCATCGTCCTCCTCCATGACCTCTAGCTCATCAGCCGTATCGGCAAGCAGCAGGTCGCGCAACGCCGGCGGCAGCGAACGGTGGTCGTCACGCGGGCGAGCGTGAACCTCCGCAGGCTCAATCGCATCCGGTGCGTCCGACTCATATGCCTCAAGCATGCGCTTGCACGGCATATCGTCCATGTCCATGCTCTCAAGATCCTTGGCGACAGGCACGCAATTGGCCAGATAGGCCGCACGCCCAAAGGAATATGTTGCAATGACGCGCTCGCCCCGCTCGCCGTCGGGAGCCGCAATCTGAACATAGCAGCGCGAAATGCAGGCACCTGCGGCAAAACACGCCGCCGCAAGCGTAAGCGCCACGCGCGCGTCGTGCTCCGCGGCCCAAGTCGCGCGCATGTCCACGTCTAGCTCGCGCCAGACGTCATCCTGAGCGTCGTATTCACGTTGCGGCATGGCATCCACGACAGAGCGCCCAAACCGAACGAGCATAATCCCCTCGGCAACGTTTGCCCGATAGGTATAGTCGAGCCGTGTGACCACGTTGAGTGCCTCGACGATATGCGCGAAGCGGGTGCGCACGTCCCACTCACCGCCCGGCTGACAAGTCACCGTCCCCGGTTTGGCCCATGGGTTATCGCTCGAGGTCGTATCGAGCAGTCGAGGAACATCGTTGGTCGTCTTGGCAATATGCCACGCGTCAAAGAGCGCACAACCCTCAAAGCTCGGCGAGGACGCCGCGGGGACCAATCCAGCCCCAATGCGCTCAAGGATGCCGGAGAGGCGGTTGAGATGGCACTCGACGGCAAGCAGCATGTCAATCTCGTCCTGGTCCAGCAGACTACGATCAAAATTGAGATAGAAAAGCTTTGAGCGGTCGATGCGCGCTAGGCTCATTTCGGACTTGGCAGCAATGGTGCGCAGGCGGGGCAAGTCAATCTCGCTCATCAGGGCGGCGGCATAACGCTCGATACCGCTCGGATTCTCGGCATGGTCAACACGGTAAAGCAGCGTCTCGATAGCATCGGGGAGCGGCGCCGTGTCAAAGCCCAAAAACACCTCGACCGGCTCGGGCAACTTTACGAGTTTGATCTTGTCGACAGCGTTTTGCATGTCTGCATCGAGACCGTCGACGCCCGCCGTGTTCGCAATAGTGCTTTCGGAGTTGGCAAATATCACGTAGCGCAAGAACATCGAGGCCATAAACTCGCCGTAAGGAAGGGCGCGGGTCGAATTCCATGTCTCGAGGTCGGACTGCTCGCGCATGGGGCCTTCGGGAGAGCCGGCAGTTCGCGCACACGCGCGCATTGCTCCGTTGGCCTCCCTCACCATAATCTCGCCAATACTGGAATCGGACTCGTGAAGGACCAGCTCCATGTCGGGGTCCTCGGGCAACGGTGCTTCCCGAACAGGGCGGTCAACCTTATAAACCTTGCCCGACACGCTCACGTAGCCCAAGAGCGATATGTGGCTTTTGCCGACGAATTCGACGACGTAGCACGACTCTTTAGGATCCTCGCCAAAGACTTTCCAGACAACACCATACGAGCGCCCCGCAGGCTGCTCGGGCATCGATGGAAAACGCTTTTTGGGATCGAAAAACCTGAGCTTGTATGTCGGACGCTCTGCCACGAAATATCACCCTGATCGGTCGTCTAGAGAAGGAGCGGTCGCGGATGGGCCGCGACACCTACTCGGAATCTTACACGAGTCGATAAGAAATAGTCCGCTTCACGCTCGCGCCTCGACCGAGGTTCGAATCCATGCATGGTTGTCAAAAAGAAAAGCCCCCGTTTCCGGAGGCTTCAAGTTCAAATGGTGCGGCGTATAGGATTCCGCGCATCCGCTTCGCGGATCCGCACCGGCTTCGCCCGCCTGCCGGCGTGCTCGCCCGCTCGCTACGGACGCTCCGCGTCCGCTTCACGCTCGCGCCTCGACCGAGGTTCGAATCCATGCATGGTTGCCATAAAAGAAAAGCCCCCGTTTCCGGAGGCTTCAAGCTCAAGTGGTGCGGCGTATAGGATTCGAACCTATGACGTTCTGATTCGTAGTCAGACCCTCTATCCAGCTGAGGTAACGCCGCGACTTGTTGATTATTATGCACAGGGACTGAATAATGGTCAAGCATTTTTTCAAAAAAAGTTATTGAATTTGATTTTTGCTCATTTGGGACACTTGGCGCGATCTTCGACGCATCGCGATATAAGAAAAGCCCCCGTTGCCGGGAGCTTCAAGATCAATTGGTGCGGCGTATAGGATTCCGCGCATCCGCTTCGCGGATCCGCGCCGGCTTCGCCCGCCTGGCGGCGTGCTCGCCCGCTCGCTAAAAACGCTTCGCGTTTTCTTTACGCTCGCGCCTCGACCGAGGTTCGAATCTCCGCAATGCTCCCATATAAGAAAAGCCCCCGTTGCCGGGAGCTTCAAGATCAATTGGTGCGGCGTATAGGATTCGAACCTATGACGTTCTGATTCGTAGTCAGACCCTCTATCCAGCTGAGGTAACGCCGCAACGCACGGATTATTATGCACGCGAGCCCCCGATGGGTCAAGCGATAATTTGAAAAAATTTTACGAAGTAGTGATTAAACCGTTCGTGCCTCGACCGAGGTTCGAATCCATGCGGTGTTGCCATAAAAGAAAAGCCCCCGTTGCCGGAGGCTTCAAGTTCGATTGGTGCGGCGTATAGGATTCGAACCTATGACGTTCTGATTCGTAGTCAGACCCTCTATCCAGCTGAGGTAACGCCG
>NZ_JBDMHB010000049.1:10337-13386 GCF_039752955.1 Collinsella aerofaciens
GGTGCGGCGTATAGGATTCGAACCTATGACGTTCTGATTCGTAGTCAGACCCTCTATCCAGCTGAGGTAACGCCGCAGCGCAAGACATATAAAACCACTTTAGTTAGTTGGAGTCAAGCACAATCTCAAACTTTTTTCGAGAATATGCTCCTCACGCAGCTCCGCATGCGCCAACATCCCCAATGCGATCAATCGGTTTTTCAACCACATCGAACCCGGCACCGAGTTCCCTCAAAAGCGAACGCACCCGCTGGGCGCAGTCATAATCGGCAAACGAGATGCTCAGCATGCGCGCTACTTGGTTAGAAGTCCCAACTCCATAGAACTGCTCAAGCGCCACAAGCCCCTCGTGCGTCACAAAGGTCTCAACTACATGCAGCGACTCCTCAAAGCACCATTGGGTTAACGGACCCTCGCTCGTCTGCCGCACCACCAAACCACCCATACCCGATGGCTCACACGTAACTAGTAGGTGCTCCCCACCTTCATCGCTCTCAAACAAAACTACCCGTTCATCAAACAGCTCCATCGCATCCCCTTCCTCTCGCTTCAATTTAACAAAAGCATAGCAGGTAGATGGCTGTATACAGAACGTTTGTTCGTGTGTTTTCTATTGAGCTGTCCGCACGATATGGTAAGGCTTTGCGCACAAAAAGGGCGCCCCAAAAAGGAGCGCCCTCGCAAATCGCTTATGCAGGCAACCTACGCGACCGGCTCGATCTTCTCGAGGCCGCCCATGTAAGGACGAAGAACCTCAGGGATCGTGATGGTGCCGTCGGCGTTCTGGTAGTTCTCCAGGATGGCGGCCATGGTGCGGCCAGCCGGCAGGCCGGAACCGTTGAGGGTGTGCAGGTAGCGCGAGCCCTTGAAGTTCTCGGGGTCGCGATACTTGATGTTGGCGCGACGGGCCTGGAAGTCGCCGCAGTTGGAGCAGGAGCTGATCTCCTTGTAGGCGTTGTAGCTCGGCAGCCAGACCTCGATGTCGTAGGTCTGACGGGCAGAGAAGCCCAGGTCGCCGGTGCACAGGCTAATCACGCGATACGGAAGGCCCAGCTGCTGAAGCAGGAACTCGGCCTCGGCGGTCATGCTCTCAAGCTCCTCGTCGGACTCCTCCGGCTTGGCAAACTTGACCATCTCGACCTTGTCAAACTCGTGCTGGCGGATGATGCCGCGGGTGTCGCGACCAGCGGAGCCGGCCTCCTCGCGGAAGCAGGGGGTGAAGGCGGTGTAGCGGCGCGGCAGGGTGTCGGCGTCGAGAACCTCACCGGCGTGCAGGTTGGTAAGCACGACCTCGGCGGTGGGAATCAGGAAGTTATCGCCCGAGACGTGATAGGCGTCGTCCTCGAACTTGGGCAGCTGACCCGTGCCAAACATGGTCTGACGCTTGACGACGATGGGCGGCCACCACTCCTTGAAGCCACGGCTCGTGTGCGTGTCCAGGAAGAAGTTGATAAGGGCGCGCTCCAAGCGGGCGCCGGCGCCACCGAGAACAGTGAAGCGGCTGCCGGAGAGCTTGTTGCCACGCTCGAAGTCGAGGATGTCCAAATCGGTACCCAGATCCCAGTGCGGCTTAAAGTCGAAGTCGAACTCGCGCGGGGTGCCCCAGCGGCGACGCTCGATGTTCTCGTCCTCGTCCTTACCGTACGGGGTAGCCTCGCACGGAATGTTGGGCAGGTGAGACATGAAGTCGTACTGCTCCTGCTCAAGAGCGGTACGGCGCTCGGCCAGACCGTCGATCTTCTCGTTGACGGCGCGCACGGCCTCCTTGGCGGCCTCGGCCTCGTCCTTCTTGCCCTCCTTCATCAGGGCGCCAATCTTCTTGGACTCGGCGTTACGCGTGGCCTGGAGCTCCTCGACCTCGGTGATGACGGCACGGCGCTCGTCGTCGAGTTCAAAGAACTTCTCGCGATCCCAAGACGTCTGGCGATTTGCCATGGCGGTATCGATGGCATCGGGGTTCTCGCGAACAAACTTGATATCAAGCATTAGATCCTCCGGCGATATACATTCCATTTAGGTTGCAACCTTGTACATGTATGGGCAAGTATATACTTATGAGCGTTTACGACCCAACTCAACTACGCAAGAAGGCACCCAATGGACGCAGTTTTTTCCTTTTTGTTTGGCACCCGCACCGGTTTTGCCATCCTTTTCGCCGGCGGCATCCTGCTGTTTGCGATTCTTGCCTTTGTAATGGAGAAGCGCACCCATAAGATGTACGTCGACCGTGGACCCAAGTCCGAGGACGAGGAAGACAGCTTCTGGGACTAACCTGCCAAAAAGGGACAGGTTTATTTTGGTCGGTTTTATCTGGGCAAACGCCGGCGCCCCGCAACCGGAATCGAGCCGGTTGCGGGGCGCTTTTTGCTAAAGGGACAAAACCGCAGGAAAACCAGCCAAAATAAACCTGTCCCTAAATGGAAGGTTTTACTGAAGGGTGGCGTCGATGGCCTTGACCAGGGCGCTGCGCATGCCGGCATCCTCGAGCGCGATGACGCCCTTGATGGTGGCGCCGCCGGGCGAGCATACGGCATCCTTCATCGCCGCAGGATGCTGGCCAGTTGCAAGCTGCAGCTTTGCCGTACCCAGCACCATCTGGCTCACAATGCGATAGGCATCGGCACGCGGGATACCGTGCTTGACCGCCGCATCGCCCAGGGCCTCGATTGCCATAGCGACAAATGCCGGAGCGCAACCACCCACCGTGCCGCCCACAAACAGCAGGCTCGTATCGAGCTCGACCACCGCACCGAGCTTGCCAAGCAGATCAAGCACCACTGCGCTCTGCTCATCACTAAGCGTGGAAGCCTTCTCGCAAGCGATGACGCCCTCGTCCACCGAAACCGGTGTGTTGGGCACCGTCGAGATATGCGCAACGCCCGGCAGGACCTGCTCCCACTTGGCACTGTCCCAGGTCCAGGCAACCGACAGAACGACCTTTTTGGCAAGAGCATCCTTGAGCGGGGCGAATACCTTCTCGATCATGTACGGTTTGACCGCAGCGACCACGATATCGGATGCGGCGACGACCTCGGCGGCATCGTGGCAG
>NZ_JBDMHB010000050.1:0-13072 GCF_039752955.1 Collinsella aerofaciens
TGACCCCATATCGTTGGGGCCAGGCCCGATTTTGCCTCTTGACAATGTCCTGCTCATATTAAAAGGAACGTCCCTAAGTGCCAACCAGGGCAACACCGCAGATAGAGGACGGACAGCGAAAGCCCGCCAGAGCGAGCAAGGTGCCTTCAAGAAAAATGGCGCCGCAGGTTGAGCATAAGTCAGCGAGCGGGTCGCATTTGTGACAAGGTGACGTGAAACGAAAGGGCGCTGACCTTTTGGTCGCGCCCTTGAAGTTGAACGTCAGATTGTCCAAATGCGGCCCGCGCAGCGTCGAGCCGTTACGCGGTTCGTAGAACCGCGTAACTAGTTAGTACATCTTTGCGCCGGCGGGGATGGAAGCGTCGAGCTGGATCAGGTTGAGGCGCTCCTCGCCCTCCTCCTCGTGGATGGCGCTGATCAGCATACCGCAGCTGGGAATACCCATCATCTTGCGCGGAGGCAGGTTGGTGATGGCGAGCAAGGTCTTGCCGACCAGGTCCTCGGGCTCGTAATAAGCGTGAATACCGGAGAGGATGGTGCGGTCGGTACCGGTACCGTCGTCGAGCGTAAAGTTCAGCAGCTTCTTGGACTTCTTGACGGCCTCGCATGCCTTGACCTTCACAGCGCGGAAATCGCTCTTGGAGAAGGTATCGAAGTCGACGAACTCCTCGAACAGCGGCTCAACGGCGATCTTGGAGTAATCGAGCGTGGGCTTAAGCGACTTAACGAACGGGCTTGCGGCGTTGCCGGCCTCGGCAGCCTTGGCAGCGGCGGCACCGGACTGGAAACCCTTCTCGGGCTTCATGTGCGGGAACAGCAGGACGTCGCGAATGGAAGCCTGGTTGGTGAGCAGCATGACCACGCGATCGATACCGATGCCGATGCCGCCCGCGGGAGGCATACCGTACTCGAGGGCGCGTACGTAGTCCTCGTCGTACTCCATAGCCTCGTCGTCGCCGCCGGCCTTCTCGGCCATCTGGGCGGCAAAGCGCTCGGCCTGGTCGACCGGGTCGTTGAGCTCGGAGAATGCGTTGGCGTACTCGTGGCCGGCGATGACCAGCTCAAAGCGGTGCGTCAGGCGCGGATCGTCCTCAAAACGCTTGGCAAGCGGGCTGACCTCGATGGGGTAATCGCATACGAAGGTCGGGTTGACGATGGTGTCCTCGCCCAGCTCATCGTAAATCTCGGCGATGATCTTGCCAGCAGTCCACTCGGGCTTAATCTCCAGACCCTTCTCGCGTGCGGCGGCGGCAAGCTCCTCGACCGGCGTGTCGATGGTGACCTGCTTGCCGAGCACGTTCGAGACGATGTCGGTCATGGGACGGCTTGCCCACTCACCGGAAAGATCGATGGTCTGACCCTGGTACTCAATGACCTCGGGGTTGCCGATGGCCTTGTTGGCAGCCTTGATGACACCCTGGGCGAGCGCCTTCATGCCCTCGAGGTCGGAGAAGGCACGGTAGGCCTCCATCGTGGTGAACTCGGGGTTGTGGGTGAGGTCCATACCCTCGTTGCGGAAGATGCGGCCGATCTCGAAGACGCGCTCAAAGCCACCGACGATGCAGCGCTTGAGGTGCAGCTCGGTAGCAATGCGCAGGTAGCACTCCTGATCGAGCGCGTTGAAGTGCGTGATGAACGGCTTGGCCGTAGCGCCGCCCTGAATGGTCTGCAGGATGGGGGTCTCGACCTCCATGTAGCCGTCGGACTCCATAAAGCGGCGGAAGGTGGAGAGAATCTGCGAGCGCTTGCGGAAGGTCTCGCGAACATCGTCGTTGGTAATCAGGTCGACATAGCGCTGACGATAGCGGGTCTCCTTGTCGGAGAGGCCGTGGAACTTCTCGGGCAGCGGGCGAACGGCCTTGGAGAGCAGCGTCGCGCTCTTGGGGGCAACGGAGAGCTGGCCGCGCTTGGTGCGAACAACCACGCCGGTCACGCCCAGGATATCGCCAAGGTCGAGAGCCTTGAGCGTATTCCAAGCTGCCTCGTCCATGTCGTTGATGCGGCAGAACAGCTGAATCTCGGCGGTAGCGTCGCGCACGACGATAAACATGATCTTGCCCTGACCGCGCTTGGCGACCACGCGGCCGCCGATCTTCACGACGTCCTCAGTATCCTCGCCATCGGCAAGATCGGCATATTTGGCCTCAATGTCGACGACATAGTCCTCGATCTCGGAGTGCTCGGGATAGGGGTTCTGGCCCGCCTCGAACAGGGCGGCGCGCTTTGCCAGACGCGTGGCGCGCTCGTCGTTGAGCGTCGAGGCCTGATCGGCGACGTTCTGGTTCTCTGCCATAAGTTAGCTCCTCAAACTAAAACGCTCCCCAGGATTCGGTCCCAGGGAGCGAAAACATACCTTTACGCGGGACCGTGGTCTAGCGTGCGATCTTTGCGATGGTGTAGACGCGGGTCTTGCCCGAAGGCGTAACGACCTCGACGGAGTCGCCCTCGCCGTGACCGATAATGGCGTGGCCGACCGGAGACTCGTTGGAGATCTTGTGCTCGAGCGAGTTGGTCTCGGTGGTACCGACGAGCGTGACTTCCATGACCTCACCGTTGGGATCGATCAGAGAAACGGTGGAACCGATGGAGACGGTCAGATCGCCCGTGGTGGCAGCAACCTGAGCGTTGGCGAGGATGGCCTGAATCTCGGCAATGCGAGCAGCATTCTGGGCCTGCTTGTCCTTGGCGGCATCGTACTCGGAGTTCTCCGAAAGGTCGCCGAACGCGCGGGCTTCCTTGATGTCCTCGACGATCTCCTTGGCGTAATCGCCCTCACGCCAAGCAAGCTCCTCGACGAGCTTCTGGCGGCCCTCAGCGGTCAGTACGATCTGGCTTGCGTCCATACGGATATCTCCCCAACTATGATGTAACGATCAACTGTCAACAAAACGAAAAAGACCGGCTAGCCTGCGGGCAAGCCGGTCAGGTGCTCACCCCAAAGGGATGGGACTACTCTGCGTCCGCGTCGCTGTCCTCTGCCTGCTTTTTCTTGGCAGCAGCGAGCTTGGCCTCGAGCTCTGCGATCTCCTTGTCCTCCTTGGACTCCTCGACCACAACGTCCTCGGCCTGCTTGGTTTCGCCCTTATCGTCGCCCTCCATACCCTCGCGGATATTCTTGACGGTAGAGCCGAGAGACTTGCCGAGCTTCGGCAGGTTCTTAGGCCCGAAGATGATCAAGACAACGACGAGAATAATGATGAGCTCAGGAGCCCTCAGTCCAAACATGTAGACCTCCACAATACAGCGAGACAAGCTCGAATGAGTATACCGCGGGTGCCGCGGTATCACAACAATAGCTAAAAAAAGGGACCGCAAGAAGCGGTCCCTTCTCATGCTCTGGTCGGGTTGACTGGATTTGAACCAGCGACCCCTGCGTCCCGAACGCAGTGCTCTACCAAACTGAGCCACAACCCGTTAGCTCGACTATAATAACAAAGATTTTCGTCGCGTGCTAGAGAAATTTTTATTTCTTTGGCGCGTCGATTTGAACCGTGTTGGGAATAAGCTCAGTCGCGCAGGCCCACCAGCCATTTTGCTGGGCAGCTCCCGCAAGATGGGCTGCTGCAGCGACGGTATCGCAAATGGCAAACGAGCAAGCACCCGAACCGCACACGTCCACGGCAACGGTTCCCTCCTGTGCGCGCAGCCAGTCGAGAACTGCCTGGATCCGCGGCTCCATCTGCGCGGATATGACGCCCAGATTGTTATGAACGAGCGCATATGCCGCCTCGGCATCGCCGGCGCGTAAGACAGAAGCAATCGCATCGGGTTTTTCCGCGGGCACCGGGCTCTCATCAAATCGTCGATACGCTTCAACCGTTGAAACGCTCGTCTCGTGCGGTTTGACCAATACGACAGGTGTCGCCGGAAGCACAGGATACTCAGTGGCCAGCACATCTCCCCCGCCGACGTAGAATGCGGGACTCGTGTGCAAAAAGAACGGCACGTCGGCGCCGATACCGCGAGCGATGTCATCGAGCGCGGGGTCGGCGCGGTCGATACCCCACAGCTCGGCCAAGGCAACGATGACCGCAGCGGCATCCGTCGAGGGGCCTCCCAGGCCGGCGCACAGCGGGATACGCTTTTCGATCGTCACGCACACGTTGGCATCGCGACCGTAACGCTCGGCCATAGCGATTGCCGCCCGATAGGCCGTATTTTTTTGCATGGGAAAATCGGATGCCGGAACCGTCTGGACGGTCAACGCCTGCGCCGGCGTGACCGTCACGGTATCGGCTAGACCGACGGCTGCCATCAGGGAATCGACCCTGTGATAGCCGCGGGCGTCGCGCTCGGTATGAACCCCCAGATAGAGGTTAATCTTTGCCGGCGCGGTAAGGATGAGGGACCGATCGGTCACCGTTAGTGCTCCTCGAGCTGGTTGCCGAGCGGGGTAAAGATATGTTCGCCGCTCTCGGGGTCGAACAGTTCGACCTGGCCGGTAAGGACATCGATGTACTGGTAGGACTGACGCGATTTGCGGCCGCGACGCTCGTCAACCTCAACGATAAAGACAGCGGGGTGGACGCTCTTGATGGTGCCCATGCGCTCGATGACGCGGGTACGGCCCATGTTGGCCTTAACCTTGACGCGATCGCCCACCATATCGGTCAGCTTCTCGTGGATGTCGTCGACGTGATTGACTTCCATCTCTTCCATGAATAGGGCCTCCAGAGGGTGCAATTCAAAAAGGGGATAATACCCCTAAGATAGACAAAACTCTAATACTATAGCACCCTGTTGCAGCCATACGCAAGCAGCTAAAAAAGCCCGGTCCCAAATTGACTACTTACAGACTATCGGTGTCGAGGACGATGGTGAACGGACCGTCGTTGACCAGGTCGACCTTCATATCGGCGCCAAAGATACCGTGCGCCACATGCTCAACGTCCTGAGCGACGAGTGTCAGAAAGTACTCGTAAAGTTCGTTAGCGACATCGGGCGCGCCGGCGTCCGTAAACGACGGACGGCGGCCGTGGCGGCAGTCGGCAAACAGCGTGAACTGCGACACCACGAGCACCTCGCCGTCGACATCCGCCAGCGCCAAGTTGGTCTTGCCGTTCTCATCCTCGTTGATACGCAGCCCGCGGAGCTTGCCCCACAGCTTGTCGGCTTCGGCGCGTGTGTCGCCGTGGCCCACGCCCAGCAGCACCAGGTAGCCGCGTCCAATACGGCCCACGCACTCGCCGTCGACTGTCACGCCGGCGTTGAGCACGCGCTGTACCACCGCACGCACGGCCTACTCCTCGCCCGTCAGCTTAGCGGACAGATGCTCGAGCGCATGGAAACGATGGCTGATGGCGTTCTTCTCGTCCGTCGTGAGCTCGGCCATGGTCTTGCCCGGCGTATCGACCGGCAGGAACAGCGGGTCGTAGCCAAAGCCGTGATCGCCGCGGCCCTCGTGCGCGATAACGCCCTCGCAGGCGCCCTCGCCATAGGTGACCAGGCCGTCCGTATCGATAAGCGCGACGACGCTCATAAAGCGCGCGGTACGATCCTCGTCTGCCACGCCTTCCAGGTTAACGAGAAGCTTGGCGTTGTTGGCGGCATCGTCGCCATGCACGCCCGCATAGCGCGCGCTATACACGCCCGGCTCGCCGTCCAGCGCGTCGACGACCAAGCCAGAATCGTCGGCGATGGCCATAAGGCCCGTCTCCTCAACGGCAGCCTGCGCCTTGATGATGGCGTTCTCCAAAAACGTCGTGCCGTTTTCCTCGGGGTCCTCAAAATCGCCCAGCTGACCGAGCGCCACAAAGCGCACCTCGGGCATGACCTTGCCCAAAATGGCCTCGATCTCGGTGAGCTTATGGGCGTTGCCGGTTGCCACGACGATGGTCGCCGCCGGGTCGAGAGTGTCGATGTCAATCTTCTCAAGTGCCATAGCTGGCCTCCTTTGTCTCTATAGCAATGCCGAGTTGAGGACGACGAGGACTTCGGCCTCTCTCCCGTCTCAATCAACGGCAGTCTTATACTTCGACGTTTTCCCAGATAAAACCTGCCAAAATAAACCTGTCCCTTTTTGGCAGGTTAGGCGAGGGCTTGGCGCTGAAGCTCGATGAGCTCGGCGATACCCTTATCGCCCAGGTCGAGCAGGGCGTTGAGACGCTTGCGGTCGAAGGGCGCCTGCTCGCCGGTACCCTGGAGTTCGATCATCTCACCGGTGTCGGTGGCGACGAGGTTCATGTCGACCTCGGCGTGGCTGTCCTCGGAATAATCCAAGTCGAGCAGGGTGTTGCCGTCGACGACGCCCATGGAAATGGCGGCAACCTGGCCCGTGAGCGGGATGCGCTCGAGTTTGCCCGCCTCGACCCACATGGCAAGGGCGTCGTGCAGCGCCACCCAGGCGCCGGTAATGCTCGCCGTACGCGTGCCGCCATCGGCCTGGATCACATCGCAGTCGACGGTAACGGTGTACTCGCCGAGCGCCTTCATATTGACGACGGTACGCAGGCTGCGGCCGATAAGCCGCTCGATCTCCATGGAGCGGCCCTTGCGGTTGGCATGCTCGCGCTTGCAGCGTTTACCGGTCGAGGCCGGTAGCATCGCATATTCCGCCGTTACCCAGCCGGCCTTGGCGCCCTTGCGCCAACCAGGCACACCCTCCTCGATGGTGGCGGCGCACAGTACGCGCGTGTCGCCGAACTCAGCCAGGCACGAGCCGTGGGCGTGCTTCATGACGCCGCGGGTGAGCTTAACGGGGCGCAGCTCGTTGACGGCGCGGCCGTTGGCGCGGTTGACCTGCATGTATTCCATGGAACTATCCTTTCGGCAAAAGATGTGGCGAAGCCTCCGGCAACATTGCGAGCCTAACCGAGTTCGTCGATATCGACATGCTCGATGCTTTTAAGCGGCTGGCCAAAGATAAAGCTACCCGCCACCGCAAACTCGGCAATGTTGTCAGACGTGGTGGCAAAGCGATGCTGTGGCTCGGCGGCATCGCCCGCCAGCTGCTCACGGCGCGTGAGGATATCGGTCAGCTCGCGGGTGGTCTCCTCGGCGGAGCTCACCACGCGCACCCCGGGTCCTAGCGCATGGCGGATGGGACCCACCAGCAGCGGGAAATGCGTGCAGCCGAGTACCACGGTATCGATGCCACGATCGTGCAGCGGCTCGACCGTGGTGCCGACCAGCGCGCGAACGGCTGGCGTATCAAAAATATCCTCGTTCTCGAGCCACTGCTCCTGCAGATGCGCGCCCGAGGCGAGCTCGTGCTCGACGACCTCGACAAAGCTCGAAGCCGGGCAGCCATACACATCGACACCAGCATCCAAATCCTGGATGGCGCGCGTGTAGGCGCCCGAGCGAATGGTGAGGTTGGTGGCGAGCACGCCCACGCGACGCGTACGCGTGCTGTTGATGGCGGCGCGTGCGCCCGGGGCGATCACGCCGATCACAGGAACGTCGAGCACTTGCTGAGCCAGACGCAAGGCCGCGGCGGTCGCCGTGTTACAGGCGATGACCATGATCTTAACGTCGTGCCTCGATAGCCAGCGGCCCGCCTGCAGCGCAAACGAGCGAACCTCGTCCTCGGTGCGGGTGCCATAAGGGCAGCGCTTTGTGTCACCGAAATAGTAGACGGACTCGTGCGGAAGCGCCGTTGCGATCGCGCGCGCGACCGTTAAGCCGCCCAGGCCCGAGTCGAACACGCCGATCGGACGCGTGTCCCCGGCCAGATTATCGATATCGGACATTACCTCACCAGATTCTCTCTCGAAAAATGCGACCATGCGTGATGCGTCGCGCTACGAACGGGCCGCGACCAACAGCTCGGCCGTTGCCGCCCAACCGTCGACAATCTTGCCGCGCGTTACATAGGCATTGTCGCAGGCGTCCAAGAACTCCGGGGCACCGGCGCTCGTCAGACCGTTCTCGACCAGGCAGAACATGCCAACATGGTCGGCCATGTAGAAGTCGGACTCGGAGTCGCCGAGCGCAAGCGTCTCCTCGCGCTCGATCCCCAGGTGCTCGCAGAAGCGCGCAATGGCAACGCCTTTGTTGAGACCCGCCGGATTGATGTTGAAGGCGCGGCCGTCCTCGACGCGATTAAGCTCGAGCGTCGTCGGCTTGGACAGGTGAGTCAGATGGCCGTTGCAAGCCCAGACCAGACCGCAGCCGGCCTCGTCCAGGATGGCCTGGACCTCATCGTCGGGCACATCGCCGCGCATGCCGACGGTGACCTCACGGTACTTGTAGCCGGTCGACATGTCGTTGTGGTATTCGATCTTGTGCGGCCAGCGGGCAAGGATCTTCTCGCACACGCCGGTCTGCTCGATCACCTGGTGCGGCGTGAGACCGCAGGCGGGGTCGTAGGGCATGTCGCCGGTCAGATACTCCCAATCGTTGGCTTTGAGGTCGTACATGACCAGGCCGCCCATCTCGCCGATGTAGGAGTTGAGGCCGAGCACGCGCGCGTCCTCGTGGATCATGGTACGGTTGCGGCCCGAGGTGGGAACCACCTGAATACCAGCGCGAGCGAGCGCCACGACGGCCTCGACGAGTTTGGTCGAGGGGTTGCCGTCGTTGTCGCGCAGCACGCACGAGCCGGGTGCGAGCATCGTGGCATCCAGGTCGGTAAAGACGTACTTGACCTTGGCCAAGCGCTCGCGCATCTCGCCCGAAAGCTCAGCGACGGTCGGCAGGGTATTGTGGGACATGGTTACTCCGTTTACGTAGAAGGGTTTGGACTTGGACGGCATGTTTTGATTGAGGGAACACGCTTATGGCGACAGCGCACTCAGGGCGCCGCCGCCATCATGGTTCATTAGTCAAACTGGGTAACATCGATCAGGCGATTGGCCAGCGAAAGGTCGCTCTCGATGGGCACGAACTCGTCGCCCACGTGCATGAGCTCCTCGTCACCCTTTGCCAGCAGCAAGACAATGGTGGGAGCATCGGGGTTGACGTACTCCTCGCGCGCCGCCTTGAACGCCGCATGCACAGCGGCTTCGCGGTCGAGGATGATCTTGTTCGGCGTATCGTCGGGAACATGCTCGGCAAGCTCGCGACAGACCTTCATCGGGTCCTCGTGAGCTGGATCCTCGTTGGCAAAGATCATCAGGTCGGAATACGGTGCGGCCTCGCGCGGAAGCTGCTCGCGGCGCTCCTGCGCCTTGCCGCCGGCAGCGCCAAACAGCGCAATGACGGGGCTAGCGGGAAACGCGCGCTTGACCGACGAGAAAAGCGAACGGAACGAAAGCTGGTTGTGCGCGTAGTCGACGACACAAATCACGCGGCCGTCCTTCGACTCCACGACCTCCATACGGCCCGGCACACGCAGTTTGGAGAGGCCCTTCTTGATAGCCTCGATACCGATGCCGATCTCGCGCGCAGCGGCGATAGCGACCAGCGCGTTTTCCACGTTAAAGTCTCCCGCGATACCCAGCAGGACCTTCTCCCCCGCCTCGGACTCGTCGGCACACAGGCCATGCAAGTTGAACTCGATGCTAAAGCCGACCATGCGTACGTCGCTCGCCCACAGGCTTGCCTCGGGATGCTCGACGCCAACGGTCACCAAGCGCTCGGCCGTCGACGCTGCCTCCAGCACACGGTCGACCTCTTCGGTGCCCAGATTCACCACGGCGGTCTTTGCCTGGTCAAAAATCCTGAGCTTGCTCTCAAAATAATCCTCAAACGTGGGGTGTTCGATCGGCGAGATGTGGTCGCGGCCGATGTTGAGGAAGCACGCCACGTCAAACGGCAGATTCTCGACGCGTTGGTACTTGAGCGCCTGGCTCGAGACCTCCATGACCATGGACTGGCGACCGGACGTGCGGCAGTTGGCGATATGGCGCCAGACCTCGGGGGCCTCGGGCGTAGTATTGGTGCTCTCATAGCACTCGATGCCATCGTCGGTACTCACCGAGCCGATCATGCCGCAGGACTCGCCCGCTGCTTTGATGATGGACTGGAGCATAAAAGCGGCCGTGGTCTTTCCCTTGGTACCGGTGATCCCCACGATCTTAACGTCGTGGTCGGGGCGGTTGTAGACCTCCGGCGGCAGCAGGGCCATGGCCGTGCGCACGCTATCAACAACCAGCATCGCAGCACCGCTCTCCTGCGCCAGCGGCTCCAGAGACTCGACCAGCGGCTCCTCGCACACAAATGCGACGGCGCCCGCATCGAGCGCCATGCTCAAAAACGCGGGCTTAAAGGCAGCACCTTTGCAGAAGAACACGTCACCTGCCGAGACCGCGCGCGAATCAAACGAGCAGCCGGTCACGGCACGCCCGTCAACCTGCTCTGATGCGCGCAGCTCGCCGCACACATCGAGCAGCTTGGCAAGCGTATCGACCGTGGTCACGGTCGCGGAATCCGAATGGTGCATCTTTCACCTTTCTCAGCCATTTGGCAGGGACGGTTTTATAGTAACTGAAACGCACCCACGCAAAAACGGCTCCCGGAGGAGCCGTTACGCGCAGGCGTTCGTAAGCCGAGGCTAGGCAGCCTGAACAGCGGGCTGGTCCTCGTCGATAAAGAAGCGCTTGTACCACACTAGGAACACGAGCGGCGTATAGATCTTGCGCTGGAAATCGCCCTTGCCCGCAAAGTGCAGATCGAGCAGGTGCATGAGCTCGTCGGTATTGAAGAACTCGCTTGCCCACGGCGCGGTGAAGTACTCCTTGACATAGTCGTACCACTTTTGCTCGCGCAGCCAGTAGACAATCGGCACCGGGAAGCCCACCTTGGGACGGGTGGCCCACTCATCGGGCAGCGACTTGTTGGCAGCGTGGCGGAGTACCTGCTTGTTGCCGTTCTCGTTGATGCGGTAGCGATCGGGAATGTGCTCGGCGAACTCCATGACTTTGCGGTCCAGGAAGGGCACGCGCAGCTCCAGCGAGTGCGCCATGCACATCTTGTCGGCCTTGAGCAGAATGTCGCCCGGGAGCCACATGTTCATGTCCAGGTACTGCTTCTTGACCAGTTCGGGCTGACCCTTCACGCGTGCGTAGATGGGTGCAGCGAGCTCAAAGGCGCCATCGCCGGTGTTGTACTCGGGCTTGAGCACGCCGTCGACCTCGCGCTCCGGCCATACCAGAGCCTGTCCCAGGAACGACTTCTCGGGGATCTCGGCACCCTTGACCAGGAAGTTATGTCCCTTGAAGTACGGCATATGCAGCGCCAGGTTACCGAGCGCGCGACGGATGGGCAGCGGCACCATCTTTTTGTACTTGCGCACCGGGACCGTGTCCTCGTAGTAGGCGTAGCCGCCAAAGAGCTCGTCGGCGCCTTCGCCCGAAAGCACGACGGTAACGTCCTTGCGGGCCATCTCGGCCAAGAACCACAGCGGCACGGAAGACAGGTTGGACTGCGGCTCGTCCATGTGATACTGGATGTCCTCGAGCGCACCGAAGAACTCGTCGGCGGTAATCATCTTGCGAACGTTCTCGACGCCGAGCTTATCGGAAAGTTCCTTGGCGTAGTTGGTCTCGTTGAAGTTCTTGTAGTCAAAGCCCACCGAGAAGGTCTTGTCGGGCATGAGGCAAGCGGCGATGTAGCTGGAGTCGACGCCACCGGAGAGGAACGACGCGACCTTGACGTCGGCGATGCGATGGGCCTCGACACTCTCGTGCACGACCTCGTCCAGCTCATCGACATACTCTTCGAACGGCTTCTCGACGGCAGAGTAATCGCAATCCCAGTAGCGCTCGATGTTCATCTTGCCGGTCGGGATATCGACGGTAAAGTAGTGCGCCGGCGGCAGCTTGTAGACACCCTCGAAGAAGGTCTCCTCAGTCGCCGAATACTGCAGCGTCATGTACGGACGCAGAGCCTTTTTGTTGACCGCCTTGTGGAAGTGCGGGTAGTCCAGGAAGCTCTTGATCTCGGAACCAAAGAGCACGCCCGGAGCGCCGTCGCCCGCATCGGCCATGGGATAGTAGTAGAGCGGCTTGATGCCAAAGATGTCGCGGGCGCCAAAAAGCTTGTTCTTCTTTTTGTCCCAGATGACGAAGGCGTACATACCGCGCAGACGATCGAGTACGGCCTCGCCCCACTCCTCGTAGCCGTGCAGGAGGCTCTCGGTGTCGGCGCCGCAGTGGAACTTGTAGCCCTTGGCCTCGAGCTCGGAACGGAGTTCTTGGAAGTTGTAGATCTCGCCGTTGAAGACAATGACGACGCTGCCGTCCTCATTGGCCATGGGCTGAGCGCCGGCCTCGGTCAGGTCGAGGATCGACAGGCGGCGGAAGCCGAGGGCAACGCGGCCGTCGATAAACTGACCGCCCATGTCGGGACCGCGATGGACGATGCGGTCCATCATCTTGGTGAGCACCTCGGATTGGTTATCCGTCCCACCGACAAAACCGACAAAACCGCACATATACTATCCCCTCTGCTGTTGCTGGGCATCAAATCGAATCAGTAGCTTTTGAGTATACCCGAGGGCGTAAAGAGGGGCGGAATGTTCAGGCAATCTCAACTGAATCAGCTCCGCTGTGACACGCGCGAGTTACCTTTAATGGATATGAGGTGAATGAGGCGATTGTTTTGCTATACTCTCTCCGCACGGGCGATTGGCGCAACGGTTAGCGCAGGTGCTTTACACGCACAAGGCTGGGGGTTCGAATCCCTCATCGCCCACCATTGAATTGGAAACGGTCCTCGAAAGGGGACCGTTTTTGTTTGGGCCCATTTCATGGGATTCGAACCCGCAAGGGTGCGGAGCTGAGGAAACGCGAAGCGTTTTCCAGCGCAGCACGCGAGGAGCGAAGCGACGAAGCGGATGCGGGCGGCGGAGCCGCACGCGGACATCCCTCATCGCCCACCACTGATTTGATAGGCTCCCAGCAATGGGAGCCTTTCTTTTTTGGGCCCAGCGCATGGGATTCGAACCCGCCAGCACGTCTGTCACAAAGGCCGTGGCCAAATAATGGCAAAAATGAGTACTGCTACTTTGCTTGCAACATATAAACAGATAGTGTTTGCTTAGGTTACGCAACATATGTCCATTATAAGGACTAACAGTCAGATCAAAATCGTGTATTCATCGCCATTTCGACGGTCGCGCGCGCAGACGTGGTGTAAGAGTGTCCTGAGGTCCGTCGCTGCAAGTCCCGATGTTACTCCTTCTTGAGAC
>NZ_JBDMHB010000051.1:0-11643 GCF_039752955.1 Collinsella aerofaciens
TGGTCCTCGGTGTGGATCCAGTCGCGGACGTTCTCGCCGCGGCCGTAGAGCTTGGGGCGCACGCCGTCGATGATGTTCGTGATCTGCCTGGGGATGAACTTCTCCACGTGCTGGTAGGGGCCGTAGTTGTTGGAGCAGTTGGAGATCGTGGTGCGCAGGCCGTAGGTGCGGGTCCAGGCGCGCACGAGCATGTCGGAAGACGCCTTGGTGGAGCTGTACGGCGAAGAGGGCTTATACGGCGTCTCCTCGGTGAACTTGGCGGGGTCGTCGAGCGCCAGGTCGCCGTAGACCTCGTCGGTGGAGACGTGGTGGTAGCGGATACCGTATTTCCTCACGGCCTCCAGCAGGCGGAAGGTGCCCTCCGCGTTCGTGCGCAGGAAGGGCTCGGGGTCCGCGATGGAGTTGTCGTTGTGGGACTCCGCGGCGTAGTGCACGATCGCGTCGTGGCCTGGGACGATGCGGTCCAGCAGCTCCGCGTCGCAGATGTCGCCCACGACGAGCTCCACGCGGTCGGAGGGCAGCCCGGCGATGTTCTCGGGATTGCCGGCGTAGGTCAGCTTGTCCAGGACGGTAACGTGTACCTCGGGGTGGTTCTTCACCACGTAGTGCACGAAGTTGCTGCCGATGAAGCCGCAGCCGCCCGTGACGATGATGTTCTTAGGTTCAAAAATCTCAGACATGAGGGGTTCCTCCTAGTACTCGCGCGGGCTGTTGACGATCTCGCCGGCGGCGACCTTCTTCAGGTGCTGGCCGTAGACCGACTTGCCGTAGGCCTTGGCCGCCTCCTCCAGCTCCTCGGTCGTGATCCAGCCGTTCTCCCAGGCGATCTCCTCGGGCACGGACACGGGAAGGTCCTGGGAGTGCTCCACGGCGCGGACGAACTCCGCGGCCTCGTGGAGTGACTCCATGGTGCCGGTGTCCAGCCACGCGTAGCCGCGGCCCAGGGTGACGACGGACAGCGTCCCCTCCTCCAGGTACATCTGGTTGAGCGTGGTGATCTCCAGCTCGCCGCGCGCGGACGGCTTGACCTCGTGGGCCTTGGCGGCCACGTCGCCCGGGTAGAAGTACAGGCCGGTGACGGCGTAGGAGCTCTTGGGCTCGGCGGGCTTCTCCTCGATGGAGACGGCCCTCCCCTCGCCGTCGAACTCGACGACGCCGAAGCGCTCGGGGTCGTCCACGTGGTAGCCGAAGACCGTGGCGCGGCCCGACTGCGCGTTCTCGACGGCCTTCTTCAGGTGGCGGCTGAGGCCGTTGCCGTAGAAGATGTTGTCGCCGAGCACCAGGGCGCACGGCTCGCCGTTAATGAACTCCTCGCCGATGGTGAAGGCCTGCGCCAGGCCGTCGGGGCTCGGCTGCTCGGCGTAGGAGAGGCTCACGCCGTAGCGCGAGCCGTCCCCGAGCAGGCGCTCGAAGTTGGGCAGGTCCGTCGGCGTGGAGATGACCAGGATGTCACGGATGCCCGCCAGCATGAGGGTGGACAGCGGGTAGTAGATCATGGGCTTGTCGTAGACCGGCAGCAGCTGCTTGGAGGTCACGAGCGTGAGCGGGTACAGGCGCGTGCCGGACCCGCCGGCGAGGATGATGCCTTTCATATCCTAATCCAATCTAGATGAATGACATTTACTAATGCTTAAGCCTGCTCAAACGCGAGGCAACGTTTTTCAATTCAGAATGATTAAGTAAAAGATAGCCAATATAAACTATCGAATACAGGAGTGCCGCCACTCCACCGGGCATGAGCTCGGTAAATAAGACGAAGGCAACTGTAAGCAAAATCTCCTGAAACGGCCTGGACGAACCCGGAGCACTTAACCTTTCATTTAAATATAGTTCGGACCACAGTGACCTTCCGATAATGCAGATTACAGCGCCACACAGGACAGCATCGAGTGAATCGAGAGCGAGAACACCGAATACCGAAAAGACGGTGCTGCAAATAACGGCAACGATATTCAACTTCAGGAGCAGCTGTTCTTTACGAAGAACCTTGAAATAGGTAGTACAGCAAAGGCTCATCTTCGTATTGAAGACGCATATCGGAAGTAAGAGCGCAAAATATCTAAGACTCTCGGCATATTGAGGAAGCCACGCCCCCAAAAACCAAACCATAGGGAAATAGAACAAAAAGATTGCAGGAAAAATGAGTTCGATGGCATTTCTTATGCCAATGTAAAAACGAACTCTCTCCTCATCAGAACCTGTCCTAAGAGCAGGAAATAAGACCATGCTCGCCTGCGAGACAAAAGTGATAAAGAAATTGACAAGAGAGAGGGAGAACGAAATTTTTGCAAAGGCGACGATACCCCAAAAATGATCGATAAGAAACCTAGATACCCCGAGGATCAGTGTGTCGGCGATGTTCGCAATCATCAGCTTTACGCCGACGATGATACTGCGGATACCGTCCTTAAGCGAGTTGCCAAAAGACACTGATTTAGCACATAGGATATCCCTGCCCATCCAAGAGCAATATATGAGCGCAATAATCTTCGAAACGAGATACGCGTAGACATAGGGATGGTAGTCCGAAACCTTAAATCCAATTAAAACAAGGAGCGGAGCCAGAAACACCAGCCTGTCTAGCATTGTAGAAAACGAAAATAGCTTAGTTTCGTTCATAGCCTGAAAGACAAAGCCCAAATAACTTGTCAGGTTATAGACGACGGTGTAAAGCGCAAAAGACGCGATAACAAATACTCGATTTGCGTCATCGACAAGAGGCAGCGAAACAAAAGTGATGCCGAGGCAAATCACTGCCTGGAAACAAGCACCGAAGATATACTGGGATTTTATTGAGCTCTTATCGATTTCATCACGAGAGAGACCCCCGTTAATCAAGTAGACACCATCATTCAGGCCAAGGTGAAAAAAGCCGGAATAGGTCGTATAAAACATGAACAGCTGCCAGTATCCATAATCAGCAACACCAACGATTTTCGGCACGAGCAGCGACATGACAACACTGACCGATAGAGAAATAAACTGTGCAGCAAACGCAATCATAGTGTTGCGTGCAATAGACGAATAATTCATTCAACCTCGTTTGTTTAAACTAACATCCTTGATTTATTCAGAAATCAAGGATGGGCCTGACTCGCACAAATCTGAATACCGAGCACTCGTTCTACCCAGAACGAGTCCACAGGAAGCAAACAAGATAACCGTTGGCACCCACCAACCAAGCTCACAATAAAATATGAGCTCCGCACAGCATATACAGGAGACGGTAAATAGTACTTGATCGAGTTCGCAACCCGACCTGAACGAACCGATGCCAGCGGAAATTATCAAGAATACAAAGCTACAAATTCCAAGAAAACCATATTCATACAGCATTGCAAGGAAACCATTATCCACCGTTGAAAAACCGCTAATTTCAACCGTCGTGCCCAGCATAGTCACGCGACTACTGCCAAAACCATTTCCAGTAAGCCAAAACAGCGGCCTGCTTAAAAAGCTATGAATAATATAGGCAATGGCTCCGGAACGCTGGCTATATGAAACATCAGTTTCAAGCTCACCAAATCGAGAAGCCACAAAGTTAAACAGTCCAAACTTGTAGAGAATAAAAACGAGTAGCAATACAGCTGGAATTAAAAGGGCAATTAAATTCCATTTAGAATACTCGGGGTTCTTTAGGCGAAAGACCAGGTACACCGATGCTAAAGCAATGAGAATAATCCACGCGCTACGACTCTTTGTCAGAAGCAGAGCGACCAAAAGAACTACAGAGCATAAGAGACGTTTCATCCTGCCCGTCTCCAATTTATAGTTAATTACCACAGCAATAACTATCATTTGGCCAAATACGATTGCATGACCGAAAAAACTACGCAGTCGATACAAGGATGGATTATCAATCGTTACAGTTTGCAGAAAAGAAAAGGAACCATTTGTAACTAGTCGTTGACCTAAAACAATTTCAAGGACAAAGCTAAATAGGCAGGCGAACACCATAACGTTGCGAAGCATAAGCAATGCAGACTCAACCCAGTCATCATTCTTAGCTTTACCGTAAATATAACCAAGAAGAATGCAAAAGAAATACGAGCAGACCGTAAGAAGGGATTCGTTAATGCTTCGGGACGTAAACGCAATAGCAGAAAAGAAAACTATCGCGCCCATAACGACAATGGGAATGGCGTTATTTAAAAACACTTTGTAGAGACGCCCAGAAAGAACTTCTTTGAAAACGAGCAATCCTAGAACAGAAAAAAATAGTCCTTTAACGGGAGAAATGACACTTAAGATTGCGGCGAAAATCAAAATAGTGAATTCATTAGTAAATAGCTCAAGCATTCTAAACACCTACTTACTGTCACAGGAACTGATTAAGGCCTTAAAGTCACCAAGCAGGGAACGATTTGACAGTTCATACTTACGGTATTTTAGAATGGTGCCTAAATCACTTATTTTTAGGCCACCTACGAGCAAGTGCAAACGGGCATTTAAAACAGAACCGTAATGCTCTATATGCGCAGAAGATATACGATAATCGCCAGGATTACTACTGCAGTATTCTTCTAAAACCTTAGAAAATCTCAAGCACATCCCTATCTCAGCAACACGAGATTTCCTGTCAATATGTCGCATCTCAGTTGCATTAGAGTCATGCCTACGGAACCGAATCAAGGGCTGATTTAGAAGTCTGAGGGTCCCCTTCAGTAATGAGAAGCGCCATAACATACCGTCATGAGCAAAATCATCCTGCCAATATGGCATGATTTCCCTTATAAAACTCGATTTTACGGCATACGAACATCCAGGGCGCCGTACCGACATAAACTTGCTATCGAAAACCGGGGCCTCCAAATCGTCCAGAGGTTTGGAATCATCGGCAGCACCATAGACTGTTACTTTTTTACCGCCGCTCTCATAAAACGGCTCGACGGCGCAGCTGAGAACGTCGATAGAGGGGTCCTTCTCGAGGATTGAGGACATCACAGCGATTTTATCGGGTTCCCAGATATCATCCTGGTCGCACGGGAAGACGATTCCATCGTCTATAGATGCAAGGTCGAGAAGCCGCTTAAAGCTCTTGCGCCAGCCGAAATTAGAGCGATTCTTGTTGATGGTCCAATTACCGAGTCCGTGTTCCTCGATATATTTGACAATGAGATCGAACGACCCGTCTGTCGAGCAATCATCCGCAATCAGCACTCGGTCCGGAGACACTGTCTGAAGTCTTAAGCTATCTAGCTGCTCAGTAAGATATCGCGTGCCGTTGTAAACTGACATCACAACCGTAACCATTAAAAACCTTCATCCAATTAAAGCTTAGCCATTAGCTGATCGTAAATACCGATAAGACGTTCTACATACGCGGTCTTTTCGAGGCAGCTGAAGTCCGCCTTCTCAACCGCCCCCCTGTAACGCGAGTAAACATCGGGATCGAGCATATTGACCATTGCGGCGGATAGCGACTCGGCATTGCCCGCGCTGAAGACCTCGCCGAGACCTTTCGACCTCACAAAGGAGGCAGCGTCGCCGACATCAGAGACGATGCACGGCAGACCGGCAGCGATCATGGCCTCATAGGCGACAAGCCCGAACGTCTCTCGACAAACCGAGGGCATAACGATTGCACGTGACCGCGTCATGACGGAAAGCACCTTGTCATGGGGCAGCGCGCCCATGAATTTGATATCCGGATAACTGTCCGACAGCCTCTTCAATTCGGTACCGTCACCGATGACGATAGCGTCCACACCGGCCCTACTGGCGGCTTCGCAAAATAAATCGCAGCCCTTTTCAGGGCTCAGGCGACCAACGAATAGGTAAGCCTCGCAATCTGCATCAAACCCATGCTGGAATTTGTCCGCATCGACGTAATTTAAACAGTCGAATCGCTCGGCATCCCATGTTAGATAGGGCTCAATCAACCGACGACTGGAATCTGAAACGAAGGCGACAGCCGGGCGCAGCGCTCTCAAAACATATCCCTGCACGGAAAAGCGAACGGATCGATACAGTTTTTGGATATATGAGCGCTTGTCACAGTTGTGCAGCAGGCACTTCGGAGAACCGGGGGCAATTCCGCAGTTGCAATGATTAACATAATCGTAGAGTCCACCGTTGGAACAAACGAGGAAGTACTCATGGGCTGTGATCAGGCACTTGAACCCCCGTCGCCCTATGGCCGTGAATATCGAGGGAGAAAGGGAGTGCGTCCAAGAGTGAACGTGGACGACCGTCGTCTTCGGATCGAGCTGCTTCAGTAGATCATCCAGCGCCGTTTCCGAGCGCCTGTTCCAGATACCCTGAGCAGCGCCGGAGACGCCCCCGTTCAGGACGTCGTTCTGCCCGCAATTGAAACAAACAACGCCCGATTCGATTAAGGAGGGATCGGGGTCACCCAACGCTGAAAAGAAATAGCTGTTGACACCTATCCTCGCCAGAGCAGCTGCTGTTTCGATTGCGATTTTTGAAGCTCCGCCCCCGATATGGGGACGGTCGCAAATCGTTATCACTGTGGTGAAGTTACTCATGCACGGTCCTAGGTTTAATAGATCGGACAAACCGCTTTACACGCAGGCGCATCGACGGGGGGAGCAGCATTTTCAGACGGTCGAAAAGAGTCGCATTCGGCGCCAGGACGGAATCAAAGACTTGTAATCCTGTAGCCTCGAACTGCTCGATAACGGCATCGCGCCTCTCCACAAGATCAGAGCGCTTATTAGGATCTTCATGCAGCAGCACATCATCCGGAGCAAGGCCGTTGTTAGAGTAGGCGACGTAATCGCCTATTTCATCGATCAATTTTGCCCCGCGCTCGGTCTTCACGATAACGGCCGAAACACCCTTCTCGGGATGTCCGCAGTCTTGGACAGACTCAGAACGCCAGGAATCACCGAGGATGATGTCGGCAGGACTGTCGCACCCTCTGAAAGGACAGCCGTAGCAAGACGATCTGCTGATCAGGCCTTTGATGTAGGAACCATAAAAGGAATCGAATGCAGCGGGCCTCTTTATAATCCTGCCGTCGGATAACTCGATTTTTATGTTATGGCCCCATCCGAATTTCGATTTATCTCTAAAAGTCAGTGCGGTGACATCGGACTTCTCCCGAAGCTCGAGCCAGCCAACATAGGAACGAAACATGGAAGAGCTTGGTACACCGTGGCAAACAACGCTGACGGTTGTCAGCCCATCCATCGGTTTACCCAAATAGAGACGCAGCGCGGAAACCTGACAAGGAGTACCGCTGAAGAGGACTCGCTTGCCGGATTTGAGATCGCTGAGCACTTCGGGATACGATTCGCTAGCATCGCTCTGGACATATTTGGACTTTTGCAGGAGCGCGATTTCGGCAAGCTCGGATATACCGATATGCCTGACGTGATCGACGCCATCCCAGGCGGCGCCGTAAACGCGCCCGCCGTCCGATAGTATACGTTTCGCAAGAAGGGAGAAGACGCCGCCGGACGAACTTTGCGCGAGCTCGTCCGGGTCATCGCTCTGCAAGACAGCGGCGCGAATGGCCTCCGAGTCCGCGTCGACTTGGTTTTCCGCCGGACAGGTACGCAGGCAAAGACCGCAGGAGGTGCATCTCGCTGCGTCCACCACGGGATATTCGAAACCGTCGGGCGAGGTACGCATAGTAATAGCGGAAAAAGGGCATTTGGCCGCGCAAGCTCCGCAACCAAAGCAGGCCCGGTGAGAAACTGTGTCGATGTTCTTGCTCAAGCTAACTTTCCCCCTATTGCTCAAGAGCATCCAAGAGCCATTTTTTCGAAAACGTGATGAGCGACTCCACGTCGGACAGTCGCTTCTCATAGCCCTCGATTTCCGTAGCGTTCATGTGACTGTCATAGCCATCTAGCAGACGATCCTCGGTATTCGAAAGCCTCGAGAGGCTCTCGACTCGAGAGTTTTGAGAGCGCTTGTCGGTCTCCTCAAATCTCTTGAAGCAGTAATAGTCTTTGCGGAAAATTTGAGAAAACAGCGTACCGTGCAGCGAATCGGTTAACACGAACCGCGCGCTCGCCAGATAAGCGAGCCATTCATCGGGACCAAGCCCGTAACGCGGATTGAGCTGCTCGTCGACAGCATTTTTACCTGAACCGACAAGCGTCACGACCTCGCAGCCGAGCTCTTTTGAAATCGAATCGACAGCTTTCCTGTAAAACGGCCTATTCCCAAGGAAATAGCAGACGATTTTCCCGGGCTCAGGACATTTACCGTTGATGAGCGGGGCCCAGTCCTCTTTCGACAGGAGCAGGACAGGGTCCACAACCTGTGAAGGGCGCTCGAGACCGAGGGATTCGACAAAATCCGCGCCCGCATCTTCACGAACAGACACAGAGCTGAACGTTTTAATCAGATCGGTAATGATCTTTTTCTTCCTCTGCGTGGTGCTCGTGACACCGAAGCTGGGTGCATACGCGATTCTCTTATCGCTGTCGCTTAGAAAGGAGAGATAGAAATTCCTATTCAAAAGATAAGGGGACCAGATTTGATCAGATCCGCAGACGTATGCATCGTATTTTCCCCGTAAATCGACCAGTCCGTCTGTATCGACAATCCGATCAGTGGTCTCGATGTTCTGGCTCAAAAAGCGATTGAATACGTCAGCCGTCGAGGAACCGAAGTCATCATGTTCCTTCTTGCGATTGAATAGCTCGCGTGCTTTGCCAGCAAATAAATCGAAGGGGTTCCGGTTGATTGCCCAGTTCAGTAGCTTTTCTTTAACGCAGGGAAGATAGTCGGCGTCGACAACGTCATGCCCTTCTGCCTTCAAAAACTGCTGTAGGGCATAAGCCTGAAGCAACGTACCGAAATTTTGATTATGGAGCCACGTTAAAATACAAATTTTCATTAATTCACCGTTTCAAATAACTTCAGATAGTACTCTTCGAGCTTGGGCGCTGCCCTAAAGATGTCATAAGATTCAAGCCCCAGAGATGCTTGGGGATCGGAACGATTAACGACATCTGTGCGTGTGGTAAGGATCGCATTGGACCAGCCCTCAATGCCCGCACTCAACGGAACGAAGCTGCACCGACCGGATAGCGCGACCTCGTTGGGGACCCTCTCAGAGCAGATGCACGGGAGACCGGAGACCTGGGCCTCAATCGCGACCATTCCGAGGCCCTCGTACAGACTAGGGAGAACGAATAAATCAAGCGCCTGATAGACGTCCTGTACATTGGAAATCTGACCGAGAAAACGCACCGCTGACGCAATTCCCAGCGAGCGCGCCTTTTCCTCCGCCTGCGGTCTCAACTTCCCATCGCCGCAGATAACAAGGATGGAATCAGGATTCTGAGCATAAACCGCCTTGAAAACATCAAGCAAAAACAGCTGATTCTTCTGGGGGATGAACCTACCGATATTCCCCAATACCAGCGTATCGTCCTGCGCTCCAAGCCCAGCACGTTGCTCATCCCTAATCGATCGATTGAAAGAAAAACTGCTCAAATCGATAGCATTATTAAAGACGGTAAAATGGGATGAGCCGAACAGCCATTTACCGGCATACTCAGTACAGGCCGCCAAATCAGTTGGATACCTTGTCGAAAACAGTTTCAAAAAGCCTTTAAGGGCATTTTTTGCAAACTCGCCTTTGCCGCTCGTCGAGTGGCTGTGGGCGATACGCACGGGTACCCCTGCCTTCTTCGCGGCGCGAAGCGGAAAGACGGAAAGCGCGTTGATATGGCTGTGCACTATCTTCCAGCCCTCTTGCGTAAAGAGGCTTTGAAGCTCTCGCTGATATTCAATCGCATGCTGGTAGGGCGGAATCTCAAAGATTCGACCACCAAGCGATTCGATCTCTTCACGTGGCACGAGCGTCGAATCTGAATCGACAAGAAAATCGAACTGGACTTTACTTCGGTCAATATGGCGATAATAGTTCATGACAACGGCCTCGACGCCGCCGCCAACCATCTTGCCAACAATCTGGGCTACCCTAATCGGTTCAGTCATCTAGCAAGCACCGCCACCGGTAAAGACCTCAACGACTGTGAGGAGAACAATCTTTAAATCGGTGACCACGCCGCGTTTGGCGATGTACTCCAGGTCGCGGCGGACCATGCCGTCGAAGTCGGTATCGTTGCGGTCAGTCACCTGCCACCAGCCGGTAATACCTGGCTTCACTGCCAGGCGCTGCAGGTCGAATTCTGTGTACTCGGCCACCTCATTCGGCAACGGTGGGCGCGGGCCGACGACGGACATCTGGCCCAGGAACACGTTGAGGAACTGCGGGAACTCGTCGATAGAGTGTTTGCGGATGAACTTCCCGATCTTGGTAACGCGCGGATCGTTCTTCATCTTGAACATGGCGCCTGCGATCTCGTTCTGCTCCTTGAGCTCAGCGAGGCGCTCGTCGGCATCTCTGTACATGCTGCGGAACTTCCACATGCGAAAAGTGGTTAAACTACCGTCGGAACGGGTGCGGCCCACGCGGATCTGGCTATAGAAGGGGCTCCCCTCGCTCTCCAGGCGGATGGCAGCGGCGAGTACGAGGCCGGGGATCGCGATGAGGACGAGCGCGGCACCGCTGAACACGATGTCGAACGTGCGCTTCACAGCCCTATAGACAAGGCGCGAGCGATCTCAGTCCATGATGGATTGCATGGCCTTGTAGCGGCCGACGCCCTCACGCCGGTCCATCGCCTGAGCAATCAGCGCCGCCCCCACGGGCGCATTGCTCTCTGTTACTTCTTTAGCAGTCACAGTCAAACCTACGTCCCCGTTCCCCAGGAATCCCCAAATCGATGAATTCAAAAAGCGGATGAATTGCCGGCGAAACGTCCCCTTACGTTTTGCTGGGCACGTCCAGCGGAAGCAGTTCCCTAAATGCGGAATCACCCTCGCCTACGTCTAACAGGCACCAACGCTTATGACGGTCAATCTTCTTTACACGGGCCTCTTGCCCCACCAAGGGACCCTGTTCTATGTGCAGTACGCCGTCTTCTATGCGCGCTACGCTGTTGCGCACCACGCCGTCGTCATCCAGCACGCTGCGGTACCAGTCCTGCGCATCGTCCGGCATGGGCATATACGCCCGCTCCCTACTGCCGGCGATGCGACAGCCAAAGCTCAACTGAGCCAAAGCCCTATCGAGCGCGGCAGCATCGTGCGTGGCGACGAAGAAATAGTCCTTGTACATGGGTTTGGTTTGAAGCGACCAGGCGCCGTCCCGCTTAAACCAGAACTCCTTTTGCATCACAAAAGCGTCCTGCATCAGCTCGTGCGGGATAATGCGGCGGACCTTTTCGCAGGTCTCGCGCTCTTTTCCCTGGGGGGTGTGGACCAGATACCAGCGGACGCGGCCATGCCGGCTGTTGGTGGTGACGCCGTTAAATGCGCCTGGCAGCTGCTCTTGGCGCCGTGCCGCCTGTTCCATGTTCTCGCCCCCCTCTTTTAGCTTTGCGATGCACGCAAATGCAGGGGCGTTTAGAACAGGCTTCTCGCTCGCAGCTAGGCGCAGTCGCAAAAGTACAGGTTTTTGTATCTTTCAACAGATGACATTATACTAGCAATTAATCAGCGTTTGCCCAGATTGCGCAAAATGTACTGCCATTAGGTGCATCTCCATACCCCTCTATAAAAACCTGTACCTTTTTAATATGAGCAGGACATTGTCAAGAGGCAAAATCGGGCCTGGCCCCAACGATATGGGGTCAGGCCCTCTCCCTA
>NZ_JBDMHB010000052.1:0-11315 GCF_039752955.1 Collinsella aerofaciens
CGCATCCTGGGGCTGGAGCAGGTCCCAAGGGTACGGCTGTTCGCCGTTTAAAGCGGTACGCGAGCTGGGTTCAGAACGTCGTGAGACAGTTCGGTCCCTATCCTCCGTGGGCGCAGGAGAATCGATGGAGGCTGCCCCCAGTACGAGAGGACCGGGGTGGACGCACCTCCGGTGAACCGGTTGTCGACCAACGGCACGGCCGGGTAGCCGCGTGCGGCGCGGATAACCGCTGAAGGCATCTAAGCGGGAAGCCGTTCCAGGGATTAGTTCTCCTTCCGGTAAGGGCCCAGGTAGACTACCTGGTCGATAGACGGCAGGTGCAAGGCTGGCGACAGCCTCAGCCGAGCCGCACTAATCGCCCGAGCTCTTCCGGAACCGCACCTCGCGGCCCGCGGGACCTGCGCTCATGCGCGCGGTCCGGGCACGAGGATGCCCCCGAGTCATCTCCCCTATGCGCCATGCGGCCCCCAGGGCACGTGAGTGAGACACCGGACACCGAAACGGTGGGCGCCGCCCACCGGTCAGCGGCCAGAGCATGGGGGGCACGCCCGGTCCCGTTCCGAACCCGGAAGCTAAGCCCCATCGCGCCGAGAGTACTGCGGGGTCAGCCCGTGGGAGGCCAGGGCGCCGCTGACCGGTGGACGGCACCGAGCCGTACGCTTGAACTGAGAAGGGGGAGGCCTCGCGGCCTCCCCCTTTTTGGCGTTATATACACGTTGTACTTTGGGGCCTAGCTCCCCCGTATTCGCTCTTACTGTTTGGCTGTATTTTGAGTTCTTCTAGTGTATTTGAGCGATAATTACTCGCATTGGCGTTAGGGAGGGCTTGATGTTTACCGTATTTGTCTTGGGCAATATTGCTTCGGGTAAGTCGACTGCCTGCCGCTATTTCGAATCTCGTGGCGCTATGCTTATCGATCTGGATGAGCTTGCAAAATCTCTGTATGTGCCGGGCTCTGATATCGTCAATACTCTCGCGGATGAATTCGGTTGGGATATTTTGGATGAGGAAGGCGGCATTCGCCGCAGCATCCTCGCTTCTCGAGCTTTCGCTTCTCCTGATTCGGTCGCACGACTCAATGGCATCGTGCATCCCGTTCTGATTGAACAGCTTTCGCTGAGGATTCTCGATCCGGTTTGTTGTACGGTTTCATCTCCCCGTTACCCCTTTGCGGTGGTCGAGGTTTCTGCTCCGACTGGTTTTGAGGATGCATTTGGCTTGGCTGATGAAATTTTGGTCATCAGCGCCCCTTTGTCAGTTCGTCGCGAGCGCGCTATTCAACGTGGCATGGAGCCATCTGATTTCGATGCCCGTTCTGCTTGCCAGCCCGAAGAGTCTGTGCTGTGCAATCTCGCTACAACTGTGATTGACAATGCGGCAGACGATAACTCGCTCTTTGAACAACTGGACGCATGGCTTTCGCGCCATGGGTTCGGGGATGTAGTGGATAAGGAGGAGGCCGATGCCTAAGACACGTTTCCTTACGTGGTATCGCCTTATACCGCTGGCTGCCGTTTTTGCCTCCGGCCTTATCTCATTCGTTTACTCGTATGCTCCTGCCGCTTTCTTTAAGCCGCTGTATCCGATTGACTACGAGGCGTATGTAAAGCAATCCAGTATTTCGCATAATCTGGATCCGTATCTGGTGTGCGCTGTCATTAAGTCTGAATCGAATTGGGATCCCGAGGCCGAGTCGAATCAGGGTGCTCAGGGATTGATGCAGCTGATGCCCGAGACTGCCCAGGATATGATCGCCAAGGGCCTTGTCGACGGTGGCGAGTATTCGGCCGACAACCTTAACGATCCGGCTACGAATATCGAGTTTGGCTGTGCGTATCTCTCGTATCTTCTAGCGTATTTTAACGGGTCGACTGACAGTGCCATTGCCGCCTATAACGCCGGCATGGGCAATGTCGACGGATGGGCGCAGCAGAGTACGTCGCTTCATAATGCAATCACCTTTCCCGAGACGCAGGCGTATCTGATTCGTGTCAATAATGCCTGGGTTCGCTACAAGACCCTCTATCCCGATCGGTTCGTATAGGACTATGCCTGCCGCCTGCGTATACTGCAGATATATGAGTTAGGAGTATCCATGGCGGAATTTGAAGTGGAACGCGTTGGTGGTGAACTTAAGCGCTTTGGCGTTGAAGGCTCTGACGTGCCGTTTAAGGTCGTGTCTCCCTATGAGCCTGCCGGTTCCCAGCCTAAGGCCATTGAGTCGCTTGTGCAGGGCGTGAGGGACGGAGACCGCTATCAGGTTTTGCTGGGCGTGACTGGTTCGGGCAAGACCTTCACGATGGCAAAGACTATTGAGGCCCTGGGAAAGCCGACGCTGGTCATGGCTCCGAATAAAACGCTCGCCGCTCAGCTTGCGAGCGAGCTCAAAGAGTTCTTTCCCAATAACGCTGTGGTCTACTTCGTCTCGTACTACGACTACTATCAGCCCGAGGCGTATGTGCCGCAAAGCGATACATATATCGAGAAAGACTCCTCGATTAACGAAGAGGTCGAGATGCTGCGCCATCAGGCGACCGCGTCACTGCTCTCTCGACGCGATGTGATCGTCGTCGCATCAGTCTCGTGTATCTATGGCATCGGCTCTCCAGAGGACTATGCCGGCCTAGCTCCAAACGTCGACAAGAAGGTTCCGCTCGAGCGCGATGACTTTATCCATGCACTTATCGATATTCAATATGATCGCAATGACTATGACCTGGCACGCGGCACGTTCCGCGTGCGCGGCGATGTTGTCGACGTGTATCCGCCTTATGCCGAGCATCCGTTGCGGTTTGAGTTCTTTGGCGACGAGGTCGAGCTGATTGCCGAGATCGATGAGGTCACCGGCGAGATGCTTCGTGAGTACGAGGCCATTCCCGTATGGCCGGCATCACACTACGTGACCGAGAAGCCGAAGGTCAAGGCGGCTCTGAAATCGATCAGCGAAGAGTGCGAGAAGCGCGTGGCGGAGCTCAAGGCGACCGACAAGTTGCTCGAGGCGCAGCGTCTGCAGCAGCGCACCGATTATGATCTTGAGATGCTCGAGACGATGGGCTTTTGCAACGGCATCGAGAACTACTCGCGTCATCTGGACGGTCGCAAGCCGGGTGAGCCGCCGTTTACCCTAATCGATTACTTTCCCAAGGATATGCTCTGTATCATCGATGAGAGCCATGTGACGGTGCCGCAGATTCGCGGCATGCACGAAGGTGATCGCTCGCGTAAGGTGACGCTGGTGGAACACGGTTTTCGCCTGCCCTCGGCGCTCGATAACCGCCCGCTTCGTTTCGATGAGTTTGAGGCAAGGATACCCCAGTTTATCTATGTTTCGGCCACGCCGGGCGATTACGAGCTGCGGGTTAGCCAGAACGACGTTGAGCAGATTATTCGTCCGACCGGTCTGCTCGATCCCAAGATCGATGTGCGTCCGGTTCGCGGTCAGATTGACGATCTTGAGGACGAGATTCGCGAGCGCGTTGCCCGCAAGGAGCGCGTGCTGGTGACCACGTTGACCAAGCGCATGGCCGAGGACCTGACCGACCATCTGCTTGATGCGGGCATTAAGGTCAATTACATGCATTCTGATACGGCGACAATGGACCGTGTCGAGATCCTGCGAACGCTGCGCGAGGGCAAGATCGATGTTCTCGTTGGCATCAACCTGCTTCGCGAGGGCTTGGATCTTCCCGAGGTCTCACTGGTGGCAATTCTCGATGCCGATAAGGAAGGCTTCTTGCGCAACCGCCGTTCGCTGATTCAGACGATTGGCCGCGCGGCCCGTAACGCCGATGGCGAAGTCATCATGTATGCGGACGTTGTGACCGATTCGATGAAAGAGGCCATCGAGGAGACGCGGCGCCGCCGCGAGATTCAGATGGCATATAACGAAGAGCATGGCATTGTGCCCAAGACGGTGCGCAAAGCCATCAACGACATCTCAAGTTTTATTGCCGAAGCCGAAAAAACCGTGGGTTCCAAGGGGCGCTCGAAGGGCGACTCCCTTGGCCATGGCGCATTCTATACGCCCGATGAGTCGGGCGAGGGAGGCGTGCCGGAAACGGTGGCACCCGAGCAGACACTTGCGGAGCAGTTGGAAGAACTGCCGCATGACGAGCTTGTGCGAATCGTCGAAACCATGGAAGAGGATATGCGCAACGCTTCTGCCGCCATGGACTTTGAGGAGGCGGCGCGCCTGCGCGATGCCGTCGTTCAGATTCGGGCGATGCTCGAGGGTGCGTCTGAGGACGAGACGATCGAGCGCTTACGTTCGCAGGCTCGCAAGGGTTCCACGTTCGCATCGGGCAGAAAACGCCAGGGTGCACGGTTTAAGAAATAGCGAACAGGCCCCGAGTTCCCTGTGGAGCTCGGGGCCTGTGTCTTTTGCGTGCTGGAATTCGTGCGCTAGAGGTCTGCGATCAGGGCTTCGGCACAACGAATGCCGTCGGTGGCCGCGCTCATGATGCCGCCGGCATATCCAGCTCCCTCACCGCAAGGGTAGAGGCCCGGGGTCGACACGGCATGGCACGTTCGGTCTCGGGTGACGGTAACCGGTGAGCTTGAACGAGTCTCCACGCCGGTAAGAACGGCATCGGGGCGGTCGTAGCCTCGTAGCTTTTTTCCGAGTAGGGGAAGTCCCAGGCGGAGCGACTCGACGATATGCTGCGGCAGGGCTTCGTCAATTGCCGTCCAGGTCACACCGAGCGGATAGGTGGGCTTTACCTTTCCGGGCGCCTTGCTGGCGCGTCCTGCGAGGAAATCTCCGACGAGCTGTGCCGGTGCGTTCCAGTTGGAACCGCCTAGGCGATAGGCGGCCGCCTCGCAGGCGCGCTGGAGATCGATGCCGGCGAGCGGGTCATCGTTGGGAAGGTCCTCAGGCGTGACGTTAACGAGCAGGGCGGCGTTTGCGTTGCGTCCGTCTCGGGCATTGAGACTGGCGCCGTTGACGCATAGGTGGCCCTGCTCGGAAGAGGCGGCGACAACCTGCCCGCCGGGGCACATGCAAAACGAGAACACGCTGCGGCCGTTGGGAAGATGGGCGACGAGCTTGTAGGGGGCTGCTCCGAGGGCAGGATGTCCCGCCGAGGCTCCATATTGGGCTCGGTCGATGTCGCGTTGCGGATGCTCGATGCGAACGCCCATGGCAAAGGTCTTTTGTGCGAGGGCCACGTTGTGGTCCTTAAGGAGCTCAAAAATATCGCGAGCAGAATGCCCGCAGGCGAGGATGAGGTGCTTTGTCTCGATTGGCTCGCAAGCGGCGTCTTGGGACGATTGGACATCAATACCGGTAATGGCGCCAGACGCGTCGATGTGAATGTCGACGAGCTTTGTTCGATAACGGACGACACCTCCGAGCTGCTCGATGCGCTGGGATATAGCGGTGACAACCGTGGGAAGGATGTCGGAGCCAATGTGCGGCTTGGCATCCCACAGAATATCGCGGGGCGCGCCCGCCTCGACGAAGGTTTCGAGGATAAGGCGATGGGCGGGATTTTTTGTTCCCGTATTGAGCTTGCCGTCCGAGAAGGTCCCCGCGCCGCCCAGGCCAAACTGGATATTGCTCTCGGGGTCGAGGATGCGCTCCTTTAGAAAGAGGTCGATCGCATGCGAGCGGCGAAATGCCGGGTCGCCGCGCTCGATGAGCAAGGGCTTAAGACCTGCTTCGGCGAGCGTTAGCGCAGCGAAAAGGCCAGCGCATCCGGCGCCGACAACGACAGGGCGTTCTTGAGGTGCGTCGGAGACGGGGGTGGGGAATGAAGACCCATCGTCTTCTATCGCGCGTACGCGCGAGCGGTCACGCTCGGAAACGCTGTCGACCGCTTCTCGCTCGAGGTGGGGACTGGTCAGCTCAACACGAAAGCTCAGGATAAAATGGACGTCTCGTTTTTTGCGAGCATCGATTGACTTGCGATGGAGCACGATGGACTTGATCTCGGAGTCCTTGCAACGTAGGACGCGCTTGGCGACTCGCTTGCCGACAATGAGGCAGGCATTTTCATCGCTGGCTTCATCGAGCGACGCGTTGACTTGGGTGATTTCGATCATCGAGGTCTCCTTAGAGGCAAGAAAGAGGCCGTCCGGTATCCCAGACGGCCCGAATGCGTTTTTGATTATAGACTGCGCGGTTACAGGCTGCTTGCAGCGCGAATGCCCGAGAGCCATGCCCACGCAAGGTTAAAGCCTCCGCAATCGGCGTCGATGTCGAGCGCTTCGCCGCAGACGTAAAGCGGGGCGTCGACAACGCTGCGCGCGCGTAGACTGGGTGTTGAGATGCTCTCGACAGATATGCCACCACGCGTGATCTGCGCCGAGCGCTCCTCGGCTGTTCCCTCGACGAGCAACTTAAAGTGCTTGAGGATCGAGACCAGGTGGATGACATCGTTGGAGCCTGGATGGCACTGCTCGAACGCCGTGCAGACGACGCGGGAGAGTTGCGGGGCGAGCATGCCGTCGAGCCAACGAGGATCGCGGGGCGAAAAGCCACCGAGCAGCTCAACGCGCCGGTTGAGCATATCGAGCATCTCGTCTTTGGAGAGGTCGGGGAAAACGTCGAGCAGGATCGTATCGCCGTGCTGGATACGACGGGAGAGGTTGAAGACAGCGACGCCCGAGATACCGAAGCCTCGAAACAGGACTTCACCGTCTTCGTGCCAGAGCTCATTATGATTGCGGGCGAGCGTCAAGTGGGCGCGGACGCGCAGGCCATCCAACGTCTTGAGTGCCGCCCGATCGCCGACGACCGTTGCCGATACGGGGCAGAGGATGGGGCGCAGCGAAGTGAGGGGGAGGCGAAACGTATCGGCGATACCGGTGGGGTTGCCGCCCGTGGCGATAATTACGGCATGTGCCTGCAGGGCCTCGTTCTTGCGAGGGACATCGGCGAGCGCTTTCCGAAGCGAGCGGAGCTCCGATTTTCGGTCGTCGTGCTTTTTTGCCTTGAGCGCCCGCGCTGGACGGTCTATTTGGAGTGCCCAGCCTTCGGAAGCTTTGTGTGCCGAGGCAACGTTGGCTCCGCAGATTAAGGTGATACCCAGGCGGTTGCAAACATTGAGAAGTGCGTCGCGCACCGATTCGGCGCGAAGGGAGCGCGGGTACAGCCGGCCTTCCTCGGAGGTTGTCATGATGCCCAGCGAGGAGAAGAAACCCATAAGCTCTTGTTCGGGCTGGGGGCCCATGACGGATTCGACGAATGCGGGGTGGTTATACCGCTGAGGATCAATCGATTCGTTGGAGAGGTTGCAGCGGCCGTTGCCGGTCGCAAGGAGCTTAAGGCCGCAGGCGACATCGCGCTCAACGATGCAGACGCTTTTGCCAGCGCGTGCGGCCGTAATGGCGGCGGCGAGGCCTGAAGCCCCGCCGCCGATTACCAGGACGTCATAGAAGGCGCTCGTGTTCACTTAGGCCTCGTCGGTCTCGTGCGGGGTAATGGCCTCGACGGCAGAGACTGCCTTGGGCAACATGCCATCGGGCAGCGCGGTCTCGACCTCGCCCTTATCGCAGGCCTCGGCGAGTGCCGGATTAATGGGAAGCTGGCCCAAGATGTCGAGGTTATAGCGATCTGCGACCTCGGGGAGCTTGCTTTTGCCAAAGACCTCGATCTTCTTGCCGCAGTCGGGGCACTCGATATAGCTCATGTTCTCGACAATGCCCAGAATGGGGACGTTCATCTTCTCGGCCATGTTGACCGCCTTGGCGACGATCATCGAGACCAGATCCTGCGGGCTCGTGACGATGACGATGCCGTCGACGGGCAGCGACTGGAAGACGGTGAGCGCGACATCGCCTGTTCCCGGAGGCATGTCGACCAGCAGGTAGTCGATGGGGCCCCACGAGGTCTCGCTCCAGAACTGCCTAATGGCGCCCGCGATGACCGGACCGCGCCAAAGGACGGGGTCGGTCTCGTTTTGGAGCAGAAGGTTGGAGCTCATGACCTTGACGCCGTGCTCGGAGATTTCGGGCAGCATAAGGTTGCCAAGGGCATGGACGTGGCGTCCGCTCATACCGAACATCTTGGGGATAGAGGGACCGGTGATGTCGGCATCGAGGACGCCGACCTTGTGGCCGTGACGGGCAAGCTCGGTGGCGATGGCACCGGTGACAAACGACTTGCCGACACCGCCCTTGCCGGAAAGCACGGCGATGACGCGTTTGACCTCGGACAGCGTGTTCTCCTCAAATTGCGACGGCGACGTTTGTCCGCCGGCGGCCTGTGCGTGCTCGCAACCCATGTATGACTCCTTTGTATATGTTGGGGCCGGAGCCCCGTGATGTGACACGAGCGTCATTGTACCCTCGTTTGCGAGCGGGAGTCATTTGCGATGCATTTGGGCCGAGCGTGCTTGCAATACGATGGGTCCAAGCGAATGGGCGGGCTTACTGAACTTTGCTGGCGAACTCGAGGTATTGCATGCGCTGCAGCTTGTCGATCGTCGAGGCGTATGGGCTGTCTTCAGATTCCAAGTCGTAGCGCAGCCCGTCGGCACCAAGGTAGCCGGCGACATTGATGGTGGGCACATCTGACCTTGTTGCAAGCAGAGCCTTTTGATAGTCGGTGAGCGGGGCGCCGATCTTATTAAGGGTAATGGCTGCAATCTCGTTTGCCCCGACGGTGTCGTAGACGTTGAGCTCGGTATTGCCGGCGATTTCATAGTTAGCCCAGACAAAATATGTCGACTGATAGATACGGAAAGCGTGGCTTGCCGTATCTTCCTGGGGGTACAGCTCGTCGTTGAGAGTCGTTGCGGCGCTCGGCTGATGGTCGCCAAAAAAGACAAGGACAACCGGTCTGCCGATATTGCGGAGCTCGTTGATAAAGTACTCGAGGTCCCGGTCGGATGCGTTGATGCAGGTAAGATAGGTGTTGAGCGCGCTATTGGCACCCTCGCTGGCTCCCTCAACCCAATAGTTTGTCAGCTCCTCGGCGGGAACGGTGCCATAGTCGTAGCCGCCGTGATTTTGCATCGTGACGTCAAAGATGAACTGCGGGGCTTCGTCGGTTCTAAGCAGGTCGAGTATCTTGTCGTAGGTGACGTAGTCGCATACGCCGGCATGGTAATAGGACGCACCTTCGAAATCGCCGATTGAAAGAAAGTCTCCAAAGCCCAGCTGCTGATAGATTTTATCTCGATGGTAGTTGACGGGGTTTTGCGGGTGCATAGCCGTAGCGGTATACCCAAGCTCTTTAAGGTCCTTTGCCAGGCTGTTGACGCCATTCATCTGATACAGCTGATAGGGGATTTTGCCCAATCCAACAAAGGCCGTTGTCGCTCCGGTCAAAAATTCGAATTCGGAGTTCGCCGTTCCGCCACCGGCGACCGAAGCGAGCATGGTGCCGCGAACAAGTGTGTCGGGAAGCGAGTTGTAGAATGCGGGGCCGGTGTACCCGGCCGCCTGGAGCTGCTCAAAGCACGAAAGGTCGCTAAAACTCTCATTCATGACGGCAACAATCGTCGGCTTGATTTCATTGAACTGGGCAACGGCCGCCGCGCGCTGCTCGCTCGAGCCATACGTGCTGTCGTAGGTGGCGGCGAGCTCCTGCTCGATGCTCTGCGCCTCATCGGGCGTATAGTCTTCGGGCTTCTCAATGGGCAACTCGTTGACCATTTCGGTGAACGAAGTGATAAAACCCTGAGACGCATACGTGGTGATGGGCTGCCAACGGTCAAATCCAAAATTCAGCGCCTGCTCCAAGTCGATGCTGGAAAAGCCCGAGAGCCCCACAACGGTCACTAGCAGAAAAGCGCAGAGGTTAGCGGCGATTGCGGGGAAGACATGGGTGGGCGTACGGAGCTTTCTCGGTCGGATAAGCGAAAGAAGCCCCAGGGAAATCTCCAGCAGGGCTAGAGAGGTTACGATTCCGGCGGTAAAGGTAAACTCGTATCCCTCGCTCACTTCCATTGCGGTGCCAAGGGCCAAGATATCGCTTGGCAGGATGGCCTCGCCTTTAAACGTTATGACGAAGTGCTCGGCAATGCCAAGGATGCAACAGGCGACGGGCACGAGGGCCATGACGCCTCCATGACGCTGTCCCAGCAAATAAAGGGAGAGCAGAACCGTCGCGAGCAGCCCGACGGAAAACCCGAATGAGTTGGCGGGAATGCGATAGAACGTTTCGTTACAGGCAATTTCGAGTGAAACGAACGAGAGCGCTGAAACAGCGGCGATGACAAGGATGTCACGGCAAATACAGGCAACCGTTCCCGTCGCAAGATCGGTTTGGTCGATAAGTCCCGAAACCAAGGGCTCGACAAGAAGTATGACGGCGGTAGCACCGAGCGCCGAATAAGAAAGGACCCATAGGGAATTGTCCTCATTTACGAGCAATTGATTCGTAATCCATGCAGCTACCATGCCGAGCGGGATGAGGAGCGTCGCGCACCAAAAGACGCGGGCAATGGGCGGCTTTTCATTGTGTTTGATTGAAAAATACACGCGCACGACGACGGTGGCCACGATAAGGACGGCGATGAATATGGGCAGATTGGCCATGTCGCTCGAAGTGATTTCAAGGGGGATATCTTCGGTCATGGACGTTCCTCTGTTACAGCAAATTAAGTTCAGTAGTAGATTACTGTAACCTTTCCACGGCATTTCGAGAAACAAAGCACCCGATACGCAAAGCTAAAGGTCTGCGAATCTTGTATTACGAACATCTGTGCGCGTCGAGTGCGCTAAACTCATCGACAGTATGATTCGATGCAATAGGAGGCAAGGAGCTTCCATGTCTGATTCTTCTATCGTTATTCGCGGCGCTCGTGAGCACAACCTCCGTGATATCGATGTTTCCATTCCGCGTGACCAACTCGTGGTCATTACCGGTCTTTCTGGCTCGGGCAAGAGTTCGCTGGCATTTGACACTATCTATGCCGAGGGCCAGCGTCGATACGTCGAGAGTCTTTCGAGCTATGCGCGCCAGTTCTTGGGCCAGATGGACAAACCCGACTTGGATTCAATCGACGGCCTTTCGCCGGCGGTGTCGATCGACCAAAAGACGACGTCTAAAAACCCTCGCTCGACGGTTGGCACCGTAACCGAGATTTATGACTATCTGCGCCTGCTGTTCGCCCGTGTGGGCACCCCGCACTGTCCCGAATGCGGCCGCGTCATTGAGCGCCAGACGACCGACCAGGTTGCCGACAAAGTCTTGGCGGCGGGGGAGGGTCGCCGCGCGTTTGTGCTGGCACCGGTGGTGCGCGGGCGAAAAGGCGAGTACACCAAACTGTTTGAGGACCTTCGCGCCGAGGGCTTTAGCCGCGTGCGTGTCGACGGCGAAGTGCGCTCGCTCGATGATCCGATCGATCTGGACAAGAAGTTCAAAC
>NZ_JBDMHB010000053.1:0-11092 GCF_039752955.1 Collinsella aerofaciens
TTATGAGCGATGGAGACTGGTATTACGCTGAGCCTTCTCAAGCGTCGGGCATTATAAAGACTGAATGGCTGAAGGACGGTGGTCAATACTATTATCTCGATCCTGCCGCCGACGGTAAAATGCTTCTTGGTCATTTTTCTGTAAATGGGAAAAGCTATTATGCAAAAGCTTCAGGCGCTGTTGCTTGTCGTGAATGGGTAGATGTCCAGGACTCGGTTCAGGATGAGCCATCTAAGGCTTTTGCTGGTTCTGATTGCTCATTGTGTGGAGCATTGCGTAATGGAAAACTGTTTACATCAAACGGCGATGGCGAATTGGTCGAAGCTCACGGGTTTGTGATGCTTGGAGGCTGTAAGTTCTATGCTGATTCAACCGATGGCTCCCCCTGCGCTGGATGGAAGAACGTTAACGGAAAATGGTACTTTTTTGATGAGACCGCTGGCTATGCACGATCTGGCTGGCTGTACAAGGATGGCTCCTGGTTCTATTTAGATCCGTCCACTTATGCTATGAAAACCGGTTGGGTTGCCGTTAACGGATCTTGGTATTACTTGAATTCGTCTGGTTATATGCAGACAGGATGGCTCAATCTGGGCGCCACCTGGTATTGGCTTGATGCTAGTGGAGCTATGGCTACTGGCTGGCGCGTTGTGGACGGATCCTGGAATTTCTTTATGGCTAACGGCGCGAGGGTGTCAGACTATATGGATGCTAAGGCTCAAAGTTATTCAAGCAATACAAATTGGCTGATACTTGTCGATACGTCACGTTGCGTTACGAGTATTTACACTGGATCCTGGAATAACTGGTCCTTAAACCGTCGATATGTATGTTCGACGGGAAAAGCTAGCACGCCTACGGTGATAGGGGAGTATCAAGTCTACGGTAAGGGATACTCCTTTGGGCATGGATATACTTGCTATTACTACACGCAGTTCTATGGTGATTACTTATTCCATTCCTCACCCTACTACGTCAACAGCAACCGCGTGATGGATCCCACGATGGGCGTTCCATCCTCTGCTGGATGCGTACGCCTTGAGATTCAGAATGCAAAATGGATTTACGATAACATTCCTTATGGAACAAAGGTTGTTACTTATTGATATTAGGCACTCGTTTTAAGAGACAGGGATAAATACTCTATTTTTAAAAGAGTTTCTTTTAACTGAGGGTGCTTTGATAATCTTTAAGCAATGAATTTGGGAGGATTTTTGGAAATAGAAATGGGAAATGATATTGGCGTATGCGTACTTCTCTCAGCTTATAAACCCGATCTTAAGTTTTTCGCGGAACAACTTGATTCGATAGATAAACAAACTTTTCCGCTTACGCTTCTAGTTAGAAATGACTGCCCTGAATCGGATTCATTAGAGCGGTTTATCCAAGCGCATATAACGAAAAACGCCTATCGGTATTATCACGGTGATAATAATCTCGGTTATGTCAAATCGTTCGAGGCGCTGCTCTCCTTGGCGGAAGGGGATTACGTAGTACTTTGCGATCAGGATGATATTTGGGAGCCTAATAGAGTTGAAGTTTCGCTCAACCATATGCTAGAAGAAGGCTCAATTCTAGATGTTTGTGATAGATCGGTAATTGACGAAAACGGAAATATTCTGGTAAAGAGTTATAGGAAAGCTCATCCTAATTCGCCGGAAGTAAATTGGTGCTCTGGAGAGGATATTACTGTACAGGCCGCAAGCGTATGTTACGGCATTGGTATGGCTCTCATGTTAGATGCGAGTGCGGCGAAGTCGATGATTCCCTTTCCGGAATCGACTGCACATGACTTGTGGTTGACATTGGGTTGCAGTGAACTGGGGAAGTGCAGCTTTACTATGACTCCTTTGGTTAAGTATCGTCGACATGGTGGTAACGAAACTGGATTCCTTGCAGGTGTTTCTTCAAAAGATGATTGGTATTCGACAAGAGTTAAAAACAGGGTTGATACTGCTAGGCGATTTGCCGATAGATTTCCCGATTCACCGCATCTAAAGGAAATATTGGGGTTCGCTGAAGCAAGGGAGCGGCGCTCCATAATTGGTTTACTTAAATACCGACGAGCTTGCCCGTCTATCGCTAAAGCAGATATCATTATACGTCTTATGCCGAATTGGCTGTTTATTTTGATTTTAAAAGAACTTAAAGCTGCGAGATAGCTCCGTATCCTCATTTCGACAGGTTTAGAAGGGCGCTTATATTTGTGAAGGCCACAGAGAAGACTCTTTCGATTAAACATAATATGTTCTGGAATACCGTCGGTTCGTTGACTAATTTAGGCTGTCAGTGGCTTATCACCATTTTGGTCGTTCGGCTGTCTGATGGATATAGTGCTGCAGGCATTTATTCGCTGGCTATGTCTATTTTCAACATGTTTTCTCAATTAGCCCAATACAGGATGTACACGGTGCAAATTGCAGATGTTGAAAGGAAAAACTCTGCTGGTGAATACCTGACTTTTCGTTTCTTTACTACTTTTATAGCGTTTGCAATGTTAGCCGTCTATTCCATTGCAACGTGTCGTATTGGTACGGTGCCCGCTATTCTTCTGTATGCTCTCTATAAAACCGCTGGCTTAGTCATTGATGTCATGCATGCTAATGATCAGGTTGGTCATAGGATGGACTATATTGGGAAATCCCTCATAATGCAGGGCATCGGCTCTCTCCTTTCATTCATTCTTGTCTTTGGATTTTTTAATAGCCTCGAAGGTGCACTGTTGCTTATGACGGTAGTGACAATAGGCATCGGAGTTATTTACGATTATCCAAGATCAAATCGGATTTCTGCAATCAAGCTTGGAATTAGCCGAGCGAAGGTCAGAGCCTTCCTATGTAGCTGTTTGCCCATCGTTCTGGGCGGCATTGCTGCTTCTGCGGCGCCGAATATTCCCAGGCAGTATTTATCTTATTCATTCGGAGATTCTGCTCTGGGTATTTATGCATCAGTTGCTGCACCTGTGGCAATTATCCAAATGGGTGCGACCTATATTTATAATCCTTTATTAGGTTATCTAGTAGAGCGTTACCATTCTAGAGAAAAGTCCTTTTTTTCGCTCATAGGTAAAATACTTGCTGGCATCTTTTTTGTCGGTGTCATATCTTCAGTTGCCCTTTTCTTTTTCGGTAAATTATTGCTGTCACTGTTTTATGGCGCTGGAATAGCTAAACATACCGATCTCCTTCAGCCTATGTTGGCTTGTGCCTTTTTGACTGGCATCGCTTGGTTTGTCAACGATTTGTTGGTTTCTCTTGATAATTACCGAGGGGTATTTGTTGGCAGCATGCTGTCCTTAATTAGTGCTGTCGCTGTTATGGCTCCTGCGCAAATGCTGTTTGGCTTAAATGGCCCTACTGTATCGGCGCTTATATCCAATGCCATTTGCCTTATTTATCAGTCTTCTGTTTTGGGGAAACAGACGCAACAATGGTTCGGGGAAAAGAGATAGGCCGATGATGTCTAAAGCTCACGCGCTATTAAAGCTTCAAAACACTGAATTGGATATCCTTCAGGTTGTCGCCGCATTCTGCTCTAAGCGCGGCATCAGGTGGTGGCTTGACGGTGGAACATGTTTAGGAGCAATGCGTCATAGGGGGTTTATCCCTTGGGATGATGATATAGATATCGGAATGATGCGTTCAGATTATGACCGCTTTTGCTCTTTAGCCGAGGGTGGGTTACCGGAAGGATATTCGCTCCATACATCGCGGAATACTACTGGCTATGCTGCGATGTTTGCTAAGGTGTATCGCGATGGAACTCGCTTCGAGAATCAAGAGGCTCGAGAGGCTTCCAGTTCGATGGGCATTTTTGTCGACATCTTTCCATATGACCAGCTCTATACAGATAAACGCCTTCGTGCAAAGCAAGTCCGAACTGCATCAATTGCACAGAAAAGAGCCTATTTATATCATTCTTCTTCCATTGTTGTCCCTCATAAAGGGTTCCTTGGTCAACTCGAGCAAATTGGTTGTTCTGCTATGCACGTGGTGGAACAACTGGTTTCTCGAGGCGCATGCTCTTACCAGGATTTGTTCGATTCCTGTATTGCCGACTCAAATACGGGTGAGGTCTCTGATTACTGTCTGACGTTAAGCTGGCCGAATATGGCGCCAGTGCCTATTTCAGAGATTTTCCCTCTGAGCAGTGCGGTTTTCGAAGGCAGTGAATTCCCTGTTCCTCGTATGACGGATAAATATCTTACAACGATGTATGGCGATTGGAAAAAAATACCGTCACCGGATAATCGACATACCCATCTTCCGCTCTTGCTCGACTTTGGAGATGGGGAAGTCTGGACGGCACAGAATTAAGGATATGACATCTATATCAGATGAGGTTATGTGATGAGCTCCTCTATTTGTATTTTCACTCACCATTATCACCCGCAACTTAGTGGAATTGGTAATTTTGTCGATGGTCTCGCTCACGCCTTGACTGCACGCGGCGATAGGGTGGTTATCGTTACTAATGATTCGATGCGCGTGGGAGTCGGTCATTCAGTCGAAAACGGCCTGGAGGTAATTCGTCTTCCTTGCATTCCGTTACTTGATGGAAGACTTCCTCTTCCCAAAAAAACCAGTGATTATTACCGACTCCTGCAAACCCTTGATGATTATGAGTGGAATGGTGTTCTGATAAACACGAGACTTTTCCCTCTCTCGCTCGAAGGGCTGAAGTTTGCTGCGGATCATAGTGCTAAGGCTGTTGTTCTCGACCACGGCTCAGCGTATCTCTCTTTCAATCAGCCATTTCTTGATTATTTTGTTCGCCGATATGAAGATTGGATTACTGATCGCGTAAAGTCGTTTGAACCTGATTTCTATGGGATTTCTTCTAAAAGTGTTGAATGGCTTCAGCACTTTAATATCACTGCAAAAGGCGTAATTTCAAACTCAATCAATGCCTCATTCTATAGGAGTATTTCTTCGGGGAGAGATTTCCGATCTGAATTAGGTATCCCTCAGTCATCTTTGGTTGTAGCTTTTGTCGGGCGGCTTATTCCTGAAAAGGGAATTTATTCAATTATTGAGGCGGCTCGCACAAAAGATATTACCAAGCGTGATATTTGTTTTGTTCTTGCAGGGGATGGTCCGCTGGCTAATGAGGTCAAGGAAGCTTGTTCGTCTAACTTGTTTTGGCTTGGGAGATGTAACACAGAGGATATTTCCTCCTTACTTCAGCAAGCAGATGTGCTTTGTCTTCCAACTCGTTCCGAAGGCTTTTCAACGGTACTTCTTGAAGCTTCAGCCTGCGGAACGCCTGCAGTGGTAACAGACGTGGGCGGGGCACGCGAGCTTATCTTAGATGATAGCTTCGGCACAATAATTCGGTCCATGGCATCTGATGAGGTGGTTTCGGCATTATGCAGGCTTTTTGATGATCGAAAGCTGCTTTCTCTTCAGTCTCGAAACTCTAGGGCGCTTGTTGAAAATCGATATAACTGGGATGCCACTGCTATGGATGTCGAGAAGGCGTTTTGTATTTGCTAAGTGATACTTGGCTGGCTTTTGCTTAGCTTTTGAGTGAAGTTGGATTTGAGATACGAATTTGTTATTGTCGACTTACCCTATTCGATTTTGTCTTTAGTTGGAGATGCACGTTTTGAATAATCCTGCAATTAAGAAAAGCGAGTACGCGCTTGCCATCTTTGGGCTGGGACTTCTTTTATTAGCTGTTGCGACATCATTGCACTATAAGAATTTAAATCTATTCATTCTTGAACTCTTTTGCGATGTCGTTGCTGTTGCGTGCTTATATTTGCAACCGAAATCACAGTCGGGTGGTGACGCTATTCGTCAGATAACCGTCCTCGTCGCGTCCAGCATTCTCAGCAGCTTTCTGCTAGTTTTAATCATATTGACTGGTGCGAAGACGTTTGGCCCCTTCGATCTTGACGCATGGAATATCGCAAGTCTTGTTATATGCTTTCATTTAGTTTTAGCGTTTCAAGGCATTGAGCTTTGCTATGGCCTGGTGAAGAGCTTTGTAGCCTCGGTTAAGAAAACTGATACTAAGAAGTGTTTCTTTTTTTTGACGGTTTCTGTTGGCTTTGCTGTTTTAATCGCTTTTATTGGCATTCCGCTCGATAAGTCAAAGACGGTGTTGTTCGCGTCTGCTTTGCCCATTACTGTTTTGATCGGGTTGATTGCTATTAATGGGGGCACTTCTTATCTGAAGCCCGAACTGTTCGCTTTCGCATGCATTGTCTCGGTCGGTCTATCCGTAATTATTTGCTTCCCCGTTACAAATTTTCTGACATGGGATGATGAGGTCCACTATGGAAATGCAAATAGTGTTTCCTACCTCACAAATGCTGAAATAACAAATTCTGACCGAATGATAGTCGAACAGTTTTATAGGGGGGACGGCTTTAGTTTGGATGCATCTTTGGGTAAGTACCCAATAGATGAAACAAGAGAGTTTAACCGTGGCTCTGTTGAGCAATTAGTCAGAGAGGCCGATAAAAATAATATAGCTGAAGGTATCGAACGTGTTAATTGTTTTGATAGTGTGGCTCTTTCTAAAATTGCCTATATTCCTTCATCTATCGGCCTTTGTTTGGGTCGCTTGCTTCATCTCCCATTTTCTATCAAATTTGCATTGGGAAAAATATTCAATTTACTTGCGTATGCAGTTATCTGTGGAATCGCAATTCGTATAGCCCCTTGCAGAAAATGTCTTTTCACTTGTATTGCGTTGTTCCCGTCTGCTGTGTTAATGGCAGCCAGTTACTCGTATGATCCCTGTGTGATATCGTTCAGTTTGCTAGGAACAGCTCTTTTGTTGAAGATGCTTGTTTCTGAAGAGGATATTTCTGCAAAAACGTTCTTCGGATTTCTACTATCTTTTGCAGTCGGATTTGCAGCTAAAGCGATTTATTTTCCATTATTCGGACTTGCGCTTTTAATTCCTGCAAATAAATATACTTCGAGCAAGCAAAGACGTATCTTGATTGGAACCGCGATATTCGTTTGCGCCATAATGATTTTATCTTTCTTGACGCCATACTTCTCTTCTGTCGTAAATAACATTTCTGATGCGCGTGGTGGCACCGAAGTCTCTACGGCTGGTCAAACGACGGGAGTGCTTGCAAATCCGGTTGGAACTATAGCTGTAATCTCGAATTTCGTTTTTGGATCGATGCTGACCCCGGCGTTTCTCAATTCAATATCAACGAATATGGCCTATCTTGGGGACGTCTCCAATCTGTTCCCATGGCTTTCATATCTCCCCATCATGTTGTTTGAAGCTATTTGCATTATTGATAATGAAAAAGTTACTAAAATTAAGCTTAGTCGTTGCGGAATTGTTTGGTCTCTATTCTTGGTTCTTGCTACTTGCTACCTAGTTGCTTTGGCTCTATACATCGCTTTTACAGGAGTCGGAAGCCAGACAGTTGCGGGTGTTCAGGCGCGATATCTCATACCTTTGATAATACCTTTTGCCTGTCTATTGCTCAGGTTCCCTATTTACTGCGATGAGGAGGTGAAGGCTAAATTTACAGCCTTTATGCTCGAGGCTCCATTTGCGCTGCTGTATTTTGTGATGTTCGAGCTTCTGTATATCCGTTTTTTCTAAATTAGCGATATAGGTCATGGTTATAGTAGGAGTGGGCAATTAGTTGGATTCGATTGGATCGAATGGGACGGCGTTGAGGGTTCGCTCAGGACATGCGCCCCGTATTTGAGGCAGAACTGCAAGGGGTCCTTTTCCTGCGGTGATGGATGGGGACTCCATGTGTGCCCTAGTTGAGCAAGCTAAATATCTAAGCTTGAGATGTAACTTCCTAATGGTTAGACAGGATACAGTAAACTTAAGTCTGAGTTAAGCTATGCGTTGGACTGGAAGAGTCGCAAATTCTTTGGGCGTCGCTAAGAGCCAACTGTTTTTGGAATGGATGAATCTCGATTGTCTTTTACTTCAACGACATGTTCAAAAGGACATCTGCGTGTTCTCGTAATAATTCCTGCCTATAACGAACAGGAGTGCATTCTCAATACCGTTGCAGCTATAAAAGCTGCGGGTTATGACTATGTCGTAATCAACGACGGCTCACAAGATACAACGCTTGAGCTTTGTCGAGAGCATGGTATCAACATATTGGATCTGCCGCAGAACCTTGGTATCGGTGGAGCGGTCCAAGCGGGCCATAAATATGCCCAGAGATTTGGCTATGATATCGACATTCAGGTTGACGGCGATGGCCAGCATGATCCTTCTTATATTCCTGAGCTTGTAAAGCTGATTGAGAGCGGTGCGAGTTTGGCGATAGGCTCTCGATTTCTGGTTGAGACTGATGGTTTTCAATCAACTTTTATGCGTCGTGTTGGAATCAGGTGGCTTTCATTTTTGCTCGAGCTGCTTACGGGTAAGGTGGTCACCGATCCCACTTCTGGCTTTAGGGCCTGCAATAAAGATGCTATCGACCTGTTCTGCAAGAGTTATCCTGATGACTACCCGGAGCCAGAGTCGATTGCTTTGGCTATGAAGCTTGGTCTTCCCGTTATGGAAGCGCCTGTAAAGATGAATGAGCGCCAAGGTGGACGTTCATCTATCGGGGGCTTCTCTTCCGTCTACTATATGGTCAAGGTTACGTTAGCCATTGTCCTTGTGTGCTGGGTTCATAGGGGAGACAAATAATGAATCTTATTTTGAGGATTGGTGCGGCCCTCTTTTTCGGCGGATTCCTCGTCTATGTTTTACGTCTCGTGTCCAACGGAAAGATGCTTCTTAAGTACTCTTTGCTGTGGATTTTGATGTGTATGGCGGCCTTGATCTGTGATTTATGTCCTCAGATTATTTATAGTTGCTCAACAGCTATTGGGTTTGTCAACCCGGCCAATTTCCTTTTTTTGGGTGCAATCGTGCTGTTGCTTGCAATCTCTCTGTCTCTTAGCGTTGCCGCGAGTCGTCATGTTTTGGCGATCAAAAACCTTACTCATAGGATTGCCCTGCTCGAAAAAGAGCTTGAGAAAAGGTCTGATCATGAATGAGCTCAATACATGGTTTGATTCAGTTCCTTCGGCTATCCCTCATTAGGGCTCCTAAGTTTGTGCACCATTGATCGCGCTCGACTGCTGGTTGTGGATTGTCTAACAAATAGACAATCCCTATGTTGAGTGTCTTATCGTTTTATCTGGTGCAACGTATCAAGCGAGTTGTCTTGCATATTAATTAATTTGGGAACTGCATCTCTGGGTCGACTGCATCTGGATATTCAAAGGTTAATTTGATTTGGCGAGAAGAGAAAAATGATGAAAAATCGACATCTGAGTTTAATCAGCGTGGTTTGTCTAACATCTATTTGTTTCATCTCTCTTTTATGGCCCGCAATCGCATTTTCATTAACTGAAGATTGCGTGGCTGAAGGCACTGATGGCTCTTTGGTTCAATCGGGTCAGGAAGCATTTGGGACATCAGGTAGCGATCGTTTGACTTTGGATTCCGATAATTTCAAAGCATCTATCGATTCGTCGATATATGAATATACTGGCGATGTGATTACTCCTGATGTCTCTGTTTTGACTGCCAGCGGTTCTGTGCTAGCAAGCGGAATCGATTATGAAGTCACGTATTCAGATAATGTTGCCCCTGGCTGCGCCACTATAAGAGTGAATGGGCTAGGGAATTACGCCGGCGTTACCTCTCAACTGTCGTTCCAGATCGTTCGTTCCTCTGATAATAACATCGCTCTTCCTGGTTCTTGGGCCTACCAAAACGGTAAATGGTGGTGGAGATATGAGGCTGGTGGTTGGCCGTCAAACTGTTTTCTGTCCATTAGAGGGGCGGAGTATTATTTTGATTCCGAAGGTTATGCAACTACTGGCTGGAAATACTTGAACGATGGCTGGCATTTATTTTCTAACTCCTGTGCACATTTGAAGGGATGGGCTGCCACCGGTGGGCGCTGGTTCTACCTTGACGAGACATCGGGTTCAATGAAGACCGGCTGGGTTTTAATTGATGATAGCTGGTACTATTTGGACAGTTCGGGCGCTATGCAGACCGGGTGGTTACTCCTTGGCAATACTTGGTACTGGCTTGAGCCTTCTGGATTAATGGCTACGGGCTTTAGGCTTGTTAACGGCTCTTTGTATCATTTTTCCGAATCCGGTTCTATGAGCTCCGGTTGGTTTATTAACGATGGGGCATGGTATTGCTCCAACGCATCGGGAGAGATTCGTACCGGGTGGTTTTACAATGGTTCTAGCTGGTATTTGCTAGACCCCAATAATAATGGCGCCATGCTGGAAGGATTTCAAACTGTAAATGGCTCCATTTATTATTTGGATCCGGATAGCGGCGGTGCATTAAAGTGCAACACTTGGGTCTTCTCACAAGATGAAAACGTATATTATGCGTGCAGCAGTGGTGCGATTGTGCTTTCGGGCGTCAAGGACGGCGCGGGCGGAATTAAGCTCAGGGATCCCGAGGGAAAGCCTGTCGCTGGCTGGTATTGGTCCTCAGCTGCACAGGTGTGGTTTTACACAGACTCAGATGGGGTTCTGCAGCGCGGTTGGCGATTCATTGACGGTAGGTGGTATCACCTCGACAACGAATCCGGAGCCATGAATACTGGCTGGTTCCTCGATGATGATGGAACGTGGTACTACCTTATGTCTTCTGGACAAATGGTAAATGGCTGGAACAGAATTGGAGACTCCGAGTATTTCTTTAATGCCTCAGGTGCTTGGGTGGAGCCTGAGCACTCCGCGCGCGCCTCCTTGCAGTCCCAGATCGTTAATCGTTGCCATAGCGTTCCTTCTCCTGGGGCGGGACTGTGCTCGGAGTGGGTTAGCCATGTGTTTTACCCCGTGCTGGGGTCATATCCCAACGGCGACGCATGCGACATGTTCTGGAATTGGTGTTACAGCCGAGATATATCTCAGCTTAAAGTTGGAATGATCGTTGCGGTCCCTACGCATACTCATACAAGTGCTGGTGCCCGCTGGGGCCATATTGCTATTTATATCGGAAACGGTATGGTTATGGTGTTAGCGTCGGATTATTTTAGCCAAATATAGTCGGCCGAGATTGACCAATCCCGGCCGACCCATTTTAGCCAACACGCCCGCATCTATGACTT
>NZ_JBDMHB010000054.1:0-10640 GCF_039752955.1 Collinsella aerofaciens
TTCCGAGCGCCTGCTCCGGCGCCGCGAGGAGATGCTCGCCAGGGGCATGCCCCAGGCGAAGGCGAACGCCGCCACCGCCGCCGAGCTCGTGAGGTGGCTGTGGGCCCTCGGCGCGATGTGCCGGGAGGCAACCGAATAGACATAGCCCCCGTCCCGGCGAGCCGGGCAGCCTTCGGGGATACCCCCGCTTTCGCTGGGCGCGCGGCAGCGGCCGCATGCGCGTAGTCAGACTTGGGGAGCCCCGCCGAAGGAGAGGATTGCGGGCCGCCGGAGCGGTATCCGCGGATATGAGACTGAGCCGAAGGCGTCGACGACATGCCGGGGGCGGACCGGGACGGGTTCAACGGCAGGCCCCGCCGACCGATTGCAAGCGGTCGGCGGGGCCATTGTGGCTCTTGACAGCGGATTGGGTCATATGAGCGAAAACGCCCCTAAGCGAGCAAGGTGACGTGAAAGAGGAGGGAAGCGTACTTTTGTACGCGACCGACGATTGAACGTCAGATTGCCGCTTGGGGGCGTTTGCAGCGTCGAGCTGTTACGCGGTTTGGTAAAACCGCGTAACCCTAAAGCTCTAATTCATTCAAACGGAGGATCGCAACAATATAGATCTTGAGCGCCTGCTTGAGCTGTTCCTCGTTGGCGCACTCGTTGGGGCCGTGCATCTGGCCGCCCCATGCGGGCAGCTCCAGGCCGGTCTCCTCGGGGCCAAACGAGACGGCGCGGGCAAAGTTGCGCGCGTACGTGCCGCCGCCCATGGCAAAGGGCTCGGCATGCTTGCCGGTGAACTCGTTATAGGTATCGATAAGCGCCTTCACGGCCGGATCGTCGGCAGACACCGAGAACGGCACCTTCGCACGACCCACACGGCACGTCACGCCAAAACGGCCCACGAGCGGCTCGAGCTGCTCGCGGATGGTATCGGCACTCGTGCTGTCGGGGAAGCGCACGTCGATGACCTGCTCGATATGGCCATCCGCCACACGGATGACGCCAGCGTTGCAGGTAAGCGGGCCAAACGCTGGGCTCGTCGCGTCGATACCCAGGCCGCGACCATAGGCATCCGCATGCACAAAGGCCAGGAACTTGACGAACTCGTGCTCGGCAGGCGTCAGCAGGCGCTCGTCGCGTGCACCAAACGCGTCCTCGGCCTCGCGCAGATACGACACGATCAGGCCGACGGCATTGATCGTCCCCTCGGGCATCGAGGCGTGACCGCCAATACCGTGGGCGAAAATCTGCACATGACCATTGTCGAGAGCCGTGATCTCCAGGCGGTCAGCATTCTCGACCGGCGCCGGCAGCTCATCGGCGGCAATCGCGAGCTCGCAGATAGACTGCGACGGAATGGCGTTGCTCGCCTCGGCACCGCTCCAGGACACAATGCGCCCGCCGTCGATCTTGGGGCTCACGAACGTCGCCCCAAACTGGCCCTTCTCAGCATTGCAGACCGGGAACTCGGCATCGGGCGTAAACAAAAAGTCGGGGTCTGCGTTGTTCTCCAGATAATGGTGAACGTCGGACATGCCCACTTCCTCATCGCAGCCCAGCAGCGCGCGGAAGGTGTAGCGCGGAACAATGCCGTGCTTGAGCAAGTAGGCGCCGGCGTAGAGTGACAATACCGCCGGGCCCTTGTCGTCAATCACGCCGCGACCGAGCAGCCAGCCCTCGCGGCGCTCCATGGTGAACGGGTCGGTGTTCCAGCCAGGGCCGGCGGGAACCACGTCCACGTGGCAGATAGTCGCGAGCTGTTTGTCGCCGCGGCCCGGGATATCGGCGATTCCCACATAGCCCTCGTCGTCGCTCGTCTGATAGCCGAGCTTCTGCGCGATGCCGAGCGCGCAATCGAGCGCGTCACGGACCGGGCGGCCAAACGGCGCGCCGGGCTCCGCATCGGCAGAAACTGCCACGGACGGATAACTCACCAGCTGCTCGATATCGGCGACGACATCCTCCCAGACCTCGTCGACATACTCGGCAACGCTCTGCTCCACCTGATTCATGGACGACCTCCTTACCAATGAGCGGCGAGCGTGCCCGCCCCTCACATCAAATACCTATATAGCGAAAAGTTTAGCAAGCTCGGCCACCGAGTGCACCACTGCATCGGCACCCGCCGCCTCGTGCTCGCCCGGCGCCGCCGCGCCCGAATAGATACCAATGCACGGCACGCTCATCGCGTGCGCGCCCTCGACGTCGTTAAAGCGATCGCCGATCATCACGGCATCGCCCGCGGCCGCACCCAAGGCCGCCAACGCGTCGCGGACCGAATCGGCCTTGGTCTCGCGCCCCTGCGGCGGATTCATGCCAACCACCGCCTCAAACTGAGAAAGTCCCAGCTCTCCCACCATGTCAACGCACTTTGCCTCCATGCGCGACGTCGCCACGGCCAAGCGCTTGCCCTGGGCGACCAACCCATCCAGCAGCTCGGGGATCCCGTCAAACACGGGATACTCCTCCGGTCCCAGCTCGTCAAAAAAGGCGCGGTACTCGTCGGCCACCACAAGCGACTCCTCGCGGGAGAAGCCATAAAAGTCGTGAAAACTCTTCCACAGGGGCGGCCCGATCATGCGACGCAGGTCACCCATCTGCGCCTCCGAAAACCCGCGTGCAGCCAGCGTCTTGCGCGTCGAGGTCATCACCGCCCGACCCGTATCGGCCACCGTGCCATCAAAATCAAACAGCACGACCGGCCGTTTGCATATCTCCAGCGCCTCCATCGGCATCCCTCTTCCCCAGTTGACGATTTCCACACCGACACTTCAAACTGTTGACTATTCAACAATTGAACCTAGAAATGTGGAACGACTCCACTATACTTGTCGCACTTTGCTCTCAGAAGGCGGCGCCGTCGCGCCCCAACGAAAGGTGCAATTATGTCTTTTGCCATCATAACCGACTCCACGTCGGACATCTCCCCCGCCCGCGCCCAAGAGCTCGGCATTTACGTGATTCCGCTGCATGTGATTATCGAGGGCGAGGACCTGCTCGACCAGGTGCAGATTACCGCCCAAGAGTACGTCGCCCGCATGGCCGGCTCCGAGCAGCTGCCGCACACCTCGCAGCCGAGTGCCGGCGAGTTCAAGGAACTCTTTGACCGCGTGCGCGCCGACGGCCACGATAGCGCCATCTTTATCTCGCTGTGCAGCGAGTGGTCCGCCTGCTACGCCAACGCCAGCCTGACGGCCGAGACGCACGAGCTCGACGTGCGCTGCATCGACTCGCGCACCGGCTCGGGCGCCGAGGGCCTGCTGGTGGAGTACGCGCTGGCCATGCGCGAGGACGGCCGCAGCCTGGACGAGACCGAGGCGCAGATCCGCGCGACGCTGCCAGACGCCCACCTGCTGCTGATTCCCCGCACGCTCGAGAATCTCGTTAAGAACGGCCGCGCGCCCAAGCTCGCCGGCCAGCTCACGCAAATGCTCAACATTCGCCTGGCCGTTTCGCCGGAGTGGAAATCGGGCGAGATCAAGGCCATAAAAAAGGGCCGCGGTGCCAAGCGCATCGTTACCAACACCATGGCCGATTGCCTCGCATTTTTGGCCGAGTATCCGGGCTCCAGCGTGCGCGTGCTCACGACCGGCGCCGCCGAGGAGCAGGAGCTTGTCAACGAGGCACTCGCGGGTCAGGATTACGTAGACGCCGGCACCGGCCCCATCGGCTGCACCATCGCCACCCACGTAGGCGTCGACGCCATCGCCATCAGCTACTGCCCCCGCTACCAGCCAACTCACTAGGGACGCCCACATCAGTTGCGGTGGAATAGGGACTGTTTTTGGCTTATTAGCCGCCAATCAATCCCTATTCCACCGCAACTTAGAAGCAGTTCATTTGGGACGGGGCTAAAAAGACTGGTATCAAACGTTTCAGACCAGTCTTTTAGCCCCATTTTACCTACCCTACATCAGCCCGCTTAGGGCGATGTCGACGGCTTCGTTGAGGTCGTCGGTGATGTGGACAAGGTCTGGATCGAGTGGGCTGATCATGCCGGCATCCATCACCGGGCCGTTGAGCCAGTCGAACAGGCCCCTCGCGGTACCCACTGGACAAAAAATGGCAAATATGAGTACCGCCACCAAATTAGTAGCAGCAAAATCTCGCCGGAATTGATCATTTCGATCAATTCCACGTCTTGCCAAGGCTCAAAATTCCGTGTTTAGTGGGTTAGATATATAGAATAATGTGGAATTGGTATTCTATTCTTACCAAATGTTATGAGACTACATTAACAACAGTACTCATATTTGACGTTATTTGACCACGGAGTCATTCGAGGACCCCTCCCCACGCCGCCAACACGCCCCATAGCCGCCAAAACACCTTTAACAACAGCCGCCGCACGTTTTGGCACCGGCTAATTGCCACTCACGGATCGGTACCCCACTATTACCGAACCAAAATCGAAGTCGCATATCTCATAAAGCTGAAATGACGTACCCTCATCCCAATGAACGCTGACAAGAATGGCATTCAAATGAGCAACGCCGTGCATCAATACGCCCTTTTCGGGAACGCCTTATTCAAACTCAATAAAACGGTTGTCCACGCTTCAGATCCGCGTAAGCAGATCGTAATCTGTAGCAACGGTCCAGACATCCGTTACGCAACACTCGAAGAATGGGACAAAGCCGGCAAATCTTTCGGCGAACGTGCACAGACCGAGGGCATCGTTACCAGCGCGAGCCCAGCGCGCGACAAACTCGAGCTCTTTCGCAATCTTTTTACCGGCCGCAAAGATGTGCACGCTCACGGGTATCGCAGAAAAGACGGGGGCATCGGCTATACACCCGCCTGCGCAAATGAGTGGAAGCCAGGCATTTGCCCCAAAGCAAACCATCACAGAATTAAATGCGCCGAATGTCGCAGCCGCACATTCCTTGAGCTGAACGATGCCGCCATTATCGCCCATTTCAAAGGCAGCGACGACAGGCTCCGGGACGTCATAGGTCAATATGTTCTCGACAAAGACTGCAACACAAATGTCCTTGTCATTGATTTTGACAAAGCCGATTGGAAAGAAGCGACAAACGCTATCAGGCTTGTCGTAAAAAACCATGGAATTAACGCTGCGGTCGAGCGATCAAGGTCAGGCAACGGCGCGCATATCTGGTTTTTCTTCCTAGAACCTATAAACGCAAAGACAGCACGAGATTTCGGTAGCTGCCTTATCGCCGAAGCAGCGGCACTCAACAAGACAATCACCTTCGAAGCCTTTGACCGAATGATACCCGCGCAGTCCACCATTCCTGAAGGCGGCTTTGGAAATCTCATTGCGCTGCCCTTTCAGGGAAAAGCGCAGCGGGAAGGAAACAGCGTATTTGTTGACGAACGATTCGAGCCCTTTCCCGACCAATGGCTTTACCTTTCGCAAATCCAACTAATCTCGCGTGCGACGGTGGATCGTCTGATCGAGGACACCAAAAACAAACCGCTTGGAATAGCAACAGCTGCAGCGACAAACAAAACCAGGCGCAATGTCCAAAAGCCACGAAAGCGGCTCCCGCTCACGCCACGAGACTTCCCCTCGAACCTGCTCGTCACACAAGCCGATATGCTCTACATCCCCGAAAAGTCTCTGAGCCCGGCAGCTCAAATGGAAATCCGCAGGCTTGCGACATTTGCCAACCCGGAGTTCTTCCGTGCGCAATCTATGCATCAATCAGTATTCGGCAAACCGCGACTCATAGACCTCAGCGAACTTAGAGATGGCCGCGTCGCGATTCCCAGAGGCTGCAAAGCCCAACTTGAGCAGCTGATTCAAGAAGCCCACGTTACTGCCCATTATTCAGACGAACGTAGCACAGGCAATCCAATTGAGATGGCATTCAAAGGGACCCTTCATCCCGAACAGCAAATTGCCGCCGACCAGATGCTTGAATACGAAGACGGAATCATGTCTGCGCCAACGGGCTTCGGTAAAACCGTCATCGGAGCTTATCTTATTGCCGCCGTTGGTCTTCCGGCGCTCGTCATTGTTCCAAAGACCGCGCTCATAGCCCAATGGAAATCGCAGCTCGAACGATTTCTCGACATTACGGACACCAGAGAGCCGGTCCGAACGCCAAAAGGACGAATCAGCAAAAAGCAACCTCCCCTTATTGGACAAATCGGAGGGGGCAAAACCGCCGTCAGCGGCCTTATCGACGTCGCTTCCTTTCAGTCGCTATCTGGCAAAGACTCCCAAACCGGGGAGCCGATAGTTAAGAACCTTGTTCGTAATTACGGCCTCATTATCTGCGACGAATGCCACCATGCTGCCGCGCCACAGCTCGAGCTCGTCCTCAAGTCCGCTCCAGCCAAATATATATATGGCCTCTCCGCGACACCCGAGCGCTCCGACGGACTCACGCGGGCGCTCTCGATGCTCTGCGGCCCGCTTCGCTATGTCATCGATCCAAAAACGCAGGCAATTCAGCAGGGCATCCAGCGCATCGTTCGACCGAGATTTACCGGCATTCGGCTATCCGCCTACGAGCCGGATGCAAGCTTCAATCAGATTCTCGATATGCTGTGTGCACATGCGGCAAGAAACGAATTGATTGTCGATGACGCCCTCGAAGCAGCGTCAAACGGTCGACATCCGCTCATACTATCCAAAAGGAAAAAGCATGCTGAGGAACTGTTCAGGTTGCTTAATGATCGCAGACACGAGCCCATACTCTTAACCGGAGAAATCGGCGCCAAAGAAAGAAAAGCGATACTGAACAGTCTTCCCGGCTTTGAGCATGAACATCGAATCATCGTCGCCACCGAAAGCCTTCTGAGCGAGGGCTTCGATCTGTCCTACCTTGACACCCTTTTCATTGCCACGCCGATATCTTGGGACGGCAGCGTAACGCAGCAGGTGGGCAGACTGCATAGAAGCCACGAGGGCAAGCAACAGGTTGAGATATTCGACTACATTGACCTGTCGATACCCATGCTCGCCCGCATGTACCAGAAAAGACTCAAGACGTACGCCAAGTTGGGGTACGAAATTTATTCAGCAGAGGACAGCGAGCAACCCGATTACAACATTCTCATAGAGCCGGCAAACGCTATTGAGGCATTAATTAAAGACATCACCGGTGCCACAAAGAGTGCCTTCATAGCCGCATCCTACGCATCCGCCGCATGCCTCACGAAACTCACCACCACACTCGCAGGCGCAGCCGCCCGTGGGATTACCCTTGAGGTTTATGTTGCCTCACCTCCGCGCGATGACGCGAAAGCGATTTTTGCCGAGATGAACGTCGACTATTCCGTCAAGGCCAAAGGGCGGCTGTGCGCGGCCGTGATTGACGAGGAAACTGTCTGGTACGGGACTATCCCGCTGCTGGCATTCCCCAAGAAAGAAGACCGCAGCATCCGTTTCAAAAGCAACGAAGTCGCCGCTGAGTTTTTGAGCGAAATCCAGCAATGAGGAGAACCGGGGGCCGCAGCAGCGAACGGGGCGCGCCTATCAGTTGCGGTGAAATAGGGACTGTTTTTGGCCAATCGACCGCAAATCAGTCCCTATTCCACCGCAACTTGGAAATCGGCGATCAGCCCTGCGGACCCTGGAACAGCTCCTCATGAGAGCCCATTCTGACCAGCCGGATCACAGGATTAGTCTTATGCGGCAAGTAGAGAACGACCACGTCGACCAAGCCATCGGATAGATGGAAATCGATGTGGCCGTTGTAGTTGCCGCCCGGGTTTGAAAGCTCATGGGCGCCATATTCCGCGGGAAGCGAGCCGTGAGCTGCAAGCTCTGCGACCGCCGCCCTAAACTCGGTTTTTAGCTGCGGATGGATGCGCATCGTCCGTTTGTAATCCGCCTTAAACTGAGCCTCGACTTTAATCTCAAACATCGCTAGTCCTCATCGAGGAACGATATAAGCTCATCAGCGTTATTGAATGACGGGCTGTCGTCCGTCAAAATCCCCAACTCATGAGCCTCGGCGATCACCATGGCGCGTCTCGTCGCCTCGTTGGGCACCTCTGCCCTTCCTACGATCTCAAAAGGAATCTTTCGCTGATTTACCAGCTGCCGAACAGCAAGGTTGAGATACGAATTGAGACTTAGACCAACCGTATCCAAGAACTCAGTCGCCTGCTCCTTGAGCCCCTCTTCGATGCGAACCGTCGTAGGCTTAACCGTTGCAGTGGACATACGCGACCTCCTCGCCTCGTCTTTTGCATCAGTATACCCAATTTAGATGGCAGACTGATGTTAAATAGCATCAGTCTGCCATTCACAATACTACAACGACAGGCACGCTCGCCCTATATCAACCCGCTGAGCGCAATGTCGACGGACTCGTTGAGGTCATCGGTAATGTGTACCAGATCCGGATCGAGCGGGCTGATCATACCGGCGCTCATCACCGGGCCGTTGAGCCAGTCGAACAGGCCCTGCCAGTACTCGCTGCCCACCAGCACGAGCGGCATGCGCTTGACCTTGTGCGTCTGCACCAGCGTGAGCACCTCGAACATCTCGTCGAGCGTGCCAAAGCCGCCGGGAAACACGATGGCGCCCGAGCTGTACTTAACGAACATGGTTTTGCGCACAAAGAAGTAGCGGAAGTCCATACCGAGGTTTACGTATTTGTTGAGCCCCTGCTCGTGCGGCAATTCAATGCCCAGGCCAACTGACTTGCCATTGACACTCGCCGCTCCCCTGTTGGCCGCTTCCATGATGCCGGGGCCGCCACCGGTGATGACCGCCACGCCACGTTGCGCGATCTTGCGCCCGACGGTACGCGCCGCTTTGTAGAGCGGATCGGTCTTGGGCGTGCGGGCGCTACCGAAGATGGTCACCGCGGGCCCGAGCTCGGCAAGCGCGCCAAAGCCGTCGACAAACTCAGCCTGAATGCGCAGTACGCGCCACGGATCGGCATGCAACCAGTCGGTCGACTCCTCGGGCGCCAGCAGGTTGGCGTAGGTGTTGTCCTTGGGAATCATGGGACCGCGCATGACCACAGGACCGCGTCGGTACGTCTCGTCGTAGGCCGGCTCGCCCTCGACGTTCTCATTCTTAATCATGGGTACTCCTATCGAGAAAAAGAAAAGCGGGCGGGGTCGACGCCATGCGCCAAACACCCGCCCGAACATCAACTATTCGGTATGGTACCCACGTTGCATCAAGCGCTTGCAAGGCATCGGTCAGCGGTCGCGCAGCCGGCGTCAGCGAATGTGACGAGCGGCTGCCGCTCAACCTTTGCCGTTGCCCACGCTCTGCAAGCGTGCCTGTCGCCCTTAGTAATCCACCGCAGCAGGACTGTTCATCCAGTCGCTCACGAATGCACCGTAACGGCCCTCGATAATGGCCTGGCGGGCACGCTGCATAAGGTTGAGCAGGTAGTAGATGTTGTGCATCGACAGCAGAATGCCGCCGAGCATCTCCTTCTGCGTGACCATGTGGCGGATGAGCGCGCGGCTGTAGCCGCCCGTGCACACCGGGCAGGTGCAGGTGGGATCGATGGGGCCGTCGTCGCGCGCAAAACGCGCGTTGCGGAAGTTGAGGCGACCCTCGCTGGAGAACGCCGTGCCCATGCGGCCGGTGCGCGTCGGCAGCACGCAGTCGAACATGTCGATGCCCACGCCCACACCGCGCACGAGGGTGGTGGGGTTGCCGACGCCCATCAGGTAGCGTGGCTTGTGCTTGGGCATGTACTCGCTTACGAGCGGTGCCAGGGTCTCGAACATGGTCTCGTGGTCCTCGCCCACCGAGTAGCCGCCGATGCCGTAACCGGGGAAGTCGCCGCACTCCTCCAAATGGCGCAGCGAGCGCAGGCGCAGATCTAGGTGCATGCCGCCCTGAACAATGCCAAAGAGCGCCTGGTCGTCGCGGGTATGCGCCTTATAGCAGCGCTCGGCCCACATACTCGACAGCTCAACGGCGCGCTCAACGTAGGCGCGCGTGGCGGGATAGCCCGGGCACTGGTCCAGCTGCATGCAGATGTCGGAGCCGAGTTTCATGGCGATTTCCATGTTGTCCTCGGGCGTCCAGAACACGTGGCGGCCGTCGTAATCGTTGACAATAAAGCGCACGCCCTCATCGGTGAGCTTGACCGCGTCGTTGTGGCTGAACACCTGGAAACCGCCCGAGTCGGTGAGGATGGGGCCGTGCCAGTTCATAAACTTGTGCAGGCCGCCCAGCTCGGCGATGGTATCCTCGCCGGGACGCATGGACAGGTGATAGGTATTGGCAAGCACGATCTGGGCGCCGAGCTGCTTGACGGTCTCGGTAGGAATACCCTTGACGTTTGCCTTGGTGCCCACGGGCATAAAGATTGGCGTCTCGATGTCGCCGTGCGGGGTGTGCAGCACGCCGGCACGCGCATGCGTCGTCGGGTCCTCGGCGATCAGGTCGAATTTAAAAAGGCTCTGGTCCATAAACTGGAACTCCTTGGTTGCGGTTCATACGCAAACCATTATACGGGCAACCCGCAAAGAGCACCGACTCGACAGAAACTGGTGCAAAGGAAACCTGCCCCTTGCGACAACGGATCATTTCCGACAGCCACAGCAACGCCGATGCTATGGCACCGACAGCGAAAACCCGCCAGAGCGAGCAAGGTGCCTTCAAGCAAAATGGCGCCGCAGGTTGAGCATAAGTCAGACACTATGACCCAATCCAGGGGCACGGAAACGACAGGAGCCCCCGCTCGTGACCGCGG
>NZ_JBDMHB010000055.1:0-10442 GCF_039752955.1 Collinsella aerofaciens
GATCTTCTCGACAATGATGGATCGGATTGCGGTTCAGTTCACCTGTCGTATGCATCACGAGACGGGATGGACGGCATTCTCTACGTCTCCCACGAGACTGGCGATTTCAAGATGCGCAGGACTAACCGAGTGCCGGCTTTTATCGAGGAGTGAGAACTCCCGGCGGTCTGCCGATCAGGCCGCCGGGGTATCGAACCCCGCATTCATCCGTACACACACGGATGAATGCGGGAAGTGTCCGGATGAAGTTGATAATCAAGGAAACAATGCCGTTCTGCCTGGGACGGCTTTGGCCTGGACTTTAACTACAACATCGCGATCGACACTTATCAGCTCGCGCGACGCGCATGGCCAGATCTCGGACGCTGGTGCATGGAGGACCTTCGAGATTTACTGTACATCCAAAACGACGACGCACACCGCGTGCTCGCCGACTGCGAAGACGAGTTGGCTGTCTACAATGCGATCAGAAACGGCGTGAAGTCCGGAGAGCTTTCTGTCGAACCGCCGCGCCGTCGCGCGAGCCGACCGGGCAACCCGGGCGATCTGGTCCCGGCTCTCCCGATCGTATTCCTACGATATCGCCCCTAGATCACCAATGTGTCAGATAAAGAATGAGGCAATGGCTGTGATCACGCCTACGGCGGACGCAACGACTGCGCCTTTTTTCCTCTCCTTTAGTCCGATGAACAGGGTTGCCGTAAAGTAAAGGGCGGAAATGCAGTCTATGGCAAGCAAAACGAGTTCCTTGGGCGGTTTCAGCAAAAGGTCGCTAGCAAAGAGTGATGCGAGCAGGGTAAAGCCGATTGGGACCAAGTATCTCGAGTGATTTTGCGACAGCATGGCAACCGCCTTTTAGAACATGTAAGTGAAAAGTCGGTACGATGTCATTGCGGTTGCAAACAAGCCGCCGCCAGGACCGGTTGTCACGAGACCGGCGATAACGCATTTTCTCGGTTTCCAGCTCATGACAGGCCCCTCTCTCATGGTGCAACGCATACATTATGAGATATGCACATTATCTCGCTAATTAATTTCAATATCCATCATCCAACTAAAGAATACTGACTCACTGGTTCAGCGACGATGCATTTTTACCCTTGCGTTCCCACTCGCCGCGTCGGCGGTCGGAAGGGTCTCCGTCTCGCATTTAGCGACCTTGCACCCGTATCTGTCGAGCCAGGCGGCAAGCGCATCCCAATCGACGCGCTTCCAGTCGCCGCTCGGCGCGTGCTGCATCACGAGGCCTCCGGCGACCATGAGCGCGTGGACATGCTCTCCTTGCAGGCCAGCAATGATCCCGCCGGTGCATACGATGCTAGGTCGCTGTGCCGGCACTGTGCAAACGTATTGGCCTTTGTACCCCTTTTGGCAACTTTAGCATGACTGTAGGTTAAACCAACCCACAGCCATGAGCACGTTAACGTAGTACTATGCTAATTACACGGATAAGGCAGGGGTATTTTTCTTTGGCGAATAAATTTGTATTTTATGGCAAGGGGAGTGGCGTTAAGGTTTTCATCGCTATATCAGTTGCCGTGTTCGCATTCTCTGCGCTATTTCTAAAAGTGGAGCGTTGCCAAAAAGATAGCGGAGGTGACTATTCACATTTGTGGTTCGTGAGCGGATTGGTGTTGAACGTTGACAGCTCTGGCGATTTTACCATGTCGGTCGAAAGCGAAGATCCATATAACGACGGGTCTGATCGTCTGACCATTCTGGTTGATTCAGAACATACGCGCTATGTAAGCGATAGCCCCGTGAGCGTTGGGTCTAAAGTCAAGGTAGGCTATTTTCTCGATTCCCGAAAGAAAAATACGATTCGCTGCTCTTCTGTGGATGTGTTGGAATAATTTTTGAGTAACTATCAGTAAAAAGCTGCGAGCAAAGGCCGCTCCACGTGGGGCGGCCTTTTTGGTGGATAGACGTTGCGGAGGATGATTGATTGACGTTTTTACTCCGCATGGAAATCGAGTGAGGATTCTGTTCCGCGAGGGGCGTGTTTTGAGGCTCTTGGCGGTACGTAATTCTCGTTCGGCGTCTTGACGGGACAAAACCCTCGGTTGACTTTTTGAAGCGTCCCTAGAATCAGCTGTTACGATAAAAACGGGGGGGGTAACTCCGCGGACACGGCCTAGCGCGCTGCCATCCAGTGCCGATTCTGCCATACTCGCAATTCGGCGAGGATGAGGAGTATGAATTGATCGGGGCTTATAGGACAAAATGTGTGTCCTATAAGCCCCAAGGATGACGATTCCAATACGGATGACGACACCAAAACCGGCATCGACGGTTCCATGGACGATTCGGATTCCAAATAGGCCCTGTTAGTTTATCTACTTCTTTGCCGGTGTCGTATACGAAACCGCTATACCCGCGGCAATTGCCATGAGACAGCTCGCGATGAATCCGAACTCATACTTCAAAACGTTTGTTGCGGTCAGGGCGATAATCAACACGGTCGCAATTTGCAGAATTATCATTATTGCGAAGAGATTGATTCCTTGTTTGGCCGAAGTCGCTGAGTGAGTTTGGCTTTGTTGATTCAGGTTGTAGCTGACAACAAAAGCGACCAGTTCGCTTGATACGGGGCCGACTACATAGAAAAAGATTGCGTCAATGAAGCCTATAGTGTTGTAAGTTGTTTCGCCGGAAAAAACAGTGTATAAAGCATATCCAAATCTTGGCTGATTCATGTATGAGTACGAAAAGACGAAGAGCGTCAATATTGCTACTACCAGAAGTGCATTCAGGACAAATCGTTTGCTTTTCATCGATCGCTCCTTCTGGGTGACTCTTATTTGTAATTCTACAGCATCCATTTGTTTTTCAAAGAATTTGACTGTCCTAAATAACATGCACTTTCGCTGGAGGGTCGCTGTTTGGCGGCCCTCTTTTTTGCACAGGCGCGGTGGGATGGTAATAATCGGGCGGGAGTCAGCCGCTCTGATAGAATCGTCCTTGCTGTCGGCAGCCCTCGTGCCGGGCAGAGCCCTCCATCCGATGGGAGGTGATGCCCATGACCGATTTCACTGAGCTCGTGAAGCTCCTGACTGCTATGGTCTCGCTCCTCACGGCCCTTGTCGTCCTTTCCAAGGCACTCAAGCAGGGTTCGAAGCCCAAAAAGAAAGGCCACCGTCGCTAAGACGATGACCCAACTTCATTAAGCAACGGCTCTGCCCAGCTCTCTACAACTTGGGCTGCCGTCGGCACCATTTTACCCTCCTGACGAGGAATTCGTCCATATTTCAAAAACCAAATTGCGTTTGCTATCGAAGCCTTGATTATCAACTTCATCCGAACACCTCCCACATTCATCCGCACATGTGCGGATGAATGTGGGAACCCGATACCCTGAGGGCCGGACCGGCCGGCACCGGGAGATCGGAGGACGGCCGGTCCGGAAAGAGGAAGAAGGGTTCCGCGGAGGCGGCCCCGAGGGCCTACGGCAGGCTCACCAGGCACGAGCGGGACACGGTCCAGAGGATGCTGGAGCGCAGGGCCTCGTGCAGGGAGATCGCCAGGGAGCTGTGCAGGTCGCCCTCGGCGGTGAGCGCCGAGGTGGCGTCGCACAGGTTCGTGACGGCGCCGAAGTCCAGGCGCGGCGAGCGCGTCGACGGCTCGGCCGACCTGTCGGCGGCCTGCCCGCGCCTGGCGGCGTGGCCGCGCTGCTGCAACGGGTGCGGCCGGTACCGTGCGATCGGCTGCAAGCGCCGCCCGCACGTATTCTGTGTTTCGTCAAGAGGATTTGAGCAAAAAGAGCATCGGAAATTGAGCAGTCGCAGCATCGGAAGCGCGCACGCTTTTTGAGCGGCTAGCCCTCCTGCATGAGGGCATGGCGGACGCGGTAGGACTCGCCGCGGAACTGGACGAGCCTCCCGTGGTGGACGATGCGGTCGATCAGGGCGGCGGCCATCTGGTCGTCCCCGAACACCGCCCACACCTGCTGAACTCCAGGTTCGTGGTGAATACCACCGACTGCCTCTCGTATGCGTCGGCGAGGACCTGGAAGAGCAGCCTCGCCCCGTCCGCGTCGAGCGGGAGAAACCCGAGCTCGTCGATGACGAGCAGGCGGGCCTTGCCGATGATTGCGGCCTCCCGGTCGAGCCTCCCGTCGTCGCGGGCGCGCCTCAGGCGCATCACGAGCGAGGACGCCGTGAAGAAGCGCGCCTCGAGCCTCCTCTCGCACGCCAGCGCGCAGAGGGCCGACGCCATGTGCGTCTTGCCGGTGCCGACGTCGCCCATGAGCACGAGGTCCTCCCTGCGCTCGACGAAGTCGAGCGCGAGCAGCGACTCGCGCCCCATGCCCTCCGGCCACGACACGGCCGACCAGTCGTAGCCGTCGAAGGTCTTGGGCGCCGGCAGCGCGCAGCGCCTGAGCAGCGTCGCGCGCTTCGAGGCCTCGCGGCTGGACCTCTCCGCCTCGAGGTAGCCCGCCAGGTACTCCACCTGCTTCGGGGTGCCGAGCCTCGACCACTCCTCCAGGACGGCGGTGGTGAGCGAGCACGACCGCCCGGCCTCCACGACCCTGCGGGCCAGCTCCTCGCTAGCTGCCATCGGCGACCGCCCCCTTCAGGAACCCGTCGTAGACCGACAGGTCGGCCCCGCCGGCCCCGCCGAGAGGGCGCGCGCAGAGAGGGGCGATGCCCCGCTGGCCTAGCCTAAGGGCGAAAATGGAATAGACGGACCGACCGTCCGGCTGAGTCTGGGAAGAGGTGCCGGGCGGCGGGCGGAGCATGGCCACCGGACCCATCGAAACACATCTCCACCGTTCCTTCAACTGGGAAAACGACGCCCCGTGGCCTGAATGGGGCCTCGGGGGCGTTCGGCTAACTGCGGGAACGGCCTATCCGCTCAATGTGTTCGGCTGAGATCGGAAATCAACCATATTATGGGCACAGTCGGCAATTGGGTTGGATAGCCTCGCACCAGAGGAATCAACATGAGTACAAGTAGCTACAAACCGCAAAAAGGCCGTGGCCTCCCGTGGCCTTTAGACACGGACGCTCCATCGGTTGCCGATCAGGCCGAGACGCCTAGCGAGATGGAGGCGGCGCTTGACGTTCGACAGGATGAGATTGCAAAGAGCGAGATCCTGAGTGGAATCAACAGGCCATCCTACGACTCATTATTTGCGGTCGCGAAGAATCGCGTCCAGCTTGCGATTCTGATCATGATTTGCTCCTTCCAGACGTCCAAAGGGCCTAATAGGAAGGATGCCAACGGAAAAGAACTTACAAAAGGTCTTTTCATGCGTCAGGACAAGCTCGAAAAAAAGTCTGTTCGACTCAACCGACTGTATCGAAAGCTCTGGGCGAGCTGGCTCATCGAGGCATCATCATGAAGACCGATGGGGTGTGGGTCATCGTTTGGGCTCAGCTCGATATTCAAGCGCGTGAGGCCGGATGAGATCCGCGCGCGGACGCGGGCGGCGAGGTCGGACGTGAAAGCCGGACCGCAGAGGTATCGAGCGCACGCGGCCAGGGCCTCGAGGGCGCCTGGCGGGTAGGGAGATCCGAGCATGAGGCAGGACAACGCGCAGGCCCGCGAAAGGTTCACGAGCTCCCCCGCGACGCGGCTGGACCCTCGGCTGCCCCTCGTAAAGGATGCAGAAGACACGGTCGAGGTCCGACGGTTCGACCAGGCTGTACCGGCAGTCCGCGTACAGTGCGCAGCCCCTCCCGCGCGGGTCGCCGTCCGAGTCCTCATCCGGCTCATGATGGCGCACCTCAACCCAAAGGCCCTCCAACACGTCGTCGAACCCGAAATCGAGCTCCGCCTGGACGCTCTCGCCGAGCGCATCGCCCAGGGCGAGCTCCGGCACCTTCGTCACACGGCCGTCCAGCCACTCAATCTCTGTCATCGCGCGCATGGTGCAAGCCCCTTCCGACACGGGATTGTCAGCTCAACCCGACCCTTACCCATACGGACGAACATAACTCGCCAGGGGGAAGCCCCTGAAGGCCGTGCGCCACAACATGAGGCCGAATCCGCCCCCGGCTGGACAGGCCAACAACGAAGGAGCACACGGAACCGGCGCGGCGTTACAACCGTCCCGGCAAGCGTGTCACTTGGCCAAGTCATGATGCCGACAAACCCGGAAATGCTCCAACGGAGCGCCGAACGAGCGTAACAATATAAAGCCGTGCAACACGTGTTGGACGACCGGAACATCCCAAACAAAGGCCTGTCGGTCCCACCTTCAAGCCCAATAGCAAAATGTGCATCAGCGGATTTGCAGCGATACAAGTCTCAACCGTCACCATCACACCGCAGCGCGCCTAGTCCCACTCATCCTACTGCAAATGTCCCAGAACGAGAAAACGACCAGCTTAACATGCCAACCTTTATATCCGCACGCGCGTAATTCAACTCATAAGGACCGGCTATCCCTTACCTGTGACACAATCTCAAACGCACAGAACAGAATCATCAGTCCAATCATCGTATAAGAGGCAGCCGAACCTTCAAGCACTATTCCACAAAGAACAATCTCCGCGCAGCCAATAAGAACTGTTATCAGGCGCTCTGCCTTTTTGCTCTCGCCGCTCGCATAAAAAGGCGGCAAAGCGCACAAGATCACATATAGCCCTGGAAGGGAATACAGGATCGATAGTCCAAGTCCCCCATCAACCGCAGTGCTTTGCGTAAGAATCAACTGAACCCAAACGGCAATTATCACTGAGCAGGTTGTCGATAAAAGAAGACTAGAAATATAGCACGCAACAAAGTCCCGTCGCATTCGAGCAGAGAAATCCGCGAACTCTCTTCGCCGCGTGGAAACAATAAGGTACACAGAAATTGCAATAGAACCAATCAGAGAAAACAGCGGAACAACCAGCAATTCAAGCTTATTACCCCATCGATCAACCACACCCCCACTCCAATGAGCGGGAATTGTATCAGGGAGGACTGACCAAGCCGCCCATAGAATCAGAAATGGAAGAATAGAGAGGATGAAAGATGATAACACTGCAGTAATTTTTTTTGAGGCTCTCATCGATTCCGCATCTCCTTGCGCGCCCACATTCCACTCCGCCTTAAATCAAGTATACGTTTTGAGACCGGCAAGCTGATGCCGGCTCGAGGACAGCGGCCCGGTGCACCGGGCCGATCGATAGCGGTCTCAGGTTCACAGCGCAGTTTCTCAGGGCTCGCATATATAGGAAGACTTGATCGGCAATCGATTTTAATGAAGTCGACAGCGCATGTCAGAGCTTTCAGCAAACCGCAGGTAAATTCGTATACCAAAAACTGGTACACGGATTTACCTGCGATGTTCATGCTTGTTCAAAAGCCTATCAAGCGATATATCCATTATTTTAATGCGCGCGCCTGAGCTTTTGACTGAAGTGGCAGTCCGACCGCCGGCAGGCGGCCACGCTATATCCAAAGGCCACGCCTACTCCCCGTGCCCGGCTACGTCGACGACCCAGTGCTGCCCGTCGAGTTCCTGCCGCAGAGCTACATCAGGGACGTCTTATTGGGGGACGACCACATGGAACCCGGGAGATCAAGCTGTACGGCTGATCCATCCGTCAACAACATGTCAAAGCCCCAAAACCCAACAGGATCGCGAACGAGGGGATGAATTGACCGCCCGGGTATTTGCGCCCGGGCGGTCAATTTTATCAAGCATGGGTGCGATTCTGTGAGGCCATTTTTCTGGCATCCGCCGTTTGCTCCGGTCTCAACGCACCCATCGACCGTTCAGTTATCTTTGCGAACGCGACCACGTGCGCATTTGTCGAACAATCAAATGTCCGACAATGTCTGACGGAGCTGTCAGACATTCACGCACGAACAGGTGAGCTTCGCGAGCGATTGTAGGCAACTAGTAGCCCCAGCTGCGTCTTTGGCGCAGGTTCGACGTCTGACATCTTGAATGTCTGACGTTGAACGAAGCTGGTTGATAACAAGCAGGTGGAATAAACATGGAGCCCGACACCTCTCGCGCAATCGGCGCGCGGCAAGGGTCTGGCCCATCTCATATGTTGCCAACGCTAACGGTGAACCTGAGCGCCCGGGCACATTCTTTGTTGGCTGAAACCGGCATAGCAACTAGCGGAAGGCATCATCGAAGGAGTGTGCTGGAAAGCACCCGTCTCCTTAACTGTTAGAAATGCAAGTTAAAAATCTATGTGGTCAATGTGATACCGTTGAACCCGCATATCGATACCGCTCAGCCATTCGCCTCGCCCCCGTCGCACGTATCTTCATTCGGTCTGTCATTATTAATCTAACGATGCTTTGAGAAATGTAGGTGCTTCCAAATGTACTGTCGACTTCTTCTCAAACTAATCCTAAGAGACAGGGCCGTATGGATCTCTACGCTCGTTCTCGCTGCAGCCTTCTCCGTCCCCATTGCGTTCAATTCACCCATCTACGGGCCCTTCTTTATGAAGCAGGGCATGCAGGGCTTTGTCGACGCATTCAATACGCGCGCGCCCCAGGCCAGCGGCACAGACCTATCGCCAGAGCAGCAAGTCGACGCGGAGCTTGCAAGATACGCGAACGCCGCCCTCGCCGCTCAAACCGACGCCGCCTTTCTCGATTCTGCCGAGAGCTACTACGCGCTCATGGGCGAAGGCTTCCAATCCGGGTCCATCGTGGGAGACCGAGAGACCAATGACGCGGAGCTCGCATATTGCCGCGCTCTGAGCAGCTCCGGCATCACGGATATCCCGGCCTCCGCAAACGACCTGCCATTCCTTTCCTTCCTGCCTTACGCCATTGCCACGGCGCCGTCTTTCCTTCCCTTCATCCCCTTCCTTCTCTCGTCGATACTCGTGCTCGGCGCCACAAGGCCCGGGACCCTGGCGGCAAAGGCGCCCGTGCCCAAATTCCGGCGCCTTATCCAGACCGTGTTTTCGATAATCGCCGCGGGGACCGCGATGCTCCTCGCCGGCCTCGCACCCGGGGGCATTTACGCCTTGGCCCTAAACGGCTTCGGGCAAATTGGGTACCCGATCGCCTTCTTCCATGACGGCGCGCTTACCACCACGACCGCGGGAAACGTCTTCACGACCCTGCTTCTCGCGCTGCTTGCGGGCGGAACCTTGATATCCGTTTGCTCCGCCGTCCTATCGACCGCAACGAGGCGCGTCCTCGCAGGCCCCCTTACCTCCGCGCTGCTTGTCGCGGCCCCGGTATTCCCGTTACTGTCCGATTCGGCACTGGAGCATAACGCCGCGCTCAATCTCCTGCCGCTGGCCGTATTCTCGCCTATCGAGGCAACGGGTTACGTAGGATGCTTCCCGACAGAATTCATTGGCTCCGGTTCAGGCAGCGCATCGATGCTTGCCGTGGCCCTGGCATACGTCGCGGTCTTTTTTGCGGTCGGCGCCGTTGCGACACGTTCGCCCAAACAGTCTGGACCAGCGAAAAAGCACCATGGGCTCGAGCTTCTGGACGCGAGCGTGGGATACGGAAGCACGACGATACTTTCAATCGGGTCGCTTTTCTTGAGCCCGGGAACGGCGGCGGGCCTCGTTGCTCCCAACGGCTCGGGGAAAACCACCTTTCTTGAAGCGCTGTCGGGCCAATTTCCCACCCGCATCCGCTCGGGAAGCCTGGTGGCAGACGGAATCAGCCAACGTCGATCAGCCGAATTTGCAGAACTCGTCTACCTGAGCTCTTCGGGCAGCGCGGATCTCTATCCCACGCTATCGGCCCTCGAGCACCTTGCTTTCGTTAGGGAGGCGTGGAAATCGGCCGCCGACATCGACTCGCTCTGCAGCTCCCTCGGAATCTCCCCATATCTCGACAAGCCGACCCGTAAACTCTCGACAGGAATGAAGCAGCAGGTAAAGCTTGCCATGGCGATAGCGACCGATTGCCCGTACCTCATCCTCGATGAACCGCTGAACGGCCTCGATCCGGGAAAACGGAAAACCTCCTGCGACGCGATGCGCAGCGAAGTGGCGCGGGGACGCAGCGTGCTCATTTCAAGCCATCTACTCGACGACCTGGCAGACCTTACCAACTCGTTCTACTTCATCGAAGCCGGCACGCTCGTGGAAAAGATCAAGTCGTCCTCGCAGACGCTCAAGCAGGAATACCTCGATACATACGAAGGAGGTGAATGACATGATAGGCAAGAGCTATGCAAAGATAGCGATTGTTGGCTTTGTACTTTGTCTTGCAATGGTGCTATGTGCATCATTTGCGAGGTATAGGTCCGAGCAGTCGTTCATCGATGGCGCTGAAAATGGGTTTGGCATAGACGGGATGTATGTCAACGATGGCGCGACCAGGCCGTCTATGGCGATTCTTGCAGGCGAAGACATGGAATGGCAAATCTGTAATGACGATGGCTCTTGTATGAGTGGTCGTTTGGCCGCAACGAGCGACCCGAATTCGTTCGATCTTCTCGACAATGATGGATCGGATTGCGGTTCAGTTCACCTGTCGTATGCATCACGAGACGGGATGGACGGCAT
>NZ_JBDMHB010000056.1:0-10348 GCF_039752955.1 Collinsella aerofaciens
CTTCGTATCCGCAAGCGAGCGGCGCGCCTTCATGACCACCTTCGTCCCCGGCCAGCCGATTGCGCGGCGCACCCCGCACAGCACGCCTTTACTCATACGTCGCCCCCAATTCCCCGATAACTGCATCGGCGCCCGACGTGCGGAAAAGCTCGCGGCGCTCGGCGTCGAACACGACCGCGGCGATGTCGCATGCGCCCGCCGCGCGGCGGCGCAACCTGTCCTCGATTGCCGCAGCGAGCGAGGCACGCGCAGCGTCCCCCACGCCGGCGGCCTCGATTACCTCGAGCGCCGCCGTGGTCGTGACCGACGACATGATCTCGCGCACGGTCTTCGCGCCCGCGCCGGCCAAGGCCGCGTGGGCGGCCAGAATCTCCGCGCGGCAGTCGGCGGTACGCGAATGGGTGTCCATGATGCCGCCCGCGACCTTCACCAGCTTGCCGATGTGTCCCACAAGAAGGACATTGGTAAATCCCTCGCGAACGCAGCAATCAATCGCATCGCCCACAAAGTTGGAGATGAAGACCACCGGCGCACCGTTTAAGTGGAAATGCCCCGAGATGAACTGCCCGCCGTAGTTGCCGGGCGTGAGCACGACTCCGCGCCGCCCCATAGCCGCATGCTGCCGGATCTCGAGCTCGATGCTGTCGCGCAAGGCAGCGAGGCTGCGCGGCTCGACGATGCCCGTCGTGCCCAGGATGGAGATGCCGTCTTTTATCCCCAGGTGCGGGTTGAAGGTCTTTTCGGCAAGGGAAACACCCTCGGGAACCGAAATCGTCACAGCAATATTTCCAGAAAAGCCGTGCGCGGCGCACACCTCGCGCACCGCCGAAGTGATCATCGCGCGCGGCGTCGCGTTGATGGCGGCCGCCCCCACCGGCTGCTCGAGCCCGGGCAACGTCACGCGCCCCACGCCCACGCCGCCATCGACGGAAACTTCCGATTCGTGCGCGGGCACGTCCTTGCTGCCCGCAGCACCCGTGCCCGACCCCGCATGTTCCACGCGCGCGTACACGAGCACGCCGTCGGTCACATCGGCATCGTCGCCTGCGTCCTTTCGCACGGCGCACTGGGCGCACCCCTCGCCGATGCATGCGTCGACCACGTTCGCCTCGACGGGCAGCCCGCCGGGGGTGACGATCGACACGCGGCCGACGGGCTTTCGTGACAAAAGCATCTCGCAGGCCGCCTTCGCCGCGAGCGCGGCGCAGCTCCCCGTGGTGTAGCCGCAGCGCAGGCGGGTCGTCCCGGTATATATGTAGTGCTCGAAGGCCACGCTAGCTGCTCGCCTTCCGATACCCCGTGGCAAACGAAGGGTCGTAAAGCTTGCTGCGCTCGTACGACTCTGCTTGCGCGCCGTTGTGCGAAAACCCGCCGCGAGCTCCGAGCACGCGGCCCACCACCACGAGCGCCGTGCGGTCGATGCCCTCTCGCGCGCCCGCATCGGCGAGCGTGCCCACTGTGCATCGCACCACGCGCTCCTCAGGCCAGGTCGCCTTGTACACGAGCGCGGCCGGCTCGTCGGAGCTGCGGCCCGCGGCCAAAAGCTCGGCGGAAAGCTCGGCGAGCATACCCGAGCTCAGGAAGATGACCATAGTCGAGCCACTTTCCGCCATGGTGCGCATGCCCTCGCCCGCGGGCATGGGGGTACGTCCGGAAAGCCGCGTGATCACGACCGACTGGCTGATTCCCGGCAGCGTGTATTCCTGGCGAAGCGCCGCCGCGGCACCGCAAAAGCTCGACACGCCGGGCACCACCTCGTAGTCCACGCCGCGCGCGTCGAGCGCGTCCATCTGCTCCTGGATGGCGCCGTACAGGCACGGGTCGCCCGTGTGCAGGCGCACCACGTCCTCGCCCCGCGCATCTGCCGCGCACATCACGTCGAGCACTTCCTCCAAGGTCATGTGCGCGCTGTCGTAGACGATGCAGGATTCCTTGCACTCAGCGAGCAGCTCGGGGTTCACAAGGCTTCCCGCCCAAACGACCACGTCGGCTGCGCGCAGAAGGCGCGCCCCGCGCAGCGTGATAAGGTCGGCGGCGCCCGAGCCTGCGCCAACGATATGAATCATCCGAGCCTTCCCTTCCCGTTTCTCATCGCAACCGTTTACGCCGCCATTCGCACAGCGGGCAAAACACGGCGCCTGCGGCGGCAATCGGCGCAAATACGCAGGCAGGAGGCGCAATGCCGCCCGCCCTGGCTTTGACACGTTCACAAGTGCCCACTATCATAGTAAAAGATTCGGCAACGAGCATATGACAATCGGATAAAAGGAAATGACCGGCGCGGCGCCCGCACAGCCCGCGCTGGCTTGCGGAGGGAACCAGGTGGGAATCCTGGGCAAGGGACATTACTGTATAGGACGCGCGGGCGAACCGCCTCGCGCCCCAAGCCAGACTGCTTCGCCTTTTCCTCACGGCATCGCCGTGGCGTTAGCTCCTTGTGAACCCCGAGGGGTGCGCTTTTCTTTCGCTTGTGCCGACAAGCAACTGTCGCCGGGGGACCGGCAAACCGATGAAAGGAAAAACCATGTCCGACCAGATGTCACGCCGCGGCTTCATGGGCGCCGCAGCAACCGGAGCCGTCGCTCTCGCCGGAGTCGCGCTCGCGGGCTGCTCCAACACCTCCGCGAGTTCCGAGAAATCGAGTGAAAAGGAGAAGGCCGTGAAGCCGGTCATCCTCGTCACGAGCTTCGGCACGAGCTACAACGACTCGCGCCACATCACCATCGGCGCCATCGAAGACGCTATCCGCGAGAAGTACTGGCAGGACTACGACATCCGCCGCGCCTTCACCGCGCAGATCATCATCGACAAGCTGAAGAAGCGCGACGGCATCACGATCGACAACATGACCGAGGCGCTCGACCGCTGCGTGGAAGACGGCGTGAAGGAAATCGTCGTGCAGCCGACGCATCTCATGGGTGGCCTGGAATACACCGACGTGAAAGACGAGCTCGACAAGTACGCCGACAAGTTCGACAAAATCTCGCTCGGCGACCCGCTGCTCACCTCCGACGACGACTACAAGAAGGTGGCCGCAGCCATTAAGGAGAACATGGCGTCCTTCGACGACGGCAAGACGGCGCTGTGCCTCATGGGCCACGGCACCGAAGCCGATTCCAACGCCGACTATGCCAAGATGCAGGAAGTGTTTAAGAACGAGGGCTTGACGCAGTTCTTCGTCGGCACCGTCGAGGCTGAACCGACCTGCGAGGATGTTATCGCCGCCGCGAGCGCCGCAGGCTACAAGAAGGCCGTGCTCGCGCCGTTCATGGTGGTCGCGGGCGACCACGCGAACAACGACATGGCAGACGAGACCGACCCCGACAGCTGGGCTGCGAAGTTCGTGGCCGCCGGCTTCGAAGTGACGTGCCTGCTCCAGGGTCTGGGACAGAACGTCGCGGTCGACGACATCTACGTCGCGCACGTGGACGACGCCATCGCCAAGCTGTAAACTCGCCGCGCACGGGGGCGCCGGTCGCGTCCCCGTGCAACGGGCATGCGCCTTCCCCGACTGACGGCGCATGCCCGTTGCATTCGCATCCCGCCCGCCCACCGCACGGCGCGGACGGTCGAAGCGATTGAAAGGAACCCCCTCCATGTTGAAGAAAACCCTCGCCTTCGCCCTGTCAGCGGCGCTTTTCGCGTTCTCGCTCGCCGGCTGCGGCGGAAATTCAATCGACAGCGCAAAGGCAAGCGATGCCGATTCCCAGGAAAAGACCGAACAGGCGGCCGATGCGCCCGAGGGCGCAAGCGCTGCCCCCATCACCGCCGACAAGGTGGCCGACGGCACCTATCCGATCACCGTAGATTCCAGCTCGAACATGTTCAGGATTGTGGACGCCCAGCTCATCGTGGAAAACGGCTCCATGCACTGCGTGATGACGCTTTCCGGCACGGGCTACGGCAAGCTCTTCATGGGCACGGGCGACGAGGCTGCCGCCGCGAGCGAGGCCGACTTCATCCCCTATGTGGAAAACGCGGAAGGCAAGTACACCTACGACGTGCCCGTTGAAGCGCTCGACGAGGACACCGCCTGCGCCGCGTGGAGTATTAGAAAAGAGCAGTGGTACGACCGCACGCTCGTGTTCGAATCCGCCGGCGTCGATCTGCGCGCCGACGCACTGAAGTAACGCCATGCGGTCGATTCTTCCCAAGGGGGAAAGCAGGAAGCGTCGCAGCATCGCGGTGCGCGCGATCGCCTGCGTTCTCGTCGCCCTGTTCGCGCTTCCCTTCGCGGGGTGCAGTGCGAGCCCGAACGCGACCGGTGGCACGGCAGGCTCTCAGGAATACACTGTGAGCGTCTCGCTCTCCGGCGGGTCAGGGCGCGCAAGCATCGCCTCACCCACCACAATTGTGAAGGATGGCGACACCTACACCGCGACCATCACCTGGTCGAGTTCGAACTACGACAAAATGACCGTCAACGGCGTGGACTACGCGCCCGTAAACGACGGCGGCAACTCCACGTTCGAGATACCCGTCACGCTCGACGAGGACATCGCCGTGTCGGCCGAGACCGTCGCCATGTCGACGCCGCACACCATCGACTACACGCTCCACTTCGACTCATCCACCATGAAGGAGAAATCGGGCGACGATGCAAGCGGCGGCTCCCCTGCGGGAACGGCTTCAAGCGCCGCGGCCGACTTCCACAACGCCGATTTGGGCTGCGGCTGGGAGCCGACGGGGGCGCTTCAGCTTGAATACGCCGAGCACTTCACTGTCGACGAGTACGAAGGCGGCCTGCGGCTTATCTGCATTTCGAACGGGGAGCGCTTCCTCGTGGTACCGCAAGATGCGAAGGTACCTGATGGGTTGAGCTCCGACATCGCGGTCATAAGGCGTCCCGCCAACAAGGTGTACCTCGTGTCGTCGGCGACGATGTGCCTGGTCGACGCGCTCGATGCGAACGACAACATCCTCATGTCGGGCACGAAGGCCGACGATTGCTCGGTCGCGGGCTTCAAAAGCGCACTCGAAAGTGGGGCGATCGCCTACGGCGGCAAGTACAGCGCGCCCGACTACGAGCGAATATCGGCCTCGGGCTGCACGCTCGCCATCGAGAACACCATGATCAACCACACGCCCGATGTGAAGGAAAAGCTGCAGAAGCTCGGGCTCGTCGTGCTCACCGAACAGTCGTCGAGCGAGCCCGAAGCACTCGGGCGCGTCGAGTGGATTAAGCTTTTCGGCGTCCTGTTCGACAAGGAAGACGAGGCCGCGCACCTGTTCAACGAGCAGAAGGCCCGCGTCGAGCAAACGTCGAGGCTCGCGTCGTCAGGTAAAACCGTGGCGTATTTCTACATTAACTCGAACGGGGCCGCCGTCACGCGGCGGGCGGGCGACTACGTGGCGCAGATGATCGAGCTTGCAGGCGGCAACTACGCGCTCGATGACGCGCAGACGGCGTCGACGTCAGGTTCGTCAGTAACGCTCGAAATGGAGCGCTTCTACGCGACGGCGAAGGATGCCGACATTATCGTCTACAACGGCACCATCGACGAATCGGTTACCACCTTGAACGACTTCGTAGGCAAAAACGCGCTATTGTCGCAGTTCAAAGCCGTGAAGAACGGCAACGTCTGGGTCACAAGCGCCGACGTGTACCAGCAGATGACTTCCACCGCCGACATTATCGACGAGCTGCACGGGGCGTTCACCGGCGATGACGCGAGCAACTTCCATTATCTGAGGAAGCTCGGCTAGCGCCATGAGAAGCCGGCTTTCCATGACATACGACGAATCGGGGCGCGCCGCGCGGTGTCGCGTCGTGACTGCGCTGCTCGCTGTTGCCCTCATCGTGCTCGTCGGGGCCAACCTGTGCATCGGGAGCGTGCTCGTGCCCGCAGACCACATCCCCGGCATCCTTTCGGGAGGCGCGGCCAATTCCATGGAAATCCAGATCATCTGGGAGATTCGTCTGCCGCGCGTGCTTTCAGCCGTGCTTCTCGGCGGGGCACTTTCGCTCTCCGGGTTCCTGCTGCAGACGTTTTTCAACAACCCCATCGCCGACCCGTTCATCTTGGGCGTCTCCTCGGGCGCAAAGTTCGTCGTCGCGCTTACGATGATCGTGCTTCTGGGCGCGAACCAGGCCATGTCCTCGCCGGCCATGGTGGCCGCAGCATTTCTGGGCTCGCTTATCACCATCGGCTTCGTGCTCCTCATAGCACGGCGCATAAGCTCTATGGCCATGCTCATCGTGGCGGGCGTCATGGTGGGATACATCTGCTCGGCGGCGACGAACTTCCTCATCGCCTTCGCCGACGACCAGTCCATCGTGAACCTGCACAACTGGTCCTTGGGTAGCTTCTCGGGTTCGAGCTGGGACGACGTCGCGGTCATCGCGGTCGTGGTGATCACCGTGAGCGCATGCGTATTCGCGATATCGAAGCCCCTTTCCGCCTTCCAGCTGGGAGAAGCCTACGCGAAAAGCGTCGGCGTGAACGTCTCATGCTTCCGCGTGGTGCTCGTCCTTCTAGCGAGCATGCTCTCCGCCTGCGTGACCGCGTTCGCTGGTCCGGTGTCGTTCGTAGGCATCGCGGTTCCGCATCTCGTTAAGTCGGCGCTAAAGTCGTCGAAGCCCATCCGCGTGATTCCTGCGTGCTTCTTGGGAGGCGCCATCTTCTGCGCGGGCTGCGATTTAATCGCGCGCACGCTGTTCTCCCCCGTCGAGCTTTCCATCAGCGCCGTCACCGCCATCTTCGGCGCGCCGGTGGTTATCGCGCTCATGTTGAAGAAGCGGGTGAGGTAGATGGGGAAATTTGTGCCGCGGCCCAAAACGCTCCGAGCGGAGTCGAACCTCGAAACCCCGGTCGAAACGCAGGCTGACGGAGCGCCGCTTTTCCGCATAAGTGACCTGTCGGCGGGCTACGACAAGAAGGTCGTAGTCGAAGGCGTCGATCTGGAGGTTCGCGCGGGCGACGTCGTGGCGCTCATCGGGCCGAACGGCTCTGGCAAGTCGACCATCTTGAAAACCATCACACGCCATCTGGCACCGCTTGCCGGCGCGGTCGAGCTCGACGGGCGGGAGATTTCCCGATGGAAGACGGCGGAGTTCGCAAGGAACCTTGCCGTTATGCTGACAGATCGCCCCCGGACCGAGCTCCTCACCTGCCGCGATATCGTAGAGGCGGGAAGGCATCCCTACACCGGGCGAATGGGCACACTCTCGCCCGACGACCATAGTCGGGTCGATGAGGCCATGAAAACCGCACATGTGGAAGAGCTCGCCGAGCGCGACTTCATGCAGATAAGCGACGGGCAACGCCAGCGCGTCATGCTCGCGCGCGCCATCGCGCAGGATCCGCGTGTGCTCGTTCTCGACGAGCCCACGTCGTATCTCGATATCCGCTACCAGATCGACCTGCTACGAATACTTCGCCACCTTGCGAAATCGCGGAATGTGGCTGTCATCATGTCCATCCACGAACTCGAGCTCGCGCAGAAAAGCGCCGACAAGGTGATTTGCGTGAAGGACGGCCGGGTCTTCCGCGCCGGCGCACCCGAGGACATATTCACGCGCGAGACGATTGGCGAGCTCTACGGCCTTCAACATGCCACCTTCAACGAGCGCTTCGGCAGCGTGGAAATTGGGCGCTCACACGGCGATGCGCACACGTTCGTCATCGCCGGCGCAGGTACGGGGTCAGCTGTGTTTCGCCAGCTCATCCGGCAGGGCAAGGCGTTCTACGCGGGCATTCTGCACGAAGGGGACATCGACTGCGAGCTCGCGCGCGACCTGGCGACGGAATGCGTGGCCGAGCGCGCCTTCGAGCCGATCGGGGATAAAACCATAGCCCGCGCCAAAGAGCTCCTCGTCCACTGCGCGCGCCTTATCGTGTGCCCCGCCGCCTTCGGCACCATAAACGCCCGCAACGCAGAGCTCGTCGAGTTTGCACGCTCGCATGGTATCGAGGTCATGCGAGCGTGCGAAGGCGCATCGGAGGATTCCAAAATTGGAGTGGGAAGGATAAACTGGACTTTCTTTTAAGGATCCTCAGGCTACAGCTCCTACGCCGGCAAGGTCTCCAAGGCGCCGGAGAACCTCAGGAACAGGAATTTCCACGCCGACGAGCCCAACTAGGCCTAATCCAAGCGAGATTCCAGACTCGACAGACCATTGAGAGTCAGATCGTTGGCGACCTCAGAGACGCGCTCGATAGGAACCGAGCCGTCAGACAGCGCCCACGTGCGATAGATACCGATAATACCCGACAGCAAAAACGCCAGATAGTAGTCGAACATCTCGTCCTTGAGACCTTGGGGCAGCAGATCGCGCTCGGCAATCTCATGTTCGAGCGGCGCACGAAGACGAGCCATGAAATCATCGAGCGGAATAATCTCGATCAGCTGACGATTGAGCACTAAGTTGTTGCACAGTGCCTCATTAACGGTTTTAAAGAAGGTCGCCGCCGCGCCAAGAGCGCGCTCGCTGGTGTCACCGTCCATAGAAGCAAGCGTTTTCTCGACCGAGTCGACAATCATCTCCACCACATCGACGGCAATGGCATCGAGCAGGCCGTCAACCGTACCAAAGTGAACGTAAAAGGTCTTGCGGTCGACATTGGCCTCGCGCGCGATGGCACTCACCGTAATGTCTGCCAGCGGCTTTTCCATGAGCAGGCGCTCGAAAGCCGAAAGGATGGCATTACGGCTGCGAACGATGCGGCGATCAAGACGCGGTTTGCTGGTTGCCATGGGCGTGTCCCTTCGATATGCAAGCATTCATCAACAGATGAGAGATAATCTACGTAAGAGGATTATCCCCCATACAGCACAAATATGCCCCGCATCATGAAGAACGCACGACTGCCCTACTGCGACTTGGTATGCTTCTTCTTATTGAGTGCCGACGGAGATACGCGAATACCATCGCCTGTCTGGCGCACATAGGCTTTATGAGCCGGCTTAGCGGTCCCAGAAGCCTTCTGAGCGCGCTTCTTGGGATCAACGGTAACAGCATTCGTGGGGTGCGGCATAGTGGGCGCAGAGGGCGTCTGAGGCGTGCGGCCGAGCTTGCGCATCACACGATCCCAGCGCGCATGGATGCTCTCGTTGTGGGCGCTCTTAAGTCCCAGCAGGGGCGCAGCCAAAATGGTCGGCGCAATAAACGTAATGAGGCGCCACAGCAGATAGCCGGCGGTCGAAGCCGACCCAAAGAAATGACCCAAGAACAATGCAAAGCCGCCCTCAGCGCCACCAGTTCCACCGGGCAAGGGAACCGCAGAGCTCAGCAGCTGGACAAAGGCGCTCGCGGCCATGACCGAGAAAAAGTCGACCTCGTGGTGGCCAAAGGCAAGCATCAGGAAATACGGCACCAGATAGAAAAACGCGAGCTGCAGCATGGTGATGACCACCGTGAGCAGCATGGAAGAAAAATGTCCGGCCGAAAGCTTGAACTTCTCGGAGAAGGAGTAGATCTCGCCATCGACAAACGTGTGCCATCCCTCGATCTTAGTGGCCGAGACGCCTATGCGCTCGAGCCAATTAATGATGCAATGGGCGACGCGCGTGACGGTCTTAGGCATGAGCGCGACGGCGAAGATGCCCAGCAAGATGCAGCAGTGCCCACCAAAGCTAAAGACACACAGCAGCGTCATGTCGCCATAGCGCTCGGCAAAAAACGGCATGCGAGCAAGCAGTAGGATAGCGCCCCAGGCAACGAGGCCAAACTGATACACGATAAAGCGCGTGAACTGCGTGGCGCCAGCCTCGCCCACGTTTTGGCCGGCCTTGGTCAGGCGATAGATCTGAGCCGGGGTGGAGCCCATCATCATGGGCGTCAGGTTGCCAAAGAAGATGCCGCTCGCCTCGACCGAAATCAGGTCGCGGATGCCGACGGGTGAATATGGGTCGAGCCAGACAGCGATCGCATAGGCCACAATGCCAAAGAACAGATACATGAACATGCAAAGACACGCGACAACGAGCCATGGCGCCTGGACGCTCGACATTGCGGCCCAGAACTGCCCCATCTGCCCGGTTACCACCAGATAGACGATATAACCCACCAGCACGACGCCGATAAAGATGGCGCCGCGGCGTGCGCTCTTATTGTCATCTCCGCCCGAGGCCTCAACCTCGACCTGGGGCTTAGACGTATGCTGAGAGGACTCCGTCATGAGACTCCTTCTAACAGTCAAAATATCTTGGATATTGTACCCGCAAGGACCATAGACAGAACGCAAAGCTCTGGTTCAAACGGGAATTGCAGACGGTTGTTTGAAAATAAAAAACCCGGCCTTCCATGGGAAGTCCGGGTATCAAATGCGTGGTAGCCCGTACCAGATTCGAACTGGTGATCTCCGCCTTGAGAGGGCGGCGTCCTAAACCGCTAGACGAACGGGCC
>NZ_JBDMHB010000057.1:0-10407 GCF_039752955.1 Collinsella aerofaciens
ACGGGAGCGCTACAATCCAATTGGCTTGTCCGATTGTCCGCGCTCATGCTCCTATTAGGTCATGGCAGGACTCCGGGACGCGGATGCCGGGGCGAGACAGGTCGGATTTGAGGACGGCCGAAGAGGCGTCAGCAGGTCAGTGGGTCATCGTCCCGGCATTCAGCATCAGGGTAGCGCTGCGACGCGGAAATCGCGCGCCGTTGCCGCGCCCCGCAGTGCCCGCTTCCCCCGAGAACAATTATCAGTGCAGGTAGACGAGTTGCTAATTTTTTATAAACCAGCGCGTGGTCGGACATCGTGGGTTCATCGTAGTAATTCGGCATAGTTTTGTTATGTCACCAATTCGGTGGCATCGAAAAAAAAGATTTAGGCATGAAAAAGCGCCCGTTGGCGGTGGTGCCGGCGGGCGTTGCTGTGCGAGATGTCGCGTTGTGGGCCTAGTGCCTCATAAAGTGGTATTCGATCATATTGCTGTAGGGGTGACCCGGACCCACAATGCCCTGCGGGAACAGCGGCTGGTGCGGCGTGTCGGGGTACATCTCGGCCTCGAGGGCAAAGCCGGCGCCCCAGCCATAGTTGGCATCGTCCTTGGCGTGCTCGTCGCCCAGCCAGTTGCCGGTGTAGAGCTGCACGCCCGGGGCGGTGGTGTAGTAGTCCAGCTCACGACCGGTCCACATCTCCTCGACATGTAGGGCGCGACGCAGGTTGCGGCCGTACTGATAGCCATCGATGCACAGGCAGTGATCGTAGCCACGGGCCTGCTTAATCTGCGGGTCGTCGGCCTCCATGCCGGGTGCGACGGGGCGCAGCTCGCGAAAGTCAAACGGTGTTCCCTCGACCGGAGCAATCTCGCCGGTGGGGATGTTCTGCTCGTTGATGGGCAGGTAGTGGGCAGCGTTAGCAACAAAGAAATGTTCGCAGTCCATGCCGGCGTTATGGCCGGCAAGGTTAAAGTACGTGTGGTTGGTCATGGACACGTAGGTGGCGCGGTCGCTCTCGCAGCCATATTCGATACGGAAGCAGCCGGTGCGCGTCACGGTAAACACGGCCGTAAAGGTGCGGTTGCCGGGAAGGCCCAGCTCACCGTTCTCAAGCGAGGTGGTCATGCGCACGGCATTGTGGACCTCGTCGAGCTCAACGTCCCATACGCGCTTGTGCAGACCATGTTCAAGATCGCTGTGCAGGTTGTTGGTGCCCTCGTTGGCGGGCATATGCCAGTCCGTGCCGGTGATGGTGATCGTGGCACCTGCAGTGCGGTTGGCCACAGGTCCGATGGTCGCGCCAAAGCAGGCGGGGTTGTCAAAGTAATCCTCGAGCTTATCGAAGCCCAGCACCACATCGCGCACGTTGCCGGGGATGTCGGGCACGTCGATGCCCAACACGGTGGCGCCATAGTCCATAATGCGAACGCAGATCTCGGGCCCGTTGAGGGTGTAACGATGAACGGGGGTACCGCACGGCGCGGTGCCGAAAAGCTCGGAAGTGATCATTTGGTTCCTAACATCGAGGTATTTCCGACAAACTGTAGCGCGAACAGGCAAGATTATCACTACACCCCACTAAAGAAGGGGGTATTTTTCTCAAAAAAGTGATGATTGGAGCTGTGCGGGCGTTCATTTCTGACGCGCGCGAGTCTGATACAATTTGTTCGTTATTGTTTGAATTGACGTGAGCGTGGAACAGCGAGGACTCATCGTGATTAAAGCGGAGCGACAGGATAAGGTTCGGCAGCTGCTCGAGGAACAGGGAACGGTCTCGGTCAAGGAGATTTCGGATGCGTTAGGTGTCTCGGATATGACGATCCGCCGTGACCTTGAGGAGCTTGCGAGCCTGGGCGAGATCGAGCGCGTGCACGGCGGAGCCCGCAGTGCGCAGGGCCGTCCACACGCTATGCTGCGCCATGAGTATTCGCACAGCGAAAAGCGCACGAAGCATGCCGAGGAAAAGTTGCAGATTGCGCGCCGTTCTGTGGAGCTTATCGAGGAAGGCTCGACCATCTTTTTGGGCACGGGCACCACGGTTGAGCAGATGGCCTCGATGCTGCCGGCGTTTCGCCTGCGCATTGTGACCAATTCGCTTTCGGTGTTTAACCTGCTCGAGGCGCGCGAAGACTGCGAACTGTGCCTGGTGGGCGGCGTGTACCGCCGCCGCACTGCCGCCTTTGTGGGCCCCACGGCCGAGGACACCTTGCGCGCACTGGGGATCGACGCAGCCTTTATCGGCGCAAACGGCATTTTGGACGGCGACGTGTCTACGTCTAACATGGAAGAGGGCCGCATCCAGCAGCTCGCCTTTAGCAAGGCCGACTCGCGCTATCTGATCGCCGATTCCAGCAAGATCGGCAAGCGCGACTTCTACACCTTCTGCCGCCTGGACAGTTTGGATGCCGTGGTGTGCGAGCCGGGCATCGCCGCCGAGGATCGCGCCGCCATCGAGGAACACACGCAGATCATTTGCTAGCTATCGCTGCGGGAGATCGGACCAAGTATTCAGTTTGTGGGCTAGACCAGGCGGCCGTAGTCCTGTGACTGATGAAAGACATGGGCGATATAGATCGTATCGCGCTCAAACTTGTAAAGACACACGTATTTGTTGACGGTAAACGATCGATAATTGCGTGCCGCCAGCTCTCGTATGTGGGAGAGGGGCCGTAGGAGCGGCTGCTCGCGAAGCAGATCAAGCTGATATTCAAACTCAGCAACAAAATTGCCTGCTGCACGTGGGTTCATAAGGATTTGAGCAAGGTATCTGACAATAGCCTCGTATTCATATTGTGCGCTTTCGAGTATTACGACGTTATAGGCCATATTTGTCTCGTATCGCGGTCGCGAAGGAGTCGTAGTCGCTGTAGTCGCCTTGCGATATCTCGTCTTCTGCCAACATCATACGAGACAGCAGCTTGGCTTTGGCGATTTCGTCTTGCATGAGACGATACTGGTCGCTGCTGATGCAGTGCATGGCCTCATAGCCGTTCTTAGTTACGGTGACGTCGCGCTCGGACTCAACAAGCGCGGTAAATGCAGCGGTGTCCTTCATGTCTCGGACGGGCACACAGGTGGGCATAGGTACCTCCTTTGCGTTGGGACACAATTGTACCACGCCTTGACAAGAATTCGGTACCGTCAAATTGTCTCAATCTGTAACGGGTGGGTGTGATCGGAGAGTCTGAGGGTCTTTATGGGTGGAGCAAACGGCGTGACATGCGCTGTTGAATCCGTACGCCCGCTTGCGTTTTCGAGTGAAGAGGCAGCAAAGTTGATTGGCGTAAGCGCGAAGACCCTTGCAAATTGGCGCTGTCCTAGTAAGGGGCCGGAGTACATTCGCCTCGGCAAATCCTCGCGATCCCATGTTCTTTATTGTTACGATGATCATGAGGCTTGGCTGCACTCTCTGCGCCAGCAGGCCAAGGTAAATTGATTGATAGCTGTTGGGCGCGGACAATATCGTTTGAACGGGTATAGCATGGTTCCATGCTCCGCGTTGCTAATTGCGCCGCTGCGTCATTTGTGAAATGGAATGATTGATGATGGAGAGGCGTGAGGTTCTCGGCTTGCCGCTTTTCACTTGGACTAATGACTGCGGCGGCAGAAAAATGTCCTGGCGAACGACTATCGTATAGAACGCAGCGGTGGTTAGATGGGTCTTCGCGGTTTGAGTGGTACATGGATTGTCGGATGTGGGAGACGTGAGAAACCCATGGTTTGGGGCAAGGTTGCTATTCTGACGAGTTTATCTCTTCATCCCTGTGGCAAAATGAGGACATATTGTCCTGTTATCTATCCAGAAGGTGCGTCATGCAATTATCAGCAGATGAGGTAAAGGCCAAGAGACAGGAGCTCGGCTTGACTCAGAAGGAATTCGCCGCTGCCCTAGGCATGGGCCCCAACGGCGAGCGAACGGTGCGCCGCTGGGAGGCAGGCGAAACAAGGCCCACCGCAGCCGAGTCGAAGTACATCTCCACCCTCGGCCATCGCGCCCCCTTTGCACCCGCAGGGGAGGGGAAGCCTGCCTTCACCTTCATCGACCTGTTCGCGGGCATCGGCGGGATCCGCATGCCGTTCCAGGAGCTGGGCGGCAGGTGCGTCTTCTCCTGCGAGTGGGATAAGTTTGCGCAGAAGACCTACCGCATGAACTACGGCGAAACCCCGGCGGGGGACATCCGTGAGGTCGCCGCTTCAGACATCCCCGACTTCGACGTGCTGCTCGCTGGCTTTCCATGCCAGCCGTTCTCGCTTGCGGGTGTGTCCAAGAAGCGCTCCCTTGGTCGCGCTACGGGCTTCGAAGACAAGACGCAGGGCACGCTCTTCTTCGAGGTTGCACGCATCCTGAACGAGAAGCGCCCGAAGGCGTTCCTGCTCGAGAACGTGAAGAATCTGATCAGTCACGACAGGGGCAGAACGTTCGACGTCATCATGCAGGTCCTCCAGGACGAGCTCGGTTACCACGTTCACTACAAGGTTCTGGACTCCAAGGGTTGGACATGCCAGCACCGCGAGCGCATCTACATTGTTGGCTTTCGCGACGATGTGGAGTTCTCTTGGGACGACCTCGACTGCCCGAACAGTGGTCAGAAAGCCGCGGAGATTCTGGAGGAGGATGCGGACGCGAGGTACGTGCTCTCCGACAAGCTGTGGTCATATTTGAAAGCATACAAGGCCAAGCACGAGGCCGCCGGCAACGGGTTCGGCTACGGTCTTATCACTCCATCGGACACCACGAGGACGCTCTCCGCACGCTATCATAAGGACGGTAGTGAGATCTTGGTCTCGCGCGGCGAGGGCGAGAACCCCCGTAAGCTGACCCCTAGAGAGTGCGCGCGCTTGCAGGGATTTCCCGACCGGTTCATAATCCCGGTCTCCGACACACAGGCCTACCGCCAGTTCGGCAATTCGGTGACGGTCCCTGTAATACGGTCGGTGGCCAAGCTCATGATGGGAGCGTGTCAGGATGGATTACGGGGCGCTTAGCAGCTACTTCGACGGCGCGGTCTCGAAGACCCTCGCGGACGTCGATATCGACGCAGGTAGGAGTAATCAGCACGAGTTCAACGGCACGCTGCCGCTGAGGTCGCTGTTCGGTGACGACGACATCCGCGACATCCGCACCACGTTCGCCTACATGTGCGACGAGGCGGAGCCGGAGATGTGCGACGGGACCGTGACTTGGTACGATGCGCGCCGCAAACATCCCACGAGAACCGAGTACCGTCTCTACTACAAGGACAACCCCGCCATCAGGCAGGCATCCGCTGGCGACCTCATGGTGGTCGCCAACTCCGATGACCTCGGGCTGCTCATCATCTTCGCTAAAAAAGGCTCGACCATCGAGTCGCAGCTGAGGTGGCTGTTCGGCTTCGAGGAGCCCGACCGCTCGGGCTATGCCGTATCAAAGGGCGAGCGCAACCGTATCGGTGCGGTGGCCTCGCGCATCCTCGGCATGATTGGTATCGAGACGCGCGCTCCCTTGAGCGCGGATATCTACTTGGACGATATGGTCAAGAGGTTTGGACATACGTTTCCGAAGGGCATCGACTTTACGGAGTACTCCATCTCAACCCTTGAAGGTCTCGACTGGGCGGATGACCCCGATCGAAGCCTGCTCGCGTGCTACGAGCGCGAGGAATTGCTGTTCAAGGTGTTTGAGCGCCATCTGCTTGAGAGAGACCTTGCGCCCTATTTGAACGGCCAGCTCGACGTCGACGGCATTCTGAAGACCACCATGTCGACCTTCCAGCGCAGGAAGTCCCGCGCGGGCACAGCGTTCGAGCACCAGCTTGAGTTCCTGTTCAAGGGTAGGGGAATCCGATACTCCGCACAGCCCTACACCGAGGGAAAGTCGAAGCCGGACTTCATTTTTCCGTCAATCGAGTGCTACCGGGATGAGGGGTTCCCCTCCTCGAGCCTTACGATGCTCGGTGCGAAGACGACCATCAAGGAGCGCTGGAGGCAGGTGCTCGAGGAGGCGAACCGCATCGAGCGTAAGCACCTTATCACGCTGGAGCCCGCCGTGAGCGTGGACTACACGAACGCCATGCGTGACAGCAAGCTCCAGCTCGTCATCCCCTCCCAGCTTTTCCCCACCTACACGCCTTCACAGCAAGAATGGCTCATGGATGTGGGAGGCTTCTGCGAGATGGTCGAGGAGAGGCAACGGGTACTTGACTAGGCCGGGACAATAAGAGCGTTGAGGCGGCGCGCAAGCGCATGACCATCCTGAAGGGCTCCGAAAAGATTGTGGCATCGCTCAATCAGTTCGGCGTTGTCCGGCGCGTGAGGCGGGGGCACTACGTGATTGCAGAGCCCATCGAACTGAATGACGAGCTTACGCGGTTTTTGGTCTTTGCCGACATGCTGGTAAACCGGTCGAGTTACCGGACGTTCCTGGAACTGCAGGACGTGGCCGAGTTGTTTCCGTTCGCGTGCCGTGTGAGCAAGGAGGGACTTGTGGCTGACGAGCGGTTCGAGGTGAACAACTTCGGCGGGGAGTTCTCGGTGGGGATACGGGAGTAGGAGAGTACAGGTCACTCCTACGACGCAACACCTTTGCCACGCGTGAAAAGCATATCGTCAATCGAAAGCTGCAGGATTTGCAGTTTACCCTGCTCCTCGGCTGGTATCAGCGACGAATCGAGCTTCTCCTTAAGGACTGCGACTATGTACTGGCAGTTGATTGTGCTGGCGCGTGCGATTATGTCACGCAACACCTTACCCTCGATGTTTTCAAGGACGTCATGCACTATGAAGCGCGGAGTCTTGATGCCCTTTGATTCTGCAAACTGCTGATACGCTAAATCAAATGCGGCGATGAGTGACTTGCGTGTGCCCGTGCTGGAGCCAGCGGTATCACGTATTGCAACGGGGAACTTGTTCGACTCTTCATAGTAAACGAGCAGCGGCGATTCGTTGTTGAACTCCCTGGCAAGCGGAGTGAAGAATGCGTTAAACGCAAGCATCATTGCAGCAAAATCGTTGGATTGCGGCTCGTCGCCATCATCAGACGAGCCAAGCGATGCGATTTTTCCCTCAATGCTGGTCTGTTCTACCTCAAAGCTGTTGAGCGTATCTATTACTTCTCGGCATTTGCCGATACTGCTCGAAAGCTCAACTAGGCGTGCCTGAAGCGACTCGTACTCATCGATGAGGTCTTGCTCCACCAATGACATGAATTGGCTGTTCTGCGATGACAGTTGGCTGATTTCACGTTGCACAGATGCACGCTCGGCCTTCAGTTTTTCTGCCACACTCGCGAAATAGGCAATCTTGTTGTCGCAGAGCTGGTTGTTGAATGCGACCATCTCTTCGAAAGTTGCATTCACCATCGGGATCATCGAACAGACTTCCTCGAAAAACCGTCTGCTCAAATTAACGTCGGCTTGTCTACCGCGCTCTTGCATAGCAGTCTGCAGGGCCTCTTCATTTCGTTGCAGCCTGTAGTCTATGTCTGAGAGTTGCAGTGTCAGAGATGCGTATCGGGTGCGTGTAGCCGCGATTTCATCGCGGTTGGCCCTGTAGACATCGGCGTCGATGATGCTGTTGAGCTTGCACTGGACTTCTTCATGCTCGGCTTCGAGCCCTGCAAGTATCTGCTGCTGCTCGCTGACCGTATCGACGTTCTGGACTTTCTTATAGCGTTTGATGGACTCACGCGTCTTGTTCAAGTCCTTGTTGAGGTCGTCACGCTTTTTGTCGAGCGCCGGATCTGAGATGCCGAACAGAGCGTTGTAGACACTCCGGTAGATGGATGTGCTGCCGCTGGGAACGGTTTTGAGGAAGGAATTATCATCCCCGCCTACGGACACGCGGACAAATGAATTGATCAATTGGCGAAACGTGGGCACATTCGCTTCGTTCCCGAAAAGCAAGACATTGAGTCGTTGCTGGTAAGCTTTCTGCCCCATCTTTTCGCCGTCTATGTAGTACCTTCCATTCGGGAAGAGGTCGATTGTGAGAATCACGTCATCGCCATCGGGAAAATCCGATGTCAGTGTCATGTCGACGGCGATCTTGTTTGTGACGATGAAATCGCGTAGCTCCTCGGTCACCGTGCCCGTGTCGGCGTCTGTGTAAATGAGCTTCCTGTCCTTGGCGCCCATTGCGATATCAATGAGCTTGAGGAAGGTTGTTTTTCCAACGCGATTGTGCGATTCGGAGTCCTCGGTATCGACGATGAGGTTGGCACCCTTGTGGAATAAGACCTCGCGAACTATTTCGTCAGTTGTTGTCTTGCGAATTCTAAGCGACTTGATGAACATGTAGCCCTCCCTTCTCGTCTATTGACACGCGTCCGAGGAGGAAGAGAAAGTCCAAAGCCATGACAAAGAAGTCGTAGCTCACTTCTTTCTTGACCAGAGTGTTCGCCGTTACCTCATAGAGTTGACCGGCGTCCAAGCCTGGGTTCTGGTCGATGTAGCCATCCAAGGCGGCAGCGATGTAATAGACCGTGCTCGTCGGCTCATTATTGCGATCAAGCAGCAGCATCGTCATCACCTGGCCTCAGAAGGACTCTGCATTTTGCCACGGCAACGGCAATCAACGCAACGCAGAACTGGTTGATGATTTCTTCGGGGACCTCGTCAGCCTGAAAGCTTGCGTCATTCACAATCATGTTATAGATCTCGTTCTCGATGAGCTTGAGCTGTGCATCGCCGTTTCCTACGCACAGCTTGCCGTCATCGCGAACGTCTGCCACATTGACAAACATCTTGTTCAGCCTTTGGATGATGGCTTCGCTGTCGGGGAATTCCTTGATCACGCTGTCGAGACGAGCGTAGTTCTCAGAATACTCGTTGATGATGTTTAGGTAACGCGGTGCGTGGTTGTAAATCAGCTTCTTCTCTATAGGAGGCGGAGGCGTAAGGGGGAAATCTTCGCCCGTTGGCTCAGTCGACGAAATCATGATTTGCAGGAGTTTATACATGAGCGTCTTTGTAAGCGGCCGGTGCGGGCCAGACGAGACGGGCTGGTAGATGTTTATGTCATGTGAGTCATAGCTATTGGAGTCGCCGGTTATGTTCGTGGCGACCTTTCCAATTGCGCTCTGGCTTGTCTGCGTTGGCTTATCGCGAAGCATGGATGTTCGCCGAGTTGTTGCTGCCTACGACGTTTGTGGCAACTTTACCTGTAGCGGTCTGCGAGTTGTCGCTTAGACTCTTTTTGATTGACTTGATCTCTTGCTTGTTTTGGAGCGAGATGACGGCGGCGGCGATGGATGCGATAGACGCGATAATTCCAAGGATAAGGTTCACAGTCTCCATCTTGCCTCCCAAATGTCAAGTCCAATATTCTAGACCATTATCGAGCGTTCGCTCGTTGCGTTGCCTCTAATTCTTGCTAATGGTCACAAACTGCCGAACGGACTGGATGACCTCACTTTGTGACCGACCTTTAGCCTATTTGCATGGTTAAGGGACGGTTCGTTTGTGCTGGCCTATGTCAATCGAAAGGCAGGCCGACATGGACGGAGACGACCATAGCATCGACGACGAGGAAGAGGTCGCAGCGCAGGCGGGCGGCCAAGAAGGGGTCGCGCAGGCGGAAGAGCCGCAGGCAGTGGACTCGGAGAGGGGCTACCAGGCGCTTCTCGCCAAGCAGGAGGCTCGCATCAAGGAGCTTGAGGGGCAAGTGGCCGAGGCTGCCAAGAGCGCCGAGGTGGCGGACGCCCTGCGCGACGAAATCCAGCAGGTGAAGGCCAGGCGGCCGATGAGCGCATCGCCTTCGCGGCAGACATGGCGACGTTCGCAACCATGAACCTGACCCACCTCTTCTACTCATGCACGGCGCTGGAGGTGGTCTCCGGTTTGGGCAACCTCGCAGGTGTCAAGTCGTGCGGTTCGCGTTCGCTTCGCGCTCGTCGCCCGCCGAGCTGGACTTCCGAGGCTTCGACCCGTCTGCGCTCACCGACCTGACCTACTGCTTCTCGGGGTGCTCGTCGCTGGTGACGATCTACGCCGACGCCACCTGGGCGCTGCCTTCGAGCGGGGTTTCGGACTCGCAGTGCTTCTATAACTGCTACAAGCTGACGGGCGGCAACGGAACCACGTATGCAAGCAGCAGGACGGTTTATACCCACTTCCGTATCGATACGACGGCTACGCCTGGTTACCTGACTGTCTCTGCTTGACATGCTCTTTGGCTACGGTATTTGCGTCAGTCTGGGTAATATCCGAGAACATTTCATCAACGATGCGGACATGGCATTCATAAGCTGCATACCTGCTGGACCTCACCGCATTTTCCGCTTCCTGCAGGCGTGTTGCAGCATCCCTGAATCGGGATTTTGCCGCCATTTGCCCCATGATGGAGTCTGGGTGGTTGTCACTGAGTACGTCTGCGGATCGCGTCGGAAATGTTGGTGTAAGCGCGCCGACGGCTGACCGCCAAACGCAAGCGGCCCCTGTCCTAGAATCTG
>NZ_JBDMHB010000058.1:0-10365 GCF_039752955.1 Collinsella aerofaciens
GCGGTGTCCCCTCCCTTTCAAGAAAGAGAAGAGGCGGGGCATGCCCCGCCTCTTACACCACATCTCTGCGCGCTACCTCAGGCGGCCTCAAACAACCATAATCCAAAGGCCATCTCAAACAACTAGTCATTTAAGAACGTCCCCAATGACTACCTCTGCAAAAAACTGTACACCAGCATCCAAAGATGCCGAAAAATGTCGACTTTGGATGCTGGTGTACATGTTTAGGTCGTATGGGATGGGGCCTTGGGCGGACGGGATGCGCGTACTAGAGCAGGTTCTCTTGTACCCACGCGATGATGTCGCTCGACTCGTAGAGCGGCTTGCCGTCGATGAACAGGCAGGGAACCTGGCGTTTTCCGCCGACGGCGATGAGTGTCTGCTCGGCTTCGGTATCGGTCGAGATATTGCGCTCGGGAATGGTCACGCCGTTATCCGCCAGGAAGCGCTTCACCTTAATGCAATACGGGCATCCGGTCATCACGTAGAGCACGAGCTCGTGATCAGTAGCCATAGGTCTCCAATCGGTTGAGGTTTTGATTGAAATACCCAAAGCCGCTGCGGTCTATGCGCGGGCCAGCGACGACTCGATGGCCTGGACCAGAAACGCCGTGGCTCCGGTGCCGCAGGGCTTGTCGTAGTAGTCAACAAAGCGCTGGTCGGCAAGATAGCCGTGGGCGAGGCCCAGATACGCTTCGTTCTGGGGCTCGTGTCCCCAATTAAGGCCAATCCATCGACGGTGCATCGCGACAAGCTTGCGAGCCTCGCTTCCATCCGGTTCGCCGTCGCCCATGGCAATCGAGAGCTGGCCCAGAATAGCGCGTTCAAGTTCCTTCATGTCGTTCCATGTCTCGGGATCCATGTCCAGTAACGTTTCGTTTGCGGCATCGATAACGTCATCGCCATAGCGCGCACGCGCTTCGGCACCGTAGCGCTCCTCGTTTTCCTGCACGGTGCGCCAGCGCTCCAGTTGCGGCAGGACGGCGCCCATGAGCGAGACGGCTTCGTCGAGCGACATGCCGGTGTTTTGCGCCAGGCGCGGGGCACAGTCCTCGATCATTGCCTCCATCGTGGTATCGTAGGTGTACTGGCCGTGGTCGTAGCACCACTTGCAGTAATGATCGGTCGTGGCGCCCGTGGCGTCGGTGCCGCAGTCGCCGGGCGTGAGTATCATGCCGCAGCTCTGGCAATAGTGCTCGGGCATTTCGAGCAGATGAGACAGGGGCTCGCCGGTCACGGCGGCGATGAGCTTCATCATGTCGATGCCCGGTGTGACCTCGCCACGCTCCCAACGGCTGACGGCTTGGCGTGTGACGAAGAGCTTGGCGGCGAGCTGCTCTTGGGTAAGGTGATGGGCGCGACGGACGGCAATGAGCTTTTCTGCAAAGGCCATAGCGGCTCCTTTCTGCTGGTTGATGGCTTAAGCATACGCGGCGGCAGGCGCCCTTCCAAGCAACCGTTGGTTGCACGACGGGGACCGCGGCGAAGAATTGCGCGCAACGCCCCACGCCTCCATGCCGTACAATGACCGGCATGGAACCTATTGCACACATACATACCGACCTGCCGCAGAAGTTCGGCATTCCGCGCAACAGCTTTTTGGCGCCCCATCTGCAGGGACGCATCGTCTTTAAGCCGGAATTTGCCTCCAATGCAGCGGTTGAGGGCCTAGACTCCTTCTCTCACCTGTGGCTGCTGTGGCGCTTCGAAAACGGAACGCCCGGCGGCACGGCTAAGGATATTGCCGTCGACGCTAAAACGCAGGACAGGTCCGGAACCAACGCAAAGTGGTCGAAGACCGTGCGCCCGCCGCGTCTAGGCGGGGCCGAGCGTGTGGGCGTCTTTGCCACGCGCAGTCCGTTTCGCCCTAATCCTATCGGGCTCACCTGCGTCAAGCTTGATCGTGTCGAGCTCACCGACGATGGCCCCATCATCCATGTGCTGGGGGCCGACCTGCGCGATGGCACGCCCATCTACGACATTAAGCCCTACATTCCATTTGCCGACTGTCATCCGGATGCGACCGGCGGCTGGATTGAGGACGCTCCGTGGCAAGAGCTCGACGTCGAGTTCCCGCAAGCTCTTCAAGACATGGTCCCACCCGCAAAGCTCCCCGGTCTGGCCGAGGTTCTTCGCCAAGATCCGCGCCGCGCGGGCAGCAAGCACGAGCCAAACCGCGTTTACCACTTGGCCTACGCCGGACTCGACATATCTTTTACGGTCGATGAAACCCAGCTAACCGTAGTCGCCGTCAACGACGCGTAAGGCTAACCAGCCATCCGTCTGCACCCGTCAAATTAAGCGCCAAACCCCATGCCAAAATCGCCTACGCTGGTGGACAATAACGCCTATCGAAACAGCCTACTTTGCACGGGAGCTCAGCATGAAATACGACTTTAGCTCGCTTATCGACCGCCACGGCATGGACTCCATTGCCGTTGACTCTTGGGGCGAGATCCCCGGTATGGCCCCGAACGCACCCGACGAGGGCTTCGACCGCATACCCATGTGGGTGGCGGACATGAACTTCGCCACGGTGCCCACGGTCCAGGAGCACATTATTCAGCGCGCCCAGCATCCCATGTTTGGCTACTTTAACCCGCGTCCCGAGTACTTTGACCGCATCATCGAATGGCAGAGCCGTCGCAACGGCGTTGAGGGCTTGGCGCCTGAGCATATCGGCTACGAAAACGGCGTGCTGGGCGGTGTCGTGTCGACGTTGCGCGCGTATGTCCAGCCAGGCGATGCTGTGCTGGTCCATAGCCCCACCTACATCGGTTTTACCAAGTCCATCGAAGCCGCGGGCTATCGCATTGTCCACAGCCCGCTTAAGCTCGACGATCAAGGCGTGTGGCGTATGGACTTTGAGGACATGGAGCGCAAGCTCGCCCAAAACCACATTCATGCCGCGGTGTTCTGCTCGCCGCACAATCCCTGCGGCCGCGTATGGGAGCGCGACGAGATCGAGCGCGCCATGGACATCTATCGCCAGCACGATTGCGTGGTGATCTCGGACGAGATTTGGTCCGATATCATCCTGCCGGGACACAAACACATCCCGACGCAGTCGGTGAGCGAGGATGCTCGCATGCGCACGGTTGCCCTCTACGCGCCCAGCAAGACGTTCAACCTGGCGGGCCTGGTCGGCAGCTACCACATCATCTACAACGAGACGCTGCGCGACCGCGTGTGCGCCGTGTCCAACAAGACCCACTACAACGAGATGAACGTCCTCTCCATGCATGCGCTTATCGGTGCCTACCAGCCGCAGGGCTATGAGTGGGTTGATGAGCTCAACCAGGTGCTTGCCGGCAATATCGAGTACTTCTGCACGTATGCAGAAAAGCACTGGAAGGGCGTCGCGTTTTCGCGTCCGCAGGGCACGTACATGGTGTTTCTGGACTGCACCGAGTGGTGCCGCGAGCATGGCCGCGATATTCAGTGGCTGCTCGACGAGGGGGCGCGCGTGGGTGTGGGGTATCAGGACGGCCGCCCGTTCCATGGACCCTGCCACATTCGTGTGAATCTGGCGCTGCCGCTTTCGCGCGTAAGGGAAGCGTGCGCTCGCTTGGACCGCTACGTTTTTAATGCACGGTAGGCGTTTGCTGCATGCGGGGCCTTCTGCCAAGCCGGCTGGAAGGCCCCGCATGGTAAAACGTCTGTAACCATTGGACGCTCGAGTGGTTTCGTTTGCTATTATCTTTAACCATTTTAGTCTGTAAACAGGATCTTCTGGAGCTCGATGAAAAGACCTCGCCGCTCGGTGTCCATATCGTTGTTTGTCGCGCTTGCGGCAGCGTGTGCCTTTGTCGTAGCGATAGCTGGCTGCTCCGGGTCGAATGACGGAGCCTCGACGTCTGCATTAGAAGGTCTGGACGCCTCGCAAGTCAAAGACGACGACCTTAAGACGCTCAACGTCGGAAGCGACCTCTATCCACCGTTTGTGTATACCGACGAGTACGGCGATATCGTTGGCCTGGATGTCGAGATATTGACCGAGGCTTTGGCTCGCATTGGTTACAAGCCAAAATACCAGCTGATCGACTGGGAAAAGAAGAAGGAGCTGCTGGCGAGCGGCGAACTCGATTGTGTCATGGGCAGCTTTAGTATGACGGGTCGCGAAAACGAATATCGTTGGGCCGGCCCGTACCTTGCGAGCCGCCAGGTGGTCGCGGTCGATCCCCAGAGCGATATCTACACGCTTGCCGATCTTGAGGATAAGGTCGTGGCGGTCCAGTCCACCACCAAGCCCGAGGACATTTTGCTCAATCATACAAATGAAAACGTTCCGCAGATCAAGGAACTCTACAGCTTTTCGGACCGTTTATACCTGAACCCGGCGCTTGTCGAGGGCCTGGTCGACGCCATCGCCGCGCATGAGTCCTCGCTGCTCACCTACGAAAAAGACTATGGCGTAACGTATCGCATTTTGGATGAGCCGCTGCTAGAGGTTGGTTTGGGCACCGCTTTCGATATCAACGATACGCGCGGCATCGACGTCAAGCTCACTCATGCCTACCAAGAAATGTTTGCCGATGGCACCATGGAACGCCTGGTGTCAAAGTACTTTGATGACCCTTCGCCATTTTTGAATATGGAGGGCCTGTCATGATCGATGCGCCCGACCACGCCGCTCAGGAGCGGGGCAATCGTTCGGCAGGGGCATGGCTTCTTGTCGCTCTGCTGGGGATAGCGCTCTCGGTTGTTGCCGGCATGATGAGCTACAGCTACACGACAGCTCAGGCCGAGCAGCGCTTTGCCGACGTTGTCGATTACGTGGCGACGCAGAGCCTTTCCTACGATGCATTCAATAGCGCCTATACAACCAAAAACCTGATTCGCGTTATGGAGATCGCCGGAGAGACAGCGCGCGATATGGAGCGCGACGGTTCGGTGGATAACGCCATGCTGGAGCAATATGCCGACCAGTTCAACGTGAGCGCACTGATCGTGACGGACGCATCGGGCAATTTGGTGTCCGAGTCCTCGACGGATGGCGTGGGCTACGAGTCGCTCGCTACGTATCTCAAGGAAGCACCCGTGCTGGAGGTGGCAGCCTATCCGCTTAAGTCCTATACCGCCCGCATCACACTTGCGGATGATTCGGTCGCAGACATTGGCTGCGTAACCCGGCAGGATGACGAGGGCATCGTTGTCGCAGTAAGGCATCAGAGCGCGAAGGCAGTTGCAAGCAATACGCTCAAACTGCAGAGCCTGCTCGGTGGTTATGAGACCATCGACAGTGGCAATATCGTGATCGAAAGCGATGGCAAGGTCGTTGCGACCAATGCCGTTGAACCCACCATATTGGGCGTGTTCAATCTGCCTGCGACGGATGTCTTCATTGTCGACGGTATAAAGGATCGATGCCCGGCTGGTAAGGTCAGATTGGTTAACGCCAATGGCGAGTGGTATTTGGGCACATTTGGAAAAGCGCGCGGGTTCTACGTGTACACCTATGCCTCGGCACGGCGCTACTTTGAGGTCGTCGCAGCTGTTGCTGCCGGCGTGCTGGTGCTCTACAGCGGTGTTGTAGCCACTGTTGTGATGGTGCGTCGCCGCGCCGATCGTCGACGTTTGACGGACTTGCTGCAGCAGGAACGCGACTATGGCGACAAGCTGGCAAAGGTAGCGCGTGAGGCCTCGTCTGCCAACTCGGCAAAGACGGAGTTTTTGCGCCGCATGAGCCACGACCTGCGCACGCCCATCAACGGCATTCGCGGCATGGTCGAGGTCGGCGATGCCAATGCGGACGATCTGCAAAAGCAGACCGAGTGCCGCTCAAAGATCTGGACGGCATCGGGACTGCTGCTCGACCTTGCCAACGAGGCCCTGGATATGAGTCGCTTGGAGAGCGGGCAGGTCGATCTGGAGCTTGTTCCCACAAACTTGGCGACCCTCAACCACGAGGTGCGCGATATTCTGGAGCGCCAGGCCGAGGAGCGTCTGGTGACAATTATCTCCGACCAGCAGACGCTTAATCATCCCTATGCGCGGGTGAGCGTGACGCACCTCAAGCGTTTGTTGCTCAATATTGCCGGCAATGCCGTCAAGTACAACCGCCAGGGCGGCTATGTCCGCCTGGTGTGCCGCGAGGTGGAGCCTGTAGATGGCGTCCCTGTCTATGAATACACGATCGCCGACAACGGTATTGGCATGAGCGAGGAGTTCCAACGGCACCTCTACGAGCCGTTTTGCCGTGAGGAGCAACAGGTGGAAGGCGCCTCATCGGGAACTGGCCTGGGCGCGCCTATCGCAAAACAGTTGGTCGAGCTTATGGGCGGAACCATGAGTTTTACGAGCGTCTTGGGGCAGGGGACGACGTTTACCATCCGCCTGCCGTTCGAGAAATGCAAGCGCTCCGAGATTCCTCAGGCAGTTCGCGTGGATGGGGGCGATGGCGATGCGCTCCAGGGCTTGCGCGTTTTGCTCGTAGAGGATAACGATCTGAATGCCGAGATCGCGCAGTTTACGCTCAGCCGTGCCGGTGCCGTCGTGACGCATGCTAAGGATGGCGAGTCTGCCGTTGAGGCGTTTGCCGCGAGCGCACCGCACGAGTACGACGTGGTGTTGATGGACATCATGATGCCGGGCATCGATGGCCTTGAGGCCACGCGTCAGATTCGAGCGCTCGATCGCGAGGATGCCGCGGCCACACCGATTATCGCCGTGAGCGCCAACGCCTTTGCCGACGACCGCAGGCTTTCGCGCGAGGCGGGCATGAACGCGCACCTGAGCAAGCCTGTGAGCTCGCAAGAGCTCGTCGAGGCGCTAGCGCACATCGCCGCCGACGCTTCATAAGCATATGGCCCGGTTCCAAGGTGGGTTGGAACCGGGCCATATTGCTATTGATGAGGCCTGCTGAGGGGCTTACTTTTCCTGAATCTGCTTACCGCAGAGATGCTCAATCGTAATCTCGTAGAGCTGGACGCCCTTAATGTCCTTGGCGATTTCCTCTTCGACTTCCTCGGCAGAAGGGTAGTACTTAAGCGCGAACTGGCGGACTTTGTCCTCGATAAACGCGGGGGTGTCATTTGCCAGGCGACAACGGCCAAAGACCACGGTACTCATAACGTAGGGAGCCCAGTCGCCGTCCTTGTACCACTCGTTGCCGTAAACGGTAAAGCAGACCTTGTCATCGCGCTTGAGTGCGTCGACCTTGTGGCCAGCCTTGGCGCCATGGAAATAAATCTTGTCGTGCTCGGCGTCAAAGAAGTAGTTGACGGGAATGGCGTACGGGTAGCCATCGTCGCCGTTGACGGCAAAGACGCCGCGCTTGCAGGTGGCGAGCGGTTCGCGCGCTTCCTCGTCGGTGATGGCGCGTTTCTTTCGACGTAAGGGCCTAAACATCGTTGGCTTCCTTTCTGGTCGTGCGTGGTTGCTGCAAAAACTATAGCGAAACGGATCCGTTTTTCTTGATGCGGGCGAGTATGTTTTTGAGCTTGTTAAAGTCGAGTGGTTTGGACAGATGGGCGTTCATGCCGGCATCGTGTGCCGCCTTGGCGTCCTCGGCAAAGGCATTGGCGGTGAGCGCGATGATGGGGATATCGGCTGCATCGACCTTCTCGCTCAGACGAATCGTGCGGGTTGCCTCATAGCCGTCCATGCCCGGCATCATAATGTCCATCAGGATCGCATCGAAGCTGCCGGCGGGATGCGACAGGTACAGATCGACGACCTCGTTGCCGTTGGCGGCGCGGGTGACCACGACGCCCTCGGATTCTAGCAGCGTCTGGGCAATCTCGGCATTCAATTCGTTGTCTTCGGCGAGCAGCACGTTCATGTCGGCGAGCGAGCAGTCGGGCGCACTCTCAACCGTATTCGCCCGCGCCTGGGGATTCTCGTCGATATCGAGCGGAATCTGGACGTTGAACGTACTCCCCACGCCAACCTCACTCGAAATCTCAATCGTACCGCCCATCAGTTCAATAAGCGACTTGACGATTGGCATGCCCATGCCGGTTCCTTGGAACTTGCTGCGCGCATCGTCACCTTCTTGGGCAAACGGCTCATAGATATGCTTTAAAAACTTGGGAGTCATGCCAATGCCGGTATCCGAAACGCTAAAGCAAAAGAGCGCGCGCCCGTTATCGAGTGGCTTGGTCTTTGAGCTAAAGGTGACGGAGCCGCCGTGCTTGTTGTACTTAATGCTGTTGTCTAATAGGTTGATCATGATCTGTCGGATATGGGTGGGACTGCCGATCATGTATGGTCCCGTGGCGTACGGCAGACTATTGTCCTGCATGGTGATGCCGTTACTGGACGCGCGGAGCTTGCACAGCACCAGCGTATTATCACAGAGCTCTTTGAGGTTAAAAGGCGTATGCTCCAGTGTTAGCTTGCGGTCTTCGATTTTGCCCATCTCGAGGATGTCGTTGATCAGCGAGAGCAGGTGATTGGCGGCAACGCGCGCCTTGGCACGGCTCTCGCGGGCGACCTGGATATCGCCTTCCTTCAATTCCTCGATCTCGATAAGGCCCAGGATACCGTTGAGCGGCGTTCGGATGTCGTGGCTCATGCGCGTGAGGAATGCCGTCTTAGCGGCGTTGGCAGCATCGGCTTTCTGCTGTTCTTTCTGCGCGCGGTGAAGCGACCAGACAAGGATGACGATGCCGGTGAGCAAAATGCAGATGACGACTGCCGCAATGACGATGCGGTTGCGGTAGAGAAGTCGAAACGCATCCGATTCTTGCGCCGAGTACGATGTGGGGGAATAACTGCTTGCAGAGAGCGATTCGCCAGCATTGACGATGCCCTTATTAATGATTCCCAACAGCACGGGCTTGCCGCGCGAAATCAAACACGATAGCTGTGCCGTGTCGGTGAGCTCCTGTGTTTGGAAATCCTCGATATCGTAGGTGTCGCGGATGGTTTTCAAGCGCGTGCTGGGGACAATGATGCAACTTGCCTCCCCCTTATTGAGGGCTTCGCGTGCCTCGTTGTCATTCGGATGCTCGGTTACCTTTGCGTCGGGGAATAGGTTTTCGAGCTCAAAACGGTTGACGATTGCGTCTGCTGTGCAAGCGATGTTCTTAAGGTCATTGTTCAGGTTGCTGCTGCTGTGAATGGCGGCTAGGGAAACCGTTCCCATCGGGTTTGACAGGATGACCCCTGCCTGCTCGGCAAGCCAGTAGTCGCGAAACAACGGTAGGGCGACATCGATGGTCCCTGTGGAAAGGGCTTTGGTCATTTGCTCGTTGTTCGAGAACGCTACTGTTGCAACCGTAATGCCAAACTTGTCGTGCAACGTCGTTGCAAGCGAGGCGAGCGACCCTTCCATTTCGCCGTCGTCATTTTGCGTGCAGTAGGGGAGTTTGTTTTTAAGATAGCCGATCGTGATGGTGTTGTCGTTTGCTTTGAGCCAGGAGCGCTCGGGGCCGGTGAGCGATGATGAGCCGCTGTTTTGGGCCGAGTAATTCGCCTTGACCTCGTCGTTATAGCGTGGGTTGACGCGGGCGATTGCCGTCATGGCGGCATTGATATCGTTCATCAGGTCGGGGCGGCTTTTGGGGACGGCAAAATAGTAGTCACTCGAGCCAACGTAGAACATGGGCGACGCATCGGGCGACGAGATGGTGTCGTTCATGATGACGGCGTCGACTTCGTCGTTTGCGAGTGCGTCAAAGAGCATGGAGCCTCCGTCATACTCCCTGTATGTGCAGGTGATTCCTTCGTTGGCGAGCCACTGCTGGCCAACGAAGGTTTGCATAACACCGGAGTTGCAACCGATGGTAAGGCCCTGGAGCGCTTGGGGGTCACCCTTGGCCAGGTCGTCGCGATCGGGCTTGGCGTAGATGTAGTAGCGCTCGGCGCCCTCGGGGTTCGAGGAGAAGAGCAGCTTTTGGGCGCGTTCCTCGGAGTAGGAGATGTTGGGCATGAGGTCGATTTCGCCCGCCTCGAGCATGTCCATAAGCTCGGTGAAGGTGCCGGAGACGTATTCGTATTGCCAGCCCGGCGTGTAGTATGACAGCGTCTGCAGGTAGTCATAACCCCAGCCCGAGAGACGCTCGCCGGGGGTGCCGTCCTGGAAGCCTTCGTTGTTGATAAGCCAGCCAACGCGGACCGTCTTGACCTGCTGGTCAGAGTCGGCGGCAAAGGCGGGGACGGGTATGACGGCGCTCAGTACGGCGAACGCAGCAAGCGCGACGGCCAGGGTGCGACATATAACTGAACGAAGGACAGCGGAAGCTCTCACGTGCAATCCTAACGAATCGAGACAATACCGCATAAGGATACCAGCTCAGCCTGCCCAGTCGGCCGCCGCACCGCTAAACGGTCCCGTCCGGCAGTTGGGTGTTCCTATAGTTTTGTCAACCGTCGGGGCTACTCCCGGTAGGGCACCCGGTCGCGCATCACGGCGTATAT
>NZ_JBDMHB010000059.1:0-5827 GCF_039752955.1 Collinsella aerofaciens
CGGTGTCCCCTCCCTTTCAAGAAAGAGAAGAGGCGGGGCATGCCCCGCCTCTTACACCACATCTCTGCGCGCTACCTACGGCGGAAAAAATGCAGACGTTTATCGGCTAAGTACTTGGACATATGTTGCGTAACACTGCATATTTTGCAAATAAATAATGCTACAGGACTTGTGACAGTACTCATATTTGACGTTTTTTGCCCACAACCCTTTATACCTAGGCGAATCGGCGGCAAAACGGGCTTCAAAGCGCCCTTCGCAAACAAAAACCGGGGCCAGCATGATGCGGACCCCGGCTCAATACCGTGACGATATGTCAGTTACGCTCTATACGTAGAACAGGATGTCGTCGTAGGTCGGGACCGGCCAGTAGTCGGCGGCCACGATCTCCTCCATTGCGTCCACGGCAGCACGCAGCGCATCCATAGCGGGAACGACCTCGTGCGCGTACACGTTGGCCTGCTCCTGACCATCGAGGCCCTCGGCCTTCTGATGCACGGCGTCGAGCGCCTTGATGGAGTCGTTGATGGTGGTGATACCGTTGCAGAGCTTGTTGAGCGTGTTCTGCTCGCACTGCATGGCGGCCTCAGCACCGGCGGCACGTATAGTCTCAAGGCCCTTAGCGACCTTGGTGGCATAGGCGGTAATGACCGGGCGATAGGTACGACGCGCCTCGCGAACCATCGTGGTGGCCTCGATGTTCATGAGCTTGTTGTACTTCTCGAGCTTGCAGTCGTAGCGGCACTGAGCCTCGGCCTTGGTCAGGACACCCGTCTCCTCAAAGAGCGCAATGGCCTTATCGGAAACAAAGGCGGGCAGGGCGTCGGCCGTGGTCTTGTTGTTGGCAAGGCCGCGCTTCTCGGCCTCGACGGGCCACTCGTCGGAGTAGCCATCGCCGGAGAAGAGGATGCGCTGGTGGTCGGTCAGGACCTTCTTGCAGTACTCGAGCGCGGCGTCCTGGAACTCATCCTCGGGCGTACCCTCAAGCGCGTCGGCGAAGGACTTGAGCGACTTGGCCACGGCGGCATCGAGCACCAGGTTGGAGTCGGAGACGTTCTGCTCGGAGCCGCAGGCACGGAACTCGAACTTATTGCCGGTGAAGGCAAACGGGGAGGTGCGGTTGCGGTCGGTGTTGTCCTGCATCAGCTTGGGCAGGGTATCGGCGCCCAGGTCGAGCACGCCGCGCGTGGCATGGACGGAAGCCTTGCCATCGATGATCTTCTCGACGACCTCGGTAAGCTGGTCGCCCAGGAAGATGGACATAATCGCCGGAGGAGCCTCGTTGGCGCCCAGACGATGATCGTTGCCGGCCGAGGCAACGGAGGCACGCAGGAGCTCCTGATAGTTATCGACGGCCTCGATCACCGCGGTGAGGAAGACGATGAACTGCAGGTTGTCGAGCGGGGTGTCACCTGGATCGAGCAGGTTCTCGGACTCGGTGCCAAGCGACCAGTTGTTGTGCTTGCCCGAACCATTGATGCCCTCGAAGGGCTTCTCGTGCAGCAGGCAGACCAAGTCGTGGCGGGAGGCGATGAGCTTCATCTTCTCCATCATGACCAGATTCTGGTCGATGGCCTCGTTGACTTCGCCATAGACGGGGGCAAGCTCATGCTGGCAGGGAGCAACCTCGTTGTGCTTGGTCTTGGCGGGAATGCCAAGCGCCCACAGCTCATCGTCCAGATCCTTCATATAGGCCGAGACGGTGGGGCGGATAGCGCCAAAGTAGTGCTCCTCGAGCTCCTGGCCCTTGCAGGGAGCGGCGCCAAAGAGGGTGCGGCCGGTAATGACCAGGTCCTTGCGCTTGCGGTAGGCGTCCTTCTTGATCAGGAAGTACTCCTGCTCGTCGCCCACGGAAGGAACGACCTTCTTGGGGGTCTTACCGAACAGCGCCAAAACGCGCTTGGACTCACGCGAGAGCGCGGTCATGGAGCGCAGCAGCGGGGTCTTCTTGTCCAGGGCCTCGCCCGTGTAGGAGCAGAAAGCCGTGGGGATGCACAGGACATCGTCCTTGATAAAGGCGGGGCTAGTGGGATCCCAAGCGGTGTAGCCACGGGCCTCGAAGGTGGCGCGCAGGCCGCCGTTGGGGAAGCTGGAGGCATCGGGCTCGCCCTGGATGAGGTTCTTGCCCGTAAACTTGGTAATGGCGGTGCCGTCGTGGTTGGGCTCCAGGAAGCTGTCGTGCTTCTCGGAAGTAATGCCCGAAAGCGGCTGGAACCAGTGCGCGTAGTGCGTCGCGCCCTTGGAGATGGCCCAGACCTTCATGGCATGGGCAACGGCGTTGGCCACATCCAGGTCGAGCGGCTCACCGCCCTCGAGGGTTGCAGCAAGGCGCTTCCAAATGTCCTTGGGGAGGTAGTCCTTCATGACTTCCTCAGAGAACACCATGGTCCCGAAGCGGTCAGTAAGTTCGGCCATACGGAACTCCCTTCGTATCGGCACCGCGTGAGAAGCGGTGTTGATTACTAACGAACGAGTCATAGCTTAGACTCGCCGTGTTTCCGCGACATTACCGTTATGTTGCTGTCGCGAAACCAATCAATGAGGTTACCCTATCGAGGCGGCGTTGCCACCCTCAACAGCCAATCAACTGCATAAATTGCAGACCTCTCCCCATGGTTTAAGGGTAGTCAATTTGGGATGGAGCTCTATTAACTGGTATTTTGCATCAGATACCAGTCTTTATAGTCCGTGCCTAGATTAGCCGCTCTGTTATAGAGAAAGCCGATAGCAAGGCATCTTTGATTGGTATCCCCGAATAACGAGTGAAACTCCACCGTGACACAGTGGTGCTGTAGAATCCTTACAACACATCACACTATTACGTATCTAGAGGAGCACGATATGCGCGTCGACGAGGTTTTTAAGCAGGCAGCATCCCAGGGCACCGCGCCCGTTTCGTTTGAGATGTTCCCGCCCAAGGGCGAGCTCACCCTCGACACGGCTCGCGAAGTGGCAGGCAATCTGTGCAAGCTTTCGCCGAGCTTTGTCTCGGTCACCTGCTCGGCCGGCGGCTCGGGCAACGGTGCCACCACCGCCCCCATCGCGCATATGATTTCGAGCGAATTCGACACGCCCTCGGTGGCACACCTCACCTGCGTGGGCCGCACCCACGCCGACATCGCCGCCAAGATCGACGAGTATCGCACCGCCGGCGTTGAAAACATTCTGGCCCTGCGTGGCGATCTCCCTGCCGGCGCGACCGAGGACGACAAGCCCGCCTCCGACTACGCCTACGCCCGCGACCTCATCCCCGAGCTCGTCGACGCCGGCTTTTGCGTGGGCGCCGCAGCCTACCCCGAGGGCCACATTGCCTGTGAGGATCTCAACCTCTCGGTCGAACACCTCAAGCAAAAACAGGACGCCGGCGCAAGCTTCTTTGTGACGCAGCTCTTCTTTGATAACGAGTGCTTCTACCGCTTCCGCGAGCTTGCCGACAAGGTCGGCATCACCGTGCCCATTACCGCGGGCATCATGCCGTTTATGGGCAAGTCCCAGATCAGCCGCATGGTCTTTATGTGCGGCGCGTCGCTGCCCTCCCCCGTCATCAAGATTCTCGCCAAGTACGAGAACGACCCCGAGAGCCTGCAGGCAGCCGGTGTAGATTATGCCGCCCGCCAACTTTGCGACCTCAAGGAGCACGGCGCCGACGGCCTGCACCTGTACACTATGAACCGTCCTGCGATCGCCGCGACCATTATGGAGCGCCTGGGGTAATGGAAAAACCGCACATCGATACAACCGCTGTCGAAGTGCCGGCCGACCTTGCGTCGCCGGCGCTTTACCGTGTCGATGCCGCGCACCATCCCCGTGTCGACCGTGCCGAGATGCTGCGGTATCTGGGTTACGGCGGCCAGCAGATTGAGCCCGAACTGTCACGACGTATTGAGCTTGTCGTTGAACGTCTGGAACTGGACATTGAGCCCCGTGGCGTGCGCCGCGTGTTTGCCGTCGATGCCACGGGCGTGGACGAACAAAGTGAGCCTTGCATTCGCTTGGTCGGCACCAACGTTGAGCTGCGCGGTCGCGATATCTATCGCCACCTCAAAGACGCCCGCTTTGCCGCACTCATGGCATGCACCCTCGGCATGGACGCCGAGCGTCGTCTGCGCACCACGGGAGCCCAGCAGCCCCTGGAGGGAGCCGTGCTCGACGCCGCGTGCTCTGCCTATGTAGAAGCCGCCGTTGAGCAGATGGACCAGCAGGCCGAGGCTGCGGCCGCCGCACACGGGCTCGCCGGCAACTGGCGCTTTAGCCCCGGCTACGGCGACTGCCCGCTCTCGGCCCAGCGCTCGATCGTCGATGCGCTCAACGCCACGCGGCTCATCGGCCTTACCGTCACGCCCACCAGCCTGCTCATGCCCACCAAGAGCGTGACCGCGGTGATCGGTCTGTTCGACGGCAAAGTCCACGACGCCCAGAGTCGCCCCACCTGCAATATCTGCCGCATGCGCGAGCACTGCCGCTTCCGCGCCGCCCACACCACCTGCTATTCCAGCCACTAGGAGCCCCCGATGTTCACCCCGCTTATTACTCATAATTCGGATGGTGCCGCGCTGGCGGCGCCCGTCAATGCCGCACGCTGCAACGGCGCTGTGTACAAGCCACGCACGATCGACGACCTGCGCATTAAGGACGATCGCCTGCGCGCCGCCATCGAGGGCACGGGGCACCTGCTGTTTGACGGCGGCATGGGCACCATGCTGCAGGCTGCCGGCATGAAGGCCGGCGCCCTGCCCGAGCTGCTCAACTTTGAGGAGCCCGAGGTTATCACCGATATCCAGCGTCAGTATGTCGAGGCCGGCTGCGACGTGATCACCGCCAACACCTTTGGCGCCAACGCCCACAAGCTCGACGGCGCCGCCACCGTGGCAGATGTCTTTGCCGCCGCTGTCGCCTGCGCCCGCGAGGCCGGCGCCCGCTACGTCGCCGGCGATATCGGCCCCATCGGCGCGCTGCTTCGCCCCTTGGGCACCCTGAGCTTCGACGAGGCCTATGACCTCTTTGCCGAGGAGGTGCGCGCCGGCGTCGACGCGGGCGTGGACCTCTTTATTATCGAGACCATGACCGACCTTGCCGAGATCAAGGCGGCCGTCCTCGCCTGCCGCGAGAACTCCGACCTGCCCGTCTTTGCCACCATGACCTTTGAGGAAGACGGTCGCACCTTCTTGGGAACGAGCCCCGAGGTCGCCGCCATCACGCTCGACGCCATCGGCGCCGACGTTTTGGGTATCAACTGCAGCCAGGGCCCGGCCGAGCTCCGAGGGCTCGCCGCACGTATGCTCACCGTTACCGACAAGCCCGTTATGGTGCAGGCTAACGCGGGACTGCCCCGCGTGGACGACGACGGCAATACCGTCTTTGATATCCAGGCCCCCGAATACGCCGAGGCCGTCGCCGGCATGATCGAGGACGGCGTGAGCGTCGTGGGCGGCTGCTGCGGAACCACGCCGGCGCATATGGCGGCCTTGCGCACGCTTATCGACAACCACACGCCCAGCCCGCGCCGCCGCAAGCCCAGCATGTCGGCCACGAGCGCCCAGACGGTCGTGGACCTTCCCTGTGACGGCCACAAAATCGCCGTCATCGGCGAGCGCATCAATCCCACCGGCAAAAAGCGCCTGCAACAGGCCCTGCGCGACGGCGACCTGGACTACGTCGTGAGCCAGGGCATCAGCCAGCAGGAACAGGGCGCCGACATCCTGGACGTCAACGTGGGCCTGCCCGAGATCGACGAGGTCAAGATCATCCAGCAGGCGACCGAGCAGCTCCAGGGCTCCACGCTGCTGCCGCTGCAGATCGACTCCACCGACCCCGCAGCCGTCGAGGC
>NZ_JBDMHB010000059.1:5981-10011 GCF_039752955.1 Collinsella aerofaciens
CCCCGATACCGCCGAAGCTCGCTTCGCCATCGCCGAGCGCATCGTGGCCGAGGCCGCCCGCTACGGTATCGGCCCGGACCGCATCCTCATCGACTGTCTGGTCATGACCGCCTCGACCAATCAACGCCAGGCCGAACAGATCCTGCGCGCCATGTCCCTGTGCAAGGAGCGTCTGGGCGTCAAATGCGCGCTCGGCGTGTCGAACATCAGCTTTGGTCTGCCTGCCCGCCCGCTGCTGGGCTCGGTCTTTTTGGCTGCCGCTTTTGGCGCGGGCCTGGACGCCCCCATCATGAACCCGGGCTCCAAGCGCTTTATGGATACCGTCTACAGCTATCGCGTGCTGAGCGTTGAGGACGAGGGCTCGACCGGATACATCGAGCGCTACGCCGGCTGGACCGATCCGTACAAGATCGCCGCGAATCCGGCGGCGGCTCAGGCGGTATCGACCGACGCCGCGCCCGCTGCTGGCACCACCGGCACCGACGGCAACGACGACCCGATTCGTCGCATGGTCGTCTCGGGCCGCAAGGGCGAAATCGCGGCCGAGACCGAGCGTCTGCTGGCAGACCATGACGCCATGGACCTCATCAACAATCACTTTATCCCCGCCCTCGACGAGGTTGGCGTCCTCTTTGACCAGGGCAAGTTCTTCTTGCCGCAGCTTATGGCCTCGGCCGAGGCCGCGCGTGTGGGCTTTGACACCATCAAGCGCCTGATGCCCGCCGGCGAGATTGCCGACAAGGGCAAGATCTGCGTGGCCACCGTTAAAGGCGATATCCACGACATCGGTAAGAACATCGTCAAGATGCTGCTCGATAACTACGGCTACACCGTCTTTGACCTAGGCCGCGACGTCGACCCGCAAGAGGTACTCAAGACCGTACGGGAGCGCGACATTAAGCTCGTCGGCCTCTCGGCGCTTATGACCACCACGGTCGTCGCTATGGAGGAGACCATCAAGTTGCTCCATGCCGAGGTTCCGGGCGTCAAGATCATCGTAGGTGGCGCCGTGCTCACCCCCGAATACGCCAAGCAGATCGGCGCGGACTACTACGCCAAGGATGCCGCCGAAAGCGCGCGCATCGCCGAAGAGGTCTTTGGGCAGTAACACAACGGAAACAACCGAGCACCAAAACGTGCCGCACGCGCCACTTGGCACGTGCGGCACGTTAGAATAGATAAGGCTATGCTCGTTTTGGCAGATAGGAGTGCAAGGATGGCGATCACGCCCGCAGAAATCGCGGAAACCCGCGGCATGGTTGAGGAGCAGAACCTCGACATCAGGACCATCACCATGGGTGTTTCGCTCATGGGTTGCGGCGACGAGAGCCTCGACCGCATGTGCACGAAGATCTACGACCACGTGACGCACACGGCTGAGCACTTGGTCGAGACCGCCGAGAACCTCGAGCGCGAGTACGGTATCCCCATCGTCAACAAGCGCGTTTCCGTCACCCCGGTGGCGCAGATCGCCGCATGCTGCAAGGATGAGGACCTCACCCCCATCGCGCATGCCCTCGACCGCGCGGCCGAGACGCTCGGCATCGATTACCTGGGCGGCTTCTCCGCGCTCGTTCAGAAGGGCATCGGCGACGCCGACCGCCGCGTCATCCAGTCCATCCCCCAGGCGCTCGCTACCACCAGCCGCGTCTGCTCCAGCGTCAACGTCGCCAGCCTGCGTGCCGGCATCAACATGGACGCCGTGCTCATGGCCGCCCAGACCATCATCGATGCCGCCAAGCTTACGGCAGATGAGGATTCCGTTGGCGCCTCCAAGTTTGTCTGCTTTGCCAACATGGTCGAGGACTCCCCGTTTATGGCGGGCGCCGTCCACGGCGGTGGCGAGGCCGACGCCGTCATCAACGTTGGCGTCTCGGGCCCCGGCGTTATGGCGGCAGCCCTGGAGAAGCTGCCCGACTCCGCCTCGATGATGGAAGTCGCCGAGAAGATTAAGCAGACCGCCTTTAAGATCACCCGTGCCGGCGAGCTCATGAGCCGCGAGGCCGCCCATCGACTGGGTGTCGAGAAGGGCATCGTCGACCTGTCGCTGGCGCCTACGCCCGCCATTGGCGACTCCGTTGCTCGCATCCTCGAGATTATCGGCGTGGGCACCTGCGGTGGCCCGGGCACGACCTGCGCGCTCGCCATGCTCAACGACGCCGTCAAGAAGGGCGGCGTCATGGCCAGTTCCAGCGTCGGTGGCCTCTCGGGCGCCTTTATCCCCGTGTCCGAAGACGCCGGCATGATCGCCGCCGTCGAGGCCGGCGCGCTTTCGCTCGAGAAGCTCGAGGCCATGACCTGCGTGTGCTCCGTCGGCCTGGACATGATCGCCATCCCCGGCGACACCCCGGTCGAGACCATCGCCGGCATCATCGCCGACGAGATGGCCATCGGCGTCATCAACAATAAGACCACGGCCGTGCGCGTGATTCCCGCCATCGGCAAGGGCGTGGGCGACTGCGTCGAGTACGGCGGCCTGTTTGGCCGTGCGCCCATCATGCCGGTGAACCCCAACGCCGGCACCGTGCTTGCCCACCGTGGTGGACGCTTCCCGGCACCGCTGAACTCGCTGAAGAACTAGCTGAGGGGGACTGGCGAGGAGCCCCGGGGAGGGCAAATATATAAGGTCGCCTGCTCGGACAGTCCTGACTCGCACGGAGAGCACATTAAGTGCTCTCCGGCTCGTGCGGAACTCGCGATCGACCTTATATATTTGCCCTCCCCGGGGCTCCCGCACAACGGGACCTCGGTTGGGCTCTATCCCGGTTGCAGTTGCTTCGCTCCTGCACCACTAGGCTGGTGCGACGGTTTGGCGTTGGATCGGTTCTTTCTGATATATGCTGGTTGCGGCTCTTCTTTTGGGGGGGAGTCGCTTTTTTGTTGCTAGGAGGTTAGCCCGTGGTTGATGGGGATGCTCGCTCTGAGCTTCTTTCTGCTGATTGGAATCAGGAGTGGATGCGTCTGCAGGCCGCTCGGCATCGGGCTGATGATTCTTTTGAATGGGATAAGCGGGCTCGACATTTTCGACCTCTTGAGACTGCTCCGTATGCCCGGGATTTTATGAAATTGCTGGCTCTTGAGCCTGGTGAATCGGTGCTTGATATGGGGTGTGGGGCTGGGTCGATTGCTATTCCGCTTGCGCAAGACGGGCATCCTGTGATTGCGGCTGATTTCTCCCCCGCCATGCTGGGCACGCTTGATGCCGGCATTGAGTATTACGGGCTCGAGGATCTTATTACGCCGCTTGAGCTTGCTTGGGATGATGACTGGAATTTGGTTGGACCGGTCGCGAAAGCGGTAGATGTTGCCTTTGCCAGTCGCTCTGTCACCACGACCAACCTAAAAGGCGCGCTTGCCAAGCTTGATCGTACGGCTCGTCGGCGTTGTGCTGTCACGATGGTCGCCAACTCCAGCCCGCGCTATGACCTGCACCTGATGAACGCTATCGGTGCCTCGGTTACCCGCAGTAATGGCTTTGTGTATGCCTTCAATATCCTCATTCAGATGGGCGCCCTGCCGCAGGTTACGTACTTTGAATCGCCTCGTCGCGATACCTTCGATAGCCTTGAGGCGGGAGTGGCGGACTTCTCCCGCATGCTCGAGCACGGTAACGAGGATAAGATTGACCGTCTACGCGACTACGTCGCTCAGCATATGATTGAGAATCCCCATGCCGGCGAGCCAGGGTCCAAGGGCGTACCGCAGGGGCGTTACATGCTCGACCACGTCCGCAAGGTCCGTTGGGCGTTTATTGCATGGGAGCCGGTCTCCATACCCCGCCCGTAGCCCATCTAAAGCTTGCATCGTCTTCCCGCCCGGCATCCGCATTCTTTGCGAACTGGGCAAACGCGCTCCACACCGCGCCGTTCCTGCGCTATCGTGGGACAGCTCACGTAGATTAAGGCCCCATTGCGGGGCGCCCCATACATAGAAAGCGAGAACCCATGGCACTGACAGGAGCCCAGGTCAAGCAGCTTCGCAGCATGGCCCATCACCTCAACCCCGCCATCATCATCGGTAAGTCCGATGT
>NZ_JBDMHB010000060.1:0-9153 GCF_039752955.1 Collinsella aerofaciens
GTGCTGTAGACGTCCTGGACGTCGTCGAGCTCCTCAAGACGGTCGATGAGGCGCTGGACCTTCTTGGCGTCGGTACCGGAGACCTCGGTCGGGGTAGTCGGGACCATGGTGGTCTCGGAGCCCTTGACCTGGACGCCCTGCTCCTCGAGCGCCTTGGAGACAGCCATGACGTCGTTAGCAGCGGTCCAGACGATCCACTCCTCGCCGGCGTCCTCGTAGTCCTCGCCACCGGCCTCGGCGATGGCCATCATGAACTCATCCTCGTCACCGGCAGGACCGTTGGCGATCATGGTCTCCTTCTTGGCGTTCTCGTCCAGGATCTCCTTGGCGACGACGATCTGGCCCTTGCGCTCAAACTGGAAGGCGACGGAGCCGGAGGTGCCCAGGTTACCACCAGCGTGGGAGAAGGCGGAACGGACATCGGCGGCGGTACGGTTGCGGTTGTCGGTCAGGCAGTCAACGTAGACGGCGACACCGGCGGGACCGTAGCCCTCGTACACGATGTTCTCGTAGACGGCGGCATCGGCACCCGAACCGAAGGCCTTGTCGATAGCGGACTTGATCTTGTCCTTGGGCATGGACTGAGCCTTGGCCTTAGCAACGGCAGCGGCGAGGCTGGCGTTGTTCTCGGGCAGCGGGTCACCGCCGAGACGGGCAGCAACGGTGATGTTGCGGCTCAGCTTGGAGAAGAGGGCGGAACGCTTGGCGTCCTGCGCGCCCTTACGATGCTTGGTTGTGGCCCACTTAGAGTGTCCGGACATACGTGTCTCCTATCGGTTTCGACCTAAAGCCCAGCGCAGATGCTCGGGCAATATAAACAAACGTCGTTATGATATACCTACTGGCCTGCGAGATAAACCCCAAAATGAAGGCGTCGTGATGATGCCACCCTTTGGTGCAAAGCAACCTGACCCCAATGCACCAAATTAGGACCAGAGGAGGTCGCTGCGGGTGATGGTGGCGCCGATGGCAAAGGGCATGCAGGCGATGACCGGATACAGGTAGCGCATGTAGGTCGAGCCATTGCAGGGACCGATCAGGCACACGGCGAGCACGCCCAGCAGCGGCACCCAAATGGCCAGCCCGCGCCACGAATGACGACGTAGCAGATAGACCACCACGGCGATCATGATCCACACATAGGTGGCCGAGCTCATGGTGAGCGAGATAAACGGGATGCGCTGCACCGCCACGCGGTACAGGTTGATCAGGTGGTCGCACCAGCGCACAACCTTGCTATCGACCGGATGGAAGTCGAAGTACTTGAGGTTATCGGGCTTTGCCATAATCTCGGCACTGCGCGCCGTGCTGTAAACCCACGCATCGCGGGCACTCGGATAAAAGTAGCCGTAGTAGTTATTGATGAGCGCCGAGATATAGCACTCGGGATCCTTTTTGAACATCTGGGCCCACACCTCAAAATAGGCCTTGATGTCCTCCTGCGAGACGTACTCGTTAAAGCAATTTTTGACGGCGTCCGACTTATCCGGGTTGTAACGGCGGCCCAGATTCTCGTACTTGAGCACACGGTCGATCGCGGCACGCTCTTCGTCGGTCACCAAGCCGTCGCAAGGAGCCTCCACGATGGTGCCGTCCTCCTTAACCGTGGGGTTGACGCCCGAGTTGAGGCCGTCGTGCTTTTGGACAAAACGAGCCGTCTGCTGGAACGGAATCGAGAGGATTTCGCGCTTGGAACCAGGCGTGATGTCGTGTGCCGGCATAAAGACCTTGGTGAAGTACATATTAGAGGCAAGGCAGAGCGCAAGCACCGCAAGAACTCCCACCCAGCGGAAACGCGGGGTGGCGCCCGAAGGCGCAGCACCAGCCTGCTTGGCTGCACGACGAGCCACATGCACGTCCCATGCGCAAAGCGCCGCCGCGATTACGCATGCCGCCAGGGGAAACACCAGGCCGCCGTTACGCAGAAACGTGGAGCCCATGGCGCCCAGAGCAAGCAGCAGCCAGTCGTGGCGCGCAAAGAGCACGGGGGCTTTCTCGCCCGTTCGCTCGACATTGGCATCACGACGGGGCAAGCCACATGCCACGAGCTTGACGGTCTGTACCAGCAGCACCAAGAGCGCGTCGGCAAAGAGCACGTCTTTGGTGAGCAACGCCGCGTAGTTAGAGAACATCGGCATAAACACAAAGAACAGCAAGATCACGCCGCGGACCGGCAGGCTCACGCCCAGCTTGCGCAGCGACGAGATGGAATAGGCCATGCAGGCGGCCGTAATGACGAACTGAGCGCAGGTGTAGATGGCAAGACCTGCGTTGGCGCTGTTGAACAGTGAAAGCCCCAGCTGGACGCACGAACCGATGATAGCCGTGTGCACCACGGGATGATGTCCGTTGAGCAACACATTGGGATTGAGCAGACGCAGGTAGTCACTCGTGCCGTTGGGGTAGTTGAACCACTGGCGAATCTGCGCACCCGTATCTCCCATAAAAAGGCCGGGCAGCGAAGCGATGAGCGTGGGCGCCCAGGCGACCATAAGCACCAGGAAGGGCCCGGCAAAGGGATGGACCGAGAGCACGGCGTGAGCCACACGCCATACGCGGCCAAAGTGCGCTTCAGAAAACGGAATGCGCCGAGAGCTCAGCCAATCTAGACACTCAAAAGCCAGATAGAAGGCAACGACCGCCAAGAGCATCCAGCCCGCACCGCCTATCCAGGCACAGATAATGCGGGCCTTGTCGCCGAGCACGATCTCGGCCGAATCGGTGAGGTCGTAGCTGCGGCCAAACACCATGCAGACGGCAAAGAACAGCGACGGAAGGATCACCGAGGGACGCCAGGCGTCGCCGCGGCCAAAGAATACGTAGCGAAACGGCAGCGTGAGCAGGCAGGCAAGCGCAAGCAGCATGACCGCGTCGGTATGGCCGGCAAACGAGAGGAGCACCTCGTAGCACACGTACAGCATGCCCGAGGCTTTGGGGTCAATTGCCAAGACTGCGTTGCTCGACACCGGGGCGGGATCGATGGAAAACGCCGTGGTCGCCAACAGCGCGAGCAAAAATGCGATGAGCGTCTGCTTGGCGGGGTAGCGCTTAAACCAGACGATGCGGGCAGCGTCGCGCGCAGCCGTTGTGGAGAGGTCGGAATCCTTCACAGTCCGAAAGCCTTTCTAGAAACCTATCAAACTCGGCAAGACCACCACAAAGGTGCCTGTCCCCTTTGTGGTGGCCTTGGTTAGGCGTCGAGGTAGATGCGCTGGGGGCGATTGCGGTGTCGGGCGAAGATGATGAGCGCCAGACCGGCGATCACGAGCGGCAAACTCAGCAGCTGGCCCATGGTGATGACGCCGCCCAACAGATAACCCAGCTGGGCATCGGGCACGCGCACGAACTCAACGAGAAAGCGGACGATGCCGTACCCCATCACGAACACGCCCATAAACGTACCCTGGGGCAGTAGCGGCTTTTTGCGGCTGAGCACCTGCAAAATACAGAAGAGTACGACGCCCTCAAGAAACGCCTCGTAGAGCTGGGAGGGATGGCGCGGCATATCGCCCGCAGTGCCGCCAAAGACCACGCCCCAGGGCAGATCGGTCGGCTTACCCCACAGCTCGCCGTTGACGAAATTGGCGCAACGTCCCAGGCACAGCGCCAGCGGAGCACCGATCACAGCAAGGTCGGCGATGGTCCAGGCGTCGAGCTTATACATGCGGCACACGATGATGCCGCCCAAGATGCCGCCCACCAGGCCACCGTGGAAGCTCATGCCTCCCTCGTTGGTGGCAAAGATCTCGAGCGGGTGGGCCAAATAGTAGCCATCACCGTAAAAGACGACGTAAAACAGGCGCGCGCCGATAATAAGGCCAAAGACCGCGCCGACCACGACGCTCGTCAGGTCATCAATCGTAATGTCGAAGCCCCAACGACGTTGCGTGCGGTACATAACGACCGCCGTGAGCAGAGCGCCGACCACGTAGGCCAGACCGTACCAGTAGATGGTGATGGGGCCCGCCGAGATCGCGACGGGATCAAGCATATGGTAGAGGTCGTTGAGCATATCGATCCCCTGCTCCCTACATACAAATGCGGCCGCGGACCTTGCGCTCGCAGCCGCATATTTGGACGTAACGTCTATGCGGAGCGTACCGTCCGCAGCTTTCGCATCTTAGAACGGCGCGTACTCGTCGTACAGGTCCTCGGCCTCGCCGGAAGCATTGACCTGCTCGACGCGGGTAACGCCGGGCACGTGCTCCTTCAGGATGCGCTCGATACCCATGGAAAGGGTCAGCGAGCTCATGGGACAGCCGGCGCAAGCGCCCTGCAGTTCCAGCTTGACAACGCCCTCGTCGTCGACGCCCACATACTCCATATCGCCGCCATCGGCCTGCAGGTTGGGGCGGATCTCTTCAAGAACCTTCTTAAGCAGCTCTTCGTTAACAGCCACAGGGGCTCCTTTCTCACAATAACGCGGGCACGCCCGCGGACAGAAGCTATGTTACTACAGCCATGTACCCGCTCACGAGCCGTCCATGCGCGCAGACGCGACTTTCACGAGTAGTCAATTTGGGACGGGGCTCTTTTTGCTGTTTTGCCGCCAGCTGGCGTTGGCACGCGCTACTGCTGAGCTTGTCCCCCGGTACCAATCTGAACATCGACGATGACCTGGCGGTAGCTGATGCCGCAGGAGTCGAGGATGCGACGGCTGATACGGCCGTCGTCGGTGTCGGCATACTTATTGTCCAGGTAGACGACCTCGCCCACACCCACCTGCGCCAGGATCTTGGCACAGTCGTGGCACGGGAATAGCGTGACGTAGACTGTGGAACCCTCGAGGTCCTTGAGCGAGCCACGGTAGTTGAGCACGGCGTTGGCCTCGGCATGGACCACGTAGTTGTGCTTGTCCTGCAGCGGGTCGTCGCTCGTACCCCACGGGAAAAAGTCATCGTTGAGCGCCGAGGGCGTACCGTTGTAGCCCACCGAAAGGATGCGGTGGTTAGTGCTGGCGATACACGCTCCCACCTGCGTGTTAGGGTCCTTACTGCGGCGCTGCGCGGCAATGGCCACGCTCATAAAGAACTCATCCCAGCTAATAACGTCGCGGCGCTTGCCCGACGCGGTTTGATGAAGATCGTCCGACACGGCAGACACCTCCGAAATCGCAATAGTTTGACCCATTGTAGCAGGTGGAAGGTGGAGACGTTTTTGTCCCATTGCCCCCATCGCTACGCGCGGCGGGGCTTTTGGTTGATGTGGTAGAGCTCGGCGAGGCCCCGCAGCGTCAGCGCATCGTCGACCGTCAGGTTATGGCCGACCAGCGCCGCAAGCGCCTCGGCATCGTCGCCGGTAATGACGATGGGCACATCGCCCTCCCCCGCGGCCTTGGTCGCACGCATCTCGGCAAGCACCATGTCGAGCATGCCGTCGATACGGGCTACCTCGCCCAGAACCACGCCCGAACGCATGGCCTCGCGCGTGTTGCGGCCGATGACGTGTGTCGGCGCCGAGGGCTCAACCTGGGGCAGGCGCGCTGCTGCCGCCGAAAGCGAGCGGGCGCCGAGGGCCAAGCCTGGCGCAATAACGCCGCCGACAAAGGTACCGTGCGCGTCGATGACCTCGATATTGGTCGTGGTGCCTAGGTCGATCACAATGCACGGCGAGCCGTAGACGGCGCGGGCTGCCACGGCGTCGGCGATGCGGTCGGGACCGATCTCGGCCGGGTCATCGTAGTGCACGGGTATGCCGGTCTTGAGGCCCGGCCCCACCGTGAGCACGCGCCCCGTGCAGGTACGGGAAAGTGCCGCCTTCCACGGGCGCTCGAGCGCCGGGACCACACAGCTCAGCACGGCAGCCGTGGGCACAAGCGCACCCGGCATGCCCGCATCGGCCACCAGTGCGGCCATGACCTGCACGAGACGCATGCGCGCCTCGTCTGCCGTGATGCTCGACGGCGTGGTGATCTCGCACGTCGCAAGCGGACATTCCTGCGCCGCGGCCGAATCCTCTGCAAACAGGCCAAAGCGAATGAACGTGTTGCCCACGTCGACCGTCAATATATATGCGCACCCATTAAGCATCGTCGGCGCTCCTTTCGTCTGCCCAGCAGTATATCGCCTACCTAAACCAGTCATCCCAAAATGACTAGCTTGAGGCTATACTGGTGCGCGGTCGTTTGCGAGCTCATGCGGCGGCCCTTGGTAACCCGACTTCCCGCGCCGTATCCGTAACGGCGCTCCCGGGGGAAGCGGATATACGCAAAGGAGTTTTATATGAGCAATCCCTCGAACCGCGCTTCGATGCGCGGGCAACTTACGCTGCGCGGCGTCGTCATCGGCGTCCTTGGCTGCGTGATCATCACGGCAAGCTCGGCCTACACCGCCCTCAAGATGGGCGCACTCCCCTGGCCGATCGTCTTCGCTGCCGTCATCTCGCTGTTCTTCCTTAAGCTCATGGGCAACGCCAGCCTCAACGAGGCAAACGTCACCCACACCATCATGTCCGCAGGCGCCATGGTCGCCGGCGGTCTGGCGTTTACCATCCCGGGCGCCTGGATGCTGGGCTATGCCGACCAGATCAGCTGGCTCGACATGTTTATCGTGGCACTCGCCGGCACCATCCTGGGCCTGCTGGCCACGGCGCTCATCCACCGTCACTTTATCGTGGACGCCGCGCTTGAGTTCCCCACCGGCAACGCCGCAGCTCAGACCCTGCGCGCCACCGAGGCCGGCGGCAAGACCGGCAAGCAGCTCTTTGGCTCCATGGCCATCGCGGGCATCTACAGCGTGCTTCGCGACGCCCTGGGCATTGTGCCCAGTATGCTGTGCACGCTCAACATCCCCGGCGTGACCTTTGCCATCTACAACTCGCCCATGCTGCTCTCCGTCGGCTTCCTCGTGGGCTTCGCCCCGGTCGCTTTCTGGTTTGCCGGCGCGCTGCTGGGCAATTTTGGCATCATCGTCGGCGGCACCGCTGCCGGTCTGTTTGACGTTATGACCGCACAGGGCATCGTCAAGTCCCTGGGTATGGGCCTCATGATGGGCTTTGGCGTCGCCGTCGTCCTCAAGGACATCCTGCCGCAGGTCGCCGGTATCGTCCGCGGCCTCGCCGCCGACAGCTCCACCGACACCGACGAGCAGTCGCTCATCTCGGGCTCCCTTAAGCTCGACGCCGGCATCATCGGCCTGGGCGCCGCCACCATCGCCGTGATCGTCGCCATCGCGCTCGATCTTGGTCCCGTTCCAGCCGTCATCGTCACGCTGTTCACCTTTGTCACCACCATCATGAGTGCGCAGAGCTGCGGGCAGACGGGTATCGACCCCATGGAGATCTTCGGCCTCATCGTCATGCTCATCGTTGCCGCCTTCGCACAGCTCGCTCAGGTCAAGCTGTTCTTTATCGCCGGCATCGTGGCTGTAGCGTGCGGCCTTGCGGGCGACGTCATGAACGACTTTAAGGCCGGTGCCGTGCTGGGCACCAACCCGCGCGCACAGTGGGTCGGCCAGGCCATCGGCGGCATCGTGGGCGCCCTGGTCGCCGCCGCCGTCATGGTCGCGCTCGTCACCGCCTATGGTCCGGACGCCTTTGGTCCCGACAAGAGCTTTGTGGCCGCGCAGGCAAGTGTGGTCGCCACCATGGTCTCGGGCATCCCGAGCGTACCGTGGTTCGCAGGCGGCTTTATCGCCGGCATCGTCATGTACTGGCTCGGCATTCCGGCCATGATGATCGGTCTGGGCGTGTACCTGCCGTTCTATATGTCGCTCACGGCTTTCCTGGGCTCCTGCGTTAAGCTCGCCTACGACAAGTGGGCCGCTCACCGCGACGCCGAGGCCGGTCTTTCGGACGAGGAGAAGGCCGCCAAGGATGCCGCCTTCCAGGAGCAGGGCCTGGTTGTTGCCAGCGGCCTGCTGGGCGGCGAGTCCATCGTCGGCGTTATCCTGGCGTTTGTCTCCGTCGGTCTGAGCCTGCTGGGATAAACCCAACAGCAACGTACCCGTACAGAGCGCGGGGTCGGAGACCATCCGGCCCCGCGCTTTTTGTCTATTTGACTCTTATGATCCTCACGGCGTTTTTAGTCATGCCGATTGGCCTGACTTCCAGGTCAACAAACCCTGTCTGACACCTCGCTCAACGCGGTGTAGAGTAAAGACGACGGGCGGGATACGCGGCACGTGCCAGAACGAGGTGGACATGGAACTCGATAAACAACAGATCAAGCGACTGCGCGAGCGCCATCATCGGCGCCATGGCATCCGCCCCGCCCACAGCGAGGCCATGGAGAACGCAAGCCGCTTTCTAAAGCAGGCATTCAACATTCGCGAGGGTCGTGCGCCCTATCACGTGATTCGCAAGCGCTTCGTAAACGGGGCGCGCCTGACTGGCTCTCACCTGTGCATCCTGATCATTGCCATGTTGATCGCGAGCATCGGCCTCGATATCGACTCGGATATCGCCATTGTAGGCGCCATGCTCATCTGCCCGCTCATGGGCTCGGTCCTTGCCATGGCATACGGCATCGCCACGCTCGACCGCGAGATTGCCGTCGAGGCCGTCGCCAGCCTCGCGCTGCAGATGGCCTTTTGCCTGGTCACGTCCACGTTGTACTTTAAGCTCTCGCCCCTTGGCACCACCACGGCCGCCATCATCGACAATTCGACACCGACCGTGTGGGACCTTGCCGTCGCGCTCGCGGGCGGCTTTGCGGGTGGCCTGGGCAACTCGCGCGACCAGGAACCCGCCACGCTCATCGCCGGCGTGGCCGTGGCGACCGCGCTCATGCCGCCCCTGTGCGCGGCGGGCTATGGCATCGCCATCGCAAGCGGGTCATTGTTTCTCTCGGCGCTTTATGAATTTGGCATCAACGTGGTCTTTATCGCGCTGGCTGCCGAAGCCGTGCTGCTTCTATTGCGCGTGCCGCTCAAGCGCGACCTCAACGGCGACGGCATTGTGACTGCCGAGGAAAACGCCGAGGTCAACGAGCTATCGCGCAAGGTGCGCCGCCACATCATCGTGGGCACGGTGATCTTTGCCGTCCCCTGCATCGTTATGACCGCGGGGTCTATTGGTTCGGCGCAGGCCGGCGTGCAGGACGGCTACGGCGTCACCGAAACCACGCGCGAGCTTGCCGCTGTTAGCGTCGGAATAATTTAGCCAAATATAGTCGGCCGAGATTGACCAATCCCGGCCGACCCATTTTAGCCAACA
>NZ_JBDMHB010000061.1:0-8248 GCF_039752955.1 Collinsella aerofaciens
GTAACGGAGTACATATGTCACCAAACAGCGATTCCATCCTTTCCCAGGAGCTCTCGCGCCGCACTGCCCTTAAGGCCCTGTTCGGCGCCGCTTCTGCGGCAGTTCTTTTTGGCCTGCCCACTCGCGCCCATGCGGCGGAGGCTTCCAAAGAAACAACCGATAAACTGAATGCCGCCCAGGCCCAGCTCGACGAGGTTCAGGCCCAGCTCGACAGCATCGCAAATGAGTATGCGGCGCTGGCCAACAAGAATGCCCAGACCCTCAACGACATCGAGAATGTCCAGGGCAAGATTGACGGCACGCAGGCCCAGATCGATGAAAAGAAGGCCGAGCTCAAGAAGAAGCGCAACGACCTTTCCGATCGCGTGGCCGCCAGCTACAAGTCCGGCGGCACGAACATCCTGTCGCTGCTGCTGGCCTCTGGCTCGTTTGAGGAACTCGTCGCCAACGCGCATTACGTTGAGAAGATCAACAAGAGCGACCGCGATGCCATCGAGGATATCCAGACGATTCAGGCTGAGCTCGACGCACAGAAGACCGAGCTCGAAGCACAAAAGGCCGACCTGGAAAAACTCAAGGACCAGCAGACGGCTCAGATGCAGGATATGCAGGCCAAGCAGCAAGAAGTCCAGACCGTGCTGAACGGTCTTTCCGACGACGTCAAGGAGCTCATGGCTCAGCGCGATTCCGAGATCCTCGCTGCCGCCCAGGCTGAGGAGGCTGCCAGGAAGGCCGCCGCTGCCGCTGCCGCCGCGAACAAGAACAATTCCTACTCGGGTGGTTCGAGTTCGGGTGGCGGATCGTATGCGCCCGGAACCCCGCAACAGAATGCCGGCTCGGGCAAACAGCAGGCCGTCGTCAACGCGTGCTACTCCACGCCTTCGCCGGGTCAGAACTGGTGCGCGGCGTGGGTTACCAATGTCTTCCGTAACGCCGGCGTTGGCTACTTTGGCGGTAACGCATGCGATATGTTTAACGCATGGTGCTATAGCTCCGACCGCTCGGCGCTGCAGGTGGGCATGATCGTGGCCGATTCCTCGCACAGCGGCACGGGTGCTCCGGGCCTCATCTACGGTCATGTGGGTATCTACGTTGGCGGCGGCATCGTTATGAGCAACGAGGGTGCCATTACGTCTAAGTCGCTCGATTCGTTTATTAGCTTCTATGGCACTGGCTCTGGCGTGCGTTGGGGCTGGCTTGGCGGTATTGCGCTGTCGTAGCTGCGGCTTGGTCCGGGACAGCCCGAGAGGCATAAGGTTGCCTGCTCGGGCAGTCCTGCTCGCACGGAGAGCACATTAAGTGCTCTCCGGCTCGTGCGGAACTCGCGATCAACCTTATGCCTCTCGGACTGTCCCGGCCCTCTCGGGTCCTGAGCGCGACACACCGGACTGGGTTATCTGAATAAATTATGGTGAAGGCCCCTTTCGGGGCCTTCTTTGTTAAAGGAATTCGCCTACTCGGTGGACTTCGGGTTCTAGGTCTACGCCGAATTGGTCTTTGACGGTTGTTTGGATGTAGCGGATGAGTTCGTTGACGTCGGCGGCGGTGGCGTGGTCGGCGTTGACGATGAAGCCGCAGTGCTTTTCGCTTACCTGTGCGCCGCCGACAGCATGGCCGCGCAGGCCGGCATCCATGATGAGCTTGCCGGCAAAGTGGCCCTCGGGGCGCTTGAAGGTGGAGCCGGCACTCGGCATGTCGAGCGGCTGCTTGTCCTCGCGGCGCTGGCGGTAGTCGTCCATGTCGGCCTTGATCATCGCGGCGTTGCCCGGTGCGAGGTTGAAGGTGGCAGAAAGAACGATAAAGCCGTCGTCGGCGATGCGGCTCTTGCGATAGCCCAGGTTGAGTTCGTCGACATCGAACTCGATGATGTTGCCGCTGCCGCGGGTGCAATCGTCGAGCTGGCGAGCGGGTTTGTAGACGCGCACGGACTCCAGCACATCGGCCATGCAGGCACCGTAGGCACCGGCGTTCATGTAGCAGGCGCCGCCGACCGATCCGGGGATGCCCGAGATGGGCTCCATGCCGGTTAGACCGGCCTTGGCTGCCGCAGCGGCGACATCGGAAAGCAAGGCGCCGGCTGCCGCCGTGACGTGCGTGCCGTCGACCGTAATGTCGGAGAGTCCCTCGCCCAGCGCCACGACGACGCCACGGATGCCCTTGTCGCCGACGAGCAGGTCGGAGCCGTTGCCCACGATGGTGAGGGGCAGATCGCAGCGATAGCAGGTATCGAGCGTGGCGACGAGGCCCTGCTCGGTATCGGGCGTGACAAAGACGTCGGCCGGGCCGCCGATCTTAAACGTGGTGTGCTCGCGCATGGGCTCGCTCATCAGCACGTTGTCCTCGCCGGCAACGCCAGCAAGCGCGCACAGCAGGTCCTCGTTAAAAAAGTCGTTCTCGTGCATACGAATATCCGCCTTTTGGTGGTCGTTGTCATCAATCGATTGCAATATACCCCACCCGGACGGATTTGGTGCGCTGGCGGCGATAAAACAGCCGTCTACCGGATTGGTAAAGTGTTTATCACCGAGGTAGATGGGCAGTCGCTATACTTTCAAGAGATTGCGCGTAAACCCGGAAGGAGCGAGATGGCCAACAAGGTAACCCTGAAGCAGATCGCCCAGGAGGTGGGGCTTTCCCCCTCGTCGGTCTCGCTTGTGCTCAACAATCGGCCCTGTCGCATCTCGGAAGAAAACCGCAAGCTCATCAAGGAGGTCGCGGCACGCAACCACTATGTTCCCAACCAGATCGCGCGCAGCCTGGTCATGCGAGAGTCGCGCACGCTGGGCCTTATCGTTCCCAACATCGAGAGCCGATTTTTTGCCTCGCTCGCCGGCAGCCTGGAAAAGCGCTGCCGCGAGGACGGCTACGCGCTCTTTATTACCAGCTCGGGCGGAAGCGCCGAGGACGATCTGGAGCTCCTGCGCCAGCTGGTGACCCGTGGTGTCGATGGCGTCTTCCTAGTGGTGGGCGACGAGTTCTCTGATGACCGCGCTTTGCGCGAGGAAGTGAGTCACCTTCCCATCCCGGCCGTAATGGTCGACCGCGCAATCGAGGGACTCGAGTGCGATAAGGTGATGTTCGACCACGAGATGGGCGGCTACATGGCCACCCGCTATCTAATCGAACAGGGTCACCGTCGTATCGCCTGCCTGGTCAACGCGCGCCGGTCCAACACGGGCCGCAAGCGTCTCGCCGGCTACGAGCGTGCGCTGCGCGAGGTGGGGCTGCCCATCGATGCGCGCTTGGAGTTCGAGAGCGAGTATTACATCCCGAGTGCCTACGAGGCCTCGGAGGCGGTGCTCGCAACCGACGCCACCGCCGTGTTCGCAAGCTCGGACAACATTGCCCTCGGCCTGCTCAAGCGCCTGCACGAGATGGGGAAGAGCATTCCGGGCGATATCTCGGTCGTAAGCTATGACAACTCGGCGGCCGACGTTCTCTTTGAGCCAGCGCTGACGGCGATTGAGCAGGATCCGGGTGTGCTCGCCGAGCATGCTTTTGGCTGCATGTCCAAGCGGCTTGCCGGCAAGGGCGGCAGGCGTGCCGAAGAGGTGGTTTTGGAGCCTGTACTCATCGTAAAGGACAGCGTGCTCGAGCTTACTAAACACAACTAAACACGTTTATCAATTCGTAGAGATCGATTGTGAAGTACCTGTGACAGGCAATGCCGCAGGTGAATGTCTCGTTTTGCCGATTCATAAGGCAAATAAGGATGATAAAACGTTTTTTTCACCTTGATAAAACGTTTTAGCAAATATACTAGTCCCAACGAAAGGTTGCCGTATCGGAGGGTGACCGCGCAGCGAAGGGACATAAACAATGGCTAAAACACTGGGAACGCCGTGGCAAAAACTGGGACATGAGGTTCCGGCTTCCGAGCTCGAGGGTGTCGACCTGTATTGGCGTGCCTCGAACTATCTGTCCGTCGGCCAGATCTACCTTCGCTCCAACCCGCTGATGCGTGCCGATTTTGTCGACGAGAAGACCGGCGAGACGCGTGACTTCGGCCGTCCGGACGTTAAGCACCGCCTGGTCGGTCACTGGGGAACCACGCCCGGCATCAACTTCCTGTTCGGCCACGTCAACCGCCTCATCGCCGACCACAACCAGAACGCCATCTTCCTGATGGGTCCTGGCCACGGCGGTCCCGCCGGTACTGCCCAGTCGCTGCTCGACGGCACCTACCGCGAGATTCGCCCCGACATCACCGATGACGAGGCTGGCCTGCAGAAGTTCTTCCGCCAGTTCTCCTATCCCGGCGGCATTCCGAGCCACTTTGCGCCCGAGACGCCCGGTTCCATCCACGAGGGCGGCGAGCTCGGCTACACGCTCAGCCACGCCTATGGCGCCGTCATGGACAACCCGAGCCTGCTGGCCGTGGCCGTGGTGGGCGACGGCGAGTCCGAGACCGGTCCGCTCGCGACTTCTTGGCAGTCCAACAAGCTCGTGAACCCGGCAACCGACGGTATCGTTTTGCCGATCCTGCATCTCAACGGCTATAAGATCGCCAACCCCACTATCCTTGCCCGCGTGTCCGACGAAGAACTCACCAAGTTTTTTGAGGGCATGGGCTATAATCCGCACTTCTTTGTCGCCGGTTTTGACGACGAGAGCCATGCGAGCATCCACGAGCGCTTCGCCGCCCTGTTTGAAAAGGTCTTTGACGAGATCTGCGACATCAAGGCCACCGCTCAGGCCCAGGCCGCCGCGGGCGAGACCGTGGTCCGTCCGGCCTACCCCATGATCGTGTTCCGCACGCCCAAGGGTTGGACCTGCCCCAAGCAGATCGACGGCAAGAAGACCGAAGACTCCTGGCGCGCGCATCAGGTGCCGCTGGCGAGCGCCAAGGACACCCACGAGCACTTCCGCGTGCTTCGCGAGTGGCTGCGCTCCTACAAGCCCGAGGAGCTCTTTACGCCCGAGGGCCAGGTGCGCCCCGAGGTGACGGCCTTTATGCCGACCGGTGAGCTGCGCATCGGCGCCAACCCCAACGCAAACGGCGGTAAGGTCCGTCGCGAGCTTGAGCTGCCCGATATCCACGCCCACGAGATTCCCGTTGCCGAGAAGGGCCACGGCTGGGGCTCCACCGAGGCCGCCCGCGTCTTTGGTGAGTACACCGCCGATGTCTTGGCTAAGAACATGGACGACTTCCGCATCTTCGGTCCCGACGAGACCGCGTCCAACCGCCTGCAGGCTGCCTACAAGGTGACCAAAAAGCAGTGGGATGCCGGCTTCTACGAGGATGAGGCCAACGACGAGCTGCTGGCCGGCTCCGGCAAGGTCGTTGAGCAGCTGTCCGAGCACCAGTGCGAGGGCTTCCTCGAGGCTTACGTGCTCACCGGCCGCTCCGGTGTGTGGAGCTCCTACGAGAGCTTTGTTCACGTGGTCGACTCCATGGTCAACCAGCACTGCAAGTGGCTCGAGGCCACCAAGCGCGAGATTCCGTGGCGTGCCCCCATCAGCGGCCTCAACATTTTGCTGTCGAGCCACGTCTGGCGTCAGGACCACAACGGCTTCTCGCATCAGGACCCTGGCTTTATCGACCTGCTGCTCAACAAGGCCAACGATACGCATATCGTGAATGCCTACTATCCGGCCGACGCCAACATGGCCCTTGCCGTTGCCGAGCGCGTTTACCAGTCCACCGACTGCGTCAACGCCATCTTCTGCGGCAAGCAGCCCGCCCCGACTTTCCAGACGGTCGATGAGGCCAAGGCGGAGCTCGCCGAGGGCGTCGCGACCTGGGAGTGGGCATCGACCGCCGACTCGCTCGCCGAGGCCGATGTCGTGGTCGCCACCTGCGGCGACGTGCCGACGCTCGAGGCCTTGGCCGCGACAGACATGCTGCGCGAGCTGGGCATCAAGGTGTGGTTCGTCAACGTGGTCGACCTGCTCAAGATTCAGAACGTCTGCGAGAACGACCAGGCCATCAGCGACGAGCGCTGGGCCGAGCTGTTCGGCTGCGGTGAGAAGCCCGTCCTCTTTGCCTTCCACGCCTATGCCGGCACGATTCGCCGCCTGATCTGGAACCGCCCCGGCCACGACGCCTTCCGCGTCCACGGCTATGAGGAGAAGGGCTCCACGACCACGCCGTTCGACATGCTGCGCCTGAACAACATGGACCGCTGGGCCCTGGCCGCCGACGTGCTGCGCATGGTCGACGCCGACAAGTTTGCCGAGCAAATCAACGAGTGGGAGGCCTTCCGCACCGAGGCCTTCGAGTTCGCCTGCGACGAGGGCTACGATCATCCGACCTTCACCGACTGGGTCTGGCCTGACGCCGCTGCCGCAACCGCAGCCGACGGCGCGCTCTCCGCAACCCAAATGACCGCGGGCGACAACGAGTAAGTAGGCATCCGGAGCAGGCCCTCTCGACCGTTTCGATCTGCGGGGGCTGATATTTTTTAATGTGATGGGGTCGTTGCTGTTACGGCCCTGGAAACTGTGTATCTTACTTTGGTCAGCCAGTGATACATTGTCGGGGCCGGGGCGGGGTGCTTGGTTTTGGAAGTTCGCGAAGCCCACTTCCAAAACCAAGCACCCCGCCCCGGCCCTCGTGGAATAGCTAAGAGGGGGAGTAGATGAGCTTTACGAGCGTGGCGTTGCAGATGGTGACGGTTTCTTTGCCAATCCTGTTGGGTTGGTGTATCTCCAAGCTGGGGTTTATGAAGGCAGAGTTTGAGCGCGAGCTTTCGCGTTTGCTGCTGCAGGTGGCGTTGCCGTGCTTGGTGCTTTCGTCGGCGTTGGGTGACGATGTGCAGTTGCCGAGCGTTGCCGATACGTTTTCGCTCATGGGTTTGTCTGTCGTCATGTATGTGGTGGCGATCGTTATTGCGTTCGTTGTCACGGCCGCTCTTCGTGTGCCCAAAGGCACTGAATGTTCGTATCGTTTTGCCGTACTCTTTGGTAATGCCGGCTTTATCGGATTTCCGGTCATTCAGGCGGTGCTTGGCAAACAGGCGCTGCTCTACGCTTCGATTGCGCTCATTCCCCTTAACATATTTATGTTCACCGTCGGCGTCATGCTCTTTAGTGGCGCACAAGGCGGCCTCAAGAAGCAGCTGCGAAATCTTGCCGCTTGTTGCAAAAACCCTGGCCTTATTGCGAGTGTTGTCGTGCTCATTGTCGTTTTGACCGGATGGACCGATTGGGGCGTCGTGGGCGATTCGATTTCCATCGTGGGTACCATGACCACCCCGGCAGCGCTGCTGCTCATGGGTTCGTCCATTGCCAAGTATCGTCCGCTCGACATGCTCACCAACTGGCGTGCCTATGTCGCCGTGGCGTTTCGCCTGGTTATCGTCCCGGTGGCGTGCCTTGCCGTGGCCCGCGTATGGCCGGGCATGACGCCCATGTTCATTACGACACTCGTGCTCGAGATGGCAATGCCGGTAGGCAGCAACGGCACGCTGTACTGTCTTCAATACGGTAAGGACGCACGCCCCATGATGCAATGCACCTTCCTGTCGATCATCTGCTCCATTTTGACGATCCCGCTAGTAACAATGCTGTGTGCGTAGCATCCGGGACGGTCTCGCGCTGGGGCCCTGTCAGGCGGGGTGACTTTGTCCGGGGAAGTGGGCTTCGCGAACTTCCCCGGACAAAGTCACCCCGCCTGACAGGGCCCTCTCGACCGTTTCGATCTGCGGGTCTGATAATTATTTAATGTAATGGGGACTTTGCTGTTGCTGCCTTAGAGACAGCGCATCTACCTTTGGTCAGCCAAGGTTAAATCGCCGGGGCCGGGGTGGTTGGTATAGGTTTTGGAAGTTCGCGGAGCCCACTTCCAAAACCTATACCAACCACCCCGGCCCTCGCCCGTATTACCCCGCTGAGCGAGCCATAGGCACCACGCACCGACGCGCTAAAGCGCCGGCTTGAAATTGGTGCTATATTCGGCTTGAGTTGTTTAATGCTAGTACGGGAGGCTGATATGGGGCTGTTCAAGAAGAAAAACCCGCAGGACGCCTTTGATCCCGATGTGTTTACCATCACGGATACTATTTTGGACCCGCCGCGGTTTACGTTTTTGCCGGCTATCTACCAGGATGCCACGCGCCGCAAGTGGGCCGTGCATCAGCGCGGCGGCGAGCCGAAGATTTTTGACTATGCGGATGTGTTGCAGTGCGAAGTGGCCGAGGCGGGCGATCCGGAGGCCGAGGAAGTGGCCTCAAAACAGGAATTTGCCCAGCGTATCCTGGCAAATCCTGCCAAGGCGGCGAAAATAAACGCTGCCAAGCGTAATATG
>NZ_JBDMHB010000062.1:0-7350 GCF_039752955.1 Collinsella aerofaciens
GGCGCCCTCGCCTCCGGCTGGCTCAACCTAAACGGTGCGTGGTACTGGCTCGATCCCTCGACGCACGCCATGGCCACGGGCGTTCAAACTATCGGATCATGTGAATACATATTTAATAGTACCGGCAAGATGATGGCTAATTGCTGGTCAAACGGTGATGGGTCTTGGATGTATCATTCGTCATCCAGCGGCGCAATTGACCTTAAAGGCATCATGACCGATTCGGGAATCCAGCTGATTGACGACGACGGTAATGCCAGAACTGGTTGGATTGAGAGTCAGGGTGCTCGATATTATTGTTCTGCTAGTGGAGTAATTCTGACTGGGTGGCAGCAAATTGCTGGGTCTTGGTATTACTTTAACCCGGATGGTCGAATGGCGACCGGCTGGCTTAACGATGGCAGCAACTGGTACTGGCTGGATTCCGCTTCTGGCGCGATGAAAACGGGATGGCTTTCCCTTGGGGGCACATTGTATTACCTTGATGCCGCACGTGGGGGAGTAATGTTGAGCAACGGTTGGTATTGGATCGGCTCTACTGACTACAAGTTCAGTTCATCCGGCGCAATGGTTGGCGCTTGGGTCGATGTCCCGTGCTATTCGCAGTACCCGGAACTTCCTACTGGCTGTGAGTCGGTTGCCCTTACAAACTTGCTTAACTACTATGGTTTCGGTTTAGGTAAGACGATTATTGCGGATTATTACTTGCCCAAGGGAAGCAACGGCAACTTTGTTACCGCCTTTGATGGCAACCCAAGGCGTAGCAGCGGGGGTCTCATGGGATGCGTCGCCCCTGCGATTACTATTGCTGGTAATAACTTTCTGCGCGCTGCGGGAAGTATCATGCAGGCAAAAGACGTTTCTTTCTCGTCAATTTCTTCCATTAAGAACAGACTGACCTGTGGACAACCTGTTGAGATGTGGAATACCGAATGGGGAAGTTGGCCAGGAGGCCGTTATGCTGCTCGTTGGTATAACGGGCATTCCTATGGTCTGTGGGGCGGTAATCATGCCGTAGTCCTTAAAGGCTATGATGACGAGCAGGGAATTGTCTATCTTTCGGATTCGATTAACGGCAATGTTACGCGAAATGCCCAGGTGTTCTTCGGCACGTGGCAACAGATGGATAGCCAGGCTGTGGTAATTGAATAGCCATGATGCTAAAAGGGGAGAGCTCGTCGAGCTCTCCCCTTTTACTATATTGTTAATCAAGCTACGCCGTCTTATTACGTCCAAATAGTTCGTCCCAGTTACTAGCTGCCAAAACTGTTCCGCATACAATTACAACGCAGCAGATTACGGATGCCATATCGGGAATTGTTCCAAGCAAGATCAGGCCAAAGACCACCGACCATGCCGAATAGGAGATATTCAGAGCCATCGCACGCGCTGCTCCGATTGCCGCAATCCCCTTGTAATAGAACAGATAGGATGCAGTTCCTGCGAGTCCGGCGAGTGCAATAATCAATGTAGGCATGCTCGGGATGGCACCCAGCGTGAAATGCCATGCTCCGAAGAGGGGGAGTACAAGCACTCCATAAACAAGCGCACTTGTAGTTTCGCGGATTTGCAAAGCCGTTTCGTCATCAACGGCATCATCTTTCATTCCCCATGCGCACAGCACCGCTTCGGATCCCCATCCGATAACAGTAAGCACCGCGCCGAGTAAGCCGAGGGGGGCATTTGCAATCTCGCTCGATCCGGCCGATAGATAGCCCATCGTCATTACGCCGCAAAGAGCAACGAGAAGGGAAAGAATCTGTCCTTTGCCCATTTTCTCCTTCAGCAGCACGAAAGAAAGGAATGCTCCGACAGCGGGATAGAAGGCGGATATAATTGCCGTGTAGGCTGCTCCGATATTATTAATCGCCAATACGTATCCGGTCATTCCGATAGGTCCACCGAGCAGTGCGCCGGCGATGACGACCTTGCCCGAACGAGTTTTAAGTGCAGCGAGCGTGTCTTTTAATCTGCCTCGAACTCCCATGTACCCAAAGAGCCAGATCGCACAGAAGGCATCATGGAGAAAAGATCCCGCAATGGAGGCACATGCAAGCGCTTCCGCCGATCCAATATAGGGCGCGAGCGCCAAACCGATTCCAAGTATTACTGTATCAAGGCCCCAAAGAAGACCGCTAAAAAAGCCGAATTGCATCGTTACTCACCTTTTCGATAGATCTCCAGTGCCTTTTTAAGGTATTTGGCACTGTAATTGAAGTAGATATAGAGCCATTCGCCTACGAAGTCGCCTTCGGCTTCTTTCAGAAGAGACCAGAGGTACCAGCACCATCCTGCAAGGGCAATGTGCGCATAGTTATGTGCAACTTCGTTGTTTGTTGCCTTGCGCCCAAAATATGCATCAAGCGCGCGGTCGACTTCATCTTCGGAAAGCTCGCAGCAGACACTGCACGTTCCAAAATCGTTTGCATAATCGCTCATGCCAGCATATTCCCAGTCAATGAGATAGTACTTGTCGTTTTCATCGATAAGGAAATTGAGGTAAAAGAAGTCATTGTGACAAAGGCATTTTGGCGCATTGTCGGCCTGGACAAAGTGCTCCAATTCATCGATTTCGGCGGCCATTTCCCTGTAGCCTGGAATGTCGATAGGGCCTTTTTCCAAAAGAAGTGATTCGTAGCGCTTCGCTTCGAGGTAGAAGTCAAATTCGGTTTCGACATTTGCACCGCTCTCGTGAAGCGAACGACACATCTGCATCATTCGATTCATTTGGGCATCATCATGCGGATCAGGCTGCTTTGCGTTGGGTACAAACTTCGAAATTTTCCAACCGCGCTTTGGGTCCTCATGAATGAACGTGTCGTCAAGGCCGAGTTCCTTGGCCTTTTTAAGTGCGGCTACTTCTCCATTTCTGTTAATAAGCAGTTCGGTCCCGACTCCCGGATGGCGGTAAACGTACTCTCCGTCATTGGTTCTAAAGTGGCACGATAGATTCGTAAGACCTTGTTTAAGGGGATAAACGTCGTGAATCTCTGATTTGGAGCAGCCGAGCACTTGCTCGATGTTATCGAAAATATCGGAGTCAACGTTTTCGATAAAATGCGGATCAAAGGCACGCAGTTCATCAAGAGAATCGAATTCGTTGATCTCGCCCTCAGGATACTTTTTGATCACCATATCGAGCTCCTTGATGTGCTCGATATATAGATCTTCCCAAAGCTTGTCCGTTGTTTCGGGCTTGTTATATTCCGTTTCGAGAATCTGCTTAAATGCAAGCGAGAAGGCTTTATCAAAGTAGACATGTCCGAGCATATACCAAGCATCGGAACCGCCAATCGTAACATTGGTGATTCTGTCCATTGCTCCGGTTTGAATGCACCATTCTTTGGTGGCGCCTTCAGCATATTGAGCAGAATAAAATGCTTTCCAAACGTATGCTTCAAACGGATTGTTTAGAAGGTAATCATCGCTTGAACAAATATAGGTGTTGCCAAGCCGCTCTTTTACGCACATAAGCGATGCGTGGTTATTTTTGGATGCATATTCGTTGTTGACGACAATCGAAACGCCGAACTTGCTTTCGAGATAGAAGAAATACTCTTTTTTATAGCCGACAACGACGGTGATATTGCTGATACCTGCGTCTTGCAGCTGCCTAATCTGACGTTCGATGAGAATCTCACCACGTACCTTTAAAAGGCCTTTGGGCTTTTCATACGAAATGGGAGCAAAGCGGCTCGAAAGCCCCGCAGCCAATATCACTGCGTTTTCAACCTTATAGGGGTGAAGTGCTTCGTAACCGTTGTCGGTTAGGCTGTCCGATTCGAGAAGGCCTTCATTCGTAAGCTCTTTATTTGCTGCGTTTACCGATCCAAGTGAGAGGCCAGTGCGCTCGGCAGCTTCTCGCTGGCTGGCATATGGGTTCTTTAGGTATTCGTACAGAACAGTAAAGTTACGCTTGGTCAGTTCCACTGCAGGCCTCCAATTAAGATGTTCATTGCTTAGGAAAAGAATAGAATGATTGAACGTTATGTTCAATTTAATATATTTATCTACATAGACTGAACAGACAGTAACGAAAATCAATCCTGGAATGTGGATTAAAATAAATAAATGAGATATCTGGGAGGGTCGCTTATGTATCGATTCGAAAAGAAGGCCACGCTTGTTTGTGCTGCTGCGTCATTAATCACTGCTTGCTGCTTGCCCCTGAGTGCGAATGTCGCGTTTGCACAGGATTCCGTTGAGGCTCAGAGTATTGAGTCAAAAGCGGATTTTTCTTCTGTGGTTTCCGATGATTTGCAACCTGATAATTCTTCCGTCATAAAAGATGGCTGGCAACGAGACGAGTCGTCTGGAGTTTGGTATTACGGAAAAAACGGTAAACACCAAACTGGCTGGCTGCAAAGCGGGGGCTATTGGTATTGGCTTGATCCAGCCAATGATGGTGCAATGCAGACAGGTTATTTCAATGTGACCGATGCTGGCGGATCGACTGCTTCGTTTTATGCGAATGACGGCAATGCCGCAACGCCTTTTGGCGCGCTATATCAGAACTGCTGGCTACGTAACTCAGATGGAAATTGGTTTTATGCCAATGCTGGAGGCGATTTAGCTGCTGGTTGGTTTTATCAAGACGGCACATGGTATTACCTGGATCCTGCCACCCATATAATGCAGGTTGGTTTTGTCGACCTCGGGAGCGGGAAATACTATTTAGATGCCACTGGTGCTATGAAAACCGGCTGGATTCTCGTTGACGGGAATTGGTACTGGGCTTATTCATCGGGTGCCCTTGCTTCGTCATGGCAAACGATAGGTGGGGCTCGCTATTATTTTGACCCACAGACGTTCATCATGTTTAAGGGTCGTCAAAAGATTGATGGAAGAACCTACATTTTTGGTGACTATGGCCTCGCAAATGGATGGTACAAAGACGGAGCAGATTGGTATTACTGCTCTAACGGTATTGCGGCCACTGGCTGGAAACTCGTTAACGGCGCTTGGTATTATCTCGACCCAGCCTCCGATGGTAAGATGTCCGTTGGGTATTTAGACCTTGGCAATGCAGCATATTATTTGAACCCCAATGGGGTTATGGCTGTTGGCTGGGCTCAGTCCGAGAACGGCTGGTATCTAGCCTCTCAATCTGGTGCGCTTATTTCTGACTGGTATAAAGAAGGCGCTAGCTGGTATTACCTGGACCCTGTTAGCCATCTAATGAAAACGGGCTTATTTGAGGTGAGCGGCAACGATTGTTTTGCAAACCAGAGCGGTAGGCTCGTGGTTTCAAGCTGGGTTACCGTTAATGATGGCGTTGAAAGATATGCCGATGATAATGGATATCTTTGCAAGGATGTGATTCGCGAAAACGGCGCTATTCTAAAAACCGCTGGAGCTGATGGTTGGCAGGTTGCGTCCGGCTGGGTTAATGTCGCAAATCTAAGGTTTTACGCTGAGCCCGGAACGGGTGCCATTCATCTTGGATGGCTGCAGATTGACGGCGATTGGTATTGGCTTGATGCCAATTCTGGCGTGATGAAGACCGGATGGGTTTTTACTGGTGGTTCATGGTATTACCTAAACGCTGACGGAAAAATGGCAACTGGTTGGAAATGCCTGAATGGAACATGGTATTACCTTGAGTCCAATGGAAGCATGCATGTTGGCTGGCTTAAAGATTCGGGTAAGTGGTATTGGTTAGACGGCAGCGGCGCTATGGCAACGGGCGCAAGGACCATCGACGGTGTTCGCCGAATTTTCTGGAGCGATGGCCAGTGCGACAAAGTTGGCTGGCAAAATCCATCCCAGTATCCTCAGGTCAGTTCTTGGACTGTTCAGCTGCCTAGCTATTGCACCGGATACTTTACCTATGTGACCCCTTCTCGCATTTCTGTCGAAGCAACGCGGGAAGATTGCGTGAACGCCTTTATCCAGCGCGCCTATGAGTATATCGGTACGCAATATATTGAGCCTTGGTCTACCGCTCCCGGTGGAGCTGTTGATTGCTCTGGTTTTGTCTTGCAGTGCCTTTATGCTACTGGCATGGATATGGGTGTTTACAACCCTTATAACCATCGCTGGGATCCAAGCCAAACCTACAATTCCATGAATTGGTATCGAAGCAATATCTTTATGCCCGTGAGCACGAGCTCGATTCAACGCGGCGATGTGATTTATTACCGCGGTCATATTGCAATTGCACTTGGCGGCGGCTTGATGATTGATTCCTGGCCTCATCAAGGTGTCGGAATTCATCCTATTAGCGCAAGGGGAAATGTAATCGGCGCAGCTCGTCCGTTTATTTAATAGATTCCCTGCAAGACAGTCGGTACCGGTTGGGGGCTTGAAATGAATGCTCGGATTGATCATCGAATTTGCTGGCGAGTAATTGGCTTGATGCTATTTTCCGCCTTACTTTCAGTTACAGCCCCCGCATTTTCTTGCACTGCTTATGCCGTGGAAGAGGGGGCGGATAACGGTGTCGTAGAGCGCGACTCGACAGGAGGGCCGGGAGCATTGGTCGGTGGCGGTTGCTCTCAAGACTCCAGCGATTGTGCCGGCAAAACAACGGAAGATTCGAGCCTACAGGTTGTCGATAGCCATGACCCGTCGACTACAGAACAACTATCTGGATGGCAATGGAACGGTTTGTCCTGGTATTACTATCTAGATGGCTGTCGTTTGACCGGAATTCAGAATATTGACGACTTGCTGTACTACTTGGACCCCGCTCGTGACGGCGCAATGAGCTGCGGCTGGATTTTTACTGAAAATAAGTGGTATTACGCGGGTCCGTCAGGCGCTTTGGCAAGTGGCTGGCAGTTTATTGGAGACCAATGGTACTGGTTTGACTCCCTTAACAGCTGTTCTATGGCTACTGGTCGACGTGTTATTGATGGGCACCCTTATCTTCTTGGAACCTATGGACTGATTAATGGATGGTACCTTGATAACGGTTTATGGTATTGGGGTAGCAATGGTGAAGTCTTAACCGGCTGGCTTCAAACTGGCAATAACTGGTATTGGCTTGATCCCGCCAATGATGGTGTTATGTCTAGAGGAATCGTTTCTGTCGGTTCGTCTCGTTACTATTTATCGGATTCCGGCGCAATGACTGTTGGTTGGGCGTTTGATGGGACGGACTGGTATTACGCTGACGGTTCCGGCGCACTTGCATCGGGCTGGCGTTTGGTGAATGGCGTTTGGTATTGGCTCGATGTCGCAAATGACAATAGAATGGCTACCGGCTTTTATGTCATCGGATCCAACCGGTATCATTTTTCTTCAACGGGAGCGTTGTCACTTGGCTGGTTTATGAGCGATGGAGACTGGTATTACGCTGAGCCTTCTCAAGCGTCGGGCATTATAAAGACTGAATGGCTGAAGGAC
>NZ_JBDMHB010000063.1:0-6786 GCF_039752955.1 Collinsella aerofaciens
GCGCCGCTGACCGGTGGACGGCACCGAGCCGTACGCTTGAACTGAGAAGGGGGAGGCCTCGCGGCCTCCCCCTTTTTTGCGTTAACACTTCACAATGTCGTTGCAGTTCACCTGTAACCCGGTTGGGCTTATGGGTAATGAGCTTTTATTTTAAGACAATAAATCGAATCACAAGGGCAACTGCTATGACCACAATGATCAAAAGCAGGAATTGGAGTCGATGCCGCTTACGTCGTTTACTTGATGAGACGAAGATCGTTTTCCCTTGCTTTGGCGTCTCGAGATAACGAGCCGAATGCGTTAAGGTTTGCTTAGGTCGGGGACCTCTTTGCTGCCGAGTTATGGGCGTTTTCGCCGGGTCGTCATTGATTGCGCTGTTTTTTGATAACGGTGCATCTTTTAGATATACGGGATCGCCCGATGCGACGCCCATATGCTTACGTCGCGTTTGGGCATCCTCGAGCGTTTGATATCGATTTCTCGTCACATATTCGGGCTCTGCATCATTAATGGGCTCTTGCGAGATGTGGGGGCGATGGAACCGTGGCGGCTGCGTGGAAATATCTTCCCCCTGCGTCGGCATAAACATATTGTTCTGGTTTTGGTCGTCCATGATGCCCTTTAGCTCGTTACCAACAACGTGTACGCGCTCATTGTAAGCCCCTTGTTATTTGTAGCTGTGGACATACTCGTTATTTAAGCTCTGGTTCAAAGAACCTTAACCTTCCTAAAACCTTAGTTCTACACACTTAGATATGCTTATAGTACTGGACTCAAAAAACTTTATAGTCAATGTATATATGAGCACCGGGTGGGCATATATAAGAGCGTCAAAAGAAGTCCCAGTCACCTAGAAGATGACTCGGCAGTCCTATAAAGGAGTGGTAAACATGGCAAGCATGGTTCCTTATCGTTCGGTTTTTGGCGTTCGTCCCTCTGCAAGCTCGCTGTTCGATCTGTTTGATGATATGAGTGACCTAGCGAACGGCTCGATTGCCTCTAAGGCGTTCCCCGTTGACGTTGAGGATAAGGGCGATGGCTATGAGGTCAAGGCTTATCTGACCGGCGTCGCCAAGGACGATATCGATGTCGAGCTTAACGAGGGCCGTCTGTCCATTAGCGTGAATGTCGAGGAAGACGAGGAGAACGAGGGCAAGAACTTCCTGCAGAAGGAGTTCAGCTCGTACAGCGCGACGCGTGGCGTGTATCTTAAGGACGCTTCGAGCGAGGGCCTCTCGGCTAAGTACGCTGACGGCATCCTGACCGTTACGGTTCCCAAGATCGTCGAGAAGAAGAACGTTACGAAGATCTCCATCGACTAACTTCGTTGGTGTTCTGCGCAATTAAAAGACAGCAAAAGGGGCTGGGAAGCGATTCTCGGCCCCTTTTGCTGTCTAGGACAGTCTATTGAATGGTCGCCGGCTGATACTGACTCGCAGGGCGTATCGAGAGTTTTCGCGATCCTTGGAGAAGGGTTGCGGAGCTGCCGACCTCGTCATCCAGGGTTGCGGCCAGAGCTTTGGCATAGCTTTTGACGGTAAGGCTCGGACGATTGTTATCTTGGCTGATATGCATGGCAATGAGCTGTTCGGTGCGATCGGTAACAAGTTCGCGCGCGGCTTCGGCGGCTTGGCTGTTGGAGAGGTGTCCCCTTGCAGACAGGATGCGCTCCTGAAGAAAGCGGGGATATTCTCCCTCGCGCAGCATGGTCACATCGTGGTTGCTTTCGAGTGCGAGGACTCGACAATCTTTGAGGGTTTTCATGGCTTGGCTCGATAGCTCTCCGGTGTCGGTGGCAAACCCAATGGAATCATCGAGAGCATTGAATCGATAGCCGACCGGATTGATGACATCGTGTGATGTTGAGTAGGTTTGCACGTGGATGCCGGCAATGGACAGGGTGTCGCCGGGATCGAATTCCTCGACAGACAGATGCGAAAGATTTTCTTTGTTCGAAAGAGTGCCCCTGCTGGCAAAGAGGGGGCCGTGCCAGTGCTTGCACCAGACATTGAGGCCCTTGATGTGATCGCTATGCTCATGAGTAATGAGAAGAGCCGAGACGTTGTCTGTCGAGAGTCCCAGTTCTGCCATGCGCTTTAATGTCTCGCGGCGAGACAGTCCGTCATCGACCATAATGAGCCCCTGCGGGCCCTCGATGAGTGCGCAGTTGCCTTTAGAGCCACTGCCGAGGATATGAAGGTGCAGACGAGACATAAGATTCCAAAGGATACAATGGGTGCGGACGAATAGAGGAGGAAGAAAATGCCTACGGTATCTCAGCATTATGGACACCATGCCGTGCCTGGGGCAGTCGATGAGACCCGGACGAGGCAGCAGGCTGCTCCTGTCGTGCTCATGGTATCAGGCGGCGCGGACTCGACGGCACTGCTTCTTATGGCGTGCACATCAAAGCTGGATATCCAAGACGGACGCGGTGTTGCCCCCATTGCTCGCGAGCGCCTGCATGTGCTGCATGTAAACCATCATCTGCGCGGCAAGGCGTCCGATGGCGACGAGGCCTTTGTGCGTGAGCTCTGCGCGAAATATGGTTTACCGCTGTGCGTGGAGCACGCTTATTTTGATGGGGAGTCGGGCAATATTGAGGCCGCGGCCCGCGAGGTGCGCTATGCCGCGGCGCGGAGGTATGTTCGCGAGCTCTGCGCCCAGACGGGGGCACCGCGAACGGCGGCTCGTATCTGCACCGCGCACACATCTTCGGATCGCGCGGAAACGTTTTTGATGAACGCGATTAAGGGTTCGGGGCCCGCTGGCCTATCGAGCATTCCTCGCCGGAGGAATATCGTGGTGCGTCCCTTGCTCGACCTAACTCATGGCGAGCTCGTGGGCTATCTACAGGTACATGGTCAGCCGTGGCGTGAAGACGAGAGCAATGAGGATATCTCGTATCTGCGAAACTACGTGCGCCATCGAGTGATGCCGGTGGTGGCGCAGCGCAACGCGAACGTCTGCAAGACGATTGGCGCCGCCTGCGAGATCTTAGGCGATGAGGACGCGTTTTTGTCTCAGCTTTCGGCACAGGCGTTTCGAAGCTGCCTGCGTAAGGAGGCGGCGGGCGCGCTGGTGCTCGATGCCAGGCGCCTTGCTGCGGCCGAGGTGGTAATCGCGCGGCGCATCGTGCGACTGGCGATTAAGCGCATCGATCCGGACGCTCGTCCAGAGATGCGACATGTGGAGCGAGTCCTTTCCTGCGTTGCCGAGGGCGCCGGCTCGGTCACGCTTCCGGCGGGGATTGACGCACGCATTGAGTTTGGCATGCTGGCGTTTAAGGCGCCGGCGGCTCGCGAGGGCCTGGTCGCGGACTGGGTTACCGTACCCGGTCGTCTGCCGTTGGGCGGGGGACGTATGCTGGTCACAGAACCGATGGCCGTTGAGCCGGGATGCGATATCGTGCGCCGCGCCCGTGAGCTTGCGGCTGCCGGGGAAGTGACAGCTTTGGTAGACGCGGCTGCCCTGGGTTTTGCCGACAGCGATAGTGAGCGGATCCTGGCGGGCTCGCGTGGCGAGATCCCAGCCGAGGCGCGATTGGCGCGCCTGTGGGTGGACGGTCCCACACCGGGAGACGTGATGTGCCCGTTAGGGATGAGTGGCCGAAGCAAGAAAGTATCCGACTTGCTAGGCGAGGCTCGCATTCCCGTTTCCGAGCGCGCCGGCGTGCCCATGGTGAGGACGGCGCCGGGGGGTGCCGTGGTGTGGGTCGCCGGAGTTCGCGCGGACGAGCGTTTTAAGTGCACGGCCGCAACGCGCGTGGCATATCTGCTCCGCGTGGTCGATGCGGAATAGCGTCCCACGCCTGCTATTCTGTGCGACGTTGACGGTATTCCCGCGCTGATGGCGCACGGGCTGGTAAATTTACCCCGTGCGCTGCTAGAATGTGTAGTTCGCGTCCATACGGCGGTGTGTGGGCGATAAGCACAAGAAAGGGTTGTCATGGCTTCTCAACATCCGGATATCGAGAAGGTTCTGTTCACGCAGGAGGATATCGACGGTATCGTCTCTCGCCTAGGCGAGCAGATTACTCGCGACTACGCGGGTAAGGATCTGGTGCTGATTGCGGTCCTGCGCGGCGCCGTGGTCTTTATGGGCGACCTGATGCGTAAGATCGAGCTGCCGACCAACATCGATTTCATGGCTGTTTCGAGCTATGGCGACGGTGTGAAGTCCTCGGGTATCGTGCGTATCATTAAGGACCTGGATATCGACATCCGCGGTCGCGACGTGCTGATCGTCGAGGACATTCTGGACTCGGGCCTGACGCTCAAGTATCTGATGAAGAACCTCGAGAGCCGCAAGCCCGCTTCTCTGGAGGTCGCCGCCTTCCTGTGGAAGGACGTTGAGGACCGCGTCTCGGCCATCACGCCCAAGTATGTTGGAACCCATTGCCCCGATGCCTTTGTGGTGGGCTACGGCCTCGACTATGCCGAGCGCTATCGTAACCTTCCGTATCTGGGCATTTTGAAACCGGAGGTTTATTCGTAAGATGCCCGACGACCGTAACGAGAACAATTCCCAGACTCCCCGGGACCCAAAGATCCCGGGGATGCCCGGAGGCAAGAAGCCCACGCGTACGGGCTGGCTGTATTTTATTTTGGCTTGCGCGCTTCTGGGCTACGCCTTCTTTAACATGGGCTCCGGCTTTGCCAATTCCAGCAATACCGTTAAGCTCGCGACGAGCGAGATGGTGAGCGCCATCAAGCAGGATCGCGTCGAAGATCTGACCTATACGGTTCAAGACGGAAGCGTGACGGGTCATTACTGGAAGACGAAGAAGGACAAGGGCGATACGAGCGAGCTCAAGAGCTTCTCCTCGACCTATGTCGGCTCCGATTCGCTTGCCGAGCTCATGGCGGAGCACCCCGATACCAAGTACATCGTCAACACCAACGATCCCGATTTTTGGGGCGACTTGGCGATGAGTGTGCTTCCGACGATCGCCCTTATCGCCATCATGTTCTACTTTATGCGCCAGATGATGGGCGCCAACAACAGGAACATGCAGTTTGGCAAGACCAACGCCAAGACCAACGAGGCCACGCGCCCCAAGGTCAAGTTTGAAGACGTTGCCGGCGTGGACGAGGCAGTCGAGGAACTCGAGGAGATCCGTGACTTTTTGAGCGATCCGGGCCGCTATCGCAAGCTGGGCGCCAAGATTCCGCGCGGCGTGTTGCTGGTGGGCCCTCCGGGCACCGGTAAAACGCTGCTGGCCAAGGCTGTAGCCGGCGAGGCGGGCGTGCCGTTCTTTAGCATCTCGGGTTCCGACTTTGTCGAGACGTTCGTGGGTGTCGGCGCCAGCCGCGTGCGTGACCTCTTTAAGGAGGCCAAGTCCCAGGCTCCGTCGATCATCTTCATCGATGAGATCGATGCTGTGGGACGTCAGCGCGGAGCTGGCTTGGGCGGCGGTCACGACGAGCGCGAGCAGACGCTCAACCAGCTGCTGGTCGAGATGGACGGTTTTGAGGAGAGCGAGTCGGTCATCCTGATCGCTGCGACCAACCGTCCTGACATCCTGGATCCGGCATTGCTGCGTCCCGGCCGTTTTGACCGTCAGGTTACGGTCGACCGTCCGGATGTGAAGGGCCGCGAGCAGATCTTGCGCGTGCATGCCGAGAACAAGCCGATGGACGAGGACGTTAAGTTTGAGAAGCTCGCCCAGATGACCGTTGGCTTTACTGGTGCCGATTTGGCGAACCTGCTCAACGAGTCTGCGCTGCTGGCCGCTCGCCGTCATCGTTCCGTGATCTCGATGGACGAGGTCGAGGAGTCGATGGAGCGCGTGATTGCCGGACCGCAACGCAAGGGTCGCGTGATGACCGAGGCCGAGCGCACCACGATTGCCTACCACGAGAGCGGTCATGCCCTGGTGGGCCACATCCTGGAGCACTCCGATCCGGTCCACAAGATCTCGATCGTCAGCCGCGGCCAGGCGCTGGGCTACACGCTGCAGCTTCCGCAGGAGGACCACTTCCTCAAGACCAAGAACGAGATGCTCGACGAGCTCGCCGTGTTCTTGGGCGGTCGCGTTGCCGAGGAGCTCATGTGCGATGATATTACGTCGGGCGCGAGCAACGATCTGGAGCGCGCAACCAAGATGGCGCGCGAGATGGTCACGCGCCTGGGCATGAGCGAGGAGCTGGGCACGCAAGTGTTTGGCGAGGCGCAACATCAGGTGTTCCTTGGTCGCGATTACGCCGATCACCAGGATTACTCCGAGGAGACGGCGCGCCGCATCGATATCGAGGTTCAGCGCATTATGCGTGAGGCCCATCGTCGTGCGGTCGAGATTCTGGACGCCCGTCGCGATCAGCTTGATCTGATGGCGAAGGTGCTGCTTGAGCGCGAGACCGTCGAGGGCGACGCCGTGAACGCCCTGCTCGACAACGAGTGGAATGCCTACCTTGAGCGCGAGGGCGATATCCTGGCGGCCAAGGAGGAGCGCAATGCCAAGGCGGCCGGCATGCCGACCAAGAAGCGCGTGCCTCGAATGAGCGAGGAGGAGCTGGCGGCTGATGCCGCGGCCTTTGCGCAGGCGGCCATGCAGGAGGATGCCGAAGCCGCATCCGATGATGCTGACGATGACCATGCCGTCGTCGATGCCGACACCGACGCCGACAAATAGTCTTTGTGGCGAAAGCCTCCGCGGGGAAACCTGCGGAGGCTTTTTCTTTTGAGCGATATGGGGCCGTCTGTTGATTGGGGACAGACTTAAATGAGCGTTTTCACGCATTTAAGTCTGTCCCCAATCAACATTGCTGCGGCACTGTGCTCGGC
>NZ_JBDMHB010000064.1:0-6768 GCF_039752955.1 Collinsella aerofaciens
CCCCCACGCTCGACCTCACCGCGGGCTTTGAGCGTCTGCTCGCACCGTTTGCGCGCGTGGGGCTTCCGGCGCATGAGCTCGGCATGATCATGGGTATCGCGTTGCGCTTTATGCCGCAGTTCGCTACCGAGATGAAGCAGACGGCCGATGCGCAGGCGAGCCGCGGTGCGCGCGTGACGGGAGGCCCGCTCGGCGGCGTGCGTATGCTCGGCAGTGTGGCCATTCCGCTGTTCACGGGCGTGTTCCGTCATGCCGAGACGCTTTCGGCCGCCATGGATGCGCGTTGCTATCACGGCGAACAGGGACGCACGCGTCTGCATGCACTTACGTTTGGCCGCGGCGATGCGTTGGCGGCGGTGGTGACGGCGTTGCTGCTCATCTGCGTCATCGTCATCAACCTTCAACTTGTTTAGGCGCGATTCGAGCGCAAGAAAGGGGTCCCTATGACCGACAACGACCGCACGGCTCAGCTTGAGCTCGCCTGTTCGTATCTCAGGCGCATTCCGGCGTGGTATCTGGCCACGACCGATGTAGCCGACGGGCATCAGCCTCGCGTGAGGCCGTTTTCGTTTGCCATGGTCGATGACGGTAAACTGTGGTTTTGTACGTCGCGCGACAAAGATATGTGGGCGGAGCTGAGCGCGAATCCCAAGTTTGAGCTCTCGGGCTGGAAGCCGGGGGAATGTTGGATCGTATTGACCGGCGAAGCCGCACTTGAGGACGACGCAGTTGCGAGCGACAAGGTGCGTCAAGCGGGTTTTAAGCACATGGTGGGCATTGGCGAGGAACACGAGAGTGCCAACGACGGCCGCCTTGCTTTCTTTTCGGTCCGCAACATTGCCGCGCGCTTCTGTGATATCGACGGCAGCGAGGAGCGCCTGGAGCTCTAGCTCGCACAAACCGGGCTCCCAAACTAGCTAGTACAGGAGGAAACGTGGACGGATTGAATACGGTGTTGGAGTATCTGACGTCGGTGCCGGCATGGTATTTGGCGACGAGCGTTGACGGACAGCCTCATGTGCGTCCGTTTTCGTTTGCGCAGATCCAGGATGGCAAGCTGTGGTTTGTAACAGCGCGCACCAAAGATGTGTGGCAAGAGCTGCTGCAAAACCAGCGCTTTGAGGCCACGAGTTGGTGGCCGGGCCATGGCTGGCTCATCTTGCGCGGGCGTGCCGGCTTGGATGACCGGGCTTTAGACGAAATGCGCGAAGCCGGGTGGAAGCATCTAGAGCACCTGGGCGAGCACTATGAGGGGCCTAACGACCCCACGCTCGTCTTCTTTAGCGTCGAGGATCCCGAGGCTTTTATCTGCAATCACGACGAATGGGTGCCGGTCGAGCTCTAGCCAGCTGGCTCATCCTAACAACTTGGTTTTCGCATGGGCGGGCCCCGTATTGCCCGGCGCCGTTAGGAGCGCCGGTCAATACGGGGCCCGCTCCATTTGTCAATTCCTTCAAGCGAATGTGTCGGGAATGTTTCAATGCATGAATATGCAAGCCATTTACGTGTTCATGCATCTTTTGGTGCTAAAGTTTCAACCCACTTCATAACGACCGCTGCGAAATGCGCATCGGTGCATAAATCGCAGACAAGGAGTCTGATATGTCTTTGAAGGTTGGAATCGTCGGCGCGGCTGGATATGCCGGCGCCGAACTCATTCGCCTCATGCTTGGCCATCCCGAGTTTGAACTTGTTGCCATTACGTCCAACGCCGATGCCGGCCAGCCGCTGTCCGCGGTGTATCCGAGCTTTGCTGGCGTGAGCGATCTGGTTTTCACCACGCATGACGCCCCCGAGCTCAAGAGCTGCGATGCGGTTTTTCTTGCCGTGCCGCACACGGCTGCCATGGCACAGGTGCCCGCGCTGCTTGCCGCGGGCGTTTCCTGCTTTGATCTTTCGGCCGATTACCGTCTGAGCGACGCGTCCGTCTTTGAGGCATGGTATGCCGCTGAGCACACGAGCCCCGAGTTGCTCAAGACCCGCGCTTTTGGCCTGCCCGAGCTGTTCTGTCAGGACTTAGAGACTGCTGCTTCCAGCCATGCCGCCGGAAAGCCCGTGTTGGTCGCCTGCGCCGGCTGCTATCCCACCGCAACGAGCCTTGCAGCCGCTCCTGCCGTGCGTGCGGGCTGGGTGGCCGAGAGCGGTCCCGTGATCGTTGACGCTATCAGCGGCGTGACGGGTGCCGGCAAGTCCTGTAACGCCCGCACCCATTTTTGCAGCGCGGACGAGAACCTGGAAGCCTATGGCGTGGGCAAGCATCGTCATACGCCCGAGATCGAGCAGATACTCGGCCTAGCCGACCGCATCGTCTTCACCCCGCACTTGGCACCGCTCAAGCGCGGCCTGCTTTCCACGGTGACGATGCCGCTCGCGCCGCAGGCTCTCGACGCGCTGGTTCTTGAGGATGTCGTCGACCATTACAAGAAGTTTTACGCCGGTCGCACCTTTGTGCGCGTGCTCGATGCCGGCCAGCAGCCCAAGACGGCTTCGGTCGTCGGTACCAATGCCGCCCAGATTGGCCTTGCGCTCAACAAGCGTGCAGGCGTGCTGGTGGCGACGGGCGCCATCGACAATTTGTGCAAGGGTGCTGCGGGCCAGGCGGTCCAGTGCGCCAACATCGTTTTTGGCTTTGACGAGCGACGAGGCTTGCTCACAGTGGCGTGCCCGGTGTAGCACATTCGATTGTTAGCGATTTGGTAGTCGGGTATCGAGTTGGGCGCCACTTTTAAGCTGGTCTAGTAGTTGCGACCGGTATGGCGTGCCAGCCGATGCCCGCTTTTTTGTTTGATATAAGGAGTCGTAGGGACGATGAACACCGACCTGATTGATATCAAGATTCGCGCCGTCGAGGGCGGCGTTACGGCGGCTGCCGGCTTTAAGGCCGCAGGCATCCATGCGGGATTCCGGAAGAATCCCGAGCGCTTGGACTATGCGCTCGTCGTGCCTGATAAACCCTGTCCCGGCGCCGGCGTGTTTACGACCAACCGCTTTTGTGCGGCGCCCGTGCAGGTGAGCCGTGCCAACCTGGGCGGTGCGGACAAGGGCTATGGCATTATCGCCGGTGTTTCGGTCAACTCTGGCAATGCCAACGCCGCCACGGGTGAGACAGGCCTTGCATGCGCGCGCGAGACGTGCAGCATCGCATCGCAGGTCATCGGCTGCGAGCCCCAACAGATCCTGGTTGCCTCCACGGGTGTGATCGGGCAGATTCTGCCGATCGACACGTTTGAGACCGCCATTCCTGCTGCCTACGAGGCACTCTCCGCCCACGGTGGCGCCGATGCCGCTCGCGCCATCATGACGACCGACACGCACTCCAAGGAGTACGCCGTGTCCTACGTCAGTGAGGCCGCGGGTCATGCGGGCAATGTCTATACGGTAGGCGGAATGTGCAAGGGCTCGGGCATGATCATGCCCAACATGGCCACCATGATCGCAGTTATCACCACCGATGCCCACGTCGAGCCTGCGGCACTTCATGCCCTACTGCTCTCGACCGTCAAGCAGACCTTTAACAAGGTAACGGTCGATTCCGACACCTCGACCAACGACACCTGCATCATGCTTGCCTCCGGCGCCGCTGCCGCAGATGCCGAGCCTATCGTCGAGGGCTCCGATGCCTTCGACGAGTTGGCATTTGCCGTGCACGAGGTGTGCGAGAGCCTGGCGCGCAATATCGCCGCCGATGGTGAGGGCGCATCCAAGCTTGTTACGGTCAACGTTACCGGCGCCGTGAACGACGAGGAGGCCGATATCGCCGCCCGTGCCGTTGCCAACTCGCCGCTCGTCAAGACCTGCATCGCCGGCCACGACTGCAACTGGGGCCGTGTTGCTATGGCGCTTGGCAAGTGCGGCGTTAAGTTTAATCAGGAAGACGTTTCCATCGACATGATGGGCATGCCTGTCTGTCGCGACGGTCTGACTGTTCCCTTTGACGAGGACGAGGCTCTACGACGTTTCGAGGCGCCCGAGATCGTGATCTCGGCCGACCTGGGCGCAGGCGACGCGGCAACGACCGTGTGGACCTGCGACCTCACGCATGAATACATCTCCATCAACGGCGACTACCGTTCCTAGATTCCAGGCATGCTGCGCATCTTGCCGCGATTGCGGACGGCGGAGTACGGCGCGATAACGATACGAAAGACGAGGCAGATTATGAAATTCGCACGCGATTGTCGTTCGAGCGAATCCAACGAAGCAACCGCGCAGCTGCTGTTCGAAGCGCTGCCGTGGATTAAGAACCTGACCGGCAAGACGGTTGTTATCAAATATGGCGGAGCCGCCATGGTTGATGAGCAGCTGCGCCGCGACGTGATGAGCGACATCGTTTTGCTCAAGATCATCGGTATGCGTCCCGTCATCGTGCATGGCGGCGGCAAGGCTATCAACGAGGCGCTGAGCCATTACGATATTCCCGTCGAGTTTAAGAACGGCCAGCGCGTGACCACGCCGGCGACTATGGATATCGTGCGCGAGGTGCTGGGCGGCAAGGTCAACCAAGAGCTGGTTGCTGCCATCAACCACCACGGCAACCTGGCCGTGGGCGTGTCGGGCAGCGATGCCGGCACCCTTATCGCCGAGCCACTCGACCCAGAGCTCGGCCGCGTAGGCAAGGTCACGCACGTCAACACCGACTATATCGAGCGCCTGCTCGATAGCGAGTACATCCCCGTCATCGCTACCGTCGCGGCGGGGGAGGACGGCGGTTTCTTCAACATCAACGCCGACACCGCCGCCGGTGCCGTTGCCGCGGCGCTCCACGCGCATAAGGCAATCTTTTTGACCGACGTCGATGGCCTGTACAAGGACTTTAGCGACAAGGACTCGCTTATCTCCAACCTAACGCTCGACGAGGTCAACGAAATGCTCTACGGCGGCGAGGTCGATAAGGGCATGATTCCCAAGCTGCGCGCGGCCGTCGATGCGCTTACCGGCGGCGTATTTCGTGCCCACATCATTAACGGTACTACGCCGCATTCGCTGCTCCTGGAGCTGCTGACCGATGCCGGCGTCGGCACCGTGATCCATTCCACCGAGACGGCTTACGAGTTCGATACGCATCCGCATCCGCTTTCGACGTTTGCTGCGCGTCTGACCGAGAACCTTGACGAGGTCGAGAAGCTTCAGACGGTCTAGCTGACCCGCAGCCGCCCCATTCCTGCACCCATAGCCCCGCGCCGTCTGGCGCCCAACGAAAGGCATCCCATGTCACTTGCAGCTCAGCAATCGCTTGAATCCCATTACGTTATGCATACCTTTGGCCGCTCTCCGGTCGAGTTTGTCGAGGGTCACGGCATGAAGCTCACCGGCGACGATGGCCGTGAGTACCTCGACTTTCTTGCCGGCATCGGCGTGTGCAGCCTAGGTCATGGCGACCCGGCTGTGCTCTCGGCGCTCGAGGCACAGACCAAAAAGCTCATGCATGTCTCCAATTACTTCTACATTGAGCAGCGCGGACAGGTCGCGGCGCTGCTGTCCAAGCTTGCTAACGACGACGTAGATGGTGCGCGCGTGCTTGCCGATGCCATTGCCGCCGGCGATGAGACCACGGCAGCTGCTCTTGGTGCCCCGGCTGCGGATGAGCAGGTTTGGGAGACCTTCTTTGCCAACTCTGGCGCCGAGGCCAACGAGGGCTCGATGAAGCTCGCGCGCCTGTACGCCAAGCGTGCCGGTAATGGCGGCAACACCATCGTGTGCATGCGCGGCGGCTTCCACGGCCGTACGCTCGAGACCATTGCCGCCACCATGCAGGATTGGCTGCAGGACAGCTTCCGCCCGCTGCCGGGTGGCTTTGTGGCCTGCACGCCCAACGATGTGGATGAGCTGCGTGCGATCTTTAAGCAGCTGGGGAGCGAAATTTGTGCCGTGATGCTCGAGCCGATCCAGGGTGAGAGCGGTGTGCATCCCATGACCGAGGAGTTTATGGCTACGGCGCGCGACCTGGCACACGAAGTGGGCGCCGTGCTTATCGCCGACGAGGTCCAGTGCGGCATCTTCCGCTCCGGCAAGCCGTTTGCGTTCCAGACCTATGGCGTGGAGCCCGACATCATGAGCCTTGCCAAGGGCATTGCTGATGGCGTGCCCATGGGTGCCGTCGTGGCGAAGAAGGAGATTGCCGACGTGTTTAAGCCGGGCGACCACGGCTCGACCTTTGGCGGTAGCTGCTTGGCCATCGCGGCGTGTGCCGCGACGCTCTCCGCGCTTGTGCGTGGCGATTATGCCGAGCATGCTGCCAAGGTGGGTGCCTATATGGAGGCAAAGCTCGCCAAGCTGCCGCACGTGACCGAGGTACGTGGTCGCGGCTTGATGCTCGGCTGTGATTTGGATGATGCCGCGGGCGACGCGCATGGTGTTGTTGCCCGCGCGCTGGCCGCCGGTGCCGTGATCAACGCTACGGGTGCGCATACGCTGCGTTTCCTGCCGCCACTCGTCTGCGAGGAAGCCGACGTGGACAGTCTGATCGAGATCCTGTCGGGTGTTTTGGGCTAACGCGGCGCAATAACTCAATTTGGACCGAGTTCCGGACTGCGGACGTGCCCTATGCGGCATGATTCAGCGGTCTGGAGCCCGTTTTGCCTTAGATTTGCTAAGGCAGGGAGACCTGCTGGTCAAAAAACATCAAATATGAGTACTGTTACCGATTTGGTAGCAGCAATTTTGGACTAATAAGGCCAGATGGCAAGCGAAATGGTAGCGCGCAGAGATGTGGTGTAAGAGGCGGGGCATGCCCCGCCTCTTCTCTTTCTTGAAAGGGAGGGGACACCG
>NZ_JBDMHB010000065.1:0-6095 GCF_039752955.1 Collinsella aerofaciens
GATGCGGGCGTGTTGGCTAAAATGGGTCGGCCGGGATTGGTCAATCTCGGCCGACTATATTTGGCTAAATTATTCCGACGCTAACAGGGACATTTCCTTTGATTACAGCTTGATCTCGCTAAACTAATAACTGCTGCTACCAGGGCATTTTCTGGTGCACATTCTATTGGCTCCTGCGAAGATCGGAGCGGGTATGTTTGCTGCCGAGTCCCACACCAGCCGTCATTACATTGCGATTGTTGCCATGGCCTGCCTATGCGTTTTGCTAGGCGGGCCTTCTTATGCCGCGGGCGCGGAGAGCCTCATCATCGCGGGCGCGACGTACTACGAGCCGGGCGCGTCGGGCCCCGGCTGGGCCTGGACCGATGCCGACCATCTGGAGCTTAACGGCTACGCGGGCGAGGCCATCGGCGCCGACGGCGACCTGGTGCTGACGCTTGCCGGGCAAAACTCCGTGACGGAGTCGCATGCGCCCGATGCGGACATCACGCTGTGCGGCATGGAGGTGTGGGGCAACCTGACGCTTCGCGGTGCCGGGACCCTGACGGCGACGGGCTCGCAGTGCGGGGTCCACGTTTCTCAGGCGCTAGCGGTGGAAGGCTGCACCGTCGATGCGAGGGCAGACGGGGCCGATATTACGGACGAGGCGGTTGCCGGCGTGATCGCAGGCGACATGGCCGTGCGCGGCGGCGGGCGCGTCGTTGCCGCGGGCGCCGGGACCGGAGCGGGCGTGCGCGCCTACGGCGTGTATCTGCAGGATGCGGGCCTTGGCGTTGGTGCGGCCGGCTGCCGGCTTTCCGTCGATGCCTCGTGGCTCGATGCGACCGGCGCCGACGGCGGCGTTGCGTGCTTGGGCGGGTCGCTTGCGTCCGCGCGGTTTGTGGCGCCTGCTGGTGGGGTCTTTGGTGCTAGTGGCGTGGTGGATGCCGGCGATGCGTTGGCACCGCATGTGGTGGTTGAGCCCGATGTCGCCACACCTCCGGCGGGGGAGACCGAAGGGGTCGATGTGCCTGGCGGTGGGGCGGACAAGTCTCCCGCCGATACTAGCCCTGCTGCCGCAGAGCCCACCACAGGGCCCACGGCAAATCCCTCGCTGAAACCCGCGGCCGCGACAACCAAGTCAACAACGACAGTAACCAAGACCACGGTCGCCAAAGTCCCCAAGCCCAAGGCTGCCACCGCGACAACTGTGGCACTCCCCAAGACCGGCGACAGCAACTGGATCACCGCTTCCGTGACGCTTTTCCTGTTGGGAACAGTGTTTCTAGCTGCCGCATGTCGCTGCTGAAGCACCCATTTCGATAAGCAATGTAGAAGACCATATTCGTAACGACGCATTAGTAGAATAGTTTATTACGACAATTGCTCAGGATTTATCTAACATGAACCACGAATCTGATCATACAGTTGACGCTGCCAAAAAAGAATTAAACGCCGGCCTTCTTGAGCTGTTCGAGCGTTGCAGCTATCTGTACAACGAGGCATTTTATGCCAACACGGAACTAGCAATCCTTCGCGAACTGTCTAAAGCATCTTCTGACTATGAGAATGAAGTAATTTGCGCTGGCTGCTTCTTCAGCTTTACACAACTTGCATTAACCGAATCCTGTTTCATGAATTGCGCGCGGTTATTTGATGCCAAAAGCGACATCAGTATTGGGAACTTAATAGAAGAAGTCTCGTCTCATTCTACTGAAATCGACGCACTTGCAATCTCTATATTCAGTGATCGACCAAACTTTGACAGGCTTAATCCAATCGTTCACCCATTGGCAGAGGACGAGGAGCGTTTTTACCCCAAAGAGGTTGAGTCTCAACGCTCAGATGAAAAACTGTTCGGAGATCATTACGGAATGGTTACCGTGTGTATAACCACTCATGACCTTTCCAATTTGTGGAAAAAACGACTCAACGGTCTCAGTAAACTAACTGACATGCTTCGCGATCAGCGAAATAAGGTTTTCGCCCATAGCGACATGGAAGCACTGAATTATGATGAGCTAGTTAAGCGACTTCCTTTAACTTGCAGTGAAATTCAAAAACTAATCGACTTCGCACTCGATCTGACAATCGAATTATTAGCCAAAATTACTGGTATTGAAAAAGATCGCTTGCCCAAGAACTGCAACGATATACAAGGTCTCCTAAAATATGTGGAGGTTGGCATGGAGACTGTTGAGCAGCATTTGGGTAATCTATAGAATTCAAGCGCTTGCAAACAGTTAAGCAGGCAAGCGCTTGAATCTGAGTACGATCCTTGACATAAAGTCCGACTTTCGCACAATGACGGTTTTCCATGCCAAAAAGACACTGAAGTGTGAGGTGTTTCAAATCTCAGTAATACAAATAATCAGCAGTTCAGGTCTTATGGGAATAATTCAATTCGCATCACGTTGCATCTAAGCGGCTGTTTATACTTGGATATAAACACTAAGGAGGCAGCAATGCTTTGGAGCTATGTTCAGCTAGATGACGGCACTCAGTTTGCCTACTCAGAAACACGAGACGACGGGACCGTTCGCGTAGCCGTCGAGCGCCCGGTTGATTTTGGTTTTGACCATGCAGAATGCTTTCTACCTGCGGTCAAATGGTTTAACGTCGAAGGATTTTCTACTGACGAACTGGATTTTTTGACCGAGTTCGTTAGATCAAACGCTCCGTTTATCTTCGAGCTTGCAGAACGGCAAAAAGCTGGACCGGCGGTGGCATAATGCCTCGAATTCTTGTTTTTGGACAGTATGTTCTGTTCTTTTGGATCGCGGAAAACGGAGAACCCGTTCACATCCATGTAGGGGTAAAGAGGGCGGCTGCTAACTCGACTAAGTTTTGGCTCACTAAAAATGGCGGATGCACACTTGCGAACAACGAGAGCAAGATTCCGGCTAAGGATCTCAGGGATCTTTCAAAACTAATCACCATGAACCATCGATACATTTGTGACAAGTGGCACGAAACCTTTGGTGAAGATTCCCTGACATTCTATTGCTAAACCGCAATTGAGCCATGATTACGCTTGTCAACTCATGATTGCCGATGTTGACGGGCGGGACCTTCCTGTTACGCCGCTAGTGCTCCAATCGTACTTTCCGATAGCCCGGAACCCAAAGACAACCAGTACTACGCCTGGATCCAGGACCTCGTTGCTAGACGCCGCACGTTCGACAATCTAGCCAACGAGCTTAGGTGCCATTGCATCGTGATCTCCGACGACGCTTCGCACGTATAGAATCAAAGCATCCGCACGCCAGCTATGAGATGGATTGGACGTCACATGGAGATCCCCAACACCCTGTGCAGCAATGTATACGACTTTGCGTTTTGCCCCGAGCCCTGCTACGACCGCCTGGTCGATCTTGCCGACCCCGAGGACTGGGGTCCCAGCAACCGCATCCTCAAAAACTACCTGTCGTTTTCGTTTAGCCGCGCGGTGTTTTTGACCGAGCGCGACGTAGACCAGACCGCGCCGTCCAACCTGCCGCTGGTGTTCGACGACGACCGCTGCCTGTTCAACACCGGCCTGTATACGCGCCGCTACGAGACCATCTATGGCCTGTTTTAACCCAACACCAAGCCCGACGCGCGCCAGCGCTGGTTTTTGAAGGGCTTCTTTAAGGAGAGCGACCCCATGCTGGTCTCATTTGAGTACCTGCCGTGCCGCGTGCGCTTTGCCGAGGACCCCTCCGAGCTGGTCTTTGACTACCGTCTGCCCATCCGTTCCAACATCGATCACATTCTTGGCGACGAGGAAAACCTTACGCGCATTCCCGCCAGCCTGATGGGGGAGGGCAACTCGCTGCTGCTGCGCCGTGCCTTTGAGGGAGCCGTCGTCGAGGCCGCCCGCCGCGCCGCAGCCAACTATACGCTCGCGGTGCCGCAGTTCTACGGCGGCCGGATCCAGCTACTCCTACCGCTGTGCCTGACCGGCGACAAGCCCGAGCTGGCGCTGACCATCCAACGCGAGGACGGTTTCTACGCCGCGCGCACCTGCCTCACGCTCGACATGGCCTACAACAACGCGCGACTTATCTGCCGGCCCGAAACCTCGTGGATCAAGCGATAAAGGGTGGTTTAGCTGGGGGTTTGTCGGCTGCCCTGATTGCTGTGGCGCGGTTTGCGCCCGCGAATTTAAAATCGGAAGCAAAAAGTTCTTGGTAAACCACGCACGGCTATGTTAGTATCTCTTTTGCCGAAAGGCGACGGGCGATTGGCTCAGGGGTAGAGCATATCCTTCACACGGATGGGGTCACAAGTTCGAATCTTGTATCGCCCACCATCTAAAGCATAGGTCAGAGGTGTTAAACCTCTGACCTTTTTCTTTTTTGACACCAAGGGTGACTCCAAAACGAATCGTAGTCGTATAAGGCGTCATTTTTTTCGCACCCTTTTTGCTGACGCCATTGCATGTTTTGTATAAAACGCATGCGTATTTTCATTGAATTCCCCATGTGATCCGCGCGCAAATGTGGAGACAGGGACCACATGCCCAAAGCTCCTTCCAGCGGTTTTCTATCACACGACGGTTTTTCGGCGGAACTCGGCATGCTTTTGTCAGCATTTGGTTTGCTTCCCGTACTTACCCGCATGATGCCCCGGTAGATAATCGGCCATGCCCGCATTCCGCACGGCCTACGGTCGAAACCAGGGGAGGCCACATGGACGAAATCGTCTGCGCAAACACCGCATTCCGCTACTGGCGCTGCCCACCGCAGGTGCATGACCTCTACCCGCGCCTACCCAGCTCCGATGACGGCTGGCGGGCCCTATCCCAAGCCCCTTTCGTAACCGATGTCCTCAAGACCCCGATTATCGCTGTTGCTTCGCCAGGTTGTTGTAATCACCACTCGGGATTGCGCTCCACTATTCGCTGGGAAGGGGCTTCGGATACCGGCACAACAACCGACACTCATTTAGGCTTTAGCGTCACCAATCCGCTTAACACGTTATTTACTATGACACGCTTTGTGTCCAATAGATCTCGTACTGGCTATGTACGAACTTTGCGGCTGGTTTTCTGTTTTCGAGCCGACCCCCGCTGTCGAAATGCAGTTAAAAATCGCGTTAAAGGAGAATCGCAATTCCAGCACGCAGAATCTGTTCGAACTTGGAGAAGGCGAAGACGAGATTCCTTGGAAACGAGTTTATGCCCGCACAACCGTAAAGGTCCCAGTAAATGAAGGCCAAACGAACAATCGCGAGGATGGAAGAGAGGTTACGAAACTCAAAGGTACTTCGCTTTGGATGAGAAAGCCACTCATCGAACTGAGCGACTTGCATCGATTCGCCGAAAAGGTCAAAAGTCAAATGTGGGGAAAGCAGTTTTATGATGCCGCTCAGCAGGTTATCGGCATTGCTGCATCTCCACTCGAGGTCGCGGGGGTCCTGCTTCTAAGTCGTTCTCGACGTCTAGGTGGTTCAGGATTCAGATACGTATACCTCAACGATTTAACCCCTCTATCCGAGGAAGCCCAAAGCATCGCAGGTCAAAAGGTTTGCTACGGTGACATCGTGATTGTAAACCCAATCCTAATGAAGGCAGCAATTATCGAAATCCAAGGTGAGGTCATCCATGGGTCAGGCGCGGTACTTGACCAAGATGCGGAGCGCATGACTGCGCTCCAGAGCATGGGTTTCGATGTGTTCTTGGTAACCCACGATATGCTTAACGACAAAAAACAGCTAGACGCCATAATCAAAAGCGTCTGCAGTCGTTTGGGGATTCGATATAAAGCCAAATCCGAGGCAATGAAGCGCGCCGAGACGCGACTGCGAGCAAATGTTCTGTGCAACTGGTTGGAACTCGGAAATTAGCCGGCGACAAGGCGCTAGAACGACCTAGTTTTCCTGCTAGTGAATTAGTATCATTTCAAAACTATGCCGGATTACGGGGCTGGACCTGGACCGGCCGTCCATACCCTGCATTTCGCTGAATGCGCAAGTCGTCTACCTGCGGTTTTGATTTTACCGATTACGGCATGCTCGGGGGTTCCCGGCCTGGCCCCGTAAACCGGCATGGTTTTGAAATCGCCGGGTCGGCGGGAGCGCGATTGGCCCCGATAATGGTCCCGGCGCCGGCGGGATGGTCGTTGGGCGGATGG
>NZ_JBDMHB010000066.1:0-6012 GCF_039752955.1 Collinsella aerofaciens
TCCTCGGTGAACTTGGCGGGGTCGTCGAGCGCCAGGTCGCCGTAGACCTCGTCGGTGGAGACGTGGTGGTAGCGGATGCCGTATTTCCTCACGGCCTCCAGCAGGCGGAAGGTGCCCTCCACGTTGGTGCGCAGGAACGGCTCGGGGTCCGCGATGGAGTTGTCGTTGTGGCTCTCGGCGGCGTAGTGCACGATCGCGTCGTGGCCCGGCACCAGCCTGTCCAGCAGCTCCGCGTCGCAGATGTCGCCCACGACGAGCTCCACGCGGTCCGACGGCAGGCCCGCGATGTTCTCGGGGTTGCCGGCGTAGGTCAGCTTGTCCAGGACGGTGACGTGGACGCCCGGGTGGTTGTTCACGACGTAGTGCACGAAGTTGCTGCCGATGAAGCCGCAGCCGCCAGTGACGATGATATTCTTGGGTTCGAAAATCTCAGACATGAAAATCCAATCTGAAGCATGTACAGCTTCTTTAGTATGCCGCAGGAAGTGACGCCGCGACGCTATTCAACAAAACTATCGGACATTTCGGCATGCGATAAGAGCCATAACCTTCGCAGAATTACCTCCTGTACAAAACGCCTCCGAAATGCAGTCTTTGTCGTAGTGAAAAACCGAATCCCCAGTTATTTCACGTAAGTACTTATAGAAGAAATCCTCCCAGCTTTTAAACTTCTCACTGTTTACAAAGGCTTCTGGGGTTTCCAAAACCGTCTTAACATCTAGCCCTGAAATTACGCCGGAGCTCAGCAGAAGCCATTCGAACGACTCGGGAAGACAAACCGTAACAGTATCGCGGTGAATGTCTTGCAGCTTAAGGACGCGGTCCGCATAGCACCCAAATGCCGCCCCGTCCGCGACAACAAACACGCGATCGTCGAGATGCTGATCCAACCAGCCCAAAATCGCGCTGTTCGTCATGGCCGAAGTACAGGTAAGCTCACTGTCAGCAAAATGCCGTTTAAAGAACTGGAAACCAGACTTACTGTCCTCGCATAGAAGGATAGAAAAGTCCTGTTTTGGCGCCGACCGGGAAATAGCATAACGATGATTCCCGCGATCTTGATAAACAGGGACGAAAGAATGGTATTTTCCGCTCGTCTTAATCTTGTAAATCTCATCCACGCTATACGGAAGATTGGGGAAATCAGCCCTTGAGATCAGCACGAAATAATTCGAGGAATACAGCACATGATGGGCAAACTCATCAGAATGGATCTCTTTTAAGCCCTCATCGACAAATACAATCGAGTCATGAACGGACGAAAGCTGGTTTCGCCAATCATAATCGGTCAGGGCGACACAGGGACAATCGCATTGCAAGGAAACACCCGACTGCTCGCCCGTTCGCATGTAGTCTGCGACCATGTCAAACAGTGTCGTCTTACCCGTGCCACTATCCCCACGCACAATAGTAATGTTCCGTTTAATGGTAAATGTGTACTTGGTTCCCCTGCGGCGGGAAATCTTAACGAGATGCGAACCGTTCATAAGCAGCACCTACAGATACGGAATCGACTCGTGAATCAAATCGGCCATGTTGTGAACGATTCGGCCGCTATTCACGACTTTAATTTTAAAATCCTCGCGACCAAAGTCCATCACATGATAGAGATTCACAACGAGCTTGCGGTCTTTCGCCATGTCGAGAATCCACTTGGCACAGTTGTCACCACAGGTAGAAGCGTTAAAAATATGCTTACGATCAAATCTCATAAGCAGCAGCGTTTTCACGCCACCAGAAAGCTGGAGTGGGGAGATGGATCCAAGCACAGGGCTTTCGATGACGTTTTCGGAGACAACAACCGATCGATCGACATCTTTAATTATCGAGACTGCATAGGGATCCGTAATCCAAGAAGACCGGTAAGAGTTTTTGAAATATGTCGCTGTGTTGTAAATCGCTTCTGGCATATCGCCAAAGTAGACGCTTAACACATCCACTCCCAATCATATTGTCTTTATGGTCAACGTAATCATAACGAAAGGGGCCACCAGATAAACGGTGACCCCTGAAAGAAAACAAGCTTGCACTAGTACTCGCGCGGGCTGTTGACGATCTCGCCGGCGGCGACCTTCTTCAGGTGCTGGCCGTAGACCGACTTGCCGTAGGCCTTGGCCGCCTCCTCCAGCTCCTCGGTCGTGATCCAGCCGTTCTCCCAGGCGATCTCCTCGGGCACGGACACGGGAAGGTCCTGGGAGTGCTCCACGGCGCGGACGAACTCCGCGGCCTCGTGCAGGCTCTCCATGGTGCCGGTGTCCAGCCACGCGTAGCCGCGGCCCAGGGTGACGACGGAGAGCGTCCCCTCCTCCAGGTACATCTGGTTGAGCGTGGTGATCTCCAGCTCCCCGCGGGCCGACGGCTCCACCCTATGTGCCTTGGCGGCGACATCGCCCGGGTAGAAGTACAGGCCGGTAACGGCGTAGGAGCTCTTGGGCTGGGCGGGCTTCTCCTCGATGGAGACGGCCCTCCCCTCGCCGTCGAACTCCACGACGCCGAAGCGCTCGGGGTCGTCCACGTGGTAGCCGAAGACCGTGGCCCTGCCCGACTCGGCGTTCTGGACGGCGCGCGTCAGGTGGCGGGACAGGCCGTTGCCGTAGAAGATGTTGTCCCCGAGCACGAGGGCGCACGGCTCGCCGGCGATGAACTCCTCGCCGATGGTGAAGGCCTGGGCCAGGCCGTCCGGGCTGGGCTGCTCGGCGTAGGTGAGGTCCACGCCGTAGCGCGAGCCGTCCCCGAGCAGGCGCTCGAAGTTGGGCAGGTCCGTCGGGGTGGAGATGACCAGGATGTCCCGGATGCCCGCCAGCATGAGGGTGGACAGCGGGTAGTAGATCATGGGCTTGTCGTAGACCGGCAGCAGCTGCTTGGAGGTCACGAGCGTGAGCGGGTACAGGCGCGTGCCGGACCCGCCGGCGAGGATGATGCCTTTCATAATAATCCTCTCGATTGACAATCGTTGAGCAAAAGCCGCTGATTACAGATGCATAGTTAATTAAATTATACGCACCGGCAGCAACCTCCCCGTCTTCTTATTTAAATCGGACAGCAGAAACACGCAACTCTTTCTGCATTTCTAGCGAGGCAACAAATGAAAAAGTACAATGAGCAGTGTCCAACAAACGAAAGGCAAACAATGCGAGTCGAAACAACCGGAGTATGCAGAGGAAACTGGAAAATCTACCAGCAGCTTAAGATTGAAGGCATCCATAAAGGCTCCAGCGTAACAGCCCAAGCGGCTACAAACGACAACCGCTGCTTACCTTTATCCCTCCTAAAATTCCGGGACAATGGTTGTGACTCGAACTCATACGTCCTTGTACTCCCCGATCCCGATGCCCGCACCATCAAAATTGAGTTTTACGAAATCGGCCAAGACGGTCGTACCCTGAGCAGCGACTCCCTTTCGCTCAATTGCAAGAACATCAAATGGGAGTCTCGCCTTAACTACAAAATTAAACCTGACATGTGCAGCAAACTCCGAAACTACGATGACGTTTCAGAGTTTGACATGGCAACGATTGATTTCTGGCAGTGCATCGAAGATTCAAGCGACTATATCCTTAGGTGCACGGTGAGAACTCCTTATCGTAGCGACTCGCAAATCAAACTTCGTTGTTTCGATCGAACCCTTAATGAAGTTAATTTGAGCATCGTCAATTTCGGTTCGAATGTAACAAGCGTTGGATTTACGTCTGAGAAAAAGCAGCTTGAAACGCAGCTCTCAATTCGAATGCCAAAGGCGTTCGATCGTTACTACTTTGTTATTGACGATCAAAATCACCCATCATTCAGTGCATTTGACTGCTTAACACCCGATAAGTTAGGCTTGCTTCTTGAGGAGACCAACTTTCTCTTTACCCATGCGCAGTTTGACCCTGAATACCCCGAATGGTTCACGGAGCATAAGGCAACCATCGGCGCTCTGGAGAAGCAGAGAAAAATCGTCTTCAACTGTGCTCCGAAGTTCAGCATTATTGTCCCTCTATACAACACACCCATTTCGTTCTTTAACGATATGACCGAATCCGTAAAAAACCAGTCTTATGCAAACTGGGAGCTCATCCTAGTTAATGCAAGTCCTGACAATCAGGAACTAAAGGTTCACGTTGAGCAGGAGACGGCCCACGACAACAGAATTAAATCAATTAACCTTACCGAGAATAAGGGCATTTCCGAAAATACAAACGCCGGCGTTGCCATCGCTTCGGGTGATTTCGTTAGCTTCTTTGACCATGACGATATTCTTGAACCGGACTTGTTGTTCTCATATGCCGAGGCAATTGAAAACAATGATGACGTCGATCTTCTATATTGTGATGAAGATAAACTCATGCCTGATGGAAAGCTAGCGCAGCCGTTCTTTAAGCCGGATTTCAATATCGATCTGCTCAGAAACAATAACTATATCTGCCATATGCTTACCATCCGTAAGTCTCTGCTTGACACTCTAGAACCGAACACGAAAGAGTTCGATGGAGCGCAGGATCATAATCTGACTCTCCGCGCCGTGGAAAAGGCAAGGAAAGTTCATCATGTTCCAAAGGTTCTATATCACTGGCGCCTAAGCGAGACCTCCACCGCAGCAAATGCCGATAGCAAGCCGTATGCCACTATCGCAGGTATCAAAGCGGTCCAGAGTCATTTGGACAGGCTTGGGGTCAATGCGAAGGTCGAACAAGCGCGTCGTCCCTTTACATATAAAGTAACCTACGCTGTGCCAGATTCCCATCCACTCGTGTCAATTATCATTCCAACTAAAGACCACGCCGACATTCTGGACAACTGCATTACGTCAATTGTTGAGAAATCAACGTACGATAATTACGAGCTTGTCATAATCGAAAACAACAGCACAGAAAAGGCGACGTTCGATTATTACGATAAGTTGCAAGCAAAATATCCTGACATCGTTCGTCTTGTAACTTGGGAACACGAATTCAATTTCTCCAAACTCATGAACTTTGGCGTTGCTCACGCCAAGGGCGACTATCTCTTGCTATTGAATAACGATACTGAGGTAATTACGCCCAATTGGATTGAGATAATGCTTGGCATCTGTGCACGTGAGGATGTTGGCGCAGTTGGTGCAAAACTCTACTATCCCGACAACACCATTCAGCACGCGGGCTTATGCGTCACTGGCGGCGTGGCTGGACATCTTTGCCAAAGCATGCCAAAGGATAACTGGGGCTACTTTGCACTCAACGATGCGCAACAAGACTTCAGCGCCGTCACTGCAGCTTGCATAATGACCAAGCGTAGCGAATATGAGAAAGTCGGAGGTTTCACGGAAGAGCTTCAAGTTGCATTTAATGACGTTGACTTTTGCTTAAAGCTACGCGAGATCAACGACCTGATCGTATACACACCCGAAGTCGAGCTCTATCACTACGAGTCGATTTCTAGAGGCGTTGAAAACAATACGGAGAAGCAGATTCGCTTCCACAAAGAGGTCGCATACATGAATTATCGCTGGGCAAAATACTATGTCGAAGGCGATCCGTACATTAACCCAAATTTCAGCGTGGGAGAACCCGGAAATCGCTACTATCATTTATAAAGTGTTATACAAATTCTGCGCTTTCTAATTTTAGCCTTATTAAAATGCGACTAATAGATAAGGGAATCGAGGGTCAACCCTCGATTCCCTTACTATGAATAATTGCATTCCATACATGATATACAGTTAAGAAGCGTTTGTGATTCGATACACAAGCAGGCGTTGATTCCGCATGCTGGCCAGAATCCGCATCATTCCAAAGGCGTATTTAAAACCCAGCCCCACTGTGGTATAGCGGTAGTGTGGTAGTAGTTCAGCCACCAAGCAAGTGATGTTGTCCTGATGTAACCGATGTTATCCATTGTTAGCGCCGGGCGATTTTAGCCGCTAATAGTCAAACTATTTTGACCAATCCCGGTCACCGAATAATGGCCACCGTGCCTCCCCGCCGCCACTACGCTGGTGGTGCCAACACGCCGGCGTTAGGAGGACCATTGAGGTGAACGAGAGACACG
>NZ_JBDMHB010000067.1:0-5935 GCF_039752955.1 Collinsella aerofaciens
GGGTATCGGGTTCCCACATTCATCCGTACATGTGCGGATGAATGTGGGAGGTGTTCGGATAAAGTCGATAATCAAGGGCAACTTCGGGGATGCCTCGATGGCTAGGTTGGATTTGGGACGCGCCGAGCACTGGGGTATCATGGCTTGGTTGATATATCTGCATTTACGCGCCTTGTAGGAAGGGGCTGCGCCCATGGCTTTTGAGCCCGCTCAACATAGCTTTATCACGCTCGAGGGCGTCGATGGCGCCGGCAAGTCCACGCAGGCGCGCCTGCTTGCCCGCGCGCTCGAACTCGCTGGCTACCAGGTTGTGAGCCTGCGCGAGCCGGGCGGTACCGCCATCAGCGAAAAGATCCGTGCTCTGCTGCTCGACCCCGCCAATACGACGATGGGAGACACCTGCGAGTTGTTGCTCTACGAGGCCGCGCGCGCCCAGCTGGTGCACGAGGTCATCGCGCCTGCCCTTACTGACGGCAAGGTGGTCCTGTGCGACCGCTTCTACGATTCCACAACTTGCTATCAGGCGTTTGCCGATGGCCTCGATCGCCAGATAGTACGCGATGCCAACAACCTGGCCGTCGCGGGGACGCACCCGGCGCTCACGCTCGTCTATCACATCACGCCCGAGCAGGCGGCGCTGCGCATGGCAGCCCGTGGCGCGGCAGATCGCATGGAGGCTAAGGGCATGGCCTTCCAAGAGCGTGTCTACCAGGGATTTTGCGCCATCGCCGCCGAGGAACCAAACCGCGTAAAGCTCATCGACGCGACCGCGTCCATCGAGGACGTCTTCGCGCGGACGGTCGAGCAGGTTCGCGTCTACGGCCTCGACATTTCCCAGGACGCCGTCACCGCCGCGCTTGCCCAGGAGGCCGAGTAACATGGCCCCCGCTCAGACAAGCCTGCTGGCCAAGCTTGACACCCAAGAGCGCGTGCGCGACTTTTTGACCAATGCCGTCGCCAGCGGTCGCGCATCGCACGCCTACCTGTTTTTGGGCGCGCCCGGCGCGGGCAAGCTCGACGCCGCGTGGGCGCTCGCCCAAGCCTTCCTGTGCGAGCAGGATGGCTGCGGCTCATGCGATAGCTGCGTGCGCGTCGCCCGCCATACGCACCCCGACGTGCACTATTACACGCCCGAGAGCGCCACGGGCTACCTCATCGCCCAGACGCGCGAGCTACTCGACGACGTACCCCTGGCGCCCATCCGCGCCAAGGCCAAGGTCTACATCATTGACCGTGCCGAGCAGCTGCGCGCCAACACCGCCAACGCACTGCTCAAAACACTCGAGGAGCCGCCCGAGGGCGTTATGTTTATCTTGCTGGGCACCTCGGCAGACGTGATGTTGCCCACCATCGTGAGCCGCTGCCAGTGCGTGCCGTTTCGGCTGGTGTCACCCGCCGTCGCCGCGCACGCCGTGAGCCGTGCCACTGGTCAGGATATCGCGCGTTGTCGCATGGCCGTCGCCGTGGCGGGCAGCCCCACGCGCGGCATCGAGTTCCTTAAGAGTGCCGAGCGCCAGGACGCCCGCCGTCAGATGGTCCGTGCCATCGACTCACTCATTGCCGCCGACGAGGCCGACGTGCTCAGCCGCGCCAAGTCGCTCATCGTCGCCGTTAAGGCGCCGCTCGCCGAGGTCAAGTCCACGCAGGAAAAGGTGCTCGAGCAAAACGCCGACTACCTGTCGCGTGGAGCATTGAAGCAGCTTGAGGACCGCAATAAGCGCGAGCTCAATGCGCGCGAGCGTTCGGGTATCATGGAAGCGCTGGCGAGCGCGCGGACGCTCATGCGCGATGTGCTGCTGACACTTCAGGACGAGGCGGCCGACGTGGTGAACGAAGACGTGCGCGACACGATCGGTCGGCTTGCCGCTGCGACCAATGTTGCGGGTGCCACGCGGGCGCTCGAGGCAGTCGCGACCGCCGAGCGCAACATCGCCAGAAACGTTACTCCCCAGCTGGCCATCGAGGTCATGCTGTTCGATATCAGGAAGGCACTGAAATGCCGTTAGTCGTACCCGTTAAGTTTACCTACGCCTCGCGCGACCTGTGGTTCGACCCGCAGGATCTGGATATCCTCGAGGCAGATTACGCTATCTGCTCCACCGAGCGCGGAACCGAGATTGGCCTGGTCACGGCCGATCCCTTCGAGGTGCCGCAAGACGAGATCGGTCAGCCGCTCAAGCCCGTGCTGCGCGTGGCGAGCGACATCGACCTGCAGCTTGCCGACGACCTGGCCATCCAGGGCGACGAGGCCATGGTCGACTTCCGCCGTCTGGTCAAGGAGCTCGACCTCGAGATGAAGCCGGTGGGCGTCGAGTACCTGTTTGGCGGCGAGAAGGCCGTGTTCTACTTTGCGGCCGAGGAGCGCGTCGATTTTCGCCAGCTCGTCAAGGATCTGTCCTCGACGCTGCATATTCGCGTCGACATGCGCCAGATCGGCGTGCGCGACGAGACCCGCCTGGTGGGCGGCTATGCCCAGTGCGGCCAAGAGCTCTGTTGCACGCGCTTTGGCGGACAGTTTGAGCCCGTCTCGATTCGCATGGCAAAAGAGCAGGACCTGCCGCTCAACTCGTCCAAGATCAGCGGCGTTTGCGGCCGCCTGATGTGCTGTCTGCGTTATGAGTTCGAGGCGTACAAGGACTTTAAGAGCCGTGCGCCCAAAAAGAAGACGCTCATCGATACGCCGCTTGGCAAGGCGCGTATTCAGGAATATGACACGCCGCGTGAGCAGCTGGTGCTGCGCCTGGAGAACGGCAAGGTCTTTAAGGTCAACCTGGCCGATATGACGTGCTCGGAGGGCTGCAAAAAGAAGGCCGCCGAGCAGGGCTGCAACTGCCGCCCCGACTGCGTGACGCGCGACGTGCTCGAGCGCATCGAGTCGCCCGAGATGCGCCTGGCGCTCATGGAGCTCGATCGCGAGAACGGCGTCGACGTGGGCGATGGCCTGTCGAGTGCCGACCGTCTTGCCGGCACGTCGATGCCCAAGCGCCGTCGTCGCGATGCCGAATCCGATGCTCGCGCCGGTCAGGGTCAGGGCGAGGGTCGCGGCCGCGGTAAGGGTCGCGGCAAGGCCGAGGCACCCGAGGCTGAGGAGGCTGCCGGTGGACGTCGCCGCCGCAAGCGCGCGGGTTCGGGCGATGCCGGCGAGGCCGCTCCCGCGGGCAAGAACGCTTCTCGCGAGCGCGAGGTTCAGCAGCCCCAGCAGCAGAATCGCGGCGGTGGCATGAACCCCACACGTCGCCGCCGTCGTCATCTGTCGAGCGAGGAGCGCGAGGACGCCTTTCGCGCCGCAGCTGCTCGCGAGGCCGGTGCCGCTTCCAAGGGCGCCTCGGCCTCCGATGCGTCTGTCGACAAGGGCGGCAAGTCACGTGGCGAGGAGGAGCGCGCGCCGCGTCCGCGCCGTCGCCATTCCTCGGGCGCGCAGCAGAAGCCCTCAGTGCCCTCCGTGGCCGATCAGGTCTCGGATGGCGAGGTCAAGGTCACGCGCCGTCGTCCCGGAGATGGCGGGGGAGCGGCTGCCAAGGCTTCGCGTGGCGCCGCTCGCGACGAGCGCGAGCCGCGCGAGGATCGCGGTGGCGAGGGCTCGGCCGACCAGGGTCAAAAGCGCCGTCGCCGTCGCCGTTCCCGCAAGCCGCGCCAGGATGGTGGCGAGGGCTCGACCCCGTCTTCGTCCGCACCACAACCGCCTGCCGGCGAATAACGCCCGCGAGCGGATTTAGCCCGCCTTGCCCCGAGCGCATCGGGGTATCATAGCGCCGAATCAACAACCCTCCCTGCGGCCGAACGTAGGGAGGGTTGTGTCTTGAAGAGCCATCTGAACATATTGAGCTGTTTGCAGGGTGCCGGTGCCCTACCGTTTGCGGACGAATTGCTACCGTTTGCCGAGTGGGTGGCACGCGAGGCGCTCGAGGCATTGTCGCCAACACGATGTGCCGGCTGCGAGCGCGCCGGTGCGCTTATTTGCCAAGACTGCCTTGCCGCGTTCACGCTCATCGACCCACGTCATAGCTGCACCCGATGCAGCGCCCCGTTTGGGGATTTGCTGTGCACTGAGTGTTCGGTCGAGGGCACGTCCTCGGCAATGACGGAGGCGCTCGACCGCTGCCTGGCGTGCGCCGTCTATGCGCATCCGCTGCCGCGCATCATTAAAGCGTACAAGGATGCGGGCGAGCGACGTCTGGCTCCGTATCTGGCGGAGCTGCTCTACGACACCGCCCTGCATGCCCAGGTCGTAGCGCCCGATCGCTATGGAGGTGTGCTGTCCGGTGCGGATGCGGTGGTGTTTGTGCCTGCGACGGCGGCAGCGTTTCGGCGGCGTGGTTTTGATCATATGGAGGCTATTGCGCGTCCATTTTGCGAGCTGTCGGGTGTTCCCCTGCTCGATGCTCTCGTCAAGTACGGGCATGGCGACCAGCGTGAACTCGGTCGTGAAGAACGCCGTGAACGCGCCCGAGGCATGTATGAGACCGTTGAGGACGTGCAGGGCAAGCGCCTGCTGCTTATCGACGACGTTATCACTACGGGTGCGACGATGGCCGCGGCTTCGGCGGAACTCAAGCGCGCCGGCGCTGCGGCCGTTGATGGCCTCGCTATCGCACGCGTTTGGTAGGGGTGGTTCAGATGGCAATAAAGATCGGGCAGCGTGGCAAGCCTGCAAGCGAGCAGCTGGCTGCTTCCGTAATTTTGACGGGTGCCTCGGCGCTGCGCATGATGCGCGCCGAGCGCCGGCAGATGGGCTACATAAGCTGGAAGGACCTTAATCCCGATGAAGAGCGCCGTGTGCTGCGCACGTCGTCGCCCTCGACCGAGGACATCTATCTTCCCGATTTGGTGCGGATCGGGGCCGTGAGCGGCGAGGTCCAAGAAGACCTGTGTCTACTGGTGGGGTCGGCGAAACAGCGTCGCCGCATGCCTGGTGCAAGCTGGTCCGTTTGTTCTGTAGGTCTGCCGGTTGGTTCGATTCTGGAGGTGGAGCCGGGGGTGTACAGCTTGTCTCCCGAGGCCCTCTGCGTAGCCGTTGCGCGCGAGGTCGGCTGCATCCAGGCATTTGCCCTGGCCCAGGAGCTGTGCTCTAAGATTTCACTGAGTGACCGCGGGAAGTATCTGCCTCCCTACACCTCGCCTGTCGTGAACAAATTGGCAAAGGACAAAGACCAGCCGCCAGATGTCGGTTACTTTGAGGTCGAGTCCGTGCTGACACCCGATTGCATGGTAGATTACCTCGCGGCATGCAAGGGGAATGTGGCCAAACAGCTGCTGCGCCTGTGTCCCTACCTGTCAGAAAATCTGCGCTCGCCCATGGAGTGCATCATGCTCGCTCTGTTTTCGCTTCCGTTTTCCTATGGCGGATTTGCCTGCGGTCCCTTTAAGACCGACTACAAGATCGAGTTCGATGACCGTGCGCAGGCAGTCTCGGGGATGCCGCATGCAGTTTGCGATGCGTATCAGGAAGCAGCCCAGTTTGACCTGGAATACAACGGTGAGCTGGGCCATTCCTCCCGGAGGGGACGTATCCATGATGAAAAACGCAACACGGGCTTGATTACTATGGGAATCGAGGTCGCGACGGTCAATAACGAGATGCTCTGCGACATGGAAGCAATGGAGGCGCTCGCATGGCGCATGCACCAGCGTATGCGAAAGCGGTACCGGAATCGTGTCGATGCCCGCAGGAAAAAGCAAGAGGCGCTGCTTAACACGCTGCGGGCGTGTTTTGGGCTTAAACCCGCCTAACAATGCTCTGAAACAGGGGGTTGGATATATGCTCTGGCCAAAATATAGCAAATATGAGTACTGCTACAAATTCAGTAACAGCAAAATCAGGGATTTTGGGACTGGAAGAGGGCGTAAATTAGAAAGTTATTGGTCGCGCGCGCAGACGTGGTGTAAGAGTGTCCTGAGGTCCGTCGCTGCAAGTCCCGATGTTACTCCTTCTTGA
>NZ_JBDMHB010000068.1:0-5848 GCF_039752955.1 Collinsella aerofaciens
GTGTTGGCTAAAATGGGTCGGCCGGGATTGGTCAATCTCGGCCGACTATATTTGGCTAAATTATTCCGGCGCTAACACTGCCTGTTGCTCCGCTGCAACGGAGGTAGTCATCAATAAAATATTTAAGTGATTGGGGCTCAGTTTCAAGTGAGTCTTCGAGAAGGTCCCTAATTTCAATGGTTTCTACGCCATGCTTCTTAAGCAATTGAACCATGGAATCGTGCTCATATATTGCTTTGTCGAGGTCAAAACGACCGCTCCATTGTCGCAGGGAGAAAACTTGGCTGAAGTCGGCATCAGGGTAGTTTTGTGTTTCAGCTCCAGGTCGATGGACAAGTACGGCTTTTAAATGACCGATTTCATTTGTTATGTGTACGCCTTGCATGTCTGTCTCCTGTCCTGCTGGTTTTTATATAAGGCTAAGGCAGGTTCCTTGTTGTGTTGCGGAAAAGTTAAAAGACGTATGTAATTGATAAATAACATCAATTTTAAAAATCAGATTGATTAATAACGTCACTTTAGCTGCCGTTCATAGGTGAAAAGCGACACGATGGCGATGGTTGGCCGACCAACGCTGAGCAACCTCATACATTTATGGTGCCAGCTGGATAGATGGGAAAAGGAATGAAGGAGGAGAAATGGCAGCGGAAAGTTCGAAAGGCATCAAGCAGTTCAAGGTCCCGCACGTATATGCGATCATCTTTGCACTTATGGTCATCTTCGCTGTTCTCACGTGGATTGTTCCCTCTGGGTCCTATCAGCGTCAGGAGGTGAACGGTCGTGAAGTCACTGTCGCAGGTACGTATGAGCAGAGTGAAAAGACATATATTGACGAGGAAACCGGGGATGAAGTAGATCTCAGACAAGGCGTCTTCGATGTTCTTCAGGCTCCAACGCGCGGTATACAAGAGGCAATTGAGGTCGTTGCATTCATCTTGATTGTGGGCGGTTCGTTTCAGGTTATTACTAAAACGGGCGCTATCACGAGCGGAATGGGTCGTGTCGTTCGCCGCTTTAAGAACAAAGACATTCTAATTATTCCTATTGCGATGGTTCTCTTTGCATTGGGCGGAACGAGCTTTGGCATGGCGGAAGAAACTCTTCCGTTCTTTGCGATCTTCATGCCAATTATGATGGCTATGGGCTTCGACTCGATGACGGCGTTCATGGTCGTGTTCGTTGGAGCGCGCACGGGTTACATCGCCTCAACGATTAATCCGTTTAATGTTCTCATTGCGCAAGGTATTCTTGGTATTCAGGGCAACCCCCAGCTGTGGCTGCGTATGATTGCCTGGGTTGTTTTGACCGCCGTTGCAATTACTTGGGTTGTCCTCCATGCACGAAGGGTAAAGAAGAACCCTGAGTCATCGATCACATTTGAGGATGATATCGCCAAGAAAGTCGAGTTCGCTGCCGATGAATCTGCCCTTGACGCGGAATTTACGGGTCGTCAAAAAGGCGTGCTTGCGGTATTTATCGCTGGTATGTGCCTTATCATCTGGGGACTTGTGACCCAGGGCTGGTATATGAACGAGATTTCTGCGGTCTTTTTGGCCATGGGCCTGTTGGCTGGTGTTATTGCGGGCTTTAGTCAGGACGTCATCGCTCAGGAATTTGTTGCGGGTATCGCTGACTTTGCTTTCTCGGCAATTGTCGTTGGACTTGCGCGTGGCATCCTTGTCATTGCCTCTGACGGCATGATCATTGATACCATCCTCAATGCGCTCGCTACTGGTCTGGGCGGCATCCCGGCGGTTCTCTTTACTACGCTTCTTTATGCGGTTGAGAACCTCCTGGCGATTCTGGTTCCCAGCTCATCTGGCCTTGCAGCACTGACCGCTCCCATTTTTGGACCTTTGACCGAACTCATGGGCCTTAATCCCGAGGCTGCCGTGTGGGCTCTCTCCATGGGTAGCGCGACGATGTCTTTGATCTGTCCTACTAGCGCCATTCTTGTAGCGGGTTTGGGCGTGTGTAAGATCAAGCTTGGCCAGTGGTGGAAGACCGTTTGGAAATTCTTCTTGGTCGTGTCGCTCATCAATATCGTATTCGTAGCAATCTCGGGACTTATTGCCCTGTAGGTTTCATGGCTGAAATGGAGTAACAGGAATGTCTAAAGGACTGAATGTACACAGCGAGATTGGTAAGCTCAAGAAAGTTGTGCTTCACCGCCCCGGTCGTGACCTTGTGAACGTAAAGGCGGAAGAGTTCGAGGATGTCTGGATTCACGACTGTTTCTATCTTGATGTGGCTCAAAAGGAGCATGATGCCTTTGCGGATCTTCTGAGGAGCGAAGGTGTTGAGGTTCTCTATATGGAGAAACTCGTTGCTGAGGCGCTGGATGCATGCCCCTCGGCTCGCGCTGAGTTTACCGATACATTTATGGCTGAGAGCGGGATTGTCAATCCTCTGCTTGAGCAGGCTGTTCGTGAAAAGCTCGACACTATTTCAGATTCGTATCAGTTTGTACTTGAGGCTATGGGGGGGTATCGTTATCGTGACCTTGAGCTGCCTCGCGTCTCGACTACGCTTAGTATGATGGATAATGAGGATGCGAAGCCCGATGATTTGGTGTTGAAGCCTCTTCCGAGCTCGTATTTCTCTCGCGATCCTCTTGCTTCCGTGGGCAAAGGCGTTCTGCTTCACCATATGTATTGGAAACAGCGAGATCGTGAAGTGCCCTTCTATGAAGCGATTTTCAAATACCATCCCGATTATGTAGGGACTCCGATTTGGTACGACCATAAGAATCCCTGGCATATCGAGGGCGGTGATGTGCTTAACATTAACGCTCATACCTTGGCTATTGGAATTAGCCAGCGAACTGAGGCGGCTGCGATTGAGGAGCTTGCAAAGAATTTGTTCTGGGGATCTGGGAATTCTGAGATCGATACCGTTTACGCTATTAAAATCCCCAACGGCTATGCTTACATGCATCTTGACACCGTTTGCACCATGGTGGATTTCGATAAGTTCACAGTTTATCCCGGTATTTTTGAGACCCTTCGTGTTTATCGTCTGACTCGTGGTGACTCTGAGGGAATGGTCGCTGTTCAAGAGATTGATGACACGCTTGAACATATTCTTGAAATGGCTACTGGCGTGGAGAAGGTGCAGCTTATTGAGTGCGGTGCCGGCGATATGGTTGAGGCATCTCGCGAGCAGTGGAACGACGGGTCGAACACTCTTGCCGTTGCTCCTGGTAAAGTCTGTGTTTACGAGCGCAATGTTGTCACAAATGATGAGCTCTACAAGAACGGTTTGGAACTTTTGGTCGTTCCCTCCGAGGAGCTGTCCCGCGGTCGTGGCGGCCCGCGCTGCATGAGCATGCCCTTCTGGCGCGAAGATATTTAGTTGCAAATCCACTGTGATAGGAGATGGCGAATATGGGTGTTAACATCGCTGGGCGCAGTTTTCTGAAGCTGCTTGATTACACGACGGAAGAGATTGAGTATCTGCTTGAGCTTTCTGCTAACTTCAAAAGCATGAAGCGTGCCGGTGTTCCGCATAAATACCTTGAAGGTAAGAATATTGTTTTGCTATTTGAGAAGACTTCCACGCGTACTCGTTGCGCCTTCGAAGTTGGTGCACTTGACCTTGGCATGGGTGTAACTTATTTGGATCCGGGCTCGTCCCAGATGGGCAAAAAGGAGTCGATTGAGGACACGGCTCGCGTCCTTGGCCGCATGTATGACGGAATTGAATACCGCGGCTTTGAGCAGACGAAGGTTGAGGAGCTTGCTGCAAAAGCTGGGGTTCCCGTTTGGAATGGGCTGACTACTGAATTTCACCCGACTCAAGTGCTTGCCGATATTCTGACCATGCGTGAAGAGTTTGGAGAGATTAAGGGCAGGAAACTTACATTTTTTGGTAAGGCGGCCGGAAACGTCGCCGATTCGCTCATGGTCATTTGCGCTAAGCTCGGCATTAACTACTGTTCTTGCGGCCCAATCGGGGGAAATTCGGAGGGGGCTACATCCTATGACCCTGAACTCCTTGCAGAATGTAGTCGTATTGCGGCCGAGCATGGATCGACGATTACCATTACAGAGGATATTGAGGAAGGCGCTCGTGATGCCGATGTAATTTACACGGATGTTTGGGTTGGCATGGGTCAGCCCGCAGAGCTGTGGGAAAGCCGCATTAAGCTAATGTCGCCGTATCGTGTGACCGCTGAGGTGATGTCTATGGCAAAGCCCGAGGCGATTTTCCTCCACTGCCTTCCGAGCTTCCACGATACTAATACTACTGTTGGTGCCGAAATTGCTGAGAAGTTTGGAGTCACCGAAATGGAAGTCACGGACGAGGTTTTTGAGTCCGATAAATCTCGTGTTTTCCAAGAAGCGGAGAATCGCATGCATACGATTAAGGCGGTGATGTACGCAACGCTTAAGTAGCGGGGCGTTGAGAAAACAGTCGCAAATCTGTTTGCCATACTATATTTCTCTCAACAAGCTGATAGGATACAGGGGAGAATGATGCGCGCGTCAGTCGATTTTTTCGACTGACGCGCTTTGTGAAAGAGGCAAAGATGCGTACCGATGATTTTGACTACAACCTTCCTGAGGAACTGATCGCCCAAGCTCCTGCCGAGCCGCGCGACTCCTGCCGCCTACTGGTGGTGGATCGCAAGGGCTCCCAGGCGGGAATGCCGCTGAAGCACGGCGGTACCGTTGAGCGCCGCATCTTCCGCGACATCATCGACTATATCGAGCCGGGCGACGTGCTCGTCATCAACCAGACGCGCGTGATGCCGGCTCGCCTGATCGGTCGCAAAGCCGGCTCGGGCGGCGTGGTCGAGACCCTGCTGCTCAAGCGCCGCGAGGACGTGGATCCGCTGGGCCATGTTTGGGAGTGCTTGGTCAAGCCGGGCAAGCGCCTGAAGCCTGGTGCTCATATTGAGTATCGCGCCGGTGGCGCCCATGCGCCCGAGGGGGCTCCCGTGGTGCTGACGGCCGAGGTTGTCGACTTTGTCACCGATAGCCGCGGCGGCCGCCTGGTGCGTTTTGAGCCGGCCGGTTGCAATGCTGCCGGCGATCCGCGCACGCTCGACGAGGCCATTCACGCCGCCGGTCATGTGCCGTTGCCGCCCTACATTACCGATTACGAGGGCGATCCCGAGAAATATCAGACCGTGTACGCCATGAAGGAGGAGCACTCGGCTGCCGCTCCTACGGCGGGTCTGCATTTTACTCCTGAGCTCATGGCCGCTATCGAGGCCAAGGGTGCCAAGTTTGCCGCCGTCGAGCTCGAGGTGGGCATCGATACCTTCCGTTTGGTGGAGGAGGACGACCCTACGCAGCACGTCATGCACACCGAGCGCTACCACGTGTCGCAGGAGGTTGTCGACGCCGTGCATAAGGCCAAGGCCGAGGGTCATCGTGTGATCGCCGTCGGCACTACCGCGGTGCGCTCGCTCGAGAGCGCGTTTGACGCGGACGCGCCGGTGTCCGATCCGGCCGTGACGGCGCGCTATTTTGAAGGCCGCGAGGACGGGGCCGATACGCTTGGCCGCGGTGACATCGTGGTGCGCGAGAACGCCACGACGCAGCTTTACCTCATGCCCGGCTCGACCTATCACGTGGTCGACGCGCTGATCACGAACTTCCACGTGCCGCGCTCCACGCTCATGATGCTCGTAAGCGCGCTTGCCACCCGCGACCAGATCATGGATGCCTACGCCGCTGCCATCGAAGAACGTTATCGCTTCTTCAGCTTTGGCGACGCGATGCTCATTTGTTAGTTACGCGGTTCTACGAACCGCGTAACTACTCGACGCTGCGCGGGCCGCATTTGGACAATCTGACGTTCAACTTCAAGGGCGCGACCAGAAGGTCAGCGCCCTTTC
>NZ_JBDMHB010000069.1:0-5578 GCF_039752955.1 Collinsella aerofaciens
GGTCTTTATGAACTCGCGCGTTAAGCAGGCGCAAAAGGAAGGCGCCACGGTGGGCGACATCGCGGCCGGCCTGTCCTACTCCGTCATCAAGAACGCCCTGTTCAAGGTCATCAAACTGCGCGATCCCAAGGAGATCGGCAGCCAGGTGATCGTCCAGGGCGGCACCTTTATGTCCGATGCCACGCTGCGCGCGTTTGAGCAGCTCACCGGCGTTCACGCCGTGCGTCCCGACATCGCCGGCTGCATGGGTGCCTACGGTGCGGCCCTGCTCGCCCGCGATCGCGCCGGCGCTGACGGCACCTCGACCATCCTTTCGGCCGAGGACATCGCGCACCTCACCGTGACGCAAAAGCACGTCCGCTGCGGCCGCTGCTCCAACAACTGCCAGCTCACCGTCAACGACTTTGGCGGCGGCAGGCGCTTCATTACCGGCAACCGCTGCGAGAAGGGCGCCGGTCACAAAAAGCAGAAGACCGAGGCCCCCAATCTCTTCAAAAAGAAAAACGAGCTGCTCTTTGACCGCGAGGTGCTGAGCCCCGATGAGGCCCCGCGCGGCACCGTCGGCATCCCGCGCGCGCTCAACATGTACGAGAACTACCCCTTCTGGCACGCGTTCTTTACGCGCCTGGGCTTTAGCGTGCAGCTGTCCGACCAGTCGAGCAAGAAGACCTACCAGGCGGGCATCGAGTCCATGCCGTCCGAGAGCGTGTGCTATCCGGCCAAGATGAGCCACGGCCATGTGATGAACCTCATCGACCGCGATGTCGACTTCATTTGGATGCCGTGCGTGCGCTGGGAGCGCAAGGAGGATCCGACCGCCGGCAACTGTTACAACTGCCCCATCGTCATGAGCTACCCCACGGCGCTGGCGCTCAACATCGACGAGATCCGCGAGCAGAACATCGAGTTCCTGTATCCGTTTGTGCCGTATCACGACAAGACCGAGCTCAAGCGCCGTCTGTACCAGGTGCTCGCTGTTGACCGCGTGGCCGACGCCGAGGCTGGTCGCGGCCGCGTGCGCGGTCCTAAAATCACGCGCTCCGAGGTCGATGCCGCCGTCAACGCTGCTTTTGAGGCCGATGCGCGTTTCCACGAGGACATCCAGACCATGGGCGAGGAGGCTCTTAAGTGGGTCGAGGACCATGGCGGTCACGGCATCGTGCTCGCCGGTCGTCCCTACCATAACGACCCCGAGATCAACCACGCCCTGCCCGAACTTATCTCGAGCTTTGGCTTTGCGGTCTTTACCGAGGATTCGCTTGCGCATCTGGTAAAGCCCGAGCGTCCGATTCGCGTCGTCGACCAGTGGATGTACCACAGCCGCCTGTACGCCGTCGCCCGTTTTGTGACGATGCGCAACGACCTGGACCTGATCCAGCTCAACTCTTTCGGCTGCGGCCTGGACGCTCTGACCACCGACCAGGTGCAGGAGATCCTGGAGGCCAGCGGCAAGATCTACACCGTGCTCAAGATCGACGAGGTGTCCAACCTGGGCGCCGCGCGCATCCGCATCCGCTCGCTCATGGCGGCGCTCAAGGACCAGGAGGCCGAGCGCTTGGCCGAGGCCACGGCCGCGGGCGAGGCCTACGAGCAGGGCGATGCCGCGCCGGTGACGCCCTCCAAGGATGCCCCCGCGTTCGCGAGCCGCAAGTACACGTTTGAGGCGCAGCGCGAGAGTGCTTCGACCGCATGGCCCAAGGTGCCCTTTACCGAGCAGATGCGCGACGAGGGCTACACCATCCTGTGCCCGCAGATGGCGCCAATCCACTTTGACCTGGTCAAAGAGGTGTTCCGCGGTGCCGGCTACAACCTAGAGCTGCTGCCCTCGACCGATCACGACGCCGTTGAGGCCGGTCTGCGCTACGTGAACAACGACATCTGCTACCCGTCGATCCTGGTGACGGGCCAGATTATGGAGGCCATCGAGAGCGGTCGGTACGACCTGTCCAAGACGGCCGTGGTTATCAGCCAGACCGGCGGCGGCTGCCGCGCCACCAACTACATCGCACTCATCCGCAAGGCCCTGCGCGAGAGCGGCCACCCCGAGATTCCGGTGATCTCGCTTTCGGCCGTGGCGCTGGGCGAGGACAACCCCGGCTTTAAGATTACGCCGGCGCTGCTCAAGCAGGCCGTGTACGCGGTGCTCGTTGGCGACGTGATGATGCAGATGCTCTACCGCTGCCGCCCGTACGAGGCCACGCCCGGTGCCGCCAACGCGCTCTACGAGGAGTACATGGCGCGCGCCCGCAAGCTGGCGCCTAAGTTCAACAGGCATAACTACACCAAGCTTGCTCGCGAGGCCATCCGCGCGTTCGACACCATGCCGCTCGTGGGCGAGGGCACCAAGCCACGCGTGGGCGTGGTCGGCGAGATTCTGGTCAAGTTCCATCCCACGGCCAACAACCACGTGGTCGATGTCATTGAGCGCGAGGGCTGCGAGGCCGTGGTGCCGGGCCTGCTCGACTTCTTCCTGTACTCCATGAGCAACGCCGAGCTGCAGAAGGACGAGCTGGGAAGCTCTGCTACCACGCGCGCTAGCATGCAGGCGCTCATTAAGCTGGTGGACTGGATGCGCACGCCGGTGGAGGAGATGCTCGAAAAGTCCCGCCGCTTTGAGGCACCCGAGCGCATCGGCACCATGGCGGACAAAGCCCGCACGGTGCTTTCGGTGTGCAACAACATGGGCGAGGGGTGGCTGCTCACGGCCGAGATGCTCGATCTGATTGACCACGGTGCGCCCAACATCATCTGCACGCAGCCCTTCGCGTGCCTGCCCAACCACGTGGTGGGTAAGGCCGTGATCAAGGAGCTGCGCCGCCAGCATCCCGAGAGCAATATCGTCGCGGTGGACTATGATCCTGGTGCGTCCGAGGTCAACCAGCTCAACCGTATTAAGCTCATGATCAGCGTGGCGAAGGAGAACATGCGCGCCGGTAAGGGCTTTAAGCTCGAGAAGGTGGCGCCGCTCGCGATGGACGAGGTCACCGGCCAGATGCGTGCCCACGACGGCTGCGTGAGCTGCGGCTCGGTCGACGAGAGTGCCGTGGCGTCGGTCGCTGAGCGCCTGGGACGCGGTGTGAAGTAGCTAAATTATTCCGACGCTAACAGCGGCTTGCCGAAATAATGTGTGAGGCGCGGTGGCGGCCATCTGGCTGTCGCCGCGCCATCTTTCTCTGGCTTGGTCTGGGGCGGTGCTGACAATGAATGGTGCGGTCAGTGCTCGGCTCAACCCGCTGAGAAGGTGGGGCTGAGCCATATATTTCGGAAGTGGGGCACAGGCTTGCGGGTGGTGAGTGGGTCACTGATTTGGCAAAAGTCTGTCAGGCCCTCGTTGTTTTCTCTCGGAATACTTCAAAATACATGGGCTGACCCACGCTTCTGTTCTGGCGGAATACACTGCTGTTTTGCATGGAATTAGCATGCCCGTCATATTCAGCTGGAAAGGTCTCCTCTTTCAGCGCTTTTTAAACATCGAGAGAGCTGGCGTGCCTCAAGTTGAATGCAGCTTATCGCGTGATGAGTCTGCGCTTGGGTATCGTTTGAATTTGAAACGCAGTAAAAAGGGATTGATATTCTGTCTTGTTCGCTTAGGCAAACGATTTTTGCTGGATAGCCTATCCTGAATTGAGACGCTTGTGAGGCTATGGTCAGAATAATCCCATGCTTATGAATCAGAAAATCGGACAAATTTTGCTGGTCTGCTAAGTTAATATTCTCGTAGGAAGGGGAAAGGCCCAGATGGTTAAATACTGAGTTTATTCTCTTTCGACAATATCGAATGTCACAGGTGTTTGCAATTGGATATCGAGCCACCGCGTTTAGATTTGCCGTTGCGCGACTGGCTAATGGGTGGCTGCTTTCAACTAAGAGGTTGACTTCGGCATTCAATAAAAAATGTGATTCAAAAAGATTGGTGTCTACTTGTCCAGCGACAATTGCAATGTCGATTTGTCTGTCAAGTAGAAGGGATAAACACGTTCCGCCGTCGTCATATCTGGAAACAGTAAACTTACCGCCCTTATACTTTTTCGAAAGCCTGTTCAGTGTGGGCTGGTTGAACCAGCTTGCGAGTATTGGTGCTAGTCCGACTGCAACGCGTGTCAAACGTGTCTGGCTTATTTTTATCTTTTCACGCGTGATTTGCGCATACGCTTGAATTCCCTCAACTGAAGCTAGTACATCTAATGCTATAGGAAGGATTTCCTCTCCATAGTTTGTTAGATGTAGAATACTGCCTCTTTTTTCGAACAGCTTCAGACCAAGTTCAGATTCCAATGCTCGAATGCCTTTTGAAACAGCTTGCGGCGAAACGCTTAATATAGTTGCTGCATCCGAGTAATTCTGATAATCAAATACCTTTATGAAATACTGCAGCTGAACAACATTCACCAGAATTTCCTTAGGTTGAATTTTAAATCAGTCTAAGTGTAAATTAAATAATGTTAAACAAGGCAAACAAATTGTTTCATCTAGTACAAAAAGTTATCAAACAGCTTTTGACTTTTTGACCAAAGTATAACTAGGCCTAGAACGAGAAAGGAGCCATTGTGGATTGGATACAGCCAACTCAAACACCTAACGATATTGCTTTGCTATCAAGTTGGTGTCCTTGTCAGGGCGCAAAATGTCAAGGGCGCTGTAATCCCTGGGGGATGTGTGCCGTGTACACGGGCGGGAATTGCCGCGCATTTCAACATTGCGGTATACACGTTAGCTAGGAGCTCCGATGGAATATATTCAAAAGCCAGTGAATACTCAGATGCCTGCTTCGTCTCGAGATATTTCTACGTGTGTGTCCTGTGCAGCACATATTTGTTGGAGTTATTCAGGGGGAGGACCGTGTGGCCTGAGGATCTGCATTACCAAATTTTGTGGCTGGAATTACTCCTAATGGCAGGTTGAAATATTGAAATATGCAACGGAGTAGAAATGAAACAGTCTCGCTTTAATGTAATCGATAAAGGGAATCAACCTACGCTGGCATATAACTCGTACTCTGGTGCAATCGTTGCGTTGGATGCAGAATACGAGAAGGGGCTTTTTGAGAATGGAGCTAATTGCCCTTCGGAAATTGTCGATAATTTGACGGACGCGGGGTTGTTGGTTCCCGACGGACTTGACGAGATCGAACATTTAAAAGAGATATCGTTGGCCTGTCGCATGCAATCAAAATCACTTTCATTTACGATAGCCCCGACATTGAATTGTAACTTCAGATGTCCGTATTGTTATGAGAACGGCAAGCGTTATGGCTCAATGAGCGACCGATGCGTCGATCAGGTAATAAAGCATATCAATGGCATGGTTATAGACAATCAGGCGGAAAGTTTGCAGGTTGCCTGGTATGGCGGCGAGCCTTTATTGGCGATTGAGACTGTGGAGAAGATTACGCGCGGAATCCGAAGTGATGAAATCTTATTTAACGCCAGCATGGTGACCAATGGCTATTTCTTAGATGGGAAAACGGCGGAGTTGCTTGCAAAAAATGGGGTTACGCACGTTCAGGTAACTGTCGATGGTCCGCCTGAGATACACAATCGAAGAAGATGTCTTCCTTCTGGCGGCGATACGTTCAACC
>NZ_JBDMHB010000070.1:0-4220 GCF_039752955.1 Collinsella aerofaciens
GGCTACACCGAGATCGGCCCTGTGATGAAGAAGCTCCGCGAGACCCTGACTGGTATCCAGTCTGGTGCTGTCGAGGACAAGCACAACTGGGTTTACACCGTCGCGTAATTTGTCTTACCTATCCGGGCAGAGAACAAGTTCCCTCCCGGCGCGTCCTCGGACATGCAAGAAGCCCTCGCTGCGCACTTCGTGCGGCGAGGGCTTCTTGCGTCCTGCGGAGTGCGCCGGGAGGGAACTTGTTCTCTGCCCTGCGGGTTCGGCGATGTCACAACGGGCAATGATTAATCTGAATAAAGATGGTGCGCGGCCTTTTAGGCTGCGCTTTTGCTTTGCTTCGCGCCATGTGGGGGCGGTGGCGACGTGCATTTTTGCGAGTATTCTGCAATCGAAGGCCCCTGCATACCGACCTCGGGCAAAAAAATCGGGATTTCTCGATGGTTTCTACGGATGATGGGCGGGGTTATGGGCTGACAGCGTTTGATTTGCAGGGATATTCGCGGTCTTTGGCATTTATCGTGGCGCCCGAAGCTCTTGGTTATGTTGAATACTCCTAAAAATGCACGGCGCTTAGAGGGGGACCTTCGCGAAAAAGGAAACCGCCCCGTCGAAGTATGCATTCGACGGGGCGGTTTATGCATTTGGCCGATTAAGGATGCGCTGCCAAACTACTAGAACTTGACGGTCGGGGCCTGGCGGGCTGCTTCGGCGGCCTCGAAGCCCTGGCGCTCCTTAAACTGGAAGATGCCGGCAAAGATGACAGCCGGGAACGTTTGAATGGCGTTGTTGTAGCTGAGCACGCAGTCGTTGTAGCTCTGGCGTGCATAGCTAATCTTGTTCTCGGTATCCTCGAGCGATGCCTGCAGCTGCGTAAAGTTGGTGTTTGCCTTAAGATCGGGATAGGCCTCGGCTACGGCGAAGAGCTGGCGCAGCGCACCGGTCAGCACGTTGTCGGCTTCCATCTTGGCTTCGGGCGTGGTGGCCTTGACGGCGGTGTTACGCGCGCTGATCACGGCGGAGAGCGTCTCCTGCTCGTGCTTGGCGTAGCCCTTGACGGTCTCGACCAGGTTGGGGATCAGGTCGTTGCGACGCTGCAGCTGCGTATCGATGTTCTGCCAGGCGTTATCGATGCGGTTACGCTTGGTGACCATGTTGTTGTAGATGCCGGCGATGGCGCAGGCAATCACAATGACAACAACGATGCCGATGATGACGGGAAGCATGATGTCTCCGTTTCGAATGGCCGCGGCGGCATGCGCCAGCTGCCGTTGGTATAACGCTACTAGTATACCCGCAACGTTTTGCCGTGCCGAACTTTCCGGTAAGCGTTGTGTTTTCGTCGGGGTCGGCACCGGGGCAAAGCGCGCGAGGTACAGGTGTAAGATATGCGACAGATTGACGAGTGTTGTCTTTGCCCTGAGGATGGCGATACCAGTGGACCTTCGCATCAAGAAAACCTACCGCGCCCTGTTCGATGCCTTTACCGAGCTTCTCGAGGAGCATCGTTTTGAGGACCTGACGGTTGCCATGCTGTGCGACCGCGCCATGATTCGCCGCACGACGTTCTACAAGCACTTTCGCGACAAGAACGATTACTTTGCCTTTTATATCGATGAGCTCATGTCGGGCTTGCCGCAAAAACAGCCCGATGAGGCCGGCGTGGTATCTGCCGAGGACGTGCGCGCGCTTCGGCACGCGATTTTGGACGATGCCATGGATTTGATTCTGGCGCACGAGCGGCTCATGGATAACATTTTGGCAAGCAGCATGTCGGGCATGTTGACCAACGTTATTTGCGACCGCATTGCCCGCTCCATCCGCGAGCGTGTGATGAACGTGCTTGCCGAGGATGCCCTGGCCCCCGTGTCACTCGAGACGACGTCTGAGTTTATCGCCGGTGGCATTATTCGGTTGTTCACAAATTGGTGGGAATCGGGCCACGATCTTGAGCGTCGACCCGAGATGGCCGACGTGGTCGATGCACTGTTTGAGCGGACCATGACGCCGGTGAATCACTAAGGTGGCGGAGAGAGGGGGATTCGAACCCCCGGAACGCTCTCGCGCTCAACGGTTTTCAAGACCGCCGCATTCAACCGCTCTGCCATCTCTCCGTGAGTCGTAATGATAGCATCGTTTTGAATTTGCAACAGGGAAGGCGAACGATGACGATCACCGAAATCGACGAGAAGTTCATGCGCGAGGCGCTGGCGGAGGCGCGCGACGCCGCTGCGGTGGGCGAGGTGCCCATCGGAGCCGTAGTAGTGCGCTCGGGCGAGGTTGTCGCGAGGGCGCATAATCGCCGCGAGCTCGACCAAGACCCTTCGGCTCATGCCGAGTTCGCGGCCCTGTGCGCTGCCGCTCGGTCGCTTGGCCGCTGGCGCCTTTCCGACTGTACGGTCTATGTGACGTTGGAACCCTGCTGCATGTGCGCGGGCCTTATGGTCAACGCGCGCGTGGGGCGCTGCGTGTATGGCGCGAGTGATGCCAAGGCGGGCGCGCTGGGTTCGCTGTATGACCTGAATGCCGATTCGCGCCTGAATCATCGGTTTAACGTGACGGCTGGGGTCCTGGCGGATGAATGCCGCGAGCTGCTGAGTAACTATTTTGGCGGTCTGCGCGGGGCGGGCGGCGCTGATTGCGGTTGTGGGGCCGATCTTGAGGCGCATGCCGCACACGCCGCAGCGCTTGCAGGTGCCGGTGAGGATACTGGCACGGCGGTTGACTTTGGTCCTGCGTGCCGCCGGCCCCGCCGTGTGCTGTTGGCGATTGACTCCTTTAAGGGTAGCGTTTCGAGTGCACAGGCGGAGGCGGCGGTTGCCGAGGGCATGCGCCGTGTGTGGTCCGATGCCCAGGTGGCTACGTTGCCGCTGGCAGATGGTGGCGAGGGAACGCTCGATGCCGTTGCCGCGTGCGGCGGTGAGATTGTGACCTGCGAGGTGGCAGGTCCCTTGGGCGACCGCGTGTCTGCCCGGATGCTGGTGGACGACGAGCGCGACTCGGCTGTAATTGAGATGGCCGAGGCGGCCGGAATTGGGTATTCGCCTTGCACGGAGTCGACGGCGTTGGCGGCCACAACCTATGGCGTGGGCGAGCTGATGCTCCGTGCGGTTCGTGCCGGGGCAAAGACTATCTATATTGGCTTGGGCGGCAGCGCCACCAACGATGGTGGCGCCGGTATGCTGCAGGCGCTGGGCGCGCGCGTGGTCGATGATCAGGGCTGCGATGTCGCCCCCGGTCTTGCGGGCCTTGAACACGTGGCGAGTATCGATTTGACGTCAGCGCTTCGGACGCTGAACGGCGCACGTGTCGTGGTGCTTTCCGATGTCGAGAATCCGCTCGTGGGGCGTCGCGGCGCGCTTGCGGTGTTCGGCGGACAGAAGGGTCTGCCGGCGGATGATGTCGAGGTGCTGCGCAGATACGACGGCTGGATGGTCGGCTACGGTCGCCTGCTCGATGCGGCGATTGCTAGGGCGCGGGCTCAGGGATTGCTGCGCGCGCCCGAGGGTGTGCGGACATTTGGCTCGGTACTCGGTGTGCCCGGTGCCGGTGCCGCCGGCGGCCTGGGTGCCGCGCTGTTGGCGCTCGGCGCGGAGCTGCGTTCGGGCGTGGAGACGGTGCTCGATCTCGTGGGATTTGATGAGCGCGTGCGCGATGTCGACCTGGTCATAACGGGCGAGGGCAATATGGATGAGCAGTCCGCCGCCGGTAAGGCGCCGGTGGGCGTGGCCCGTCGCGCGAAGCGATATGGCAAGCCGGTGGTCGCCGTCGTGGGCGGTCGCGCCGTCAACCTGGATGCGGTGTATGAGCAGGGCGTCGACTTGGTACTTCCGATCTGCCGCAAGCCCATGGACCTTGACCGGGCGCTCGGTGTGCAAGAAGCCACAACCAACCTCATCTGCGCCGGTGAAGCGGCCGCTCGATCCTACGACCTTGGCCGTATCTAAAACCCATCCCCTCGATAAGTTGCGGTGAAATACGGAGCGTTTTTGCCTTTAAGGGGCCAATTCAGTCCGTATTCCACCGCAACTTCGAGAATGGCCATCCGAGGCTGGTCGCCATGGGTCTCGAGTCGGACCGTTTGCCAAGAAATGCGGCCATCTACTACGTTTAACCGAGCATCCTCGACCATCCTGGATTTTATGAAATTAAAACCGACGCTCCTATAAGTTGTCAAGAGGCAGTTTGCGGGAGCGCTCTCTCCAATTCGCACAGGAGCTCGTAAT
>NZ_JBDMHB010000071.1:0-4280 GCF_039752955.1 Collinsella aerofaciens
CGCTGCGACGCGGAAATCGCGCGCCGTTGCCGCGCCCCGCAGTGCCCGCTTCCCCCGAGAACAATTATCAGTGCAGGCAGACAGCTTGTCGATTTTCGAAAAAGCCGACTATGGTTGACCCCTGCGGCTTAAACGTAGTAGATAGGCCCTTTTCGTGGCGCAGCACTACTGCACCCCAAATTGGCACCCCGAGCCCTCGTGAGTTGCCAACAAGCTGTTCGCCCAGCGCTTTGTGCGCGCGGCATTCGGGAAATAGCACCACCGTAAGAACCCGCAAACAGCGCTATACGTTGCTATATCTCACTATACTTTGCTATATCTTGCTATACTTTGCTATATCTTGCTATATCTTGAGCAAAGGTGGCTCACATGCAAACAAACCCTTTTAAGCCCACAGCAGGTAAAACACCTCCCACGATTATCGGCCGCGAAGATGTGCTCGAAGAATTCAATGAGGGCCTCACCAACGGGCCTGGTGCCCCTGGGCGCCTAATGCGCATAGCCGGCGTCCGTGGAACGGGCAAGACGGTCCTCCTTGACGAGTGCTCACGTTTGGCGCAAAGCCGTGGCTGGACGGTCATAAAAGAGGTCGCAACCGAGGGACTTTGCCAGCGCATTCTCGAACAGCTGCAGCCCAAATTCCAGGCCAAGCACGCCAGATTTGAGCCCACCGTAGCTGGCATATCCATCGGCAGCATAGATATTGAGCGAATCGGCCCATCGCTACGCGACGCCATGAGACAGACAATAACCAAGAATGGAAATGGCCTGCTCATCACTCTCGACGAGGTTCAAGACGCAGAGCTCGATGAGGTCCGAACGCTCTCCATTGCGATTCAGCAGGTTATCGGCGAAGACCTTGATATCGCCTTTGTTTTTGCTGGGCTGCCTTCGATGATTGAAAGCATCATCAACGGAAAGACACTTACGTTTTTGCGCCGTGCCCTCCCCTTTGACCTGAAGGCTGTGGCAGTAACCGAAGTGTCGTACTCCCTCGAGGAAACCATTGAAGCGTCTGGCATGGAGTTGCAGCCAGGTATTGCCGGCCAACTTGCCGAGGCAACGCAAGGCTATCCTTTCATGATCCAACTCGTTGGATACTACGCATGGCAGTTGGCGAGACGCGCACATACAGCGATTATTGGAGAAGAAGAAGCCGAGCGCGGCATTGCAACGGCACGCGAACGCTTCTGCGCCATGGTGATTGAGCCCGCGCTGCAGCGCATTCCGCCCACGTGCATCGCTTATCTGCTGAGCATGGCGTCTTTGGGGCAGACGAGCTCGACCAGCATGGTTGCCGATGCCCTAAACAAAACGCCTCAACAGGTGAGCTCCGTCCGCAGCCGCCTGTTAAGAGAATCGATTATCGAGGCTCCTTCGTACGGCAAGGTCTCATTTGCCATCCCCTACATGCGCGACTACCTCTGCGAACACAAAGCCGAACTGGAAGTTGAACTGTAGAAACGGCAACTGCCCTGCAAGACGAAAACCGTTTTCGTACGGATTTAAAGCAGACGTAAACGGTTTTCGTCTGTTTTACGTTCGGAAATAAGACGCAAATTGCACTTTCGTATGGTTTTACGCCAAACACAACACGCTTTCGTCCGGCTATGCGTCCCCAATCCAGACGAAAAAGGCCCCGAACTCGTGTGAGCTCGGAGCTTTTCGTGCCACGCATCTATGAGAGGGGAAATTTGATGCGCCCGGGCGCTACTCCATGTAGCCACCCTGGATGGCGGAAACTGCATGCTCGATAAAGAACTTGAGCGTGCCGGAGGTGTAACGATTAGCCTTAGGCTTCCAGGCGGCGCGACGCTCGGCCAGGACGGCGTCGACCTCGGCCGGCTCCATCTCCTTGCCGGCGATGCCCACGATGGACAGCGAGCGCTCGGGGATGTTGATCTGGATCAGGTCGCCTTCCTCGATCAGGGCAATCGGGCCGCCCACGGCAGCCTCGGGCGAAACGTGACCGATAGCCGGGCCCTTGGAGGCGCCGGAGAAGCGGCCATCGGTGATCAGGGCAATGCTCGCACCCAGCTCGGGATCGCTGGCGATAGCCTCAGTGGTGTAGAACATCTCGGGCATTCCGGAACCCTTGGGACCCTCATAGCGAATGATAACGGCATCGCCGGGCTTAACCTCATGCGTCAGGACGGCGTGAATGGCGTCCTCCTCGCAGTCGAACGGACGGGCCTTGAGCGTAGCCTGGAACATCTCACGCGGAACGACGGTGTGCTTGACGACGGCACCCTCGGGGGCAAGGTTGCCGTGAAGGATGGCGATGGAACCGTCGGTGCCGAAGGCCTGGTCAAACGGACGGATGATGTCCTCGCGCTTGAGATTCCACTTCTCAAGGTAACGACCGCACTTTTCGTAGTAACCGTTGTTCTTGAGGTCCTCGAGGTTCTCGCCAAGAGTCTTGCCGGTGACGGTCATAACGTCGAGGTGGAGCATCGACTTGATCTCCTCCATAATGCGCGGCACGCCGCCCGCATAGTAGAAGAACTGCGCCGGCCACTCGCCTGCGGGGCGAACGTTGAGCAGGTAGTGGGCGCCACGGTGCAGGCGATCGAAATCGTCGGCGGACATCTCGATGCCAAACTCGCGGGCGATCGCGGGAATGTGCAGCAGCGAGTTGGTGGAACCGGAGATGGCGCCGTGGACCATGATGAGGTTCTCGAAGGACTCCTTGGTCACGATGTCGCGGGGGCACAGGTTGTGCTCGGAGAGCCACACGGACTGACGGCCAGCCTCGCGCGCAAACTCACGCAGATCGGAGCTGGTTGCGGGCAGCAGGGCGGTACCGGGAAGCATAAGGCCCAGGGCCTCGGCGGTAACCTGCATGGTCGAGGCGGTGCCCATAAAGGAGCAGGCGCCGCAGCTGGGGCATGCGTTGTGCTTGGCAAACTCAAGCTCCTCGCGGGAGATCTCGCCGCGCTCGTAGCGGGCAGAAATCGCGCCGAGCTGCTCCAGGGTCAGCAGATCGGGACCGGCATCCATGACGCCGCCGGTAACGACGATGGAGGGGATGTTGATGCGGCCCATGGCCATGAGGTTCGCAGGCAGGCCCTTATCGCAGCTGGCGACAAAGACGCCGGCGTCGAACGGGGTGGCCTTGGCGTGGATCTCGATCATGTTGGCGATCATGTCGCGGCTGGGCAGCGAGTAGTTGATGCCGTCGTGTCCCTGGGCCTCACCGTCGCAGATATCGGTGCAGAAGTAACGAGCACCGTGACCGCCAGCCTCGGCAACGCCAGCACGGACCTCCTCGACCAGCTCAAACAGGCCGGCAGAACCCGGGTGCGAGTCGCCGAACGTCGACTCGATAATGACCTGCGGCTTGTCCAGATCCTCGATAGACCAGCCAGAGCCCAGGCGCAGCGGGTCCATCTCGGGGCTGATGGTGCGAAACTTGCCGGAACGCGGCTGCAGCTTGGCAACCAGGTCGGCTGCCTCCTGCTGAATCTGTGCCTTGGTCTTCTCGTCCATGATGCTCTCCTCTTTTGATTTGAACGGTTGTACCAATCGTTGGTTAATGAATCAGGTGTAAATGGGCACCGAGCGATGCGCTCGGCAAAAGATGCTTAGCTACGCGAACTAGGCGAAGAACGAAATCACCAGGGCGCAGGCAAGACCCGAAAGGCCGATGAGCGTCTCCATAACGGTCCAGGACTTGAGGGTGGTCTTCTCGTCAATCTCCAGGAACGAGGAGCACATCCAAAAACCGGCATCGTTGACGTGCGAGAGGGCCGTGGCGCCGCCGCAGATGGCACGCATGGCGGCCGAGCACGCAACCAACGACCAGGTCGTCTGTATCAAAGAGCTCTGCGACGAATCCGAGCGCCTGGCCGAGGCCGGTGAGGATTACTCCGCCGCCGACACCGCGTTCCACAATGCCATTGCCGAGAGCTCCGGAAACCTCGTCGTTCCCCGCCTGATGGGCGTGCTCAAGGCATCCGTCCCCCTCTTTATCGACGTGACCGGAAAAAAGCTCGTCGAGGAAACTATCCGCACGCACCGCGATGTGGCCGACGCCATCGCCTCGCGCAATCCCACCGCCGCGCACGACGCGATGTATCTGCACCTGGTGTATAACCGTAACATGATCGCAGAGGGCACGCAGGAACAGAGCGAATAAACGTCCGCGCGGCAAGGGCGAAATCACCGTTTACCTTTTAAAAGTGAACGTTCACCTGATTTTAGGGTTGATTTCCGATCTCAGCCGAACACATTGAGCAAATAGGCCATTCCCGCAGTTAGCCGAACGCCCCCGCGGCCCC
>NZ_JBDMHB010000072.1:0-3668 GCF_039752955.1 Collinsella aerofaciens
GACCGTGTAGATGCCCGCGACCTCGCCGGCCTTGAGCGCACGGCTCGCATCGGCTGCGTCGTCGCACTCGTGGATCTCGAGCAGCCGATCGTCGCTCTCCTCGTCGAGCGACGTCGCCACGTCCTTAAAGGTCGAAGCGTCCCAGACCTCGTCCGCCACGATGGCCACCGGCACCGGGTCGACCTTGCCGTCAGAGCTCAGGTTCGCAAACATAAACATGAACATCGTGGAAAGCGCAACGGGAAAGAGAGCACCCCAAACCCACGTGCTCGGCCTACGCAGCAGCGTCTTGACCGTAATGATAATGGTGTTGAACATAGCTGCCCCCTAGTCGCGCAGCTCGCGGCCGGTGATCTCGAGGAACACGTCGTTGAGGGTCGGCGGCTCGCTCCACACGCGGCCGAGCGCCACGTCGGCGGCGCGCAGCGTGTCGAGGATGTCCACCAGGTTGTGCGGGCTCGCCTCGCAGGTGCAGACGAGCTCGCCGCCGGACAGCTCGACGCTGAGCACGTGCTCGAGAGCGCGCAGCTGCTCGACCGTGGCGGGCTCGACGGCGCCGACCTCGACGGTCACGCGCTCGCCCATCTGAATCATGCGCTTGAGCTCGTCATTGGTGCCCTGCGCCAGCACGCGCCCGCCGTCCATGATCATGATGCGGCTGCAGATCTGCTCGACTTCCTCCATGTAATGGCTGGTATACACCACCGTGGCGCCCTCGTCGCGCAGGCGGCAGATGCCCTCCAGGATGGCGTTGCGGCTCTGCGGGTCGACCGCCACCGTGGGCTCGTCAAAGAAAATGAGCTCGGGCTTGTGCGCGATGCCGCAGGCGATGTTGAGGCGACGCGCCAGGCCGCCCGAGAGCTTACCAGGGCGGAACTTAGCAAAGTCGCCCAGCCCGACGAAGTCGATCGCCTCGTCCACGAGCGCCCGACGGTGCTTGCGGTCGTTAACGTAAAGGCTGCAGAAATAGTCGATGTTCTCACGCACGGTAAGCTCGTCAAACACCGCCACCTGCTGCGGCACCACGCCGATGCGACGCTTGAGGTCGTAGCGCGTGGGCGTCATGGGTTCACCGAACAGCTCGATGGTGCCTTTGTCGTAGGCGAGCAGCTGCAGAATGCAGTTGATGGACGTGGTCTTGCCCGAGCCGTTGGGGCCCAGCAGGCCAAAGATCTCGCAGGGAGCGATGCACAGGTTAAAGTGGTCGAGCGCGATAAGATCGTCGTAGCGCTTGACGAGATTTTCGACGTGGACGATGTCTGTCATGAGGCGGCCCTTCTGTTGGTCGTGGCCCGGTACGATTGCATCATCGCAGGAGCGGGCGGGGCGCGCCAGTGAGCTTTGTCACGAGTGCAGAAAGGGCAACCGTCCAGGAGGAATGTCACGGTTGCGTGGGCAAGCGTCTTCCCCGCGCGCCATCGCGTACAATACCCGTATGAACAGGCTATTCGACAAATCGATCGTGTTGGCGTGCTGCATTGCGGCCGCTCTGGGCCTTGCCGTGGATGCTCGCTTGGTCGCGGCGTTTTGCCTTGGCGTTATCATCACCGCCCTGGCCGAAGTCGCACAAGGCGAACGCGTTTGCCGCGTCAGTGAGGCAGGCAGCTATGTCTTCGTCCTCGTGGCCGTCTTTGTACCGTCGTTTATGCCGTTTGCGCCCCTCGCCTTCTATGACATCGCGCGACGCGTGCGCCGTGAGCACGCCTGGCCTGCGCTGGGTATTGGCATCATCTTTGCCTTCGCCCTCGTCGCGGGCCTTCGCGCCGGCGCGCTCACCACCCGAACGCTCCTGCTGACCGCCATCCTTTCGGCCGCCGCCACCTTGCTGTCACTGCGCACCGCGCAGCTGGAGCGCGAACAGGAACGCATGCGTCGCACCCGCGACAAGCTGCAAGAACGCGCCCTGGCACTCGAGGCGCGCAACCGCGACCTCGCCGACCGTCAGGACTACGAGGTCGAGCTCGCGACACTTGCCGAGCGCGCCCGCATCGCGCGCGAGATCCACGACAATGTGGGCCACCAACTTACGCGCGCCTCGCTGCAAACCGAGGCCCTGCGCGTGGTCCACGCCAACGAGCCCGGCATCGCCGCCGACTTCGCCGACATCAAGCACACCGTCGACGAGGCGCTTCAGCTTGTGCGCGCCAGTGTCCATGCGCTCAACGACAACGCCGCCGACCTCTCCGTACAGCTTGAGCGCATTGTTGAGGACGTGCGCTCGGACGGCGGCCCGCAGATTGAGCTTGAGGTTTTGGCCGAGCATGCACCGGCCAACGTCGTCAACTGCTTTGCTGCGGTCCTGCGCGAAGCGCTCTCCAACACCATGCGCCACGCCCGTGCGCAGAACGTTACCGTGCGATGCATGGAGCATCCGTCGTTTTACCAGCTCATTGTTACCGACGACGCCGCCGGCGCGACCCCGGTGAACAGCCGCAACGCCGCAGAAGGCATGGGGCTCGGCTCCATGCGCGAGCGCGTCGAGGCGCTTGGCGGAACCTTCACCGCCGGCCCACGCGCCGGTGCCCCCGGCTGGCGCGTGTTTGCCACCGTCCCAAAACAGCAAGGAGATGACGCCCGATGAGGCTCATAGTTGTCGACGACGACCGCTTGGTAGTCGATTCGCTCAAGATTATCCTGGGCGCCCAGCCGCAGATCGAAGTGGTGGGCACCGGAGCCGACGGCAACGACGCGGTGGCACTCTACGCCGAGCACGCGCCCGATATCGCGCTGCTCGACATTCAGATGCCGGGGCGCGACGGCCTTTCGGCGGCGCGCGAAATCCTTGAGCACTACCCCGCGGCACGCGTGGTGTTTCTGACGACATTCTCAGATGACGAGTACATTGTGTCGGCGCTCAAGCTAGGCGCCCGCGGTTACCTGATCAAGACCGATGTCGCCGCCATTCCTCCAGCGTTGGCGCAGGTCATGGACGGCAAACGCGTACTCGAGGGCAAGGCGATCGAGGATATCGACTTTGATGGGGCGGGGCCCGAGGCCGACACGCCTCGCCGGCCCGCCGCCTTTGCCAGCCTGACCGACCGCGAGTTCGAAGTCGCAGAGCTCATCGCCCGCGGCCTCGACAACAAGGAGATTGCCGCCACCGCCTACATGGGCGAAGGCACCGTGCGCAACCACATCAGCTCAATCCTTGCCAAAATGGGCCTGCGCAACCGCACGCAGATCGCCATCGCCTACCTGCGAGGGTAATTACCCGACGACCGACCGCCCCGGCATAGCAAAATGGCCGTTATCGATTTAATGCCATTTCAAAACCATGCCGGATTACTACGATGAATCGCCCGCCTTCGACCACGGTAAATTGCGCGCTTGCAAAACCGCAGGTAGAACGCTTGCAATATTTAGAAAAATGCAGTCATGGTCGGGAATGTCGAATTCATCGTAGTAAACCGACATAGTTTTGTTCGGGCGGCCCTGCACGAGTGCCCCTGCAAGCCTCGCGGGAGCAAAATGATCCGTCTTCCTCCGTCCCCAAGGGATCAGCCGGAACCGCGCGCCACGAAATCGGCCCATCTACTACGTTTGACTCGATACCCCTGACCATGCCTTCGTTTTGAACAAAACCGCAGGCGTTCTACCTGCACTGATAATTGTTCTCGGGGGAAGCGGGCACTGCGGGGCGCGGCAACGGCGCGCGATTTCCGCGTCGC
>NZ_JBDMHB010000073.1:0-3522 GCF_039752955.1 Collinsella aerofaciens
GCGCCGAGAGTACTGCGGGGTCAGCCCGTGGGAGGCCAGGGCGCCGCTGACCGGTGGACGGCACCGAGCCGTACGCTAGAACTGAGAAGGGGGAGGCCTCGCGGCCTCCCCCTTTTTTGCGTTTACGGGCTTTTGTCTCACATAGTAGCTGTGTTTTATAACCCTCGTTTGTCGCATCTTCTGCGAACGGGCTACAATAACTTAGTCTGTGCGATATGGAGGTGAACATGGCTGAAGCTGGTATCGGCGTTGATATCGTCGAGATTTCCCGCATGAAATCAATTCTTGAAAAGACGCCGTCGTTTGCTCGGCGTGTGTTTACCGAAGAAGAGCGTGCGTATTGCGATGCATCATCGCGTCCCGCTGCTCACTATGCGAGCCGCTTTGCTTCGCGCGAGGCGGTACTTAAAGCTCTCGGCATGGGTTTTAGTCAAGGCGTGGGTCGCAAGGATGTTTCGGTTACGCGTGATAAACTCGGCAAACCGAAGGCGCTGCTTTCGGGCCGTGCTCTCGAGATCGCTCAAGAACTGGGTGTTGTTGAGGTCGCTCTTTCCATTACGCTTACAGGAGACTTGGCCGTTGCGAATGCCATCGCGATTACCGAAGATGCTCGGCCTAAGCCAAAAGAGGAAAAGGTGAGCACCAAGAAACGCGTAGCGCAGACATTTAAAGAGGCTCGCTCTGTTTTAGATGAGCTTGAGCAGCTGCAGAATTCAGCATTGACGGAGCACCTGGGCGATGCTTCGCAAGATACGCTAGGAGCATAGATGAAACCGGTTTTGAGTACCGAAGAAGTCGTTCGTCTCGAGGATATCATCGAACGCGAAGGGACTTCGAAGGCCGAGCTTATGGAGCTAGCGGGTGAGTTTGCCGCCAACGAGGTCTTGAAGCTCAATCCCGATCGGGTTCTCGTTCTGGTCGGTTTTGGTAATAATGGCGGCGACGGTTGGGTTGCCGCCGATATCCTGAGCCATAAGGGTGTGGACGTGGATATCGTTTCTCCGGTTGAGCCGGATGAGATTCCTGCTGCTCTGGCACGTCATGTTGCTCGTCGTACTGCCGGCCGCGATGTGCACGTTTGCGTCGGCCCCTCGCGTGACGAACTCGAGGTTTTGATCGATAAGGCCGATGTTGTTGTCGATGCCATTTTTGGTACCGGTTTCCACGGAAATCTGCGTGCGCCGTTCTCCATCTGGATTCCTACGGTCAATGAATGCGCCGATTGTGTCGTATCCATTGATGTTCCCTCGGGCCTCAATGCCGAGACGGGCGTTGTTGATGACGACTGCATTCGTGCCGAGCATACGGTGACGATGATTGCGCCCAAGATTGGTCTGTATAGCGCTGATGGTCCTGAGTATGCTGGCGATTTGATCTGCGGCAATCTTTACGACCGTCTTGACGAGGTCATCGATGATGTCGACCACGCCGCCGAGATTGTCGAGCCCGGTGACTTAGTTGATTACTTTGCCCCACTACCTACGAATATCGATAAGTATTCCCGTGGCTCTGTGCTTATTGTCGCCGGATCTGCGCAATATCCTGGTGCTGCCATTATGGCGGCCAAGTCTGCAGCTCGCGCGGGTGCTGGTTACGTGGCAGTCGCGGCTCCTGACGCCTGCGCCAATCTTATTCGCATGGCACTTCCTTCGATTCCCGTCTTTGCTATTCCGTCTGATTCCCGCGGCTCCTTTGGCGCCGCTGCGCGCATGACTGTGTGCGAGATTGCAAAGAAGTACAGCTGTGTGCTGTGCGGTCCCGGTATGACGACATCTGCCGGCGCTATGCAGGTGGTTTCGGGCTTGCTCGAGCTTGATGTGCCGCTTATCTTGGACGCCGATGCACTCAACTGCCTTGCTAAGATTGCCATTGACGGTATTGATAGTAATCCCGAGATGTATCGTCGCGAGCAGCCGTTGGTTATGACGCCGCACTATCGTGAACTTTCGCGTCTGGTTGCCGGTGACGAGGTGAACGACCTTGGTACTGCGATTGCAGCCGCGCAGAAGGTTGTCTGGGCTGCAGGCTCTGACAATCTGGTGGTCATTGCCAAGGGGCCGACGACGGCTATCTGTGGCGTTGAGCGTGTGCTGCTGCCGCTCTCGGGTCCGGCTTCTCTGGCAACTGCCGGTTCGGGTGATGTTCTCGCGGGTATTTTGGCCGGCACGCTTGCCACCATGCGCGACGAGATGGATCGTTGGGAGCTGCTGTATTCGTACGCCGTCGCACTTCACAGCTACGCCGGTTTTGCCGCGGCGACGGAGTATGGTGAGAAGAGCGTCATCGCGACCGATCTTATCGACTTGATCGGTCCGGCCATGGAACTGGCGGCAAAGGATGCGCTCGAAGATCTGGGAATCATGGACGAAGGGTCGGATGACTAATCATGAATAAAGCCGATTTGACGCGCTGGTCCTGGGTCGAGATCGACCGCGGGGCGCTCCGTCGCAACACGAGGGCCTATAAGAACTTGCTGAATCCACGTCAGCGCCTGTGCTGCGTGGTCAAGGCCGATGCTTATGGTCATGGAGCTGTTGAGTGCGCCAAGATCATGTATTCGGCCGGTGCCGACATGTTTGCCGTGGCGACGGTTAACGAGGGCGTTGAGCTCCGACAGGGCGGGATTACGAAACCCATCCTCATCCTAAGCGAGCCGCCTATCGAGGCCATTCCGACGTTGCTCGAGTTTGATATCATGCCTTCGGTCTATACGTCTGATTTTGCTCTTGCGTATGGCGAATGTGCCGTCGCGGCGGGCAAAGTGGGCAAGTATCATCTCGCCATCGAGACGGGCATGAATCGTATCGGCGTTCACTACACGCAGGTGCTCGACTTTGTCCGCGGTATAAATTTCCATCGCGGTATTCAGTGCGACGGCGTATTTACGCACTTCGCCACGGCCGATGAACCTTCGGGCTGGGACTACAAGCTGCAGTGTCAGCGCTTTACCGAGGCCGTTCAGGCCATTAAGGATGCGGGTTTTGAGTGCGGTATCGTGCACTGCGCCAACACGCCGTCCTCGATGCTCGACCCCTCGATGCATTTTGATATGATCCGCGCCGGCGTTGGCTTGTATGGCATGCAGCCGTGCGAGCTGAGTGGCCGCGTGATGCAGCTTGATCCCGTTATGAGCGTCCATGCGCGTGTGACGCGCGTGGCACACCCTGCGATGGGTGAGGGCGTGGGCTACGGTTTTACCTACCGCGTACCGCGTACGCGCGTTCAGATCTGCACGCTGCCGATCGGTTATGCCGATGGCCTATCGCGTACGCTTTCCAATCGTATGGATGTGCTGTATCGCGGCGAGCGCGTGCATCAGGTTGGCAATATCTGCATGGACCAGTTTATGGTCGCCATTCAGTCCAACCCGGCACACGAGATTCCCGAGGCCGAGTATGGTGACGAGATGATTATTGTCGGCCGCGATGGCGATGCCGAGATCACTATGGACGAGATGGCCCGACTGCGCGGAACGATTAACTACGAGGTCGCCTGCGGCTTTGGCATGCGTCTCGACAAGGT
>NZ_JBDMHB010000074.1:0-3353 GCF_039752955.1 Collinsella aerofaciens
GATCAAGGCCGAATTTGATGCCATGGGAGGGCTGGTCTAATTTTGGCGGCATACGTTTCTGAATGAGGAGTCTGTGCAATGGCAGGCGAATCTTATGCAATTCCCCCCAAAGATCGTGCTGTTGAGGGAATTCTTTGGTATATCCAGCACCACCAGCTTGCCGGCGGCGATCGCCTGCCGGCCGAGCGCGTGCTGTGCGAAGAGATTGGCGTTTCGCGTACGGCGTTGCGCGCCGGTATCACGCGGCTCATCTCGTGTGGAACGCTCGAGAGCCGTCGCGGATCGGGTACGTATGTGTGTCCTCCCAAGCCGCTGAATATCTTCCAGGAAACGTATAACTTTTCCGATGCTGTGCGGACTGCCGGCCTGCACCCCTCTTCTCGTCTGGTTTCCACCGGGACCATCGAGGCGGATGAGGCGCTTGCCGACAAGCTTGGGGTGGCTGTGGGCGCTCCTTTACTCCGCATGCAGCGCATTCGACTTATAGAGGGCGAGCCGGCGTCAATCGAGACCGCTCACGTTAACCTGTCCCTGTGCCCCGCGCTTCCCGAGCACGATTTTGAGTGTGAGAGCCTTTACGATGTCTTGCTCAAAGAAGGTGGCGTGCGTGTTGAGCATGGACGTGAGCATATCTCCATCTCGCGTTTGAACGCCGAAGAGGCCGAGCTGCTCCAGCAAGAAGAGGGAACGCCGGTGTTCTATGAGAGCTCGATCGAATTCGATAAGGACATGCGTTTTGTGGAGCATTGCAAATCGGTGATTTTGCCCACAAAGTTCCGCTTTGCCGATAACGGCGAAGAGAACGGCATGAGGAGCGTGGCAGGTGAACAATGGCTGAAACAGTAGATGCCACCCCGGTTTATATGCGCATTCGACGCCGCATCGAGGAACGTATCGAGCGCGGTATATATCCCACGGGTTCCATGATTCCGTCCGAAAAAGACCTTGCCGAGGAATTTGGTACGACACGCTTGACCATCCGAAGCGCTGTCGATGAGCTGGTTCGGCGCGGGCAGATTCGCCGTGTTCGGGGAAAAGGTGCCTTTGTGGCGCAGAAAGTACCTGCTTTTTTTGAACGCACGGTCGGTTTCCGTGAATCGGTTCGTGCTTCGGGCGGCGAGCCGTTCGTCCGTATTCTCGCGCGTTCCAAGCGTTATGCGGGGCCATATTACGCCGACCTGTTTGGCATCGCCGAGGACGACCTGCTCTATTCCGTTCGACGCCTGAACTGCATAAACGGTAGCCCCGTATCGATTGAGACGGCGCTGATTCCCTGCCTGCTGTTCCCAACCATCGAAGATATTGACGTGTCGGTCTTCAGTTTGTACGAGACCTATGAGATGCTGGGCCGAAAGCCAGTCATGGCACAGGAAAAGCTCGATATCGAAGCGCTGGGCGCACGAGATGCCGGCCTCCTTGGACTGGAACAGGGCGATCTTGTTTTGCTTTTGGAATGCGTGAGCTATGACGCGAGCGGTCAGGCTATCGAGTATGTAAAGTCCTTCAATCGTGGCGATACGGGCGGCTACACCTATACGTACTAGCTGGTATTTTGTGAATAACGGCTGGGAAACTAACCAGTTTTGATCGTTGGGTCAGCTGTATATACAACCTTACAGGGCTCAAAATCGACCGTTCGCCGATGGGGATAAATTAATCGACAAAGAGGTATCAAAAAGCCGTAACCTGTAACTGTGATTGGTATCAAATACTAATGATTTGTTACGAGGTGAGACGATGAAGATGCTCGATTACGTTCAGCTTGCCCATGTGCGTATGGGGGAGAACCTCGAGCGTTCGTCTGAGCTGGTAGCGCAGCTCGTTGATATTTTCCAGTCCGGTTCTTTTGACGCGCTGCGCATCGTTGCTTCGGGTTCGTCGCGCCATGCCGCCGATTGCGCCCGCGATTACCTGCAAGATGCCCTGCAAATGCAGGTGTCCGTTGTGACGCCCGAGGCCTTCGTCGATTTTGAACACACCTATCCGCAGCATGTGCTCAACATTGCCGTTTCGCAGAGTGGCTATTCGACCAATACGATTGCGGCGCTCGATTACATGCGCGCACACGATATGGCTGCAGTTGCGCTCACGGCAAACGTCGAGGCACCCATCAAGGAACACGCTGACATCGTTCTTGACTACGGTGTGGGCGTCGAGTCGGTGGACTTTGTGACTCTGGGCGTCGAGGTGCTCGTTGAGTACCTGGTGCTCTTTGGTATTTACGGCGGTCAGGCGCGCGGAACGATTGACGCCAAGGGCGTTGCCCAGCGTCTTGACGACCTGCGTGAGGCTATCCAGGCCAATGCCGTGATGTGCAAGACCGCCGAGGCATATGTCCAAGACCACATGCTCGAGCTTTCTGAGCACACGCCCGCCATGGTCGTCGGCAACGGCCCCAACTATGGCGTTGCCGAAGAGGCGGCCCTCAAGCTGAGCGAGACCATCAAGATTCCTGCCATGCATCACGAAGGCGAGGAGTTCGTCCACGGTCTCGAGATGCAGATCGTTCCGGGCTATCTGGTGTTTATCGTCGACGATCCGCAGGGGTCGGAGCGTCTTGCGAATATCGCTGATGCGCTATCGAACGTTACGACAAAAACGGTGCTGCTCACGGCCCATCCCAAGGGTAGGGCTCACGAGGTTGCGGTGCCTCAGGTGGCGCCGCTGCTCAGCGCAATTCCCAATCTTGTGTTCTTCCAGACGATTGCGGCCATGATAGCCGAGCGTCTGAAGTCATGGGACGTGCACCCGTATCTCGATGCTGTCTCCAAGCAAATGGAGGTCAAGGCAGAGGGCTACGAAGAGTCAGTCAATGCGCTTAAGGCCAAAGCGGCCGAGTGTTACGGAATGTAAGCGGGTTTTGATGCCCGTTGGCATGGGGGATGTGGAAACAACCCCAGAAAGGAGAGACAAATGAAGGAAACCGAGAAGATCGAGATCATGCATTTCGACCAGGAGGGCTATCTCGAGGACGGCAAGGCGCTCTACGAGACCGGCAAGAAGATGACCGCGCTCGCCGACAAGGTTGCCGACGAGGGCTACGACGCCGTGTTCCTGATGGGCGTTGGCGGCACCTGGGACGAGCTCATGCAGCTCGAGTACCTCATGAACAAGTTCGGCGACCGCGACCTCGAGGTCTACCTGATCCACGCCGCCGAGTGGAACGCCATGGGCCACAAGCGCATGACCGAGAAGTCCGTCGTGCTCACCGCCTCCGAGTCCGGCACCACCCCCGAGGTCCTCGAGGCCGTCAAGAAGATGAAGGGCATGGGCGTGCGCGTCTACGCCATGACCAAGCCCGAGGGCCCCATCGGCCAGGCTGTCGGCGCCGAGAACTGCGTCAAGATGGCTTC
>NZ_JBDMHB010000075.1:0-3318 GCF_039752955.1 Collinsella aerofaciens
GCTGCGACGCGGAAATCGCGCGCCGTTGCCGCGCCCCGCAGTGCCCGCTTCCCCCGAGAACAATTATCAGTGCAGGTCACAAGGGTGCAAAAGAGCAGTGTGCTCGGAGATTCGGAGTTTTTCACCGCACTTCCGAAATCCGAGTCCGCGAAAGGTGCCGACAAGGCCAATTACGCAACATGTATCCAGTAAAAACGGATGGCAGCCGGTATGGCTGCCATCCGTTTTTCTCATACCAGCCTAAAGCAGGCATGTTACTTCTTAATGCCGCCCCCAGACGCTCGGCGACCGATGCCACGGCATCCTCGCTAACCGAATCGCAGGCAGGTGAAGGGCTGCGTGCAGATGATGTTGGGCGCACCGTGATCGATTAGGTCGAGCATCTCGGCCGTGAGCAGCCGGCCCTCGCCCATGTTATTGCATACCGAAAGCACTGTGCGGGCTTTATCTGCCATGGTGCCAACACCTGAAGATTTTGAAGATTTTGTCCGTAACTCAAAGAGCTAGGATGTTGATAAAATCCAGAGACATCATGGCTAAAAGAGACGGACACACTGTCCCTGTTTTTCGCACGAGCAGCGCAAAAATAAGGCCCAGACAAAGATAGCCCCCCATCATTGCAATGATGTAATTTGTGGGTGCCCCGATTAAACACTGTTGAGTCACGAGAAGCAATGACCATAGCATCGACTGTATAAATGCCCTTATGCAAAACGGCCGAACTATTCCGACGATTGTGCATTCAAATAAAAATACGTACCTAAATAACAGCTCATGCAAAACTGAGACCGAACAGACCAATACCCATCTGGATATTGATTTTCCACCTATATCGAGCATAGAGGCCATAATAATAAATACGATGAAAATGAACTGCCATCCCAAAAGAATCCCACGCCGTTTGGGCTTATCACAAGAAACAGCGCCCCGAGTTGCAAAAAGATAGACTACCAACGCACAAAAGAGCGCCCCTGTAGAGCACAGCCAAGCGGGGGATCCTTTTGTAATAACCCAAATAGCCCACGGCACGCTAGCAACCATCGTGCCCAGTAGATAACGTGCCCCCAGGCGCATTATTTCAGTCGCTTTTCCCAAGCTCTACCACCTCATCACTAGCATCTATTAGGTCCATATCGTGTGTAATTGCAATGACAATCTTGTGCTTTCGCATTTCCTTCATAGCTTTTATCAGAGCTTCTTTATGAGCAATATCGAGTGATGCTGTTGGCTCATCGAATAAATAGACGTCTGCCTTCTTTTCTAAGACCCGCCTAATTTCCAGTTGTTCCAGTTCCCCGGGAGACATTCCTCCGCACCTCTTCCTTTCGATAGAAGGAAAGTTTCTATCGCAAAGAATATCCTTTACTGATATCGGAGTTTGTTCAGCAAACGAAACTAGCTTCTGCCTAAGGAGCTCACAGTTGATTTCTTCTTGGGCCTTACCGTTGTAGGAAATAGTCCCAACGTAATCCGAATTGAAACAACCCATCAATAAGTACGCAAGGGTCGTTTTGCCCGAGCCATTAATCCCTACAAGAGCATAGAGCTTTCCTTTTTCAAACCTGACATTCAAGTTGCTGTAGAGACACTTTCCATTTAATGTAAAGCCGAAATTATGCAGTTCGATGTAATCGATCTCCAAGAGCTCCTCTCCAGCAGCAGCCGAAGGCAATTTAAAGGCATTTAGACGGGATATCGATGAGAAGCAGTCTTGTGCGCTGCTACCTATACCGTAGAGTGACCTCACGGCAGATAGCATTAAAGCCATGTAGCTCGAAACAGCAACAAGTTGGCCTACACTCATGCTTCCATGCATTACATAAAAAGCCGAAATCAAAAGAATGGTCACCTGGGACACAGCCGCAGCAAAGGAATCAGTTGCCTGAAATTTCGAAACGACACTTTGATAGGCGACTCCGGCGTGCAGCAAAGACGAAAAATAGCTATCTATGGATTTCAATGCTCTTTCGAACAGCGCATTAACATACAAAAATCTCTGATGCGCAAGTAGGGATTCCACTTTTCCGAAATACAGGGACTGCTCTTCCTTAAAGGTCAGACCTGAAACAAAAAGCGGTTTTTTAAATGAAGCATATGCAATTGCATACAAGATGCAAAATGTCACGGAAACCCAAAAGAGCGCTGTGGAACATCCATAGAGAAAAAATAAACTGATACCTAGCTGGACAATCGCAAGGAGTACCGTCTGGAGCATCGACAATCCGAAGGACGCCACAGTATTGGCATCTGAACAAATCTGTTGAGTTTTTTCAGCAGACTCCTGCTCAAAAAACAACTCAAAAGGCATCCGCACGAGCTCATCGATTTTTCTTCGAGCAATCGAGAATGCAGCCACGGTCGTTATCCGCATTGAAAGAAGGGTGCTTAAATAGCTGACAACAATATCGATTAATGCCGCGAAACCAATTAACGCACTGTCAATCATAATAGCACCATAAGGAGCTTTTTTAGATATATTATCAACCAGAGCGCTCGTGAGCAGCGGGGATACAGAGGCCATCATTCCAGATATTATTAAGCACAACGTAAAGGCTATAACCAGAAGCAATTGGGAAGAAAACCCAAGTCTGAAATATGGCAGATAGTCGAAGATCGCCGTTGAATCCGCATCACTTCTTATGCTTGAGATCATAGGCCGCCCTCATTACTTTTATACAGTTCTTTCTTGCGGATACACAGCTTGTCTTATTTTCATACAGCCTGGTGAAGGGACAGCCACCCATGCACATAGGAAGAAGTGAGCAGTTAAGGCATTCTGAATCTGAACAAAAGTCGTAAGCATTCCATATGGAAACTTCGGATGCGCTACTCGTTACATTTTCAAAGATGCTCCCATAGCTTCTGTCGGAATATCCTATTTCATTCCAGCATTTATATAAGGAACCGTCTGGTCCAATAACTTCTGAATATTTATTGACGGCTCCGCATATGGTCGGATTAAAGCCTGGAAGAAATGGATCCATGTACCCTGTCATTTTGTAGCGAGACAGACAGGATGCTTCAATCGAAGCAAATTCATCCTCTGAATAGCATGGAGAGTTAGCGCACGTCCCATTTATATCATCTACTGCCGCTAAATATAGTTTTACTTTATTACGAAGACCTTTACGATCAAGCGAATCAACCAAACGATCAATCTGATCACCGTTCGACGGATCAACATTGACTCTTAAGATGACATCAAAGTACGCACTAGCCCTTTTTACGTTATCAATAATACGGTTGAACGTATCGCCGCCAGAAGGAAGACATCTTCTTCGATTGTGTATCTCAGGCGGACCATCGACAGTTACCTGA
>NZ_JBDMHB010000076.1:0-3211 GCF_039752955.1 Collinsella aerofaciens
CTCGTAGGTTGCGCCCACAAAGTTGGGGCACAGGCTAATGCACTCGTTCCAGATCTGCTCGGTGTTGTCGTAGTGCATGGGATAGCCCATGCGCGTAGACAGGTCCGCGAAGATCTCCCAGTCGTGGCGGCACTCGCCCTTGGGCGGAACGGCCGCGTCAAAGTGCTGGAAGCTACGGTCGGATGCGGTAAAGACACCCTCGTGCTCGCCCCAAGAGGTAGCGGGCAGGATGACGTCGGCGAGCATGGTCGTCTGCGTCATAAAGATGTCCTGACAAATGAACAGATCCAGCTCGGAGAGCGTCTTGCGCATACCGGCCGAATCGGGCTCGGTCTGGACCGGGTCCTCGCCGTAGTTGTAGAAGCAGTGCACCTTGCCCTCGTCGACCAGGTGGCCCAGGTCGGTGAGCTTGTAGCCCTCCTCGAGCGGGAGCTTTTCCTCGGGCACGCCCCAAGCCTTGGCAAACTTGGCACGCACGGCGGGGTCGGTGACTTTCTGGTAGCCAGGGTACAGGTTGGGCAGCATGCCCATATCGCAGGAGCCCTGGACGTTATTCTGGCCACGCACGGGCGCGAGGCCGGAATTGGGTTTGCCGATCTGGCCGGCAACGCAGGCGATGGAGGCGATGGTGTGCACCGTCTTCAGGTTCTGCTTCTGCTGGCATACGCCCATACCCCAGCCAATGATGGCAGAGGGCTTCGCCGTGGCATACATCTCGGCAGCTTGGTGGATCAACGCGGGCTCGACACCCGTGATGTCCTGTACGGATTCGGGAGTGTAGTTCTTGATGGTCTCCCACCACTCGTCAAAGCCGTTCGTGTGCTCGGCGACGAATTCCTTGTCGTAGAGGCCATCGTTGACCAAGCAGTTGGCAAAGGCGTTGAGGAACGCGACGTTGCAACCGTTCTTGATCGGAAGGTAGATATCGGCGATACGCGCGGTTTCGATATGGCGCGGGTCGGCGACGATGATCTTGCAACCCTTTTCTTTGGCTCGCACGATACGCCTTGCGACGATGGGGTGCGAATCGGCAGGGTTATAGCCGAAGAGGAAAATGCAGCCCGCATCCTCCATACCGGGGATGGAGCATGACATGCAACCTGAACCAACCGTGTCCATCAGACCGAGGACAGTAGGGCCGTGTCAAGTACGGGCGCAGTTGTCCACGCTGTGGGTGCCGATGCACGCACGCGTAAACTTCTGCATGACGTAGTTCGCCTCATTGCCGCCGCCTCGCGAAGAGCCGGTGGTCATGACAGCGTTAGGACCATATTCGTCAATTATGGCCTGCATCTTAGATGCGGTGAAATCCAGTGCCTCGTCCCAGCTTACGCGCTCAAGATCCGCGCCCTTGGTGCGACGGATCATCGGGTGCAGTACGCGAGGAGTCAAGATCTTGGTGTCGTTGATGAAGTCGTAGCCGCTCATGCCCTTAAGGCACAGCTCGCTCTGGTTGGTGATGCCGTTGAGCGGTTCGGTACCCACGACCTGGCCGTTTTGGACCAGGAGGTTAAACTGGCAACCGGCGCCGCAGTACGGGCAGATCACTTTATGCTTCTCCATGACACCCTCCTTCCTTTCTCTGCTACCGAATGCTCGGTACTTATTTGACAATCATTGGGCCTGTTTGGCCGCCCGCTTACGCCTCGTTTTCGATGGTGGCGCGGGCACGCTCAGCAGTCAGTTCTGCCAAACGTTCCTCGTCTACCAGGGTGAGGCCCTTGGTCGGGCACGCCTCGGCACACGCCGGACCGCCGGGACGGTCCACGCACAGGTCGCACTTGAGCACGAAGCTCTTGGTCTGCGAACCCACGCGAACGTCGCCCATCAAGACGGGGACCTGCGTGGTCGCCACGCTCACGGCGCCAAAGGGGCATGCCATGACGCAGCTCTTGCAGCCGATGCAGTTGTCCTCGTTGACGCCGATACGATGGTTCTTTGGATCAAAGAACAAGGCGCCCGTAGGACAGGCCTTCGCGCACGGAGCGTCCTCGCAGTGGTGACATGCCACCGGCGCGGAGATCTCGTAGGTGCGCGTTACGCGCAAGCGAGGTGCGGCGATGTTGCCGGGAATATCGTGTGCCTCGATGCACGCCGCCATACAGGTTTGGCACCCAATGCAGCGCGAAGAATCGGCTACGACTCGTTTATTGCCCATGTTGTTCACTCCCTCCTGAATCCCATGCCGGAGAGACCCTGTCGACGTTGCCCCGGACCGCCCGTGGTCCGGCATCGACGTATCGAGCACATGCGGCGAAACAGGCACTTCGATAGAATTCCTCCAACGATATACAGGTTAAATATACGCAGTTGCAGGTGGCAAACTTGAGGATAGGCCCTGCAATACGGGTGTATTGCAGGGGTTTTGGCAGGTTGGAATTATTCTCTAGAAGCTATAAAGGTGAGTGTAATACATGCGTACATCCAAGGGAGATTTCACGCTCGCTTATAAAGGACGTAATACGTTTGTGATAAATTTCGCGCTCATTAACTTGAGTGCAATAAAGTCGTGGTTATAAGATTAGCTATTAATATCCGATGCTGTATTTGACCATTCATATTGCACGCTCATTAAGGGGGGCCAGTGATGTCATCGACTCAAAAAAGAGCCATCCTGCAGGTGCGCATTCGCGAGGAAGACAAGCAGCATGCCGAGCATCTCTACGACGCCATGGGCACATCGCTCGCCGAAGCCGTCCGCCTATTTGTCGCGCAAAGCATTTTGATGCGCAAGCTTCCCTTTCAGCCAGTCGCCGTGCGCTCAAAGGACGGCACCGCCGCCTATGGATCGCTCAAAGCATATGGTGACCCCAATCGCCGCTCCGAGGAGCGCAATGCCTGGATTGAATACCTTGCTACAGAAAGCGACGATTCGATTTTGGGCCCCGAGGAAGTAGATATCCATGAGTAGCACCATCATCGACGAGACCGTCATCCTGCGCTACCTGCTTGACGACGACGAAGTTCTGTCCCCGCGCGCCGCCAAGGTCATCGCCACGCGCACCGCTCGCGTCTACCCCGAAATCATCACGCGTGTCGTGGTCACGCTGCGCGACGTCTATAAGGTTCCCCGCGTTGAGATTGCTACGGCCATGAGAAGGCTGCTCGATGACGTCATGGTCGACGAGCCCACCGTTGTCGCCCTTGCCATCAAACTCTTTGGCAAAACCCATATGGACTTTACCGACTGTCTGCTTGCCGCCCGTACCGC
>NZ_JBDMHB010000077.1:0-3251 GCF_039752955.1 Collinsella aerofaciens
GCTGACCTTCTGGTCGCGCCCTTGAAGTTGAACGTCAGATTGTCCAAATGCGGCCCGCGCAGCGTCGAGCCGTTACGCGGTTTGGTAAAACCGCGTAACCCCTACGGCCGCTGGCCCATGCCACCCTCGAGGGTGACGGTCTCGCCGTTCATGTACTTAAAGTCGGGACCGCAGAGCTGAACGACCACGCGGCCGATTTCCTTCTCGACGTCGCCGTAGTGACCAGCCGGCGGCATGTGGACGTTGGCCTTGAACGCCTCGGGATAGGCATCCTGGAAGTTCTCGAGCGCAGCGGTCCAAGCAAGCGGGCACACGATGTTGACGTTGATGCCGTCCTTGCCCCACTCGTTGGCGGCAACGCGGGTCAGGCCGCGGATGCCCTCCTTGGCGGCAGCATAGCTGCACTGGCCATAGTTGCCAAACAGGCCGGCGCCCGAGGCAAAGTTGACCACGGAGCCCTTGGTCTCCTTCAGGTGCGGATAGGCCTTCTGCATGTACAGATAGGTAGCATACAGACCGGAGTAAATGGCCAGGTTAAACTGATCCATGGTGTGATCGGCGATGGTCACGCCCGAGGCGCTAGCCTGAGCATTGTTGACGACGGCGTCGATGCGGCCGAACTCCTCAATGGCCTTGTCGATGACGTTCTGGACGACGGCCTCGTTGTCCTGACCAGCCGAGACATCGGCCTGAACAGGCAGAACCTTGACACCGTACTCGGCCTCGAGAGACTCCTTGGCGGCCTCGAGCTTGGCGACGTTGCGGCCGGTGATGACGAGGTTCGCGCCCTCCTTGGCAAATGCGATATCGATGCCGTAGCCGATGGAGCCAGCGGAACCGTCCTTAAGTGTGGCCTTGCCGCCGCCGGTGACGATCACGGTCTTACCAGTGAAAAGTCCCATACAAAGTCCTTTCAAATCGCGACGGGCACGCCCGCCGACTGCGCGTATCCAACTTCACGCGCCAAAAGCTGAGATGCAACTTTAGCGTGTTCAAGCAAAAATAAAAGACCGCGGTAGGCGAACGGCACCACGTAGTTCGGCGAAGGGATTGTCAAGTACAAACTGGATAAAACGGCCGAGTTATTGTTATCAGATCGAGCCATCGAACACGTTTTGAAACTTTGCTGCGGCGCGCGGGATGTCGGCGCGAGACCTTATCATAGGGTGACAAACAACGATGAGGAGCACATGCCTATGACAGACGAGCTGGACCCCCAGACTCAAGAGCATATTGATCATTCCGCAGACGCCGTCGACGACTGCGATACTCCTACCTGCGTCGACGCCTCCACCGATGCGCCCGCCACCGCAGATGCGCCCGCTGCCGCAGATGTGCACGCTGCCGCAGATGTGCACGCCGATGCGGATAAAGCAACAGACACAGACGATACTGTCGAGCATGACGAAAGCGAGCAGCCGGAGCCGAGCGATGCCGAACCCGACACAGACCCCGCGCCACAGGCGGCAGGCCCCATCGAGGTGTCTTCGGAAGAAGAGCTCGATGCCGTCATGGACTCCATGATGGATGCCGTCAAAGCGATGAAAGACGCCGTCGCCGATGCCGATATTGATGCCGAGGAAGAGGAGGCCGCCGAGGCGGCCTCGACCTTTGTGCCCGGCGAGACTCCGGTTGCCGACCAGGGCAGTACCATGCCCTCGTTTCTCCAGCTCGAGCACCCCACGATTGGCGCCGATGCGGTCGATCCGCACGCAGCAGGCTTTTCTGTGGTCGAGGGCGGTACCGGCAATATCGCCGCGCCGCAGACTGCCGATGCGGACGCTGCCGACACCACTCGCCCGACCGCCCCTCACTCCCCCGCCGCGAGCCGCGATCTGGGGACCGCTGTCTCGAACACCGCGAACGCCGTGGGCACCTTTATCGCCCAGGGCGCCTCGGCCATGCGCGAGATGAACGCCGCGAAAAAGGCACTTGCCGATGCCCGCGCCCACCTGACCGAACTTGAGCAGCGCATTGCCGATCAGGCCGAGGAACTCGAGACGCGCCAGGATATCGCAGGCCGCTACGACCAGATCGTCGCCGACCAGCGCCAAGCGATTGCTACAGCGCAAAAGGCCGCCGCGGCAGCCGAGATTGACCGTGATGCCCACGCCGCCAAAGCGACAGAGCTCAAGGGTCAGTTCGAACAAATGAAGACAGAGGATGACGCGACTGAGCTCCGCCTGAAGGCCGCGCTCGACGCCGTGGAGGCCCGCGAGGCAAGCTCTCGCGAGACCGGCAACCGCCTCGTTCGACGTCTTGAGGATTCCAAGCGCATCCGCGACAAGGTGAAGGCCGAGCGAGACGCCGGCATTGCGGCCGCACAACAAACCGTCGACGCCACGCGCGCCCAGCTCGAGACGCTGCGTCATGAGTATGCCGAGCTGCAACGCAATCCCTCGGCAAATCCCGCCAACTATACGGTGCGCACCAGCGAGCTCTCGATGCAGATCTCCGACACGGCAGATGCCCTGCGAAAAGCCGAAGAAGATGTCCCGCGCATCACCGCCGACCTTGAGCACTCGCTTGCCGCAGCCGAGCAGGCCGTCGAGCAGGCTCAAGCCCCCATTGCCGAAGCCAAACGCGCACACCAAGCCGTGACGACTGAGGCCGATGCCGCGCGCGACGAGCTGCAGACGGCGAAAACTGCCGCCACGACGCGCCAGCGCGAACTGCGCGAGAAGATAGCCGCCGAGGACAAGGCACGCCGCGACCAAGAGCAAAGCATCGCCAACGCCCAAGCAGATGCCGCACATGCACAGTCGATCATCGAGCAGGCGACCGAGGTGCATGACCATCCAGAGATCACTGAGTCGCTTGCAGGATCCTTGGCCCGAGACAAAGCCGAACACGCCGAGACCGAGCAAGAAGTCGCCCAGCTCGAGGCCACCGAGGACGCGGTGCGCGAGCGTACCCGCGACTCACGCATCAAATTCACTGGCGCCATCGTCTGCATCGTCGCCGTGATTCTGGCAATCATCCTGATCTGGCTGTTCGCGAGCAAGTAAACCAGCTGCCAAAAAACGCCTCAACTCAGTTGCGGTGAGAAAGTTTCTGTTTAGCCCCAAAAAGGCCAATTCAAGAACTATCTCACCGCAACTTATTTAGATCGACGCAAGGCAACCTATCCCTCTTGCACCGATCTCTTGACATAAGGACTGTCCCCAGGTGCCGGCACAGACGATATGAGCAGGACATAAAAACATTGAGAGCCCCTGCTGCATGAAAGACCGCGGATTAGGCCGACAATG
>NZ_JBDMHB010000078.1:0-3086 GCF_039752955.1 Collinsella aerofaciens
GGAGGTATTACGAGCTCCTGTGCGAATTGAAGGGAGCGCTCCCGCAAACTGCCTCTTGACAACTTATAGGAGCGTCGCTTTTACCTGATGGATAAGGCGGCCGGCGTGTACTATCTGCGCTCAAACGTGTTTGCGAGCGCGAACGACGACGCCTATCCGGCGGTCAGCGCCATCGTGAAGTCCGCAGTCGACAAATGCAGCGCCGATACCGACGGGTCCGACTACGCCCGCGCCCTGTGGCTCCACGACTGGACGCTCGACCAGCTGGAGTACGACCACAGCCTCAACTGGTGCTCGGCCGAAAGCGGCCTCACGCGCCACCAGGGCACCTGCGAGAGCTACCAGCGCATCTACTCCAAGCTCCTTGACGCCGCGGGCATCGCCAACGGCCGCATCACCGGCAACGGCCACACCTGGAACGCCGTAAAGATCGACGGCAAATGGTGCCAGATGGACCCAACCTGGGATGACACCAGCGACAACTGGTACGGGGACCTGGACCAGCGCCATCTGTACTTTGGCCTGGCCGACGAGCTCATGGCAATCGCCCACTCCGACCACATGGCTAACTACCAAAAAGACGGCTACGCCCACCACTCGACCGACCTGTCTAACAATTACTTTGTACGAACTGGCAAGGCCGATGAATGGGCAGAGAAGTATGCCGATCGCATTCAGCAGCACCTAGATGCCTTTCAAAGCAGATAGTTAATTGAATGCGCCAACGAATACACCATTACAGTTTGGAACGCCCGAACAGTCCTATGTTTAGAATCACCAAAGTGCGAACACTAGAGCTTTAACTAACATCCACCCGAAATCGTCGATACGAGACACAGGCAGTCCAATCAATTAAACAAGTGAATTGAAATTAAAGACCTTAGTTGACTCAACCGGGAAAAACGATCTGATATCGATTTCTCGTCTTCTGCAGCCACATTTGCAACCTCATAGAAACGTCTGGCCAAATCACGACGTCGTTTCTGATAAGCCCTGGCAGCCACCGTAGAACGATCGGGTAAACCATAGTCGAAAATATAAAGCCTGCATGCCGAATCTGACAACCTATCAGCCACTTGTCGCCAAATGTAACCATCGCTTTCTCCCAAGCTGCAGCCATATATACAAATGCTATCGGCTTTAGCTATCAGCTCACTCATCTCAGCGGTTTTCGTATTGCCATAAATTCCGTAGTTCTTTTTTTCTTTAACCCAAAGCTCTTGAAAATCCACCTTAGAGGAATAAACGGGAGATGTAATCTGATCAGAATCTGAAACGCCAAATATAATATTGGTAGCAGTGCCCCCATCATTGATTTCTCCATGAAGATGAAGAAGCGTGCCTTGATAAAAGAACTTAGGCGTAGTACCGACAATCAACTTACCAAAGGGCTGGTCTTTCCCAATCTCATCCCAAAAACGATTGACGGTATTCGTATAGTTTAAAACCAGAACGTGCACAGTCACGTCTTCAGAAGTCGACATCAAAGCGGGGAGCCCTTTTAATACGTCAACAGCAGTGAGTCTCGTATAGAAGCTGCTAATTGATGCTCGAAATTCCTGAACTGCCTCCTGAGGAAGCTCGACAGGCATACGGCTGGACTCTCTAAATACGTAATCTAAAAACTCATCTTGAATATTCTCAAACGTCTCATGAAATAATTCTTCGTCGTCTTCATAAAACGCTGATGCTCTGCCTAGAAGATTTTCCAAATCACACCAAAGTTCAGACGCTCGTTCTGGGCTGAATCCCTCAACTCTTTTTACAAGCTCATCCCTATATTTGTTCTGAACGCCATCTTTAAAATAGCGATTCTTCAAAAAAGAACGGTAATCAGTTGCGAGACCAAGGTTCCGATCAAATCCATTCCCAATGATCCAAAGAAGATTTAGCATTCAATACCGTCCGATTTAATAACAGAGATTAGTTTTACTGCGCAGTACACCATGCAATATAACGCATGAAGGGCTCTGCCATCAGCGAGCCCTTCATGCACCATCGGTTCATTCTGATCGTATAACTGGATGTTAAAGCATGGACATGTACCCCTTAAGCTCCTCCTCCCAGTCGGGCATGTGGAAGCCACTGGTCTCGAGCTTGGACAGGTCGAGCGCGGAGTGGGCCGGGCGCGGTGCGATGGGGCCCGCGGCGTTCGAATAGTAGTCGGCTGTGCTGACCGGAACGACCCTCTCCCCGTTGCCGTTGGCGGCCTCGAAGACGGCGCGGGCGATGTCCGCCCAGGACTTCACGGCGCCGGAGCCCGTGCAGTCGTAGGTTCCGTAGGGGGCGTGCGTGCCCAGCACGTGGAAGATGGCCTCGGCCATGTCGCGCGTGAAGGTCAGGCGGCCCAGCTGGTCGTCCACGACGGTAACCTGCGTGAGCCCGTCCTCGGGGTCGGCTACGCGGTCGGAGAGGCCCCTCATCGTCTTGACGAAGTTGTGCCCCTCGCCGATGACCCAGCTGGAGCGCATGATGTAGTGGCGCGGGCACCCTGCCACGGCGATGTCGCCGGCCGCCTTGGTCTGGCCGTAGACGGAAAGCGGGCTGAGGGGCTCCTCCTCGGTGTGCACCTCCTCGGTGCCATCGAAGACGTAGTCTGAGGACACGTGGACGAGGGTAATGCCGTGCCCGGCGCAGGTGCGGGCGAGCAGCGCCGGGCCGGTCGCGTTGGCCTTCCAGGCGGCCACGCGGCCCTCGGGGGTCTCCGCTTTATCCACGGCGGTGTAGGCGCCGCAGTTGATGACGGTGCCGTAGAGCGACCAGTCGTACTGTGTGTAGGCGTCCGGGTCTGACATATCGAAGGTGTCGATGTCGCAGAAGTCGAAGTCCCTGGCGACGCCGCGCTCCTCGGCGAGCGCGCGCACCGCATGGCCCAGCTGGCCGTTGCAGCCGGTGACGAGGGTGCGCTTGGGCGCCATCGGGACGACGTCCTTCAGCATCGGGTGGTTGAGGTCGGCCTCAGAGACGGTGGCCTCATTGAGCGGGATCGGCCACTCGATGGCGAGCTCCGGGTCGGCGAGGTTCACGAAGGTGTAGGTCCTCTTCAGCTCGAGGGACCAGTGGGCGTCCACCAGGTAGGTGTAGGC
>NZ_JBDMHB010000079.1:0-2212 GCF_039752955.1 Collinsella aerofaciens
CGGCCCGTTCTGGGCGCGCCTCAATCGTAGCCCGAGACGGGCCCGGGCTGACAATTTCGACTGTAATGGACGTTCTTAAATGACTAGTCGCAAGGGACACTCTTTCGCCGCCCGGCAGTTAGGGACGTTCCTTTCCTGCCGGCAGTTGGGGACAGTCCTTGGCAACCCAGCCGGCAAAACAGCCGATCGGCAAAGACTGTCCCCGATGGCTAGTCGTTTAAGTCTGTCCCAAATGACCACTCTTGGTCGTTTAAGTCTGTCCCCAATGAGTATCCGATGACTAGGTGGCTAGGCGCGGGATTTGGCGCGGGCGAGGGCGAGGCCTGCGGCGGCGATGGCCACGGCAAAGAGTGCCGTGACGCCCAGGTCGCAGGCGATGTCGCCCAGCACGGTAGACGTCAGGTCCGAGGCGAGCGCCTTGCCGATCGCGTCGTTCACCCAATACGTCGGCACAAAATGCGCCACGGTCTGCACGGCCGAGCCCATGAGCGACAGCGGCATCCAAGCGCCGCCCAAAAACGTCATGAGCATACCGAGCAGGTTACCCACACCGTTGAGCAACTCCTCGCGCGCACCCAGGCTCGACAGCGTAAAGCCAACGGCCAGGGGCGTGCACGCCAAGGCAAACGTCGCCGCCAGCGCCAGGCACACGCGGCCCACGCCGACCTCGGCGACCTCGCTGGCAAAGCCCACAACGCCCATCATGCTCGACACAAACCAAATACAGACGGTGAGCACGGCGGCGGCCGCAAACACGGCAAGCGAGCGCTGGCGCTCGGAGACCGGGCCGGCGTCCATGCGGCGAACGCGCTCGGGCTTGTTCATGCCCGAGAACACCAGGCCCACCGACACGATGACCGACGAGATAATCGCGTACGCGCCAAAGTTGAAGTACGACTCGAGCGTCGCGGCGGCGGTCGAGTCGACCTTGACCTGCTCGATCTGGACCTCGGCGCGTTTGGCGGCGGCGTACTCGGCGGCCTTGGCCACGTCGCCGTCAGAGGCAGCGGGCTCAAGCGCCGCCGCAGCACCCGCGAGCGAGATCCAGCGCGAGGCCTCGGCAGACGAAAGCGCCGCTGCCATGGTGCCGGCGCCGTAGGTCACATCGAGCTTGGGCAGAGACTCCCCCGCGCGGGCGGCTGTAACAAGGTCGCCCTCAAACCCCTCCGGGATAAAGAACACGCAGTCGGCGCTACCCTTGGCGCTGTTGCTCTTGGAGAGCGCGTCCGCAAGGTCGTAGGTGTCGTCGCCAACGCCCGTGACCAGCTCGAAGCGCGACCCCAGGTGCTTGGTAAGCGCCCGCGAAAGGTCGCTATTGTCGCGGTCGACCACGATCACGTTGGTGTCGTAGGGCTTGTACTCGGTAAGCTGCGACGAGTTCCAGCTCACCGAGGCCGCGATGAATACGCCCATGAGCGAGATGAACACCGTGTAGATAAGCAGGTAGAACGGGTGCGCCAGCGCCATGCGAAGCGCGGTCTTAAAGGTGCTCATAGCGGCTCCTTTCAAAGATCAGCGTGGCGACGGCGGCAAACACCAGGGCCATGAGGACCAGCGCGCCCGCGCGAACGGCAAAGGGACCCAGGTCCTCAAAGAAATACAGGCGGTTGAACATGTCGCAGATAAGCTTGACGGGGTTGAACCAGCACTCTGCCGGGCAGGCGCGGGCGACGTCGTCGGCAAGCGCCATCGCCGGCTCGCCGTAAAGGCCGGCGAACAGGGCGCACGTGGTGGCAAAGCCCGTGAGGATTCCGGACTTGGACGCCTTGCCGCCCTTAACGGAAAGCGTGCCCACAAAGAGCCCCAAGCCCGTGGCGGCAAGCGCGGAAGCGGCGCCGCCCACCAAACACAGTCCCTCGCGCCCGCCAAAGTCGACGCCCACGACCAGGCGCACGTAGCCGATCGCAATCGTCATCGAGGCAAAGGAAACCAGCCACGAGCCGACAAAGATGCCGGCTAGCGACGCCGTCTTGGAAAGGCCACCCACGCAGCGGCGCGCGCCAAGGCCCGACAGATTGGGCTGCAGGTCGACGACGCTCAAAGCGGCAAACTCGGCAGACATCATCGCGACCAGACCAAAGAGCGCGTAGTAGTAGATGACCGTACCATCGGGCGTGGTGCGTGTCAGACTTACGCGGCGGGTGCCACCCTCGAGCGACAGGGCGCGCGCAACCGCTTCCGGGTCGGCGAGCGCCGCCGGGTTGTCCTGAGC
>NZ_JBDMHB010000080.1:0-2151 GCF_039752955.1 Collinsella aerofaciens
ACGTTATGCCTCAGGACTGCGCCAACCGCGAGGGTACCCGCTGGGTTGCTCTGCGCTCTAGCCATGGCGACGGCGTGCTGGTGACCCGTCCGGCTGACGCCGCCTCCAACCCGTTCTCATTCTCGGCATGGCCCTATAGCTGCGAGGCCATCGATAACGCCAAGCACGTCTACGACCTTGTCAAGGGCGATACGGTCACGGTCAACATCAACGACCAGCTGCTCGGCCTTGGCTCGAACTCTTGGGGTTCCGAGGTGCTCGATTCCTATCGCACCCGTTTTGAGAGCTTCAGCTTTGAGGTGTCCCTGCGACCGCTGACGTCTGCCGATCTGGCTCAGGCGCTGGCACCCATTAAGGAGGCATAAGCCATGCATGTCTTTAACTCGCGCGCCGATTTCGACGCTCAGATGAAGTCCGTCAAGAAGTGGATGCGCACCGGCCAGGCGCTCGATGGTGTTGCTGATCTGCAGCACGACGTGGCTTACTCCATCGGCGACTCGTTGGTGTACTGGTGGGTCTATGCCCGCGAGGCCGCTACCGCCGATCTGGTCGGTCACCGTCGCTATCATGCCGTGCTCGCCCCGCTCGACGGCGACCTGACTGTCGAGGTTGCCCCCAAGGCAGGCCTCACCTGCACCCGCGCCTACAGCGATATCGATGATCGCGAGCGCTTTGAGGGTACGGGGGAGACTGTGACGATTCCCGCCGGCGGCGTTGCTGTCGTCGAGATCGACGAGGCTTACCGTGTTATCGCCGAGGCTTCGGATCCCCGCGTCGTGGTACTGCACGTGACGGTCGAAGGTTATTCCTTCCCCAACAAGTAGTATTCGTCCGTTTGGACGTTTGCTTCGCGCCGTTAAGGGGGATGGCTTTGTTGACTCCCTTTTCCCCATTCCCCTTAGCAGGTGCGCCGTCCGTGTTTGCACTTGCTGCTCGGACGGGTTTAGATGACATTTAATAGATGATTGGGAGGGCTTATGAGCTCTGAAAAACGAGGAACGATCGGTTCGTTCGCTCTGCTGGGCATGACGGTCGCCGCCGTGTTCGGTATCAAGAACATCATCAACAACAACGCGGCCATCGGCTTGGCAGCTGCGCCGTCGTTCTTCTTCGCCACGCTTTTGTACTTTGTCCCCTATACCCTGGTTACCGCCGAGTTCGTCGGCCTCAACAAGGACTCCGAGTCTGGCGTGTACGCATGGGTTAAGACCTCGATGGGTGGTCGCTGGGCGTTCCTGACGGCATTTAGCTACTGGTTTGTTAACCTGTTCTTCTTTGCGTCCGTCCTGCCCAACGTCATCATCTACGCGAGCTACGTGTTCTTTGGTGCCAACGCCGAGCTTTCGCAGCTGTGGATCACCATTATCGAGATCGTCGTCTTTGCTATCGCCACGTGGGTTTCGACCAAGGGCGCTAAGTGGATCGGCTCCATTTCCTCCTTCGGTTCGACCGCGGCTCTCGGCCTGACCGCCGTGTTCATCCTGCTGTCCCTGGCTGCTGCCTTTGGCGGCGTTGAGTTCGCTACGGCTCCTACTCCCGCTAACATGGCTCCCGACATGAGCAACTTCGCAACTGCGTGGGGCTTCTTCGGTACGCTTGCCTGGATCATCCAGGGCGTTGGCGGCGCTGAGTCTGTCGGCGTGTTCCTTAACGACCTTAAGGGTGGCGTCAAGGCCTTCGTGCGCACCGTCGTTATCGCCGGCCTGACCATCGGCCTTCTGTATGCAGGCGCTTCGCTGCTGGTTAACCTGTTCATCCCCGAGGGCGGCGTTGCCATCTCCACCGGTATCTTCGACGTATTCGGCGCTGTCTTTGCCCACTTTGGCATTCCCATGGAAGTGTCTACGCGCGCCATCGGCTTGATCCTTCTCGCCGCCACGCTGGGCTCCCTCATGATGTGGACCTCCGCTCCCATCAAGGTCTTCTTCACCGAGATCCCCAAGGGCGTCTTTGGTAGCAAGATCGTCGAGCTCAACGAGCATGGCATTCCTGCCCGCGCTGCTTGGCTGCAGTTCGCCATCGTCGTCCCCATCCTGATCATTCCGGCCCTGGGCTCCGGTAACCTCGACGACCTGCTCATGATCGTCACCAACATGACGGCTGCCACCGCTCTGCTCCCACCGCTGCTGATTTTGCTTGCCTACTTTATGC
>NZ_JBDMHB010000081.1:0-2128 GCF_039752955.1 Collinsella aerofaciens
ACGGTGGCCATTATTCGGTGACCGGGATTGGTCAAAATAGTTTGACTATTAGCGGCTAAAATCGCCCGGCGCTAACACGGGTACGCCACCCGCTCGACGAGCCTCAAAGACAACTACTTCGTCCACAATGGCAAGGCCGACGAATGGGCCGCCAAGTACGCCGATCGCATCCAGCAGCACCTCGACGCAAAGGAGAACAAGTTCTCTATCGACGCCGACAACCAGTCTTTCCCGCCCAGCATCAGTGGCATCCAGAACGGCATCGTCGCCTTTGCGATGAACCTGCGCGAGTGGAAGACGACCGACGCCAAGACCGATCTTGCTGCCAATTCTATCGTTGCCATGCAATCCGGGTACAAGTGGATATCAAGGTTCGACTTCTACGCCACCTGGAAGGAGCCCGCATCCTACACGATCCGCTACCACGGGTCGGACGCGGCGCCCGCCGTCGCCAGGACGACGAGGGTCGTCGTGGCGACGCCGACCGCCACGCTGACGTCGTCGGCGCTGGGCTTCTCCTGCGGGCCGATGGCGTTCGCGGGCTGGAAGGCCCACCGCGACTGCGACGACGCGTGGTTCGTCATCGACGCCGCGGGCAACGGCAGGTGGGCGAAGCTGGACGGCGGGGCGCTGCCGGAGGGGCGGAGCTTCTACCGCTACGTCGACGGGGGGGAAGGTGTCGGGCACGGCCCCCTCGGGCAGAGTGGACTTCTACGCCACCTGGATAGAAAACAAAGAATACGCCTAGACCATTCCGGTGCCATTTGATCTTATCAGCTATGTCGTTGATAAGATCAGTAAGCAAAAGGCTGGTCTTAGGTCATTTGCTTTAGGTTCTAGCGTTTTATCTAAACTCAGTAGTAAATAACTAATTAAGCAAGGCCCTCTTCAAAGAATCTGGTCGTAATTGTAAGGCTTAGAGTAAACCATGCGACATTTGCCGCTTTTTGCAGCGGGGCTATACGCCACGCATAAGAAAAGCCGCCGTTAACAAGCGGCGGCTTTTTTACTCTCGTCAATTCAATAGCGGCGACTAGAGCGTCTTGAGGTACTCCCCCAGCTCTTCCTCCCAGTCGGGCATGTGGAACCCGACCGACTCGAGCCTGGAAAGGTCGAGCGCGGAGTGGACCGGGCGCGGGGCGATGGGGCCCGCGGCGCTCGCGTAGTAGTCGGCGGTGCTGACCGGCACGACCTTCTCGCCGTTGCCGTTGGCGGCCTCGAAGACGGCGCGGGCGATATCGGCCCAGCTCCTCACGGCGCCGGAGCCGGTGCAGCCGTAGGTGCCGTAGGGGGCCTTGTTCTCCAGCACGTGGAAGATGGCGGCGGCCATGTCGCGCGTGAAGGTCAGGCGGCCCAGCTGGTCGTCAACGACGGTGACCTGCTCCAGGGCGTCGTCCGTGGAGGCGCAGCGGTCAGAGAGCATGCGCATGGTCTTGACGAAGCTGTGCCCCTCGCCGATGACCCAGGAGCTGCGCATGATGTAGTGGCGCGGGCAGCCGGCCACGGCGATGTCCCCCGCCGCCTTGGTCTGCCCGTAGACGGACAGCGGGCTGAACGGCTCGTCCTCGTCGTGGACCTCGGCCGTGCCGTCGAAGACGTAGTCGGAGGACACGTGGACCAGCGTGATCCCGTGCTCGGCGCAGGTGCGGGCGAGCAGCGCCGGCCCGGTCGCGTTGGCCTTCCAGGCGGTGGCGCGGCCCTCGGGGGTCTCCGCCCTGTCGACCGCCGTGTAGGCGCCGCAGTTGATCACGGTGCCGTAGAGCGACCAGTCGTACTGTGTGTAGGCGTCCGGGTCTGACATGTCGAAGGTGTCGATGTCGCAGAAGTCGAAGTCCTTGGCGACGCCGCGCTCCTCCGCCAGCCTGCGCACAGCATGGCCCAGCTGGCCGTTGCAGCCGGTGACGAGCGTCCTCTTGGGCGCCATGGGCACGACGTCGGCCAGCATCGGGTGGTTGAGGTCGGCCTCGGACACGGTGGCCTCGTCGAGCGGGATGGGCCACTCGATGGCGAGCTCGGGGTCGGCCAGGTTCACGAAGGTGTAGGTCTTCTTGAGCTCGAGGGACCAGTGGGCGTCCACCAGGTAGGTGTAGGCGGTGCCGTCCTCCAGGGCCTGGAAGGAGTTGCCCAC
>NZ_JBDMHB010000082.1:0-2051 GCF_039752955.1 Collinsella aerofaciens
ACCTAGAGGGGCGCATGGGCTACCGCCCCGCAATCGAGCTTGACGAGGAGACGCGGGCGCAGCGCGTGTACACGGACAAGTCAGTGGACATCGACAAGGTGCGCGGCGCGGTCGATAGGGCGGTCGTGCAACCTGCCGAGGACGAAGCGGCGCGAATCGTCGCGGCGGCTAGGGAAGAAGCCGCCGCTTTGCTAAACGATGCCGAAGCGCGTAAGGCAGAGCTTGTTACCGAGATTGCCGACAAGGAGGGTGACCTTGCCGAGCTTGACAGCCAGCTCGAGGACGTGAAGCTCGATATCGAAGATGAGCAAGACCGATTGGAGTGTCTTCGGCAACGAGCGGACGGAGTTGCGCGAGACATTGGAGAGCTTCAACCCATCGCTACCGAGGTTCGGGGCTGGGAAGCTGCGGGAAAAGCTGAGCGCGGCGCAATCCTCGATAACATCGTTGTTAAGTGCGATGGACTCGCGAGCCGCATCAGAGCAGGAGTTGCGGGAATACGAATCAAAGTGGAAGAGCTTAGAAGCCGAATATCGCGCCCGCTCGAATATCTGATGCGCCGCAGGGAACAGCCAAGGCAACAGAGCCTTAATGACGTGCTGCGCGATGCGCAGCGGGCGGCGGATGCGTGGAACCGCGACCACGCTGCACCGCAGAGGACGTATCGCGGGCGGGCTAGATGATGTGTTATAGTAGTACCTGTAATACACGACAAGGAGGTGCGACATGGCTACCGCGGTCACATCAATGAGGATTCCAACCGAGTTGAACGAGCGCTACAGCCGTCTTGCGAAGGAGACTGGCAGGTCGAGGAGCTTCTACGTTAACGAAGCCCTGCAAGAAGCTATCGACCGTTTCGAGTACGAGTACGGGATTCTCAAGGATATCGAGGACTATCGTGCTGGCAGGCTTGAGACCTACAGCATCGACGAGGTAAGGGCGCACTGTGGCCTGGCGAATTGATTTCACGAGGAACGCCGACAAGGCGATGCGCAAGCTCGATAAGGGCGTTGCCGCGCGGGTGTTTGACGAGCTTGACGAGATAGCGAAGCTCGAAGACCCAAGAAGCAGGGGCAAGGCATTGACGGGAAACTTGGCAGGCGTGTGGCGATACAGGGTCGGTGACTACCGAATCCTGTGCGACATCAATGACGGCAGGCTCGTCATTCTCGTGGTCGATGTTGCGCATAGACGCGAGGTTTACAAGCGCAGATAAAAAAAGAAAAGCCCCAGCAAGCTTGGCGGCAGCAGGGGCATTCGAGACAAGGAGATTATAGCATGGCGGCAAACGCTGGCGAGACGAAGGTGAAGCTCTGGGAGGGCATCTGCTACCCAGAGAACATGCGCGATGACTGGCAGGACGAGATAGACGACATTCTTCAAGTGCCTTTCGCTTATGCGGTTCACGACATAGACCATGACCAGAAGAGCAAGCAGCGCAAGACGCATGCGCACGTCATTGTTGTCTGGGGCGGCAACACGACACGCAAGGCAATCATCAACGTCTTGAACCGATTGAGCGCGGACGGCAAGAAGTGCTGTTCGTCAGCCGAGCCAATCAACAACATCAGGCATGCGTATGACTATCTGATTCACGACACGGCTTCCTGTCGCAAGAAGGGCAAGGAGCTGTATCCGGTCGAAGCACGCATCGAGGGAAACAACTTCGACATTGGTCAGCTCGAACAGCTCTCGACTAAGGACAAGCAGGACATGCTCTTCGAGTTGGTCGGCTTCATCATGTGCGAGAGGTTCGAGACCATCAACGATTTCACGGCTGCGGCGCTGAGGGAGTTTCCCGAGCAGTACCGCGAAATCATCGTGGGGTACAACTCGATTCTCGAGCGCTATTGTCGCGGGAACTATCTGAACGCCGAACGTAAGCGCAAGTGCGTGGAACAGTCAGGTGCCAAAGAGTAGTCGGGTCAATGCAGCAATGCGTGACTACGGGGCGGCGTGGTCTGCGCTCGCGCAGATCTAAGCCGACTCGTTCACGGATTGCGGAATTGACGCGACGGCCAACCGAATAGACCAGACTTGATTAAGGGTCG
>NZ_JBDMHB010000083.1:0-1902 GCF_039752955.1 Collinsella aerofaciens
AAGATCAACCCCATGGTGCTGATCGTGGCCACCATGGTCGTGGGCATCATCGGCGCGTTCTTCGGCGTGCTGGCGTAGGTTCCTGCGTTCTATTCTGCCCCCAAGGGAAACGGCGACCCATTGCGGTCGCCGTTTTTTATTACCGAAAGCTAGCCGGAGGTGCTTCGTGATTCGATCTGACAATCCATCCGATAATGGCGTGAGCGGGGCGATGTATCTATTTGGCACGGCGCTCTTGTGGAGTTTTATCGGCATCCTCGTTCGCGCCAATTCGCAGTCAGCTCTTTTGATCGGTGCCGTCACGGCAATATTTATGGCGCTCTTTATCCTGCTCGTCGGCAGGCCCGTCCTCCGCGTCAGCCGCCTTATTGTCCTTGTGGCCGTCTGCAACTTCGTGACGGGCACCACGTTTAACTTTGCCAACCAGCTCACGACGGTCGGCAACGCGATCGTCCTGCAGTACACCTCGATGATTTTCGTTATCGTGTATCAATCGCTCGCAACCCGCACGTTGCCCTCGCCTGCGAAGATTGCCTCCGTGGTGGTTGCTTTTACGGGTATGGGACTTTTCTTTTTAGGCGATTTGAGTGCCGAAGGCATGCTCGGCAACCTGCTTGCCGTCATTTCGGGAGCCACCTTTGGGCTGTGTTTCTTTTTGAACTCTCGCCCCGATGCGTCGCCCATGGTGTCCTCGCTCATCTCCTGCGGTATCTCGATGCTGCCGATCGTCTATTTTGCCGGCGCCCTAGACTCCGTGAGACCATTTGAGTGGGGGCTCATGCTGGTACATGGCCTTTTTTGCAGTGGCCTTGCGAGCGTGCTGTATGCCAAGGGGATCGCGCGAACCAACGCGTTTGCGGCCAACTTGGTTTGCATGAGCGAGGTCGTGCTCGCTCCCTGCTGGTCGGCGCTCTTCTTTGGCGAGGTCTTTCGCTGGAACGAGTTTTTGGGCGCGGCGATTATCGTTTTGGTGATTGTGGCCAACTTGGCATCCGATGCCTTTGGCGATGGCTTTCTGGTGGCGCTTGTCCGCCATCGAAACAAAGAGCGCGCCTGATGAAATACGTCTGCCGTTTACGGTAAAAAACACCCCGCTGAGCGAGTGGTATTAAATAGTAAGAACCTGCATATCTATAATTGGTATCAAATCATTTGTATCTGGCATAGGTGTTAGCAGCACACCAGGTACGCTTCGAGCCGTGTAATCGAACTCCCGGAATTGATATCAACAACGCGCGCGGCGGGAGTGACGACGGTTCGAGATTCCTTATTGGGAGGAATTATGCTTGTCCAAGCAATCCTCGTCGGCTTAGTCGGAGCGTTTGGATGCCTCGACTACCAGCTCGGCACCCTCTACGCGTTCCGCCCCATCGTCCTGTGCCCGCTCGTGGGCCTGGTACTGGGGGACCTGCAGACCGGCCTTGCCGTCGGCGCCAGCCTGGAGTTGCTGTTCATGGGCTCGATCTCCATCGGCGCCTACGTACCGCCTAACGAAACTGTCGGCGGCGTGCTCGCCTGCGCGTTTGCCATTCAGCTCGGTCAGGGTACCGAGACGGCCATCGCGCTCGCCATGCCCATCGCCGTCCTTTCGCTGACGATCGGCAACATTACGGATGCTGGATTCTCGATCATTGTTGACATTGCTGACAAGTGCGCTGCCAAGGGCAACCTCAAGGGTATCTACGCGGCACATTGGAGCATGGGCCTCTTTGGCTGCCTTGAGTACTTCCTGCTGTGCGGCGGCGCCTTCTATCTGGGTTCCGACGCCATCCAGGGCCTGCTCGACTTCATCCCGACCTTTGTGATCGATGGCTTTGGCGTTGCAGCCAACATCCTGCCTGCCATGGGCTTCGCCATGCTCGGCCGCCTGGTGCTCACCAAGCAGCTCGTGCCCTTCTACTT
>NZ_JBDMHB010000084.1:0-1873 GCF_039752955.1 Collinsella aerofaciens
AAGTAGAAGGGCACGAGCTGCTTGGTGAGCACCAGGCGGCCGAGCATGGCGAAGCCCATGGCAGGCAGGATGTTGGCGGCAACGCCAAAGCCAGCAAGGACAAAGGGCGGGATGAAGTCGAGCAGGCCCTGGATGGCGTCAGCACCCAGATAGAACGACAGCGAGCACAGCAGGAACGCCATGATGATACCGGTCAAACCGATCAGGAAGTGCATCGCATAGACACCCTTAAGGTTGCCCTGGCCGGAGTAGACATCAGCGCGGTCGACCAGGATCGGCAGGGCGGCGTTAAGGATGTTCTTGATGGCAAGGCACAGCGTGGCGATGGGCATGGCAAGCGCGATGGCTGCCTCGGTGCTCTGGCCCAGCTGGATAGCGAAGGCGCAGGCGAGCACGCCGCCGATCGTCTCATCAGGCGGCACGTAGGCGCCGATGGAGATCGAGCCCATGAACAGCAGCTCCAGACTCGCACCGATCGCGAGGCCGGACTGCAGGTCCCCCAGCACCAGGCCCACGAGCGGGCACAGGACGATGGGGCGGAACGCGTAGAGGGTGCCGAGCTGGCAGTCGAACTTACCAAATGCGGCGATAAGTCCGATGAGGATTGCTTGGGTAAGCATACATCCCCCTTTCCATATAGGACACTACGAAGAGCTCAGACTCTTCGAAATTGAACGCCTAGAGCACGCTGGCGCAGTCGACCTTGGGGTCAGCGGCCAGGGGTCGAATCTCGACCTCAACGCCACGATCCAGCATCTCGCGCACATCGGCTTCCTCGGCCGCGGTCAGGAAGATCTGACGAGAGACCTGACGAGCGTCGGGACGCTTCTCGTCCTTGGGCTTGGTGTTGCCCAGGTTGACCGACTTGATCTGCGGGCAGCCCTCAACAAGCTGCTTTGCCTCAGCGATAGTGGCGACGCAGATGATCATCTTGTACTTGTCGGTCACGCCCGAGTTGATAGCTTCGATTGCATGCTCCATATCTTTGATGACGAGCTTGCAGCCGGCAGGCTTGCCCATCTTGAGCGTCGTCTTCCACACCGGGTCGTTAGCGACCTTATCGCCCACGCAGAAGATGCAGTTGGAGCCAAGGCCCTGAACCCAGGAAACTGCGACCTGGCCATGAAGCAGGCGATGGTCAACGCGAAGTAGCTGAATCATAATGTGACCCCCCAAAGGTCTTGTGCCGTCATACGGCGTGTCAGTAGGTGCTGCGGATTAGAACTCTTCCTCCTCCTCGTCATCGACCAAAAGATCGTTGACAAACTTCACGCGCGTATCGTCCGCAGCGACGATGGCGCGAATCGTCTCCTCAACCGGCGCCGACTCGTCAGAGAACAGCAGCTGGATGAGCAGAGGAAGGTTCATGTTGGTAACGAGGTACGTGCGGGGACGCGTCTGGACGATCTTGGTGAACTCGTTGTTAACGCTACCGCCAAAGAGGTCGGTGCAGACAACGACATCATCGTCGGCAGACATGCCTGCCAGCAGTTTTTGGGCCTCCTCGGCCACGTCCATGCGGCCATCGACGAACATCGAAAGATCGTGGACGTTGTCGCGAGCGCCCGAGAGCAGCTCGACGCTCTCCTTGATGCCGGTGGCGAAGTGCGCATGGCTGGCGATGATGTACTGTCTCATTCTGTGTTCCTCTCAATAGCCCGGCACGTTCCCGCACCCGTTTTCTTTAGTAGTCGAACTGGTGATAGTAGCGACGGTAGTTGAGGTTGTGCTTGGTGACCGTCTCGTAGTAGCGAGCCAGGCGGTCGGTCACGAGCACCGTCAGAATCCACGGGGAGACGATGACGCGGAACTCGTCGTCAAGGCCGGGGATCGCGAACTCGGCGGTGTCGATGATGTTGATGTCGGTGTCGCC
>NZ_JBDMHB010000085.1:0-1701 GCF_039752955.1 Collinsella aerofaciens
AAGATCAACCCCATGGTGCTGATCGTGGCCACCATGGTCGTGGGCATCATCGGCGCGTTCTTCGGCGTGCTGGCGTAAGGGCCCGGCTGCATAGATTTTCGTTGCAACCTGGAAAGGGGATGGAGCAGGCCTATGCCCTCCATCCCCTTTTTGTATAGAAGGAGTTCGTATGTTCGCGAAGGATCGCGAAGCAATGCGCCTGACGCCGGCAGAGGTCAGGCTGATTCTTATTGAGTCCCTGCAGTGGTGCGCCAACAACGCGGTCTACTTTTTGGGGCTTATCGGTGCGGCCACGTATGATCTGGCTGGCACGGCCTTTTTGGTTGCCGCCATTACGCTCGCGCGCAATCTTATGACGTCGGTGGGCAATATAGTGTCGGGTTCGGTCATCGACCGCTTCGGGCCGCGCCGGACGTCGTTTGTGACGTGCGTGATTACGGCGGTGCTATCGCTTGGCGTGGGGTTGGCACCGTTGTCTGTCCCCGGGCTTGTGTTTGCCGCGTGCGTCTTGGGACTTGCGGGCGGCTTTATCAACACCTGCACACATGCGTTTCCGGGATACCTGGAGTCGACCACCGAGGGCCGTACCCGCGTGAACGGCCTCATGGTGTTCTACAGCAATATTGCCTATACCGCTGGCCCGCTGCTCGGTGGTGCCATCGTGAGCTGTTTTGCCACGCAATCGGTCTATCTGCTCATGGCGGGCATGATGGGTGTGGCGGCCGTGCTCTCCTTGGGCTGTCACGAGTGTGTTGCTCCCACAAAAGGGGAGAAGCCGAAGGGCGGTATTCTGGGCGGCATGGCCGAGGGTGCGCGACTTACGTTTCGCGACCACGACCTGCGCCTCATCTTTATCTCGGGCTTTTTGGGTTTCTTTGCGTTTGGCGCGTTCGATTCGCTGGAGTCGTTGTTCTACCGCGATGTGCTCAACGTGGATATCGTCTGGCTGGGCTGGCTGTCCTCGGTCGTGGGCCTCACTTCCTCGGTGGGCGCGTTCATCCTGACCAAGCTTTCTGCTCGCCATGTCAACCTGCGATTGTTGCTCGGCGCGCTCATGGCCGTGGGCATTGGGTCCATGGTGTACGTGGGCACCGATATGCTGGGGGTCGCGATTATCGGTCAGGCGATTAACGGTCTGGCCTGGGGATTCCTGGAACCGCTGCAGATGATCTTGATTCAGGAGCGCGCCGACATCAAATACCTGGGGCGCATTACCGGCTTTGTGCGTTTTGGCCTGATGAGCGCCGGCGTGCTGCCGCTGCTGGCGGCTCCTTTTTTGGCGGAGGCTTTGGGCGTCCAAGCGGTGCTATTTGGGGCATCGACCATTATTGCGCTGGTAGGAACGCTGTTCTTTGTCATACAAGGGAGGCGCCAGAGGTGTTAGCTATACATTCAATTCTAATTTAATACCACTCACCAGAGAATTTCGACCGTTCACCGAGGATTAGAACAGATTGATAAGTGGTATTAAAAACATCTTAGGTGTATGTCTATAATTGGTATCGAAAAGAAACGCGATGTATAGAGTCGCGTGCAGGACAGAAAGGAAAAGCCATGAAGGAAACCGAGAAGATCGAGATCATGCACTTTAGCCAGGAGGGCTATCTCGAGGACGGCAAGAACGTCTACGAGACCGGCAAGAAGATGACCGCGCTCGCCGACAAGGTTGCCGACGAGGGCTACGACGCCGTGTTCCTGATG
>NZ_JBDMHB010000086.1:0-1485 GCF_039752955.1 Collinsella aerofaciens
CGGTGTCCCCTCCCTTTCAAGAAAGAGAAGAGGCGGGGCATGCCCCGCCTCTTACACCACATCTCTGCGCGCTACCACAACATTCGATGAAAATCGCGATTTTGCCGAAAAACGTCGAATGTTGTGATGGTTTGGCCCGTAGACGCCGCGATCACCGCAAAGGGGCCAGGCACCTTTGTGGTGGTTTTTGCTTTGACGGGCCGCGCCTGTGCCTTGGTATACCATGTACGCCGTTTGCAAATACACCCCACACCGCCGCACAACCCAGAAAGGCCCCCATGGACACAACCTTCAGCCACACCAAAGCCGTGTTTTGCGATATCGACGGTACGCTGCTCACGAGCCGGCACACGGTGTCCCCGCGCACCGTGGCGACGATTCGCGCCCTGCGCGAGCGCGGCGTGCTGTTTGGCCTGTGCACCGGGCGTGACGCCCACGCGACCGAGGCCATGTACGAGCTCTGGGGCATCGAAGGCCTGGTGGACGTGCTCGTGGGCTGCGGTGGCGCCGAGGTCATCGACCGCGCGCACGACATCAACGAGCTGAGCTATCCGCTGCCGGGCGAGACCATCGCGCGCATCTGCAAGCACATGGCGGACCTTCCGGCAACGCCCGTCTGCCCCCGAGACGGCGTGTTCTACGTGCCCGAGAGCAACGCGTGCGTCGAGCACCTGTCGCGCGTCGATGGCGTGCCCTACCAGGTGGTCGACTTTGCCGAGTTCTTACGCGAGCCGCAGCCCAAGGTGATGTTTACCATGGCGCCCGAGGTAATGCCGCGGGTGATTGAGCGGGCGTCGACGTTTGCCGATAACACTGTTAAGGCGGCAGCCCTGCAGACCACGCAGCGGCTCTACGAGTTCATGGATCCGCGCGTGTCCAAGACGCGCGGCCTGCTGCGCGTCGCGGAGCTCAATGACATGGGGCTCCAGAACATTTGCGTGTTCGGCGATGCGGACAACGATGCCGGCATGGTGGCCGACGCCGGCGTGGGCGTGGCCATGGCAAACGGCAGCGACGCCACCCGTGCCGCGGCCGACTTTGTAACCGCGAGCAACGACGAAGACGGTATCGCGATCTTTATCCAGGAGCACCTGCTGTAGCACTGCGCGCTGGACAAAAACCACCACGAAGGGGACAGGCACCTTTGTGGTGGTTCGATCAGGCGTCCCGGCAACCGATTGCCGGGACGCTTTTTTGTCCCGAGGCGAATCGACGCGGAGAACAAACGACCACTCACAGCCAAATGTCGACCGTTCACAGATTGAGTGGGTTAAAACAAAATGTTGTACAAATAACAACAGAGTGTCATGTATCTATATTTGCCAACGATTCTACCTGCTGGTTTCTAAAACTGAAAAATCAAATAACACTGCATAATTTGAATAAATGTCAAGAACAAAGACTCTGAGAGGTTGATTTCCGATCTCAGCCGAACACATTGAGCAAATAGGCCATTCCCGCAGTTAGCCGAACGCCCCCGCGGCC
>NZ_JBDMHB010000087.1:0-1472 GCF_039752955.1 Collinsella aerofaciens
GATCGCGTCGGAAATGTTGGTGTAAGCGCGCCGACGGCTGACCGCCAAACGCAAGCGGCCCCTGTCCTAGAATCTGGAATTGCTACATAACACAGGTTCTGGGAAAGGACAGGGACCGCTATGGAGATATTAGCAGACGCGATGCCGGATAAGGCCGCCATCCCGAGGTCGACCGACGGGATGGTCGACATCCAGTCGCTGCTCAGGCTGCTCGCCGAGCAGGTGGTCAACGCCATCATGGACGAGGAGGCCGACCAGCTCTGCGGCGATGGGGCCAACAGCAGGAACGGCTACCGCAACCGCACGCTCGAGACGTGCGTGGGCACGCTCAACCTGAGAATCCCCAAGCTCAGGACGGGTAGCTTCTTCCCCGAGGACGTCCTCGAGCGCTACCAGCGCGTCGACCGCGCGCTCGTCGCGGCGGTGGCCGAGATGTACGCCACCGGCACCAGCACCAGGAAGGTACAGAGGATAGCCGGGAAGATGGGCATCGAGAGGCTCGGCAGGGACCGCGTGAGCGCGATCGCCGCGACCCTCGACGCCGAGATAGCCGACCTCGCGGAGGGGCCGCTCGATGCGCGCGCGATACCCTACATCTGGCTCGACGCGACCTACGTCAAGTGCCGCCGCGGGGGCCGCGTGGCTTCGACCGCGGTGGTCACGGCGATAGGCTGCGACGAGTCCGGCTGGAGGCGGGTGCTGGGGGTGTCCGTGGTGGACACGGAGTCCTACGAATCGTGGCTCGGTTTCCTGCGGAAGCTGCGCGACCGCGGCGCGACCGGCACCGAGCTCGTCGTATCCGATGCCCACGGGGGCCTGGTCAGGGCCATAGGCGAGGTCTTCCAGGGGGCGGCCTGGCAGCGATGCGCCGTGCACCTGATGCGCGACTGCATGCGCGAGGCCGGCTCCTGGCAGCTGAGGCGCCGCGTGGGGCGCATCGTCTCGTCGGTCTTCCGCGCCGGGGACGCCGCCACCGCCGTGGCCATGTACCACGCGGCGTGCGAGATGCTGGAGGGGTGCTGCCCGAGGGCGGCGAGGGTGCTCGAGGAGGCGGAGCCCGACGCGCTCGCGTACCTGGACTTCCCGCCGTCGCACTGGAAGCGCCTGCGCACCAACAACGTGCAGGAGCGCGCCAACAGGGAAATCAAGCGCCGCTCGCGCGTGGTGCAGGTCTTCCCGTCGGAGAGTTCGCTGCTCAGGCTCGTGGGCGCCGTCATGTGCGACCAGGCCGAGACATGGTCCGGCTCGCGCTACTTCTCGGAGAGGAAGATGGCCGAGATGCATGACGCCGCGTTCAGAATGGGTGCCGCGGGCGAGCACGACTGGGCGGAGCTGGAGAAGGCGGCCAGGAAGATGCTCGAATCCAGCCTGGAACTTGCCGACAGCGTGGAGGCGGCCTAGGATATCAACTGATTCCGGATATCGGACACAGGGGCCGCAAGGGCCCTTACACCAACTTTCTCGACACTACC
>NZ_JBDMHB010000088.1:0-1389 GCF_039752955.1 Collinsella aerofaciens
CGATCCCCCCGTGCCGCAGCCAACGCATTAAGCGTCCCGCCTGGGGAGTACGGCCGCAAGGCTAAAACTCAAAGGAATTGACGGGGGCCCGCACAAGCAGCGGAGCATGTGGCTTAATTCGAAGCAACGCGAAGAACCTTACCAGGGCTTGACATATGGGTGAAGCGGGGGAGACCCCGTGGCCGAGAGGAGCCCATACAGGTGGTGCATGGCTGTCGTCAGCTCGTGTCGTGAGATGTTGGGTTAAGTCCCGCAACGAGCGCAACCCCCGCCGCGTGTTGCCATCGGGTGATGCCGGGAACCCACGCGGGACCGCCGCCGTCAAGGCGGAGGAGGGCGGGGACGACGTCAAGTCATCATGCCCCTTATGCCCTGGGCTGCACACGTGCTACAATGGCCGGTACAGAGGGATGCCACCCCGCGAGGGGGAGCGGATCCCGGAAAGCCGGCCCCAGTTCGGATTGGGGGCTGCAACCCGCCCCCATGAAGTCGGAGTTGCTAGTAATCGCGGATCAGCATGCCGCGGTGAATGCGTTCCCGGGCCTTGTACACACCGCCCGTCACACCACCCGAGTCGTCTGCACCCGAAGTCGCCGGCCCAACCTTTCGAGGGGGGAGGCGCCGAAGGTGTGGAGGGTGAGGGGGGTGAAGTCGTAACAAGGTAGCCGTACCGGAAGGTGCGGCTGGATCACCTCCTTTCTAGGGAGATACATTCTTAGAGAGAAAACACTTTAACTCGAATGGAGGGCAGGAGCCCGTCCGGTAGATGTCGCCTGGATGATTCCCCGCAGCACCCGGTCCCCGGGGTCGCACCCGCGTACCTTGAGAGCCGCATAGCGATAGGAGAGAGATGGAAGAGTATCCTCTTCCAGACTCGATTCTTTTCTGCGATTAAATCAAGAATGATAGCAATCATTCATCCGATCCAAACAAGAAGAATTCACTTATATATGAGTGAGGAGCATCTGATCGCGAGCACAGTGAAGACACTGTGCCGCGGTATGAGATACCCGAATTGCGACATACGAGCGCTATTCATGATATCGATTAATTAGATTAATTAGCGACACGTGGATATCCCGCGGGCCCGAGTGCGGTCCCGCAAGATACCACGGGCGCACGGCGGATGCCTTGGCACAGGGAGCCGATGAAGGACGCGGCAAGCTGCGATAATCCCCGGCGAGGAGCACACATCCTTCGACCCGGGGGTCTCCGAATGGGCGAACCCATGCACAGCAGTGTGCATATCCCCCCGCTGAACACATAGGCGGGGGGAGGACAACCCGGGGAACTGAAACATCTAAGTACCCGGAGGAGAGGAAATCAATCTCGAGACTCCCCGAGTAGCGGCGAGCGAAAGGGGACCGATGGCCAAACCGTCGAGCGGGC
>NZ_JBDMHB010000089.1:0-1299 GCF_039752955.1 Collinsella aerofaciens
TACGAGCTCCTGTGCGAATTGAAGGGAGCGCTCCCGCAAACTGCCTCTTGACAACTTATAGGAGCGTCGGTTTTGTTGCTAAAAAAGTCGGTCTGGTCGGCGGGGCTCAGTTTTTCACCGCACTTCCGAAAACCGCGGTCTCGCAATATGAAAAATGGCCTCCATAACTCTGGGTTAATGGATAAGTGTGGCCTTTCGCCGTATATCACTGTCCGTTTATGGAACCTATCTCCAACGAGTCGTAGCCATAGGGTTTAATGTTAGAAACACATAGTTGCCGGCGGGCCGCGGGCGACGTTCCCCCTGATATCGGAGGTTCCAGGTATGTTTCGCGCTCAGTTAAACAACTATCGGTTGGGCTAACATGGGTCGCCGTGCTATTTCGATAACCCTTGCAGTGGTCTGCCTGGCTGTGCTCCTGGGCGCTACAGGGCTGTTTGCTATAAGCCGGGAAACGTCCTATATGCAGGAATGCGCTTCCGAAGGGTTTGCCATCGACGGTTACTATCGGGACGACAAGACGAGTCTGGAAACCCTGGCCTTTCTTGAAGAGGATAACCATCGGTGGCAACTGGTCGACAAAGACGGCAGCTGCGTTGACGGGCAGTTTAAGCGTACGGATGACCCCAACATCCTGATATTAAAGAAGGAAAACGGCGAAGAATTCGGCACGGTTCACGTTGCGTATATATCGCGCCGACGCAATCAGGGGCAGCTCTATCTATTTAGAGATAGCAAAGTGACCCGATTTTATCAGGTGAGCACCAAACCTGCGTTTATGGTGGAGTCTGGCGATGTCGATCCGGCCAGTTGATTCACGGCAATAAAACGGCGAGCGGGGCGCGGGTGTGAACTGAACCCCTCTATTTGCTCGTGTCCGTATCGCGTCTGCGCCTCGTCATAACTTGCGTCCGTGCGAGCGCTCATCCCGCGCCGGCATCACTTCACGTCAAATTCCACGCGATCGAGCTCGGGCACATTGAGGTCGATGAGCTTGCGGGCGATGTGACGGTCGTGTGCCCCGAGCGCCTCGCTTGTCGTCACATGGGCGACAATCTCGCGCTCGACGATGCCCTCCTCCTCGCCTTCGGTAGACGAGGTCTCGACGGCGACGGTGTAATCCTTAAAGCCCGGTAGCACCGCGGTGTTAGCGCCGGGCGATTTTAGCCGCTAATAGTCAAACTATTTTGACCAATCCCGGTCACCGAATAATGGCCACCGCGCCTCCCCGCCGCCACTACGCTGGTGGTGCCAACACGCCGGCGTTAGGAGGACCATTGAGGTGAACGAGAGACACGA
>NZ_JBDMHB010000090.1:0-1199 GCF_039752955.1 Collinsella aerofaciens
GCTCAAGCTTGTCTATACGCCGCTGAACGGTACCGGCCTCATTCCTGTTACCACGGTGCTCGAGCGCGCTGGCATCACCGATGTCACGGTTGTTCCCGAGCAGAAGGAGCCTAACGGCGATTTCCCGACCTGCCCGTATCCTAACCCCGAGATCCGTCAGGCCATGCAGAAGGGCATCGATCTCTGCGAGCAGGTTCACCCTGATTTGCTGCTTGCAACCGATCCCGACGCCGACCGTGTTGGCGTTGCCGTTAAGAATGGCGATGACTATCTGCTGCTGACCGGCAATGAGATGGGCGTTCTGCTGCTCGATTATATCTGCAAGACCCGTGCGGCCCGCGGTGAGGACCTTGCTAAGAAGGTTGCCGTTACTACTATCGTTTCTTCCGCCATGGTCGATGCACTGGCCGAGGAGTATGGCTTTGAGCTCCGTCGCTGCTTGACGGGCTTCAAGTACATCGGTGACATCATTACCTCGCTTTCCGATGCTGGTGAAGTCGATCGCTTTATCTTCGGTTTCGAGGAGAGCTACGGCTATCTGGCCGGCGACCATGTGCGCGACAAGGACGCCGTGAGCACTTCGTTGCTGATTTGCCAGATGGCTCAGTATTACAAGCTGCAGGGTAAGAACCTCGCCGATGCGATGCACGAGCTGTACGAGAAGTATGGCTACTATCACAACAAGACGATTTCGCTGAGCTATCCGGGTGCTGAGGGTGCGGCAAAGATGGCCGGCATCATGGCCGGTCTGCGCGAGAACCCGCCTGCGGAGCTCGCCGGTTCTAAGATTGAGGCTGTCGTGGATTACAACACCTGCGTGAACGGCCTGCCGAAGGCTAATGTCATTGAGTTCGATCTTGAGGGTGGCAACAAGGGTATTGTTCGTCCTTCCGGCACCGAGCCCAAGATTAAGCTGTACATCTTCGCTAAGGGCGCGGATGCCGCCGAGGCAGATGCAGCACTTGACGCGATCGAGGAGTCCGGTCGCAAGCTGCTGGCATAAGGTATTTAAGAGTCTATTGCTATAGATGGGCGAAAGAGGGGATCTCGGATGCGAGGTCCCCTCCTATTTTTAACCAGCCAGCCGAGAGTACTTATATGTGTAGGAAATGTGTACGCCCAGATTCCCGCCCCCGGGGCCCCTCCGGTCTGGCAATATATCTCCTTGCCGCGCGGCCCGGTGGAACCGGGAACCAGCG
>NZ_JBDMHB010000091.1:0-1044 GCF_039752955.1 Collinsella aerofaciens
GCCAACATCCTGCCTGCCATGGGCTTCGCCATGCTCGGCCGCCTGGTGCTCACCAAGCAGCTCGTGCCCTTCTACTTCCTGGGCTTCCTGCTGTGCTCCTACGCCAACGTGCCCGTCCTGGGCGTCGCCCTGATCGCCATCATCATCGGCATCGACAAGTTCGACCTGCTCGGCCTGGGCGGAGCCCAGCCCCAGCTCTCCGCGGAAGGGGATGAGGACGATGACTTCTAGTCCCGAGAACAAGATCACGCGCTCCGACCTCGTCAAGAGCGCCGTCAACGTCGGCGCCCTGGGCATGGAGTTCTCCTGGACCTACTACAAGCAGATGAACATCGCCTTCTGCCTGATGGTCGCCAACATGCTCAAGAAGATCTACGCCGGCCGCCCCGACGACTACGCCGCGGCCCTGCACCGCCACTGCGCGTTCTTCAACATCACCGTCCAGTTCGCCCCGTTCGTCGGCGGCATCGCGATGGCCATGGAGGAGAAGGTCGCCCGCGGCGAGATCGAGCCCGAGAGCGTCAACGACGTCAAGGCCGCCCTCATGGGCCCGCTGTCCGGCATCGGCGACTCCATCTTCCTGTCGACGCTGCGCGTGGTCGCCGCCGCGGTGGGCATCAGCCTGTGCCAGGCCGGCAACCCCTTCGGCCCCATCGCCTTCCTGCTCATCTACAACGTCCCCGGCTTCGCGCTGCGCATCTGGGGCGCCGTCAAGGGCTACGAGCTGGGCGTTGGCTTCCTGGACGAGGCCCAGAGGACCGGCCTCATGCAGAAGATCATGACCTGCGTGGGCATCGTGGGCGTCATGGTCGTGGGCGCCATGTGCAAGGACATGTTCTGGGCCAGCATCCCGGTGGCCATCGGCTCGGGCGACGACGCCCAGACCCTCCAGGACATCCTGGACGGCATCATGCCCGGCATGCTCGGCATGATCGCCTTCTGGCTGTACTACTGGCTGCTGTCCAAGAAGATCAACCCCATGGTGCTGATCGTGGCCACCATGGTCGTGGGCATCATCGGCGCGTTCTTCGGCGTGCTGGCGTA
>NZ_JBDMHB010000092.1:0-1025 GCF_039752955.1 Collinsella aerofaciens
GATCTAAGCCGACTCGTTCACGGATTGCGGAATTGACGCGACGGCCAACCGAATAGACCAGACTTGATTAAGGGTCGATGGACGCTCTGCTCCATCGACCCTTTCCTTGCCCGTGTCTCGACTGGATGAGACCTGCAGAATCGGGCGGCTCATTATTTTTCGCTAACTACGTCCGAAAAATAATGTGACAAATGACAAATGACAAATGACCACAGGGGGGCGAGGTACTACGACCTCGCCCATGGGAATCCGATACCGATACGTCGGGGTGGTTTGGAGGGGTGAAACCCCTCCATCTCGGCGGAGCCGAGCGGGCAAGGAAGAGGTGCCGCCACCGATGACGCGCAGCAATCTCGACCGCTGGGAGGATTGCGGAGAAGCCCCGCAGGGCACGTCCTTAGCGTAGCTAAGGTCTAACGTGCTAGACTTTAGTCGATTAAGTCTGTACGGCTCGGAGGTTTCCATGGCTCACATCGCGAAATACAAGGCTCCATCGGTCGGGCACATGCTCGCCCATTACCGCCGCGACCGCAGCAGCCTGGAGCGCGACAACATCGACCCCGAGCGCATCAAGAACGACTTGGTGGTCGGCCACTACACGAACAAGGACGGCAAGCTCGTTGTGGGGCGTGTGGAGCCGCGCGAGGGCGAGCCGAACTGGGGCACGGTGGAGAGTCGCATCGAGCGCGTGAACGAAGCCCAGAAGGCCGCAGGGAAGCGCGCCACGCGCAAGGATGCGGTCGTTATGGCTGACGTTGTTGTGACGCTTCCCGACAATGTGCGCAAGGGCGATGAGGACAGGTTCTTCCGCCTGACGTACTGGTACCTGTCGAAGAAGTTCGGCATCGAGAACATGATGGGCGGGTACGTCCACAAGGACGAGGTGCTGAAGGACGGCACGCCCGCCCGCGACCACATGCACGTGCCGTTCACGCCCATCCTCGATGGGCGCTTCAACTACAAGAAGATGTGCCCCCGCAGCTTCTACCAGAGCATGCACAAGGAGCTTGGGGATTACCTAGAGG